>JAHDGK010000001.1:7673-13983 GCA_020627685.1 Granulosicoccus sp. | reverse complement strand
ACACCTACCCCGTGTAATCCACCGGATACCTTGTAGGAATTGTCGTCAAATTTCCCACCAGCGTGCAGAACGGTCATGATGACTTCTGCTGCGGATTTACCCTCTTCCTTGTGGATATCTACGGGTATGCCACGACCGTCATCTGACACGCTGACAGATTCATCCGTATGGATGACGACATTGATGGCGCTGCAGTGCCCTGCTAATGCTTCATCAATGGAATTATCTACAACCTCGAAGACCATATGGTGCAGCCCAGTACCGTCATCGGTATCACCGATATACATGCCTGGACGCTTGCGAACCGCATCTAGTCCTTTGAGGACTTTGATATTGGAGGAATCGTAACTGGGATTATCGCTCATTCGATCTATCTGGTTAGCGTAACCCCGTAATCATACTACCTTTTCGATGTTTCCGTTGACCATGTGAATCCTTTCATGGTTCTGGATTTCTAGAACACTCAAATCTACGCCCGAAACAAATATCTGACCTCGTAAATCGACTAATTGCTGAATAACTCGTTGTGAATGATCGCTGTCTAGTTCCGAGGTCAAGTCATCGCATAAAACGATAGCCTGACGCTTTTGAATGGTCTGCAGCAAGTCCAATTGCGACAAGTGCAGTAAATACACAAGGACTTTCTGCTGGCCACGCGAAAGCATTTGTTTTGCTGGGATCCCATCGGACAGCATGAGCATTTCAGCGCGATGAGGCCCATCTGTTGTCGTTTTCATACGCCGGTGGTAATCCGCATTCCTAACCAGTAATTCTGATAACTCAAAATCTGCGGACCAACCTGAGCGGTATTGAAGTTCCACGTGGAACACTGATTCGAGGGTGTTTAGCCGGATTTCTAGCGCTTTTGCCAGAGCCTCAACGTATTTACGGCGAAACTCATCGATTTTGTTTGAAGATTCCAGAAAAAGCGCATCCCAGGAACTCAGTTCCTGAGAGGAACCTCCATCGCGCAATAATTGGTTTCGCTGGGACAGTGATCGTTTGAATTGACGCCAGATCTCAAAAAACGAAGGTTCCACGTGGAACACACCCCAATCAAGGAATTGGCGGCGTTCTTCTGGGCCTTCCTGAATCAGTTTATGGCTATCTGGGGTCAGAGATTTGATGGGAAGTAGGCGGGTAACTTCTGCAATGCTTGAAATTTCTTGAAAATCAAGCCGCATATCCGTTTTTCCATCCCGTTGCCGTTGAAGACCGGCACGATGATCACGGGAAGACTCAGGGTCACGGAATAGGGCGGTGACGGCAAAAGCCTCAGAATTTCGTTGGATTAGTTCGCGAGCACGGCGAGTTCGGAATGAATGGCCTGTGGATAAGCACTGGATAGATTCCAGTATGGAGCTTTTTCCAGACCCATTCTTTCCCGATATCAGATTAAGGCTGGTATGGGGCTCAAACGTCAGTGACTGGATATTGCGGAAATTCGAAATATCCAGTTTCGTTAGAATCACAGACGCATAGGCATGACAACATATTTGCTGTCGCTGGTATTTTCCGGGGTAACCAACGCACTGCTATTGCCATCTTTGATCAAAATTCTCGCGTTTTCACTGTCAATAGCATTCAGTACATCCAGTAAATAAGTGACGTTGAAACCAATTTCTGCAGATTCACCGGAGTAATCGACTTCCAACTCATCAATCGCTTCTTCTTGGTCGGGGTTGTTACTGGATATGGTGAGAGTGCCTGACTGGAGAGCTATACGGACGCCTCTGTATTTCTCATTGGAAAGAACGGATGCTCTGGTTAACGATTGCTTGAGTGTTTGACAATCGATCAACAATTCCTTGTTGCCGTCAATGGGAATAACTCGGTTGTAGTCTGGAAAACGTCCGTCTATCAACTTGGTGCTTAATCGAACACCGCCTACTTGAACTTGGAGATGTTGAGCGGTGACGAGTAGGGTAACTGGCTCAGCTGCATCTACACCACCTAGTAAACGTTGTAGTTCACCAATACTTTTTCGAGGGATGATTGCTCTGACAGGTGTTTCTGGTTCCGCGTCTGTATCGCATTGTGCGTAGGCAAGACGATGCCCGTCGGTAGCAACACATGACAACCGGTCAGCTCCAATTTCTAACAACATTCCGTTGAGATAAAAACGAACATCCTGTTGAGCCATGGAGAACGCAGTGTTCTTTATGCAGCTGTGTAAGACATCGGCAGTTAAAACCACTCTTTGCGGCGAATCCAGTTCTTCAACCCTTGGAAATTCCTCAGGGGGTAGGGTTGCTAAGGTGAATTTACTGCGGCTTGATTTGAAAATGACTTTATCACCAGAATAATCAAAATCTACTCTGGCTGAGTCCGGTAGATGTTTACAAATTTCTAATAGCTTTCTTGCAGGAACTGTCGTTGCACCTGGTCGGTCTATGTGCATTTCAACTCTAGCCATCATTTCGATTTCTGAGTCAGAAGCAGTGAGTGTCAAATAACCATCATCTGCCTGCATCAAAACATTACCGAGTATCGGAGTCGTTTGACGACGTTCAACCGCACCAACTACATGCTGTAGTGGAGCTAGTAAGGTCTCTCGTTGTGCACTGAATTTCATGGCGTTTAAAAAAAGAAGTTTTGTTTATATTTGTATGATTATTACTACTATTACTGAACAATAACTCTGAGGATAACTGAGTTTATTCCTTTAAAATCAATATCTTAAATTCTTTTCTGTGTCTGTATAACTATCGTTGGACCGTATTGGATATCTGTGTGTGGATTGTGGATAACTACATGGGCACTAAAACATCCACAAAAGCGCACACTGTTATCCACAGGTTTATCCTTACCAATTCTCCCTCGTTATTTGAGGTTGTCTCAACTCGATAATGTTCTCATCAGGTTGCTGTAATCTTCTCTAATGACATCATCAGATTCTCGTAGCTCGCTTATTTTGCGGGTAGCGTGCAGCACTGTCGTATGATCCCGTCCGCCAAAAGCTTTGCCTATTTCCGGCAAACTTTTGCTGGTTAGATCTTTGGCCAGTGTCATGGCTAATTGACGCGGTCTTGCGACCGATCGAGACCGAGACTTTCCTGATAAGTCAGATAGTCGGATCTTATAGTACTCAGCGACGGTTTTCTGAATATTCTCTACTGTGACTGTTTTTGCTTGTACGGCTAAAAGGTCAGCAAGTGCTTCGCGAGCAAACTCCAGCGTAATCGGTGTGCCTATCAACTGAGAATTCGCAATGATTCGTTTCAAGGCGCCTTCGAGTTCCCGCACATTGCTTCGTATGCGCTTGGCCACAAAGAAGCTGACTTCGGAGGGCAGGGTAATGCCGTTCTGTTCAGCCTTACTGTTCAAGATAGCAACGCGCATTTCTAATTCAGGTGGTTCGATCGCGACAGATAAGCCCCAGCCGAAGCGGGTTTTCAAGCGTTCTTCTAAACCATTGACTTCTTTGGGGTAGCGATCGCAGGTCAATACAATTTGCTGGTTGCCTTCAAACAATGCATTGAAGTTATGAAAAAACTCTTCCTGAGTTTGTTCTTTGCCGGCGAAAAACTGGACATCATCGATAAGTAGAGCGTCCAAACCTCGATAAAACGCTTTGAACTCATGCATTTTGCCGTGTTGCAGCGCACTGACCATCTCAGCAACGTAGCGTTCTGAATTTATATACAGGACGCGAGCGTCTGGATTATTGGCCACTATTTCATTACCGATGGCTTGCATTAAGTGGGTTTTCCCCAATCCAGACGCGCCATAAATAAGATAGGGGTTATAAGCTGTACCCGGACTACCGCCAATTTGCAGGGCAGCCGCTCGACCTAATTGATTGCTTTTACCTTCAACCAACGTGGTGAAACTAAATTGAGGCTTCAGGTTGGACTCATGTTTAGGGACGCTTTTAGCGATTTGAGAGTGTTCCGGTACGGCGCGACCGAAGGAGGGTGCGTCCACCGTGGAAGACCCGCGGCCACCGCTTGAACTGTCAAAGGAGGGGTGCGTCTGACGGGTATTTCCTGCCTCTGAACTGGATGACAGTGAGCTATGCAGCATCTCCGATCCAATGACTAGGACAACATCTACTGTCTCGGGTGCAACTAAGGCGGTGGCAATCTCTTGAATACGTGCACGAAAGCTACTTTGCACCATATCCAATACAAATCGATTGGGCGCAAGTATTCTCAGCTGATCGTTTATATGCTGAGCTTGAAGAGGTCTGATCCAGGTGTTTAGCTGCTGATCCGATAATTCTGCTTCAAGCTGTGACAGACAGCGATCCCAAAGTGGTGCTCTCAACAGCGAGTTCTCCGAAGCGAAACAATCTCCTTAACAGAGTGGTCTGTGCACGGCACAGAGGAGGATTGCGGGCATGTGACTTTACGCGAATCACACACTACTATTCAATCCAAATAACAAAGTATCTCCATCTTCCCATGCAGCATCGGTAAGAAATATACCGACACCCGGTAGATTCTGCCCGATCTTCGGTTGACTGTTGAGATCTGACATATTAATATTGTGGGTTCGTTAAAGATGCCCGCAGCCTGTTGGGCTGCAATCCGAGTACAGCAGACATGAAAAGAACGTATCAACCGAGCAAAATCAAGCGTGCTCGCACCCACGGTTTCAGAGCGCGTAAAGCGACTCGTGGTGGACGTGCTGTATTGGCAGCTCGTCGTCGTAAGGGTAGGGCTCGCTTAAGCGCCTAATGTCTGGAGCTGACTCGGCGGCTAAGTCCGGCGCAGCCTCTCAGACACCGCAGCACCCTGAAGCCACCGGCAATTCGTCGGAGGGCCACATCAACACTGTATCGTTTCCAAGATCAGCGCGGTTACTAACCGGCGCTGATTATTCGTGTGTGTTCAAGAAAAACCAGCGATTTTCGGATCGCTACTGGACCATTCTTGTACGTGAAGACACTACCCAGTCATCAAAACTGGGTCTGGCCATCGCTAAGAAAAGAGCCAAACGCGCGGTTGATAGAAACAAAATAAAGCGTGTTGCTCGGGAATCGTATCGCCATCATCGTGGTGATATGGACGGGTTACAACTCGTTGTCATGAACCGTGATGCAGCAGCTGCAGAGCCGGTAGCCGGGCTTAGACGTTCCATAGATTCGCTATGCCGGAAGATTATTTCCAAATATCGACGGAAATGAGCAGAGCACTTGTGCAAAGTTTGCGCAATTTTCCTGAGCTAAGGCTAAGCACTCGACCCGAAAACAGGCGATAATAAGCCATGCTTCGGCTGATAGCTTTCTACAGACGCTGGGTGAGTCCGCTGTTACCTCCGCGATGTCGGTTTGTTCCCAGCTGCTCGGCGTATGCCGCTGAAGCAATCGAATCATACGGCACAATGCGCGGCGGGTGGCTTGCTACCCGACGCATTTGCCGATGTCATCCTTTTCACCCTGGTGGATATGATCCAGTGCCGCAGAGAGAAGAACAGGCTGTGACTCAATCACAGCACAGTGCAGAACACTGCGATGCCTTGAACGAGGCTGCTTCTTTGGCGGACAACGTATCTACCGATCAACTTAACGACCACACGAAGAATTAATGGAAACCCAACGACTGCTGCTTTACCTCGCGTTTGGATTCTTGTGTCTGATCATCTACCAGACCTGGTTACAGGATTACCACACGCCAGCCCCAACCGTTCAAACCAGTACAGATGTACCGGGTGCTACGCCTACAGCCGTTGATACGCTGCCAGCTGCCCCGAGCAGCTCTGCGGATCTGCCAGCAGCAGTTGCAGGGTCGGTGGCGACTCCTTCGGCGACAGAGGCGGGTGTAGAGATCCCTGCAGTCACTGTTAGCACCGATGTCATGGACATCGTAATCAGTGCCCGCGGTGCAACTATCGTCGGTGTGAAACTACTGGATTATCCGGTCTCGATAGAACAGCCGGACATTCCTTTTCAAATCGTTAGCGACGACCCACTACGATTCCTCGTGGCAGAATCTGGTTTGCAAGCGCGTGCCAACGAGCCTGCACCCACACATAGAGAGTTAATGACACCTGAGGCTGAGAGCTACACATTAGCCGATGGCCAAGACTCCGTGAAGGTGCCATTCGTCTGGACATCGGGTACTGGAATCACGGTGACAAAAACGCTGACATTCTTCAGAAGTAATTACGAAGTCCATGTTGACTATCAAATAGCCAATGGCTCCGGAGCCGACTGGACGGTAAATCAGTATCGACAGTTAAAGCGTAAGCCAGGTACCTCTGACGAAAAGCAACAATTCCTGAATACCTACATTGGTGGGGTGGTGAGTAACGAAGAAGACCGTTACACCAAAGTATCGTTTGGCGATATGGAAGATGAAAACCT
>JAHDGK010000001.1:0-7573 GCA_020627685.1 Granulosicoccus sp. | reverse complement strand
CCTCTGTTCTGGTTGCTGAAAACCATTCATGGGTTCGTCGGAAATTGGGGCTGGGCCATCATTTTCACAACCTTCGTTATCAAAGCCGTTTTTTATAAGTTGTCAGAAGCCAGCTATCGCTCTATGGCGAAAATGAAACTACTTCAGCCGAAGCTTGCATCCCTAAAAGAGCGTTACGGGGATGATCGAGCCAAGATGGGCCAGGCCACGATGGAGCTGTATAAGAAGGAAAAGGTGAACCCACTGGGTGGCTGTTTACCGATGCTTATTCAAATACCGGTGTTCATTGCTCTCTATTGGACGCTTCTGGAGAGTGTGGAATTGCGACAAGCCCCATTTATGCTGTGGTTGCAAGATTTGTCGATAAAAGACCCCTTCTTCATTCTGCCAATCATTATGGCGGCCACCATGTACATTCAGCAGAAGCTGAATCCGGCTCCGGTCGACCCCATACAGGCAAAGGTATTTCAGTTCTTACCGTTAATATTCGGTATTTTCTTTGCCTTCTTCCCAGCGGGTCTTGTTTTGTACTGGGTAGTTAACAACACCCTTTCAATTGCACAGCAGTACTACATCACCCGACATGTGTTGGCTGACGGCAATTCAAAAAAATGATGCTATAAGTCGCTTACCGGTGTCCCTCTACCATGATTCAAAGTAGCGGGGACACCATAGCGGCTATCGCCAGTGGAGCAGGGCGAGCGGGCATAGGCGTTGTCAGAGTCAGTGGTTCTCTAGCACCTGAAATCGCCCGCCAAGTATGCTCAGAACCGCTGCAACCCCGAGTTGCCAGCTATCAGGCATTTTTAGATGCTCAGGGCGGTTCTCTGGATGAAGGCATAGCGTTGCTTTTTGTCTCGCCTAATTCTTTCACTGGTGAAGATGTCCTTGAACTACAGGGTCATGGTGGGCCCGTTGTTCTGGATATGATCATGCAACGCGTGCTTGAATTGGGTGCGCGCCCGGCAAAACCGGGTGAGTTTTCAGAGCGCGCTTTTCTAAATGACAAACTGGACTTAGCTCAGGCTGAAGCTATCAGCGATTTGATAGACAGCAGCAGTGTTGCTGCGGCCCAAGCGGCTGTCCGTTCAATGAGCGGTGAGTTTTCTACTCAGGTTCAACTTATCCAGGAAGAGCTAATTGCGCTTCGCGTGTGGTTAGAGGCGGCGCTGGATTTTAGCGAAGAGGAAATAGACTTCTTAGCAGAACCCGCGTTGCATGCACGCGCGAATAAACTGCGAGCTGACTTTGATGAATTGCTGGCTAAAGCCGAACAAGGACAACGGCTTCGTGATGGATTAACTATTGTTATTGCAGGTGTTACAAATGCCGGTAAATCCAGTTTATTAAATGCATTGGCAGGTGTTGATTCAGCCATCGTTACCGACATTGAAGGGACGACCAGAGATGTATTGCGCGAACAGATCACTATTGAAGGTGTGCCGCTTCATATTGTCGATACCGCTGGTTTACGAAACACCGATGATGTCGTGGAGCAGGAAGGTATTCGCCGTGCGCGAGAACAAATGCAAAGTGCCGATCATGTTCTAGTACTGGTGGATGCCAGTGACCCTGTTTTACCGGCACTTGAAATTGATAGCGAAATTCCACGTACGGTTATTGTCAATAAATCCGACAAAGTGGACGCTTCACAGTTGGCGAGTGTGGCTCAGCAATTTGAAGCGGCGTTGCAAATTTCAGCGAAGCAAGGGGAGGGGATTAAGGAGTTGCAATCCTATTTACTCTCTCTCGCTGGACACGACAGCGCAGTAGAAGGGGTCTTCAGCGCAAGACGCCGACATTTGGATGCATTGATGAAAGCTCGTGAGTCTACAAGTCAGGCTATAGAGCGCTTACAGAATTCACAGATGCCCGAGCTGGCGGCAGAAGAGCTCAGGTTGGCTCAACAATCTCTTGATGAGATTACCGGGCGCTTCGATAGCGATGACTTGTTGGGCCGGATATTTTCTAGTTTTTGTATTGGTAAGTAGCGGTGTTATCGGCCTACTCACTCACACCAAACTGCATGGCCGCCAACTTGGCGTAAAGCCCATCCGCTTTTATAAGATCCGAGTGCGTGCCTGATTCAACCACTTGGCCTTCTTCTAACACCAAAATCATATCGGCATTCACAATGGTGGCTAAGCGATGGGCGATGACCAGAGTCGTTCTGCCGCACATGGCACTCTCCAGCGCTTTTTGAACTTTGCGTTCACTCTCGGCATCCAGCGCACTGGTTGCTTCATCGAGTAACAACAATGGTGGGTTCTTGAGAAGAGCACGGGCAATCGATAGCCGTTGTCTTTGTCCACCGGAGAGTCTGACTCCTTTCTCTCCGAGGTAGGTGTTGAATCCTTCGGGTAGGCGTTCAATAAAGTCCAACGCTTGTGCATCAGTGGCTGCCTGCCGAATTTCATCGTCGGTTGCGTCAAGCTTTCCATAGCGTAGGTTGGCTGCAACATCGTCGGAAAATACGACGCTGTCTTGGGATACGAAGCCGATGTTCTCTCGTAGAGCCTGCAGGCTTAAGGATTGAATAGGGTGGCCATCCAGCTCTATAGAGCCACTTGCAGGATCATAGAATCTAAGAAGCAGTTGTAATACGGTTGTTTTACCCGCACCGGACGGTCCTACTAAAGCGACTGTTTGTCCCGGAGCAAGTGTAAAAGACAACTGATTTAGAGCGATCTCGTTTGGTCTGCTTGGATAGTTAAAGCTGATATTGTTAAACGATACCTGTGAGCCACTGTTAGTACTTTGGGCCGTGTTGAGTTCTGTAGTGCCCGAATTGATCGCAGGCTGAGCATCTAACAGTTCAAGCAATCGCTCCGTCGCACCAGCAGCTCTTTGTACATCGCCCAATACTTCTGCCAGAGCACCGGTTGAACCGGCAACCAATGCTGCGTACAGCATGAACTGTGTCAGAAGGCCTGCTGACATTCTGTCTTCCATCACTGCCTGAGCCCCTAACCAAAGTACAAAAACGATAGAGGCAAAAACCAAGGTTATCGCTAAGGCAGTTAAATAAGCCCGGTTGCGATTTCGACGGACAGCGCTATGAAAAGCGGTGTCTGTGGCCTTGCTGTATCGCGTGCTTTCCATGTCCTCTCGAACATAGCTTTGTACGGTTTGCATGGCATTGAGAGTCTCGTTTGCCAGTGCACCGGTGTCGG
Source organism: Granulosicoccus sp. (assembly GCA_020627685.1). Lineage (GTDB taxonomy): Bacteria > Pseudomonadota > Gammaproteobacteria > Granulosicoccales > Granulosicoccaceae > Granulosicoccus. Next base: position 4,400 of record JAHDGK010000001.1, on the reverse strand, counting down.
CCAGTTTGTCCTGACTGTCTCTGGAAAGTTTACGAACACGACGACCAATAACCAGAATGGGTACGACAACAACAACCAACAAGCCGACTATGATGCTGGCCAAAGAGGGGCTGGATATGATCATCATAATCAGCGCACCAATGAACAACACCGAATTTCTAAGACCCAACGATATGCTAGAGCCAATAAGGGACTGAATAAGCGTGGTATCGCTGGACAGGCGGGACTGGACTTCACCGGTACGCAGGGTTTCGAAAAATACCGGGTCCTGATGCATGACACGCCTAAATACTGCGTTGCGTAAATCAGCCGTAATGCGATCTCCTAGCCAGGAAACACAATAAAACCTAACAGCTGTCGCTACCGCTAGTACCAGAGCAACCGCAAACAGTCTGAGAAAAACGCTATCAACATTTGCTGTGTCGATAATGCCGTCCGTAACACTCCCTGTTGAAAAGCCCTGGTCAATCAGTAATCTGAAAGCTGCTGGGATAGCTAAGGTTGCGGCTGCAGCCACGAGTAGCGACACGCCAGCTAGCAGCACTCTGTTTCTATAAGGGCTGAAGAAAGGGAGTAGGCGTTTGAGCGTGTGCCAGGCGGAAAGATCAGCAGGCTTAGTAGCGGTAGGGGAGGTATTGTCGGCCAAGGTGTGTCCACATCAATGGGGGCGATCCGTGCTATTAACCAATAGCAGAAGAATCGGAAGGCAATCGTAACAAAGAATTTAATTATTTGTCCTTGCGCCGACCCGGTCGCTCATAACCGTGTCAGACCTAAACGGCTAGGTGGTTCGATGAAACCGCGCGTTTTGTATACAATCGAAGGCGCCAGTCACTCATACCCATGCATTGGAGTTTTAATGTCCAACCCTCTATACGATTCCCTGTTCGGGATTCATAAAGACAATTCAGCGGTACTTTTTGTCGACCCACTAGGTAATGACTCAATAACCTACAGTGCTTTTGTAAAACGTGTTGCTCAATTTGCGCACGCCATATCTAAAGCAGGCCTACAGCCGGGTGATCGACTGGTCGCGCAAATTGGCAAATCGGTTTCGTCAATTGCACTCTATGCAGGATGTGTACAAGCGGGTGTCATCTTTTTGCCTTTGAACACGGCCTACACCGCTAGTGAGGTGGAGTACTTCCTGAGTGATTCAGGTGGCAAGCTGTTGATATGTGATCCGGCCGCGGAAGATGATTTACAGCCAGTAGCATCTGCACAGGGCGCACAGGTTTTAACGCAGTCAGCGGATGGCATGTCAGGTAGTCTTATCGATCAGGTCAATTCATCGCCTGAATCGTTTGAAACTGCCACTCGCGGTGAAGATGATTTAGCAGCGTTTCTTTACACCTCTGGTACAACGGGCCGATCAAAAGGCGCAATGCTTACTCAGGAGAATTTACTCTCCAATAGCATCGCACTTATAGACCTATGGCAGTTTACTAATAAAGACGTATTGCTCCATGCACTGCCGGTATTTCATACGCACGGACTATTCGTAGCCTGCAACATTACGTTCCTAGCCGGCTCATCAATGATCTTTGAGTCCAAGTTTGACACCGACAGAGTGATAGCGCTTCTGCCGCACTCAACATCCATGATGGGTGTTCCGACGTTTTATACGCGATTGTTGGAAGATGCTCGTTTTGATAAAGAGCTAACTCGCAATATGCGAGTGTTTATCTCAGGCTCAGCGCCATTACTGTCCGAGACACATATTCAGTTTGAAAAGCTGACGGGTCACCGCATTCTAGAACGTTACGGTATGACAGAAACCAACATGATTACATCAAACCCTTACGATGGGGAGCGACGTGCAGGTACTGTTGGTTTTCCATTGCCGGGTGTTGACGTAAAGATCACTGATGCGCAAACCGGTGACATTCTCCCTGACGGAGAAGTGGGTATTATTGAAGTACGAGGCCCTAATGTATTTAGGGGCTATTGGAATATGCCGGAGAAAACTGCCGAAGAGCTTCGCACTGATGGGTTTTTCATCACCGGGGATTTAGCGAAGAAAGATGAAGACGGCTACATCAGCATCGTTGGCAGAAATAAGGACTTGATCATATCGGGTGGCTACAACATCTACCCGAAAGAAATTGAACTGGTGTTAGATGATCAACCCGGAGTTAAAGAGACGGCTGTTGTCGGTGTGCCCCATCCGGATTTTGGAGAAACGGTGGTGGCGATTGTTGTGGCCAGTGACAATCATCTTGATATTGAAACACTACACGAGGCAGCAAAGGCGTCTTTGGCGAAATTTAAACACCCGAAGAAAGTCATCGTTGTCGATAGCTTGCCTAGAAACACGATGGGCAAAGTGCAGAAGAATATTTTACGAGATCAATACGCTGATTTGTTTGCGTAAAAAAATGCCCTATACGACGCTTGTCGCATAGGGCATTTGTCTATTACTTCATTAGAAACACATTATTGAGGTGTAATCGTAACCCGCAGTACTTGGCCGTTTAAGCTAACGCTTTGACCACGACCCGTTAAGCTACTAACTGCTGTGTTAGGGTCAGCGTCACCCGTATTGGCTGCTGCTTGTCGTTGTACTTGGTTTGGACCGGTGCCAGGCTCTTCATCGGCTTCGGTTCCAGCATCCCATACGGCAATATCACTGGCAAGTACTTCACCTGAAACCGGTTGTCCACCAACGAATAAATCAAGACTGTTGTCTTCATCTGTCGGCGTGTAGAACCAATCATTCGAAGGAATGAACATGGTGACGAATCCCAATTTGTCGCCATCGACAGCTTGAAGCGTAAATTCATAAGCGCCACCTGGTCCGATAGGGCCGGGAGCATCGGCACCAACGGGCGTGTTGAACACGACAGAACCTGGTACTGCCTGAGCGTATGGTGCGGTGTTGCCATCTTCTGCAACGGCTTCTAAACCTGCGTTAGCTGCATCACGTGGCAACAATAGAGGGCTATCAGTTTCGTTACGATGAACCAGGAACACGCCTGGAGATAAAGGTACTGCTTGCGTGGAATTGTCTGATGCAACGTTTAGAGTCTCAGTCGATGAAATATTTTCCAGTCGAACAGTAAATGACGTTGTGTTGCCTGAATCTATCTGTCCGCGTATTTCGCCCGGACCATTGGCTGCAGTGTGAACATTGAAGTACAACTCACCACGATTAAACGCACCAATTTCATCAGCCGTAAGTGCGCGGGCATCAGAAGGTACGGTCCATGTGGAACCGCCATCGTCACTGGTCAGTCCGATGAGAACGGGCCCGGTAGATCCTGCAAAGCCACGGTGTATATGAGCCATGGTGGCAGCACCTGTAAGATTACTAACACCCAGTGTGGCTGTAACAATTCCATTAGCATCAACAGAGACATCTGCCGAACCCGTAGCGCCTTCTGGTACGCCTGCAGGTGCAGGGATTTCCTGAGCAGCGCTTAGTGTTACTGAAACTGTTTGAACATCGGTGTTGCCCGGTTGTTCGGTGTTGTCAGTATCAGTGGAATCGTTACTACTACTGCATGCACCCAGTGCTAGTAAAACAGAAAGTGCTACGGCACTTCGTACCGGCCGATTAGAAATTGATCTTATTTTCATTGCGTAAGTTTCCAAATATGTGTGTAGTGGACAGTTAAGACTTAGTTCAAATGAAGCGTTAAATTAAGTACTCACCGAAGCGAACTCATCTTCATGTGCTTGGCTCGGTCAGGTACTGGTCCGATATGACTATTTGGAGATAGTTCAACGAAAAAATGCGCTTTTTTCAGAGACACATAAAAAAATATTTAGTTCGTAAATTAATGGAATAAACCGATTTGTTCGAGTGTTATCAGTTTGCCGCAAGGCTTTCCGTATTGAATAAAACAGGGTATGAGCGCGGTTTTAAGGAACTACAACTGTGCCCTATACCTCTAATGATCTAGACTTTGTTATGTCCATTAGCTGTCAGTACACCTTATGCAATCAATGAATAGAACATCCAAACTGCTACTAGCGTATCTGTTTCTAGCAAGCACTTCATTTCAATCTGTTTTTGCAAGCTCAAAAAATGCGACCTATGAGTTGACGTTAAATATTGAGTGGAGTCCGACGCTCGCGCCTCATGAGTATCCCGATGGTGCTCACATGTCTTCAATGATTGGCCTAACACACAACAACAGCTTTACCCTGTTCGCCGATGGTGAAACATCATCATCCGGCTTGGAGCTGTTGGCTGAGAACGGTCGTTTTGGAATTCTAAGAGCGCAATTCGAAGAGCTAGAGCGGAAGGATCGCATCGGGACTACGGTCGTGGCAGATGGAATCAAGAAGGTCCCAGGTGAGATGTCCACGACATTCAAAACCACTAGTGAACATCCTTTATTGTCTGTCGTGACTATGCTGGCTCCCAGCCCAGATTGGTTTACAGGTGTTACTAA
>JAHDGK010000020.1:5006-79355 GCA_020627685.1 Granulosicoccus sp. | reverse complement strand
GATGGTTCTGATGGTTCTGATGGTTCTGATGGTTCTGATGGTTCTGATGGTTCTGGAGAGGAAGCTGAAGTTGCTTCGTGTCCGGTATCTATACCGTTGGGAAATCTCGGCTACGGTATCGCTGCGATAGATCCGGCTGTAGGTCAAGGTTGGATTATGTGGAGTGAGGAAGATTTGTTCTCTCGCTTTCAACCCGCTCCATACCCGAACAATGCAAGTCATTTGATCGCAGTAAAGTACGAAAGTGGTCAGTGGAAATACGATAACAATGGAATTCTGACGACGTTTACACCGTCTCTGTCAGACTGTTTGATTGCGGAAGTTGATTTTAGTGCTGATACCGTATCTCTGCTAAACGGTGTGAGTGTAGTTGTCAATGGTATAGATTCTGGCTTTACCTCGGGTGACCTAACAATCACTGCTAACCAATGGGGTTCCTTTCCTAATCTCGGTGAGTTTGGCTTAATTGGAACAACCTTGGAAAAGCCTAAACCTACAGTAGCACCTGTTGCCAATGGCGGTGCAGATCAATCCATTGAATTGGGTGAATCTGTTTTACTAGATGGATCCTTAAGTTCAGATACCGACGGCACTATTCTCTCCTGGGAATGGAAGCTAGATGATGACTCTCTTGTTGGTAGTGGTGAGGAGCACACTTGGACGCCTGACTCAGTAGGCGTCTTCAATGTAAGCCTTACCGTTAAAGATGACGACGATCTATCGGACACTGATACGATAGAAATTACTGTCACGGAACCAGTCATTCTGACTATTCCTGCAATAGATCAATATGAGTTGGTATTTGCTGATGAATTTAGCGGTGCAGAACTTGACCCATCGCGTTGGGATACGAGTTTGCTGTGGGGACCATACTTGCCAACCAATAATGAGGATCAGCTCTATGTGGACTCATTAGGTATGCACAGTAGTTTTGAACACTCACCTTTTAGTTTTACAGGCGATACTATAAAAATAACCGCAACGCCTGTGTCGGATAGTTTGCAGCCACCGGCACGACCCCCTGAGGACAGTACTCTATGGAAACCGAATAGTTATTCTGAGTATGCACAAAACCGTACCGTAGGATCACCCGGCGATGCTAATTATGTGGCTGGCTACAATGCTGATGATGTAGATTATCTATCAGGGATTATCACCACCTACGGTTCGTTCAAAATGACGCATGGTTATGTAGAGATGCGAGCCAAGCTGCCGAAGGGTCGAGGCCTGTGGCCGGCGTTCTGGATGTTGCCACAGCATTGGGTAGAGGATGTACCGGAAATAGACGTAATGGAGTTCCTGGGGCAGGATGTAGATCGTCTCTACAACACGTATCACTATTTTGATGTTGCTGATAACTGGCGTCAGATATCGACTCCTTCCTTGCAGGTAGTTGCAGAGGATTGGACAGAGAAATTTCACACCTTTGGTATGGCTTGGTCACCTACCGATATTGTTTGGTATGTTGATGGTGTTGAATCAAATCGAATAGACGCTGCAAGTTACGATATTGCCAATCAGCCGATGCACCTTATTGCGAATCTGGCTGTGGGTGGTAACTGGCCTGGTTCGCCGGATGAATTAACTGAGTTTCCGGCAACCTTTGAGATCGACTACATAAGGGCTTATAAAAAAGATCTTGGTGAAACCTTGGATCTTGCTGGCGATTATCAAATGATGTTCAACGATGAGTTTAATGGCGATACTCTCGATGCCAACAAATGGAATACGCATTTTCTTTGGGGGCCGTATCTGCCTATTAACAATGAAGAGCAGTACTACGTTGATGCCTTAGGATCTGACAGTGGAGGAGAGTCTCCTTTTAGTCTGGCCGATGGTGTCTTATCGATAACCGCTAAATCTGGATCTGACCCGACAAGCTTTGCTATTCCAGAAGCTTTACCGGAAAGCGACGATTCTATCTGGACTGATTTTCCGGGGTTTCAGAGAAACGTGCAGTACTCTCCTCCCGCTTACACGTCTGGAATCATCACCTCGTATGATTCCTTTAAGTTTACACATGGCTATGCGGAGATGCGTGCGAAAATTCCACAAGGCGATGGGCTATGGCCGGCGTTTTGGTTGTTGAATGCTTACTACGTCGGGCAGCAACCTGAAATAGACATTATGGAATTCCGAGGAGAGAATACCCAGCAGGTTGTGCATAGCTATCACCATAATGACAATGGCTTGCAAAGCGAGTCTTATACGACAAGCCACCCGGATCCAACGTTGGGATACGCCGATGATTTTCATACGTACGGAGTGCGGTGGCAGGCAGGTAAAATAACCTGGTACGTTGATGGTATTCCGGTGCATACCTATGTAGATGAAGACGTCGCCTATCAGCTGATGTATGTAATAGCCAATTTGGCCGTTGGGGGAGATTTTAATTTCTCTTCTACTGATCCTGACGTATTCCCTGCAAGTCTTGATATTGACTACATTCGGGTATATCAGGAGAAGGGCATAGATTGATCTGACAAGTCAACTGACTTGCTTCTGACGGGACGTCCACGCAACCTCACACTGTTATCTCGGCCTATCTTGCCGTAAAATACTGGGCAACTACCCGCAATTGCTAGTTTTCGCTGTTGCCAGTGAAGGCCAAGATGAATTATTTATGAACACAATTGGTACCCCAAACAGTCAATTCGACGCTGATGCGAAAGAGCAACAGCTACGTACTGAATCGGAACAATGGGATACAGCAACACCGGAAGATGCCAGAGATGACGACATCCCAACTATTAATCTGGACACCTATTTCCGGACAGGGTCGGACGACGACCTAGAAGATGTTGCGTCGCAGCTGAGAGTGGCCTGCGAGCAGACCGGTTTCTTTTCTATCATAGGGCATCATGTTCCGTCCGATGTTATCAACGGGACTTTTTCTCAAGTACGTGAGTTTCATGCTAGCTCTGATGAATTGAAAAAATCTATTTTGATGGATCGCCCAGATTGGCCAGTTGGTGGAATGGGCTATTTGCCTCTTAAGAATCGTAAGCTTCCAGCTCGGCAAACTGGCAATCTAAATGAAGCCTTTATTATCAAGTGTGATGATCAATTAGGAATGGCTGATAACCAGTGGCCTGATAGTCAGGAATTACCTAGTTTCAGAAAGCAAGTTGAAGACTATGCAGTACATTTGGAAGCTCTAGGGAAAAGACTATTGCCCGTGTATGCCCGTGCTCTTGGAGTCAGTAAAGATTTCTTTGATGAGGCTTTTATTAACCCGCTGTATCGATTAAGAATGACGCACTATCCGGCAGTGCCTGAAGAAGACCAGGGTGCATACGGTATTGCGCCGCATGTTGATACCTCTTTCTGTACCATCCTTGCGCAGGATCAACCGGGTTTAACCGTATATAGCGAGCGACGTAAAGTATGGGTCAACGCTCCGGTTGTTAAGGATTCATTTATCGTGAACACGGGTGAACTGTTAAAGCACTGGACTAACGACAGATTCTTAAGTACTCGCCACTTTGCTAATAACAACACGGGAACGCATTCGCGTTATTCTATACCGTTCTTCTTTAATGCTAATCCGAACTATGTCATGCACTGTGTGCCCACGTGTTTTAGTGAAGATAATCCGGCAAAATACCCACCGATATCTTATGCGCAAAGCCAGGGTGTAACTCAAGGGGAGTAAACGCTTGCTGTATGAGTACCTCTTAGCGCTTATCGATACATAGGAAGTGATCCGTATCCGCGTGTTTGTCAAAACTTGGAATACCAAGGCCTGTGTTTAGTCCGAAGGCATATCCAGCGAAGCTGTTACGGGACCAATAATCGGTATCCTTTATTAGCTCTATATCGGAACGTTGATAGTAGATAGCAATGAGCTGATATATCGAAGGTAAAGTCCCTTCATTTACCTCTGAATTACAACGAGACATGGCGTCTTCCCAAGTAACTTCAGATACATCGATGATCTTTAAATCGGTATTTTCTATATCAACCCTCAGGAAAGGTAATGCCAGTAGAAATATTGCAGCAAGGTTTATGACTGCAGCGATTGATATGAGCCTAAACCCTACCGAGGTGCGTAAGTTCATGCCGTAGTTTTCGTCACGCTTAAGGTGCAGTGAGTCTAGTACCCGAATGCTCTCATTGCCAAACCGTGTTTGTCGTACACGTGGTTACACCATAGAGTTTTGCAAGCCACGGAATCTAAAATCAGCCGTTAAGAAACCCGAGATCCTGTACGGCAAAATTACTCAAGTCAGGGAAAAGCTGATTCATGTCTTCCATTGGAACACCCATCCAATGGGCCACGGTTGCGCCGTACTGGCTTACTGATGTAGTGGGTATTATGCGACCCGCAAATGCGCCAGATCTGTCACCGGTATCGTCAGGATTGTCGGACGCTCGATAGCTGGGCATATCGCCATAAATTTGTCCCCCGTTGACTGCGCCGCCAAACACAAAAGCATGTCCTCCCCAGCCGTGATCCGTTCCATCTCCGTTGGAGGTTAACGTTCGACCAAAGTCAGAGCTTGTAAATGACGTCACGCTATCAGCCTTGCCCATCGCATCAATGGCTTGCTGAAAAGCACCAATAGCCACGTTGAGCTCTTCAAGTAATGCCGGGAATCTATCGAGTTGTTGAGAATGAGTATCCCATCCACCCATTTGCACATAGAACACCTGCTGACGCATTCCGAGTTCTTCTCGTGCAGAAATAAGTTGCGCTACATAATGCAGTTGACTTGCCAGGCGATTGGTTGATGGGTAGGTCATCTGCGACACGGGGTGATTGTTCACCGCAACTCTCAATTGAGCAGTGGCGTTCACGGCACGTTCGTATGCACCACCAAGTTCTTGCTCCATTCGATAACCCGATAGTTGTTGAGCGGCTGCGTTATTGGCGTTCAAGGTATTTCCTATACGGCGCAAACGTGAGCTTGGAATCCAATCGGAAATACCGTTGTACCCATCCATATAACTGACTGGGACTCCCGCACGCAAATTAATGTAGTTTGACGCTACGGCGGTTTGCCATAGGTTTACTCCGCCAATCGAAAACGACGGAGACACATTTGTCTCTGTGTTGCACCTAGCAGCATATTCCGCGATTCGGCCACCCCAACCTTCGCCTGCAGCACCGCCGACAAAGCCGGCTCCGTTTTGCCAGAGCTTTTGTTGGGTGTCGTGAGCGAAAAGACTTTGTGGTATGTCTATACCGGCCGCATAGTCCTGTCGTGATGTGGGTCTAATTAGAGGGCCGGCGTTGGCTACCACAGCCAACCTATTCTGTTCGTACAGTGAGATCAAGCTGTCCAAATTGCTGTTGATTGCGAATGAGCCCAAACGCGAATCCGTGACCGGAGTTAGATCGTCTTCGGAGATCGCCAGCTCGTTACGCACAGAACGGTACTGCTCGTAGCTATTTCCTCCGGGTACAAAGAAGTTAAACGAATCAGCACCACCCTTTAGAAAGATACACACTAACGACTTTGGTACGCAAGGTTCCATGGCACTGGCGATTCGAGGTGCACCAGCCGCGCCCATTAGCGAGACTCCGCCGACAAAGGGTAGGCCCGCAATGCCCTTAATTAGCTGTCGTCTTTTCTTGTTGATCGATTCTTTCATGATCTGACTCTGCCTGGGTGAGCTTGTTAAGCTCAGGTTTATATCGCTAAACTGTTAAAAGCCGTTGTTCCACAGGGCTCTAGCGTTGGTGGCTGAACGCGGGTGATGACACTGCCATAAACAGAGCATCTTGGACTCGTGCAAAGCGTCCGGCGTCGTTGTTGCCGATTGCGTTGATGGTGACTTGGATATTGTCTCGTACATAGTCGGGCATAGAGCCTGAGAAAAATATTAAGTCAATCCAATCCAGCAAATCAGTTGTATTGCCTGCAAGTTCAACAAGAGGCGCAGTATCAATGATAGTTACTCGCGTATTGTCGTCGAGTAAAGTTGCTCGGTCACTAAATCTGTATATCTGATGATGGAAATTAATATGGGTTGATGCAACATTGGCCTCAGTAGTAATTTGCATCTCAGGAGCGACTAGATCCTCGGTAGGGCTTATAGGTGTATCGGCTTGATAAAAGTTAAACACTGAAGGGGATCTCAATGGTGCTTGGCCCATCATCTCTTCTAGCCTTTCTAATGAGAAAGAGGCTGTCCTATGTATTCCGTTAGCGTCTGGTCCCGGTGTCCCGTTTAATGCTCTGAAAAAATGTGCAAGTTTAATATTGGGTTCTTTTACCTTGCCATACGTTGCGTTTTCTGTAGGCTCGTTTCTAGCCTCAGGGTCCAGTAACAGGGCTGTTATAACTGCTTGTAAATCACCCTTTACACCATTGCCGTTATTGTTGAATACCGTTGCAACTCGAGCAACATAATTGGACGAAGGATTGCTGGTAACCAGTCTCTGAATTAAAAACTTTGAAACAAAAGGCGCAACATTTGAATGATTAAATATGTTGTCGAGAGCCGCTTCTAAGTCTTGCCTAGCGGTTTGCCCTGCTGGGACAACCGCTCCGTCAAGCAAGGTTTTCGCACCGGTATCGTGGTAACGCTCATCCGGTACCATCGGTAGGATGTAGTCTGTATTGTTAAGGTTGGTCGATGTCCACGATCTAGCGGTTGCGTAGTTCCAACCAGTATATATGCGTGCAAATTCTTCAACAGTTAATTGAGAATATACCGGTATGGGCCTTCCGTTATTCAGAACGGTTTCGCCTCCGAGTGTCAGTTGATTCAATCCGGTACTGAATAATTGCAACGCTTCACGGGCATAGTTTTCATCAGGTCTGATGTTTAATGCCGCATTCGCGCGTTCACTTCTAGCATGGGTCAAGTAAACACCCATAACCGGATGTAAAGTCACTTGCTCTAATAGCTCGCGGTAGTTCCCAAAAGCGTTCTGAGAGAGCATGTCGTAATAGCTGGCGACTCCATATTGGCGATTGGCCAGGACAAAATCCCTGTCGGAAATTACAAAAAGTTGGCTTAGTGCAAAGGCGACTCTTTGACGTAGTTGGTCTTGACCCGAAAGGGCGTTGTTCCACCAGGCCTGGTGACGGGCCGCCTGGTTGCTACCGTTGCTGTTTGCTTGTGTATAGGTCGAGATCTCGGACGCCGGCAGGGTGAATTGTTGCTCTAGCCAGCCTTCGGGTCCGAGGTTGATGAATTCTTCAATAGACTGCTCAGTCGGGCCGAAAGTAGCTTGCGTTAGAAACCGTGACGCATATCGGTGAGCGTCATCTAAACTGACTGCCCCCGATGAAGCTTGCGGGTTGTTCGTACCCACTGTGGGGCTACCGCCGCCTGTGTTAGATCCAGGGCTGTCGTTGCTTGGTGGCGTTGTCGAATTTCCAGCCACTTCTACACCACTGCCACAGCCTGCAAGCGTAGCGCTTAGTATCAGCACCGCTGTTTTGAAAATGTACTTCAACGCGTTCCTCCGTGATTTCGTAGAAGCTCTATTATCGACGTTTTGGTAAGCGCTGATAAGTAGGAATTTCTCTAGCCGCCATACTCGCATTTTTCGCAGGCGTAGCACTTCGCCAAACATGAAATTTCCACAAGTTTACACAGCGGGACCCCGTCCCTACAGGAGGTCTGTCTCAGTGCAAAAGTAAGAAAAGAGACGAGATTCTCAATTAATGTAATGATATTGAGCTTACGCGTCGACTGGGATAGTCCTTTCGCAATAGAGGGATGAGCTGGCTGCTTCCTCTTATCCTGATCTGCAGCAGTCCCGTTACACGTCGTGACTTGAAAAAACAGCTTACATAACGTTGAATGTACCGTCTCTACACATTTGGTTTAATCGTATGAGAGTAAAGGCGAGGGTCATCCTGCTGGCTTTGCTGTGCATGCCTTCCTGGGGTTTTGCTGATATTCAACCATTGAATACGGATACACCGCTACGTGCTGTGTATTTTATTCCTGACACTGAAACCGAGTTAATTTCGGTGGCGATGATTGTTTTAGCCGGAGAGGTAGATTTTAAAGGCCCTGAAGGTCTTTCTCATTATCTTGAGCATCTGGCCTTCTGGCATGCCGACAATGTTAAAGGCGACGTTATACACGCGCGTGAAGGCAATGCTTGGGTCAATGGGTTGGTGAGTAGCTACTACAACCGGGGTGAGGCCGCTGAATTTCAAGATATGCTGACGTTTGCCCGTCGTGTGTTGACGCCTCCCAATTTAACTAACGTTTTTATGACAGGCGAACGTGATGTGGTGTCACGAGAATACGATTACCGGGTATCAGAAAACCCGGATTGGCGTGTTTTTACTGATGTCAGGAAGCAGCTATACGCTAACCATCCAGTATCTCGCAGTGTAATCGGCACTCCAGAGTCAATAGCTTCTCTCACTATTCCACACGCGATGGCGTTTCATAAGCAGTTTTACTCAGCTGAAAACTCAATTTTACTTATTAGCGGTAACTTAAAATCAGAACAACTGGTGGATAAAATTGAATTTGCATTCGGGAATAATTTGTCTGAAATTTCCGATGCCGCTTCCTTTCATGCTCAAAATTGGAGGAAGTTGCCGGTTATTGGAAAACTAGATACTACACCGAGTTATAAAGAGAGTCAGGCTAAGTCCTCTCGTCTTATTCATACGTCTCTTACGAAATGGTCTAGTGAGGGTGGAGCGTTACAGGATGAGTATACGTTGCAGTTCGCACAGCGGCTGTTGGAGTCAGCTTTGCCAGGGAGTCTTGCTAAACCACTACGATTGGATAATTTCATCATCAGCGAGTACCAGCTAGGACTTTGGAAGCTTCTGGAAGATCAAGTAGAGCTTTATGTATTTGCCTGGCCAGATGAGGGAGTGACGGTTGATGAGGCAAGTGCGAGTCTCAAAGCTGCGTTAAAAGCCATTGGCGACAATGGAGTTCCTATTAAGAGTTTTGAGAGAATTAAAAAGCGTTGGCTTCAAACGGCGCGTCGCGAGGGGCAGAGTGCGAATACGCATTTGTGGCGAGCATGGCATCATATAACTTTGGGCTTAACACCCAACGGTCAGGAAGAACATCTACGCCACATCGAGGCTGTTAACTTGTCCGACCTAAATGAACTACTGATTGCCTTGGGTAGTCCTCAACGAAACGTAGTGGGTTTGATAAAAGGAGAGTGATTACCATGAGATTTCTTACAAAAGCCCTTTTACCGGTTACGTCAGCTGCGCTACTGTCGGGCTGTTCGGTGTTAGGTGGTTCGGATGCACCAGGAGACATTGCCGCTTTGTCGTCTAATGGGCTTCAGACGATAACTACCGACGGAGGGCATACTTACCTCTATGCACCTATGCCGGAATCTGACCGGTCTGCAGTCGCCATTACGTGGCACACCGATATCGCAGATTTACCCGTTAACAAAGAGTCAATGCCCAGAGTAGGGATTGATCTTATGCTCAACGGTGGCGCAGGCGGTCTAGCAGCAGAAGAAATTATCGCCGATTTTGAAGATCTGGATGCAGGTTCAGATCTCTGGGTTCAACCACAGGAAATTTCAGGTTTCATAGTCTCTCCGAAAGAGCATATGTCTAGGGCCTCTGAGATTGCCAACTTGGTGATGACTCAACCGAATTTGGAAGAACGGTGGTTTAAACGTGAGAAAAAAACGTTTCTTGATAGTGCGGCGGAGAGGGAAAATAAGGCCGCCGGATTAGCTTGGAATTTATTCAGAGAAGCAACTTTGGGTGGGCACCCATACAAACGTTTCTGGTCTCTTCAACCCATTGAGGGAATTGAAAGTATTGAGCTCGATGATATTAAAGACTGGCATAAGCAGGCATTCTCGAGTAAGGCGCTCACGATTACTGTAGCTGGTAATGCAGATATCGAATCAATAAATAGCAGCATTGACACAGTGCTCACTGGTATGCCGGATAGTCAACGGAAACCAATGACTGAATTCGAAGGTGCACAAATTTCAGATCAAACCATACTTTTACATAAACCGGATGTTGAAAAATCCGTTTTGCTCATAGTGGGTCGATTGCCTGCAAGAACAGAAGAGTTGGATGTGCCAGTACAGCTGGGTGTGGGTGTCTTGGGTTGGGGTAAGCAGTCTCGCTTGTTTACCGCTGTACGAACAGATCTACGTGCAGCGTATGGGTTTGGTGCGGGCGTATGGAATATGACTCGGGAACAGCGAGTGTTGCACTTGTCGGGTGAGGTCGAAACTGGCAAAGCGCAGGATGTGCTTGATAAGGTTCGCGAGAGCTACGAGAATTTTCGAACTAAGGGTGTCAGCCTAATTGAGTTTCCAGTTGCAAGAAAATTTTATGTGCAACGCGTGCGTGATGAAATAAAGGAACCATCCAGCGTTGCCTACATGATGATGGACGCAAAGCTAACAGGTTTTTCAGATGCGTACTTTCCTAGTCTCCTTGGTCGCATACAATCTCAGAATCGTGCTGATGTAAATGAGACCATCAAGAGCACTTTTCCCGAATTTGATTCGATGTTAAAAATAATTGTTACGCCTGATGCAAATGCGATTGAAGGTGCCTGCGTCATTACGGCGATAGATCAATGGACGTCCTGTCCTCGTTAAGACCGACAGACAGTGGCGAAGCCGGTAAGTAATGCCGGCTTCGCATCACTTGTTTAGGTTGATAAACCTAAATCCATCAATGCTCTAATTTGAGCTTCACTGGTTCCCGCAACAATTCTACCCAGCTCTTCATCGCCGCGAAGAAGAACCAATGTTGATCTTCTGGGAATGTTGTTCATAATCGAAATTTCGTGATCGGAATAGGTGTCCCAATCTACTCGTATAAAAACGATGTTTTCGTTGTAGGCAGTATTCTCGCTACGAAGTTTCGAGATAACTCGCTCTTGTCTTTTGCAGGTGCTACACCAGGAAGCCGCGTAGTCAAGCAACACGGTATTCCCGGCAGCTAGTTCTGTCTCTACTAATCCAGGCTCGTAGTCTTTCGTGCCTTCACCTGCAAAAACGCTTAACGGGATTAATAAGGTTGTAGCGATAGCCGCTAAAAGTCGGCGTCGTAGGCTTTGATGAATTCTGAATTGTTTAGTCATGGTGAGTTTCCTCGAGTTTAAATTGATGTCGCTCAGTTTAGAACTTTACCGAGAGGTCTTGTATCCAGATAGGTAAAACGTCTATTAACCAACCTTCTATGATGTGATGTACCTTGAAATAGATCATTAAGCCAATGAGGATAAACGTGATGCCCATTATTGGCTTTGCTCTCTCCGCTAACCACTTAAGTTGATGTTGTCTTTGTTTTATAGCTTCGCGCGTTCCGTAACCCAGAACAATAATTACTGTGGATACGCCGAAAGCGAAGAACAGCATGATTGCAAACGCAAAGCTGAGTTGTTCCCCCTGGCTGGCAAGGGAAATTGCACCTCCCAGAGTAGGTCCAATACAAGGAGACCAAACTGCCCCGAGTAGTATTCCACCCAGAAAGAAGCTAGTGGATTTCGTCTGATCTAGTTTGTTGAGCGTGCCATCTGCGCCGGAACTGAATCGGGTTGTCAAATTAGAAAAAAAGGTATTGAGCTTGGGCACCAGAAGAACCAGGCCAAAGAAGATCATGAGAAGTGCGCCAGTATTCGCCAAGCTTGACTCGGTGAGTCCCAGGCTTCTTCCGAATGTTGCCACCAGAATGCCTAGCACCACGAACGACAGGCTCATACCTGCCGCGATATAGAGTGGTGCGTGTCTGTTAGATTGTATTCCCGCGGACAGAACAATCGGGAGCACCGGCAACACACAAGGGTTGATCAGCGTGAGTAAGCCGGCTATGTAGGCGAATAGGAATTCCATACGCGAGTCGTGTTAATTCTTGTACTGAATATATCCGAATGTGAATTCGGACGGTACTCGCGCCGGGAAGTTCCCCCCAAAAAGGGTTTGTATCAGTAAAGTGCGCCGCCTATCTCGATCAACCCTTGCTTTTCGTCCGATTCAAGAGAATCCGTGAAGCTGCCAGCTGAATTGCTGGCTTGTTTAGCCTGCGGAAAATTCGTATCGCAATCTCCAAATACTACATAGTCCAGCGCTGACTCAAGCATGCCTTCAAGGCGACCGGTAACCGGATGGATGCCGAAGTCTGATGTTCTATCGTCTGTCGCATAGCATGTGGCGGGAATCCCGCCAAATACGCTAACGCCTGCTGCGTTGAATCCTTCGGCTTCCACAGCATTAAGTTGTTTGCCGCAGCGACTTCTGCCGTACTGAATATACGGTTTGCCAGATGTTCTCGTTCCCATTGTTACAACTTCCAAATAGGGTTGTAAGCCCGCTATTACGATTTCAGAAGCCGATGCGGTTCCACTACGGGTCAGAATGATGACCCTGGACAAGTCCAGATCACCAACATTGTTGAGTAGCTCCAGTGAGTAGTTATATTGGGTGTACTTGTCGTTAAACCTGTATTCGTAAAGCGGTTGATTTGCACGAGAGCTGCCCGCGACCAGACTTGCAAGATACTCTGCAACAACGACGCGCCCGCCACTGTTGTATCGCAGATCTAAGACAAGGTCGGTTATATTGTTGTCGTTAAATTCCTGAAACACCGACTGTAGTTCGGCTCCGGAAGTTTGAAGGAAGCGACTAAATGCAAGATAGCCAATGCTTCCGCTGTACGCAGGGTTGGTAAAATACTGTTTATGCAGTACGGTATTTATCGCATATTCAGCGCCAGTAATAGAAACCTGAATAGTTTCTCCAGAGTCTCTTTTTATGATTTCCCACGTTGATGTTACTGGTGCATCCGAGCTGCCGAATACGGTGTTTTGAAATAACTCCGCGGAATATTCGTTCCAGGGAATTGCGTTGATTGAAACGACGATGTCTCCTCGCTCAAGTCCCGCTCTGCCGAAGGGGCTGTCGTCTACCACGCGCGTTAACCGAGGATTGTCATTGTCATCCAATCCCCAGCGATAACCTAGCCCGTACTCTCGTCCTTCTTCGAATTGAAGGTTGGATGAGCTGGAATCTGTGAGAAAGCTGAAGGGGTCTCTTTCTTCAAATCTTACCGCTCTCAAGAGTTCTTCAGGACTCGCAAAGCTCTGCGGGTTTACCGTTGGCACCTGATCGTAAAAAAGATAGTAATCCTGCATGTTGTTGTAGACCCATTGATTCTGAACATCGCTCTCGCAACTGTCATTGGTTGCAGGGTCGAAGACTGATGAAGCCTGTGGATCATCGTTACTTGGAGAGTTTGAATCTGAGCTGCTACCACCGCCGCACGCACTCAATATTAGCGTCACGACGAATCCAATGGATATCGACCTTAACTTTTTAGCAGAGTTAGAGCTGCCCTTACATCTTAGTGATGGACTTTCTGATTCAGTGCTTGGGTGAAATTGAATATTGATCGTCTGTATCTCCGTGATTCATAAGAGCGTGCTTGCTTCAAAATATTGACACGGGCCGTACTTGTCATACCCGCGCTTCTTCGCAAAACGTAGCTTCATACGCTCACAATACAGAGAATTTCTGCGTTGAAATAGCCCTGAACTCGGGAATTGGTGAAAAGAGGTTACATTTGATCCCGTGCGAACCCACAGTGACGGTGAAATGATCTTAGAGCCCGCTTAGCTTGAGCTTTTCAAAACTTCAATGGGTAATCTTACCGCCAAGCACGGTGAGAATTAACGACCCCACCTCCACCGGAATGAGAATCTAATTTCAGCCGCAAGTTCTGGATCGAAGACTCTGAATGGTCTTGTAGAGATACAGAAAACGTTGCGCTGATCGACGACACTCTCACTTCGATGGAATTTGGATGGCAACGTTAATCGCAGAAAGTGGAAACCCAGTCATACGCTTGGTATCACTATCGGGCTTGCTGAAAAACCTTCCACCGTTTTGGATTGCCTTTGCATTGACATTAACCGAAACCGTCGGCGCTGGAACACTTGCACTGCCTATCGCGTTTGCGACAGTTGGACCCTTGGTCGGAGTGGGGCTCCTGGTTATTCTCGGTCTAATCAACCTAATGACGGTTTCTTATCTAGCTGAGGTTAGTGCTCGAAGCGAATCGGTTAGAACCGGTAATGGGTTTATCGGTAAGTTAGTGGAAGACTATTTGGGCACCTATGCATCCTACATATTACGTCTGTCTCTGTTTGCGCTATGTTGTACTTTTTTGGTGGCCTACTACACGGGTTTTGCCTCTGTTCTAGGTGCAGCGACGGGTGTTCCAGCTCCCGTCTGGGTGACGGTAGTATTTGGATGTGGTTTGATGTTGACGTTACGGAAAAGCTTAACGGGGACATTAGCAGCTGCACTGATAACCGGTGCAGTGAATATCACGATTCTGCTGATAATTTCTGCGATTGCAATGAACCATGCAACCGTTGAAAACATTTTGCACATGGAAATTCCAGGGACTGGTGAACTGGCATTTGATGCCTCCCATATCAAGCTTGTGTTTGGTGTCGTGTTGGTTTCGTATTTTGGACACTTATCGGTCAGTAACTGTGCGAAAACGGTACTCGAAAAGGATCCGAGTGGTCGATCGTTAAAAAAGGGCACAGTGGCTGCTATGCTGGTTGCCATAGTGATCTACAGTGTGTGGACGATTAGCGTTGCTGGTGCTGTTGGGAGTGAAGCTCTAGCGGGGCAAAATGGCACGGCGCTAATACCGCTGGCTGAAGAGGTCGGACCTGGCATTTACCTCTTTGGAGTCGTGTTTGCGGTCTTAGGTTTAGGGATGAGCTCTGTTCATTTCGGCTTGGGAATTGTTAACCTCGCAAAGGAGACTTTCAGTGGTTCAGATTCAGAAACGAACACGACCAAATCACAAGACCGACTGTCAAAACTTGCAGCGATACTCCCAATGTTTTGTGTATATCTATATGTGCAGTGGACTTATGCGTCAGGTACTTCGTCATTTACCGCGCCACTGGAGCTGATAGGTGTTTTGTTTACCCCTGTCTTAGCAGGCGTCTTTCCTGTTTTGCTGCTGATTGCAAGTCGTCGAAAATTAGTCAAGGAAAACGCGTTTAATACATCTATCGCAGTTTCCTCTCCATGGGTGCTTGGGTTGATTCTAGCGTTGTTCATCGCAAGCCTAGTGCTGCACGGTATGGTGCTATGGACAAGCCCGCTGTCGCAGGTCTCAGCGATCTTTACAGCCGTGATAATGCTCGCACTTATTGCAGATACGCTGCGCCATAGCACCACCGGATTGTCGCGAGATAACAGCCTATCTATGATGGTAAAGTGGGGGAGTAGACTCAGCACGTAGCTTTCCTGCGCTAATCGATGCTCTACCTTTGTGCCATAAAAATGTACTAAACAGTCACCGCCTATTAAGATAGTCAGATCAACGCTCAACCTATTGTTTCCGAGTTCAAATACGTATTGTCTAACTAAAATTTGCTTTAACCGGAGTTGTTCGAATCTATGAGTAAGCTGAAAACTGCCTCTGCAATTACTTCGTTAACGGGTATCGACTTTTTTACCGTATTTTCTGATGAAGCTCTGGCAAATTTAGAAAAGTCAGCAACACTGAGAAAGTTTAAAAAAAGTACAGACATCATTGTTCTGGGAGAAGATAGTCTTGCAGCTTATGTCCTGCTTGAGGGTAGTGCGTACGCATTTATTGATGATCAAGACGGAAAAGAACTCATCGTTGCCTGGTTCTCGAAAGGAGACTGTTTTGGTGAGTTAGGTCTACTGGATGATTTCAGTCGCACCACAAGCGTTAAAACTACCAGCGACTGTCAATGCCTGGTTGTGCCCAAGTCGGCTATTACCTATGAAATCATGAAGGATCCCAAAGTTGCCCACGCCCTAATTCATTTTTTAGTTAGACGAATAAGGAGTATGACTGACGATATTAGTTGCTTGGGACTAATGGATGTCTACAGCAGACTGGTCCGGGCGTTAAACTGCGTTACTGTGGTAAAAGAAGACGGCTCAAGAGTGACATCCCGAATTACGCATCAAGAGCTTGCCAGTAGAGTTGGCGCCAGTCGTGAGATGGTCAGTAAAATCCTTAAGGACCTGAGGGCGTCTGGATATATCACCATTGAAAATCACAGCGTACGTATTTTAAAAACGTTGCCAGAACGCTGGGGGTAAACGGCTCCAATGGGCGGATTTATCCGTTGATTGCGTCACTACGCTGCTGATTTAAGCGCTAACGAGGGTTTAGCAAATTCCTTAGCGATCCTAACAAAAGTCGCTTCGATTTCCAGGAATGCATCGACGACATCAGGATCGAAGTGACTACCTCTTCCATCAATAATGATTGCCTTCGCTTCCTCATGAGTAAATGCGGCTTTGTAAACTCGTTCACTGATCAAGGCATCATAAACGTCTGCCAAGGCCATTAGTCTTCCAGATATTGGAATTTCGTAAGCTTTAAGCCCATTGGGGTAACCACTTCCATCCCATTTCTCGTGATGTGTATCCATTATCTCGCAGGCTACAGATAGGAAGGAATTTTCCCCTAAAACTGATTGAGCTGAACGTAATGCCATTGACCCGATACTCGGGTGCTGTTTCATGATGGAATATTCTTCATCAGTTAGCTTGCCCGGTTTTAACAGTATGGCATCTGGTATGCCTACTTTACCTGCATCGTGCAATGGTGCTGACTTGTAAAGTAAGTCAATCATCGGATCGGTGAGTACTGCGCTAAACCGTGGATGATCTTTCAAATGCTCAGCCAGTACTTTTACATACTGTTGGGTACGAAGTATATGTGCGCCTGTTTCGTTGTCTCTGGTTTCGGCTAAGGATGCCAGTGCGAGAATTGTGACGTCGCGCATCTGAGCAAGCTCTTCAGTCCGTACCTCCAGTGTTTCGATAGTCAGATTGGTATGGGAGGCGATGACACCGAATTCGTCGTTGCTAGCGATGGGAACACGGGCGCCTAATTCCCCCTCAGCGACTTTATTTAGAACCTTTTTCTGAGAGTCGAGAAATAAAGCCAGATTTGACCCATGCGCCGATATTATTGAAAGAATGTAAGCCAGCATGACGAGCAGAACGAAAGCAACTTCTAGTGAGACATGCAATGCAGCAGTATGCAGACTTTTTCCATCTGTTTGCTGAGTCAGCCAAACCAGATCCTTAGCTAAGACCAGCGAAACTACTACAGCTAAAACAACGGCACAAATACTGGCAAACCAACAGAATTTTTTGGTTAAAGGGTAGGGAGATTGATCAATTTCAAGGTGTCTGCCTGACTTTTGTAGTTCAAGCGCTAAACTATGTTCGTACCGAAGCCCTAGATCGCAGGCTATGTAAAAACCTAACACGGCCATCCCGAAAACGACCTTCAGTCCGCTTTCAAATGGAAACTGATGAACCGCACTGTTGTAGGTTGCTAGGGCAACCCCGGCGATAATAAATAGGAATAAATCGATCTTAAACTGGCTTTTGATTTTTTCGATTGCGGTTTTCGAGTTCAGCCAAATTTGTAGGGTACGCCTGCACCCGTGGAGGCCAAGAAAGGTTATCAGAATGGGTGTAATTAATTGCGCAAAGCTGAGCGTATCAATAAACGGGCAAACCTGAGTTCCGTAGATTCCCAGCAAGGCGCAGCTTACGGCGTGGTGTGAAGCAATGCGGGAGGTCATTCTCATTGGGATAAACCGACTGCGCTACAAAATTAAGGATGCACAGTTTTAAACGGCTACTTGGCAATGAACTTGATTGGACTACCATGAGACAGCTGCCCAGTTCTCATTTTCGCAGAATTTAAACTACATTCATAATTAGTTGAGATTTCGAAAAGTCCGAAAACCGTTACTTTTCATCTTGAAATGAGCGGGTGGAAGAGTTGGATTTCGGATGCTAACAATTGAGGAGTTGCTTTGAAGTCGGTATTGGTAAGCTATAGAGACAGCGTAAGACGAATCCCCCTGGCTAGTAGTTGTCTTCAAAGGTTTTTAAGAGCCTTTTTGTTGCTGGCACTGGTGATTTCACCGTCGCTTAAAGCTCAGGAAGCCAAGCTCACTATAGCAACAAAACAAGCACCACCCTTTGCAATGCTCGACGCTAATGGTGAATGGTATGGTCTTTCCATATCGCTTTTTGAAGTGCTGGCAGAAGAGCTGGAAATTGATTATCAATGGCAGGAAGCTTCGCTTAGCGAAATGATCGCGGGCGTTGAAACTGGACGTTTTGATGCCAGCATTGCAGCAATAACGATCACTCACGATCGTGAGCGTATAGTTGACTTTAGCCATCCCTTCTACACCACCGGGTATGGGATTGTCGTTCCGCATTCCGATACTAGTTGGTGGGGCATGTTGGGCCGATTATTTTCCTTAGACTTTCTTAAATCTATCGGCTTGCTTTTCCTCGTTTTAGCATTTGTTGGTTTGTGCTTCTGGCTTGCAGAGCGAGGCAAAAACCGTGAAGAATTCCGACCTGGATTGCAGGGGATTGGCGATGGGTTTTGGTTCTCTGCTGTAACGATGACTACGACTGGTTACGGGGATATGGCTCCAAGAACATGGACGGGTCGTGTCGTTGGCCTTGTGTGGATGTTTACAGCTTTGATTATCACATCCACTTTTACTGGCATGATTGCTTCATCGCTAACCGCCGAGAGACTGGAGCAGCAGATAGAGGGGCCTAGCGATTTGGTGTCAATAACTACTGGGTCCATCTCCGGATCTGCCTCCGATGAGTGGCTTCGAAATCATGGATTGGATTTTATTCCCTATCGGAATGTCGACGAAGGTATCGAAGCGGTGGCCAATGGAGAGATTAGAAGTTTTGTATATGATCGACCGCTACTTAAATATCTTGTCGAGCAGTCTTTTATCGACACAGTGGAATTAGTACCTGGTACGTTTGGGCGACAAGATTACGGTATTGCTTTGCCTCCTCGCAGTGAATTGCGCGAGCGGCTCAATCGCGCCATGTTAGTGTATTTAGCATCTGACGAATGGATTGCTCTGCAGCGTCGCTGGTTTGGACCCTCTTAATATCTGACCGGTACTATCCAGTTTTCTTCCACTTCGATATCGGAACCACCACTTCGTTAGTCTCAGAGGCTTCATATCGATTAACAATGACCTGTATTTCGGAGCTCTCTAAGGGTTTACTCACTAAATATCCCTGACATTCTAGGCAGTTGAATTCTTTTAGTGTTTCTATGTCGTCCTCTGTCTCAACACCTTCGGCGATTACGTCGAGACCAAGTCTGGCACCCAGGTCAATAATGCTTGCCACAATGGATGCGTTGTCGTTATTTTCTGTCAAATTTCTAACGAATGAGCGATCAATTTTTATACGATCAATCGGAAAGCTCTGCAACATACTCAGACTGGAATATCCAGTCCCGAAGTCATCCAGTGCGATTAGAATGCCCATAGCTTTCAATGCATCAATAAGTTCTGTAGCTTTACCTGTGTCAGATACCAGTGCAGTTTCTGTTATCTCAATTTCAAATCTACTGGGTTCAACTCCAGTTTTTCTGAGTGTACTTTCAACGAATGCAGGAAGGGTCTCATCGGCAAGCTGCAGTGGAGACAAATTTACGGCTAAGCGTATGTGCTGAGGCCAGCTCGATGCTTCCATGCACGCTGTATCGATTACCCAGCGGCCAAGTTGTGACACTAGGCCCTCACGTTCCGAAATCTCTATGATCTCCTCAGGTGATACGGTACCCAGCAGTGGGTCTTGCCATCTTAGAAGGGCTTCAAATCCTGTGATAGAGCTACCGTCGGTTTTTATCTGAGGTTGATAGTGAAGTTCCAGTTGATTATTTTCCAGTGCTGGAATGAGCCTTTCGGTAATGAGTCTTTCCCGTTTGAGTTTTGCGTCTATATTGTCTGAGTAGAAACAAACTTGGGACTTGCCACCATCTTTGGCTTTGTATAGAGCAAGATCTGCTTGAGTGAGTAAATCGCTTCTGGATATTTCATCACCTTTTAGTGTGGCAACGCCCACGCTGAGGCCGAATACACTTTGCCAAGGACTGCATGGCTCGCCGTCTTGAATGGCTGTGAACACGTTAGCTACTGTCTCCTCAAGAGACAATGTAAGTTTATGCTCTTCGAACAGTATCGCGAATTCGTCACCGCCGAGTCGCGCGCAGCTTTCAGTACAACCCAGAGCTTCTTGCATGCTTGTGGCAACCGCGCATAGCAGCTCATCACCAACGGCGTGCCCTCTCGAGTCATTAATAAATTTGAAGTTATCCAAGTCAAGATATGCGACGGATAATTTTTGATTGTTGGTTTTTGCCGTCTTAATAGCAGACTCAAGGTTCTCAGAAAAGTATCTGCGATTCGGCAAGCCCGTCAAACTGTCGTAATGAGCAAGACGCCACATCGCTTCCTCTGCATCTATGCGCTCCGAGATATCTCGAACAACAGCAACTCGACTTTCTGTGGATGTTGAATCCAGAAGATTAATATAGAGTTCTACCGGTATGCTGTTGTTCTCTGAATTTACCAATGACGTGCTTATGTGAGGCCTGGAGCCTTCTTCAATGGGTTGTTGCAAAAACCTGTTGATCTCAGCATCGAAAATATCAGACACCGGTAGTGACAATGCCTCTTCACGACTGCAACCGAACAGTGCTGCCATAGGCTCGTTCAGATCCACAATCTCATCGTTTTTGAAGATAAGAATACCTTCTAGTGTTGCGTTGGACAAACTGCGAATGCGATCTGCTTCCCGTCTTTCATTCTCGCTCAGCTCGTTTTCAAGGCCGGTAACACGGTTATTGAGTTCCGTATGAAGGTAGTTAAGTCTTCTGACGACCGCTCCAATTTCATCAGAGCTTTTCCACTGAATTATTGGCGTTCGAGAAGGGCTGCTAATTGCCTGAGTGATACGCCTTAACGGTATGCCGATAAAAGCCTGAACCGCTATCACAGAGACACCTATTATTACTAGCAGAACAATTAACGCTAAACCGATAAGGCTATAAATTCTTGCCGATCTAGATTCATCGATGAATTCTGTAGTGGCATAGGTTTTGAGAACTGCAATTGTTACCAGGTCGTCGTTATCGTCAAGGTCCTTGATTTCAAAACTGTATTCTAGCTGTGTGGATGCGCTTCCTATATCCAATTGATCTCGGCCATCCGTGTAGTTTATTGTCGCGCCAACAATAAGGGGGTTGGCAACGATCGAGGATAAGATGAGGTATAAGCTATCCTCGTTGTTTTCATAGGCAAGTTCTGCGATATACATTGAACTTGCTTCAGTAAATGTAATCTGCTGGTCGACAATAGAGTCAAGTTCGGATTTGTAAATACTGTTTTCGATATAGCCGATAAAAACCAGCTGAATCACAAGCACAGAGGTGCATATCGCGACGATTATCTTCAGAGCCAATCGGCTGAAGAGAGCGCCATTCTCATTGTGATTGTGGGTGTGCATTAGCAGTACTGGATTTGTTCGATCGTCTGAGCGGAGATCTATCGACGCTCTTCAGATGGAGCCGATAATTTTTTCCAGATTTTGTCGCTCTTTCTGATATTTCTACCCACTCTTCGATTCCATCTCTTTTTTGTACCACCGTCTAGTTGCAGGTAGAGTCGGCCGTCCACAACGTCGTATTGAAGTGGATCAACTTTTGATTTCATACCGTAAACCATTCCATATGCACAGTAGCCGTTGTAGGCTGGCATGTAAGATTCAGGGTTTTCTTTGAATGCCGTCAGGTTCTTCTCCGAGCTGAATATGAGTGTATGGTTCTCATATTTTGTCGAGAAGCTCGGATTTCCTTGTAAAGGGCCGGAGTCCCGAAAGTACGAGACGACATCGTATCCCTCTATAAAATATGGGCTGGAAGATTCTGCGCCGCCTGCATAAACTGTTTGCGATTGAACAGACAGTAGGAAAACACTGAATAATAAGAAAGTCGCTCGTCTTTTGAGTTGATTCAGTAGACCGAAAATTCTGATGCTCATCCTCTTTACTTCTCAAAGTTCGCATACAGGACGTAAACGGCCAAGCCGGTAAGCGAATTTAGGGAGAATTAGGGAATGAGGTCTTAAAATCGAAGGGTAGGTGCAATAATTGTGGCCAAATAGGAAGTTGTCATAACGCTGTGTGACAATTAATCTATTAATGTGAATCTGGTTCAGTTCCAGATCCTAGTCTTTCAGCGGGAATTCAGAGTATGCGAGTTCTGTTCACAGGTGGGTCGGGTAAGGCAGGAAGGTATGTTTTACCGTATCTAGTTAAGCGCGGGCATCATGTCTTGAATGTTGATCGAATGCCATTTGAGCATCCCGGAGTTGACAACATTACAGCGGACGTCACGGATGCCGGACAGATGTTCAATTTAATGACCAGTTATGCGAATTTTGGAGAGCTTGAGCCTGGAACGGGAACTCGGCAATTTGATGCTGTGGTGCACTTCGCTGCTATACCAAGAATTCTTATTCAACCAGATAATGAGACGTTTCGAGTCAATGTTCAGGGTACTTACAACGTCATAGAGGCAGCGATTAAAACAGGAATCAGCAAAGTTGTCATAGCCTCATCAGAGACTGTGTACGGTGTATGTTTTGCGGATGGGAAAATCAACCCTGAGAAATTCCCTCTGGATGAAGGCTATGATGTTAACCCGATGGATGCCTATGGATTGTCTAAAGTGGTTAACGAAAAAACTGCGCGGGCGTTTCAGCGGCGTTCCGGGGCAGATATTTATGCGCTCCGAATCAGTAACGTATTAGAGCCATCAGACTATCAGAGATTTCCTGAAATTTTACGCGACACCAATCAGCGTAGACGTGATCTCTTTGGTTGTATTGATGGGAGAGACTTAGGACAAATCGTGGATAAATGTCTATTAAAAGACGATTTAGGTTTTCAAATATTCAATGCCACTAGTAATACCAATATGACAACTATGCTAACGCGGGAAATCATCGATACGTATTATAAAGATGTCCCTGTCGATGAAAGCTTGGGGGATTATCAAGGTTTGTCATCTAACAAAAAGGCTTGCACGATGCTTGGTTTTCATGAGGAGCACAACTGGCGAAAATATGTGTAGGTTTGAGATTTTTGGGAAAGAACGTACCGGGAATGTCTCTAGCTTCTTCGAATTCTAACCACCTTCATATACTCAAAATCCATTCCTGCAATGTTTTCAGTTTTAGGGTAGTAGGTCAGGTTGACTGACGCTCCCTGTAAGTTTCGGTATCTTTTTTGACGGCTGTACTTGAAGGGAACGTCGTAGCCATCAAGCATTAGAGTATTGATAAACCACTCACCTTTTTCGCGTTGAACATGGCTAGCTACTTTCACTGAGTCTAACTGGTTCAGCTGTTCATTATTTTTCAGAAGCTTATTTACGTCTGATTTCACGGCTTTGGGCATAGTCAAGAGAAATTGTGCTGATTATAAAGCGCTTTTAATTGATTGACGCTTCTTTCTTATCTTTCCAAAAAAGAGAAGATTACGTTTTGCGGGGCTTTGCACGGCGGGTGGGCTCCGTATTCAAAGGATCGTCAGGCCAGATATGTTTAGGATATCGACCCGCCATCTCCTTCTTTACTGCTGGATAGCTTGTAGTCCAGAAATTTGCTAAATCGGCAGTCACTTGAACGGGTCGCTGAGCGGGTGAAAGTAACTCGACTTTTAGAGGAATTTGACCCATGGCAATTGACGGGTTTTCTTTACAGCCAAACATCTCCTGAAGTCGTACCGATAATACTGGCCCTCCGTTGGAGAGATAGCTCAAACGTATTTTAGAACCACTGGGCACGGTATAGTGGGTTGGAAGGTACTTATCTAGCAATGATTGTTGCTGAAAGTCTAGATGGCCTTTAAGCGCTTGTAATAGATTTACTTGCTTGAGTGCTTTAAGTGTTCCGATACCTTCGATCCAAGGCAGCAACCAGATTTCAAGTGTATTACTGAGCGAATCATTGTCTACTTTCGGCCAATTCGAAACTTTATCTCTGGTATTGATATCCTGCATTCGTGTAACACGGGCTTGCCATTCAAGGCACTCTTGAGTCCAGGAAAGATTGCTAATCCCTATTCGCCTTATGCTGTTTATAAGTGCCTTTGCCTTATCGTCGTTGGTTAAATCCTGGTAAGGCCGGGTGGTCACGACAAGTGATCCCATCATTGTTCGTTTCTCGGCAATAACCCGTTGTTTGTTTTCGTCCCAATCTAGAAGAACAGTGCTCTCGAAAAACTCCGGTGTAAATTCTTCAAGCTCATCTATGCACAATGGCAGTGCTTTGAAGATTTTTAGTTGACTGCTGTTTCCGCCGAGTTGCGCTACCGCCAGCCATTGGCAATGTGCTAGCTCGCTGTCTTTATCAATGATGACGCCGGCTCCGCTAGCGATTTGAAATCTACCTGATTCACCGGAGCGCCTTTGTGCGATCCAATCTGGAAAAGCTTGTGCTAGGACAGTTGCTGCGCTAGGGGGATCGTCGTTTGTTTTTCGGTTCTCGAGCAATTTGGATAGCTGAGAAGCACGATGTTTGACGGATTTTATTTGCGGATGTTCAAGATCAGAGCTGAAGTCAATTTGCCTTGAACGCTGGGTGCGTTCTTCTAATAGTGCGGCGATTTTACAGCTTAGATCCAAGCTATTATGGTCCGCTGCCCACATCATCATATGACCCAGGCGAGGGTGAACGGGTAGCGTTGCTACGATTCGCCCTCGCTGAGTCAGCTTTTTATCGTGCCATAATCCCAGCCGACTCATCAGCTGTTCAGCCATTGCTATTCCGGCTTTTGGTGGTGCGTCAACCCAGGGCAGGTCATCAATATCTGTTGCACCCCATAAGCCTGTTTCAAGAAGTAACGGGCTCAGATCAGCCCTGAATATTTCAGGTTGCCATTGTGCGGTTCGCCTCGTGTGGCCCGATTCGCTCCAAAGTCTGTAGCAGACTCCGGCTTGTGTACGTCCTGCACGGCCGGCACGTTGAGTCGCGCTTGCCTGACTGGACTGTACTGTTTCCAGTCTTTGTGCACCTGTACCGGCATCTATTTTACTTCGCCTCTCCACCCCTGAATCTATGACAACCGTGACGCCGTCTATGGTGATAGAAGTTTCCGCCAAACTGGTTGACAGAATGACTCGACGCACTCCCGATTTAGCATTGGCGGTAGCGTTCTCTTGGCTAGCTAAATCAACATTGCCATGTAATACGTGCAATTCAAGATTTTTGTTAAGCCGCGGTTTGAGAAGTCTAGCGACATTGTTGATCTCTGCCACTCCGGGAAGAAATACCAGTATGTCGCCTTTTTGTTCCTCGTAGGCCTTGAGTGTTGTTTGTACTACTCGCTGTATTAACGGGCTGGATTGTTCACCTTCCCAGATCGTTTCAACATGGTGTTGCTTAGTTGCACAATGGAAGTGCTTGAAACGATGAGAGCCTGATTGAATTTGCGCGGTGTCGAGCGTCGCTGACATTAACAATAGTCTCAGATCATCGCGTAAAGCTTGTTTTACTTCCAGGCAAAGTGCTAAACCTAGATCAGCGTGTAAGCTTCTCTCATGATATTCATCAAATATAACCAGCGATACACCTTCTAATGATGGATCTGATTGAAGTATTCGGGTGAGAACGCCTTCGGTAACTACAGTCAATCGTGTTTGCGCTGATATACGGGTATCAAAACGCATTCGTAAGCCAATTGTTTGCCCGATTTCTTCCCCCAGGTGTGAGGCGAGACGGCCAGCTACTGACCGAGCTGCCAATCGACGTGGTTCTAGTAGAATGATATTCCCTTGTATGGGCGTGCTGAGTAAAAAGGACAAAGGGAGTCCTGTGCTTTTGCCTGCTCCAGGCTCAGCGCTCAGCATGACGTCGTTATCTATCAGGGCATTCGCTATATCTTTAGCTACAGCCATCACAGGCAGAGCTTTTACTGTGTCGGGTAATACGGTGATCTTTAATGTCCTTAATCGCGAGCCTGATTGATAGTAGTATTATAGTCCTTGCTAACCCAGAAAATTAAGCAGAACATACGCTTAATCACGTTTTCTAATTCGCTGATCACATATGTCTAATACTGAAGAAATTGCTGACGCTCCTTTAGAAGTTGCTTCCACCAGTTTTGAATCTAAGCGATTTGTACAACTCAATGAAGACAGTGTGTGCGTTAAGCCTACCGTATTTGCATTAGGTTATAGTTTTCTATTTTTAATTCTGGGTTTTGCTCTCATTGCCCTTTGGTTGCTTCGTACATTAACATCATTCGATGGGCCCGGCTCTTTGCCTCTAGCATTGATTGGCATTCTGTTTCTATTTACAGGCTTTGTTATATTTTATAACCATGATGAGCACGTACTTGTAGAAAAAGGTAGTGGTGTACATTTCAAACGTTCTTGGCGCGTTAATAGTCTTTTCGACAGATCGGCTTATCGCATGTCATTCAGTCCTGAAGATGTTGAAAAAGTGCAGTTGCTTTCACATGTCGTTAAGCATAGAAGTAATCGTAGTAAACGACGTAATTCATATACTGAGTATCAAGTAAATCTTATTACTAAGGGTGGCGATCGCCGCAATCTGTTTATAACGTTGAAACCTGCGCGAGCAGATGAATTTGCGGAGCAAGTTTCATTGCTCCTTGAAGTTCCACTTAAAAAGCTCTGATTAAAAACTCTTGTAGCGCTATTCCGGCGCTCATGTGTACGTGTAACCGTTAATTTGCCAGCTTATTGCTTGTTAAGAGTACCAGTCAATATAACGCCTATCCCGCCGTGCAATTTCGGGTATGGATACTGCTAGTTGAATGGATGCTGCGCTTATGCGTTTGGGGATTTTCTGGAATGGTGTCGGCACCCATTGATTTTCAGAATAACAACCGCATCCGAGTTATTTTTATGAAGCTGCAGCCATAAACCGGCAGGAACAGCTGTGTCATTCCTACTATTTCGTCCGAGTCTGTAATGGAAGCAGAAAATGAATAAACGTAATTTTATGACGTTGGTAGCAGGCAGTGCCATGCTCCTAATGTCCGGTGCCTCGCAGGCAGTGGTATCAGGAGACCTTCTAACAGGAAGCTCTGTTACGACCGGCTGGCAAAACTGTGACGGTTCAGATTTAATCGAAGAAGGTGACGATCAGTTCGATCCTTCGCATCTTGCTGGGTCGGGTTGCGTGTACCGGGAGACACCGGCTCAAGAAGGTGAAACTTACAAAATGACTTGTGGCGTCTCTTCCTACAAGTTCTCCAGTTTGACTCTCGCATTTTTAAATAATTCTGGGGAAACTCTTGCAACGCAATCAACTCAGATTTTTGAGGATGTTCAAGGTGGGGCTTATTCTGTAACGCTTGAGGCACCGGCTGGTACTACCATTGCGGCTGTCGGCGTGTATGGATTAGAGGGATCTGGTTTTCAAGACTGCACGTTGCTTTTGGATAATCCAGCGCCAACCCCGGTTGACGGTTCTATCGCAGGCGTTGCCTGGTTTGATGTCGACGAAAACTCGGTGCGAGCAGCAACTGAAAGTGTCATTCCATCGACTCCGGTATCCATATTCTTGGGTAGTACCTTAGTTGATCAAGCTGAAACTGACTTAAACGGAGAGTACTACTTCGGTGGTCTTGATGTAGGCCAGTGCTACACGATTCGTTTCTCACCAGCTGATCCTACAGTAACTTTTGCGGCGGCCAGTGGTGACAATGATGCGGTAAGCAACGGTTCGACGTTGGATATTTGCCCGACTCAGGAAGAGCCAAATATCACGAATATTGATGCTGGGTTTATTGCTGTTCCACCGGTAGTTCCACCAAGTGACTATGCAGTGTGTGGTGCTGCTTATTTGAACGCATCCAATAGCAATACCGCCTTTCCAAATGTGACTGTCGCGCTTTCTGACGTGGTCGGTGGGGATCGGTTCGAGACTGAGACGGCTGCCGATGGAAGCTACTCTTTTACAGACTTACCAGCTGGCGACTATCAGCTTTCGTTCGAAAGCCCAGCAGGTTTTGAATTCATTGTCAGTGGTAGCCCTTTAACGCTTGCAGGAAGCTATGTTGATACCAGTGGTGTAAGCCCTCAATTCAATCTTCCTTCAGCGTCTAATACTGGAGACGATGAAGCGTGTTCCCTGGATAATGCGAATGCGGTTCTAACTCGAACAGTTGTCGCTCTTGACCCAACGGTTGCTAGTGATGATGCCGTTGGTGGCAATGTTGGTGATACCTTAACTATTCTTGTTATGGGTAATGACGAGCCTTGTGAAGTAGCGGGAGCAGAAGTTGATTTAATTGGGCATAACGTGCCAGGTAACGTTACGCTAAATGCACAGACCGGCGAGTTTACTATCTCTAATACTACTGGTGCTGGTACGTACAGCATAGAGTATGGGTTGCGAGGTGGATGTGGCTCTTACGATACGGCCATTGTTACGGTCAACCTCGCAGAGGTTCCACCACCACCGGCGCCTGAGGCTCCAGATGCACCTAGTAGTTGCTATGCCTCGATAGGAAAGCTTACAGGGTTAGAGTCGGGTGTGCACGTCGACTTAAAATTTGTAGCTGGTGAAACCATTGATGACTTTGCTTCGCAGTTCAACTTCTACGATGCTGATGATCACTTGGTATATACGGGCTTAAAGAGCGAAGCAGGTGTTCGAAGTTGGGGAATATTCTTTAGAAAGCGCGAGCATGGTGTTGAAGTTCTAGATATAGACTATGTTACCGCCGTAGAAAATGGTGTTGAGTCGTTGCCTACCACTTGTGTGCGACAAGCTGTTACGCCTATCGCTTTAGATACAGATAACAATGGCCGGGTTGAAAACATATCCGGCAATTTCCAGTTCGATATGGATGGCGATGGGTTTTCTGAAGATCTCATGCAGTGGTTTAGTCCTACAGATGGGATACTTATTTACAAATCGTTTGGAGATGTCATAACAGGAAAGCACTTATTTGGCGATATGGGTCGTCAATACACTGATGGCTTTGCGAAACTGGCCGTAGAAGACAGCAACAGTGATGGGGTTATCTCTGGTAGTGAGCTTGAAAAATTGGCTATTTGGACTGACCGCAACAGCAATACAGAGGTTGATGATGGAGAGATAACGTCTATTTCATCTCACTCAATCGAGGCGCTAAGTGTAAAACATTATAAGTACAGCGCGAGAGCTACGTTGATGAACGGGGATACTCTCCTCATGCGAGATGTGTTGTTTCCAATTCGTCCCATCCACCAAGCTGCTAAGTAGCTCCAAATAGGATTAGAAACGTTCGGTTTGACAATAAAGACTTTAGTCAAATCGAGTGCTTTTCTAAAAGGAAAAATATTATGAAGAACTTTGTTAGAACTACTCAGTTAGGTTTAGGTGCTGCTGTGCTCTCCGCTCTGCTAGTCAGTTGCGGTGGAGGTGGCGGTGGCGGTGTAGTCGTTGGAACTGATTCTCAAGCGCCGGTAACAAATACCAACACGGGCACCAATAGTATTGATGTTTCAGATGCTAGTTTAGTGACTGAAGCAACTAAGGTCTCAGGAAACGCTTCTGCTAGAACAGGGCGAGGTTTCAGTTTTCCATCTATAAGTATTCAAGATGGAGCAATGTCCATGGTGATTCCTAATGGGGAATTACCTAAGTTCGGAGCCCGTCGTACAGTGCTTAGTGGCACTGGCCAAACCATTGAATTTGGCGATGCAGTTACGCTCAAATACGATATGTTTGCCTGGAGTAGTGGAGAATTGGTTGAGTCGTCTTCTTTGTTTGAAGAGGCGCATACGGTGCAGGGTGGAATCTCAGATGATTTTCCAATTCCAGAGTATCTCGCTAAATCTCTTTTAGGCCGTCGTTTAGGCGACACCATTCAGGTGGTGCTTCCCGTAGGTACGCCGGATCTGCCTGTGTATTTGGATGCAAATGATGCCTATGTCTTGATGCTTGAATTGCTATAGTCCTTGAGACTACTCAGATAATTCTGAGAAAAATTCTGCAGTGAATCAGGGAGGCTTCGTTTAATCGAAGTCTCCCTTTTTTGTGCATTCATTTTTCCATACTGTCTGTATGTTAAAACGCCACGGTGCGTAGAATTCTATGATTACTATTTAGATTTAGTAATTTTGGACAGGTATAGTCCGTTCATACTAAATTTTTAAAGTGTCTTCCATGTTTCCAATCGATGATCACCCGTTGCGTTATGCAATGGCGAATGAGCTACACGCCCGGCCATTCCCTGTTATCTCGGTCCCAAGCCGAGCGGCCTATTTAGCCTTAAAACCTGCGGAAAATGCTTCAGGTAGGGATCGGGCGAAAGATTGGGCGCATTTGATAGATCTACTAGACCGTTTCGGGGCTCAGCACCCCCAACCTGGCGCAACTCATTATTCGGGTCTGATTGGTAAATACTCCCTCAAGTGGGAAAGCCATACGGAATTTGTTACGTACACCGTGTTTGAAGAAGGGTCGTTTGATGACGCATTTGACCCTAAAATATTCAGTGCTTTCCCTGAAGACTGGCTGGCAGCATCGACCGGTTTTCGATTAACCTCGGCAATTATTCAAATAGAAATTGCTACTGATGATGACCGCATAGAAAAGAAGACTCGTGATTGGTTTGTTCCTGAAAGTCTGGCAATGAGTCGCGTGCTTGACAATGAGCTATGCGTGGCAGGTGATTTTAGAATTGATTCGTCTGGGCACATGCGATTCGCTATATTTAGTCAACCCAATGCTCGCGAACGTATAGTGGGTAGAGTCGTTCAACAGTTGTGTGAAATCGAGACTTACAAGGCGACATCAATGCTAGGTCTTCAGATGGCTCGGAATCTAAGCTCGGGAATGGGTGCCATTGATAAAACACTGACTTCTTTGTTGGCAGGAATGGTCGGGTCCATAACAAAGCCTGCAGTCACGCTGCAATCATTGTTAGAGGTGTCCGCTGAGATCGAAAGTATTGTTGCGCAGTCATCCTTCCGCTTTGGTGCAACCACGGCTTATAAGTCCATAGTGAACCAACGTATTGCCGTGTTAAGGGAAGAGCGGTTTAAGGACACACAAACGCTCGGTGAGTTTATGATGCGCCGATTCGACCCTGCAATGCGAACTGTTATCTCTACGCAAGATCGCTTAACTCGTATGTCTGAACGGGCTCAAAGAGCCAGTGACTTACTGCGTACACGTGTAGACGTCGAGCGCTCGGCACAGAACCAAGAACTCCTGACCTCTATGGACAAAAGGGCCGATGTGCAACTGCGTTTGCAGCGCACAGTAGAAGGGCTCTCTGTTGTGGCCATCAGTTATTACGCGGTAAATTTGGTTCTATACATCGGAGGGCCACTAGCCAAGACCCTGGAGATGTCTAAAACGTTAATGGCCGGGTTAGTTACCCCGTTTGTGTTGCTGGGTGTTTGGTGGATGATTAAAAGAATTCATAAGAAGTTGGACTAACTCAGGCTCCGGTGACACGCCAGATTACATTCCCCACGTCATCCGCCATCAACAGGGAATTATTCGGCCCTATGGCCACACCGACAGGTCTGCCATAGGAATGTTTTTCGTCGGGTGATAGAAACCCTGACAGTATGTCGCGTGGTGGCCCATTCGGCTTTCCATCTTTAAACGGAATAAATATAACTTTGTAGCCACTTAAGGTGCTTCGATTCCATGAGCCGTGCTGACCAATAACCATGCCGTCTGTGTCGAAAGTCGGCAATGTGCCTGCGGGCATCCAGCACAACCCTAGTGAGGCTGTATGGCCACCAAGTGCATAATCTGGCGCGATGGCTTTGGCCACCATGTCGGGGTCTTGTGGCACTCTTTCATCGACTGTTTGGTGCCAATAACAGTACGGCCATCCGTAAAAGCCTTCCTCTTCTACTGAGGTTAGGTAGTCTGGAGGTACCTCATCACCCAAGCCGTCACGTTCGTTGACAACCGTCCAGAGTTTTTCAGTATTAGGTTCCCACGCAAGACCAACCGGGTTCCTAAGTCCCGAAGCAAAGATACGTGATGCTCCCGATTGCACGTCTATTTCGTAGATAGCCGCGCGGCCTTCTTCTTCTTCAAATCCGTTGTCGGCAATGTTGGTGTTGGAACCGACTCCAGCATAGATTTTTGTACCTTCCTTGTTGGCAATAAGGCTTCGAGTCCAGTGTCCTTCAGGTTTAAACTCTATGATGCGATGGCCTTCGCCTTCTAATTTGGTAGAACCCTCAACATAAGGAAACGAAACAACGCCATCAGTGTTGCCTACATAAAACGTGTTATCGACCAGAGCCATTCCGAATGGCTTATTTTGGTTTTCCAAGAATTCCGTGCGCAAATCGAAATTGCCATCACCATTAGTATCGCGAAAGAGAGTGATTCGGTTAGCAGAAACGCCCAGTGCAGCTGCACGTTTCATCGTGCTATAGATGGCATAGTCAAAGGGTGTTCGAACTAATCCCCAACCTTGGATAGCCTCTGCCACAAGTACGTCATTATTTGGAAGAACGTGTATCCACCGAGGATGAATTAGATCTTCAGCCAATCTGTCGACTTTTAAACCTTCTGCTGCAATGGGTTTTTGATCAGGTTCCCATCCTTTTGCCGTCGGCATTTTTAAGGTGGGTATGCCCTGGGGTTTTGCATCCGGGATAGTGGGGGAGGAGCCCATAACCGGTGGGTCTGATTCTTTTCCCCATCGCCTCAGCAGGATCATTGCCGCGCCAATTTGTGCAACGATGCGAGAGAAAAGATTGGCGTTGCTCATAGGCGTCATCCATTAGCGGTCGTGGGGCTATTATTGCCGTCCCACTTGTGAGACGTCAATGAACAGAGATTCAACAAAAGGTTGTGCCTGGCTAGTGCAGGGCCAGGCGTTGTAGGCTTACGATTGAGGCGTATAGATGAAGTGGTCGTACGACGCCTCTTTTCCGGAGCCGGTAATATCAAATGCCACCATACCGCAAAACGCACCAGTGAACGATGCATGTTCTCCACGCCCCCCTTCATCTGAAATTAGGGAGGCGTCTAATGCCGGGCCGATACTATTCCAGCTATCCGAACCTGAGCATTTCCAATAAAATTGCTGTAACTTTTCCTCAACACAAACTTTGAGATCGATGGAGCCTTCAGGAATGCTCAGAGGCTCCGTCAATGGAAAATTAAGCGCTCCGTCCGGATAGTCACCATTGCAGGAGACGACAGTTAAACATCTACCTAGATGCTTCTCGTAGGTTATCAACAATGCGTGAAATTTAAACCGGTTGTAGTAAGTCGTTAAGCCTGCTGCCTGTTGGTAACAAGCGGGTGAAAATGTCAGCTGGGTGGTTGCGCTGTATTTATGATGTTGCTGCCTTCTCGCTACTAGAGATTGTTCGAACCAACTGCCTATACTCTCGCGGCCTATCAGCACTAACTTATCGCTCTCAACGCGAAAAATGCGATCTGGGAAGGGTGTTCGTAGCCATTGAAAGTCTTCCGGAAGAGTCTGATTATCAAAGTTGTAAACTATCTCGGGATCGATTGCAGGTGGGGTGTTGTCTAGGTGTAGGTGGTTCTCCCCAGGTGATGGAATAACTTCCCGAGCCAAGGTGCCCCCGTGTTCCAGGTAGAGCCAATCATCGTCTTTCCAGATGCATCGCTCTAAACCGCTCTCTCTACCCATCGGGCACACGTTGCCGGGTAGTGGACGGCCCATCAGAAATGAATGATAAATATCGCCCCAATGCGTTTCTACGTACTGTCCGTGCCCTGTACGTTGAATGGGGTTGTCGGGGTGCCCGTCTGCACATAGCAAGTGATTATTGGGTTGGGTCTCATAGGGTCCAGTGATCGACTTTGAACGAGCCATGGTGACTGCGTGACCATACCCGGTTCCTCCTTCTGCAACGGTCAAGTAATACCAGTCTTTACGTTTAAATATATGCGGGGCTTCTGTTAGCCCACGCTCTGTGCCGGAATATATTGAGTAGACGTCTCCAATAAGTCCTTTATCTTTACTCCATTCTTGAAGCAGAATGCCGTCGAAAGAATCGTGCGCAGGATTCCCACCAGTGCCGCTGCCGCGGTGATTCCATTGCATGTTTATAAAGTACTTTCGCCCGTCCTTATCGTGAAACAGGCTGGGGTCAAATCCACTGCTGTTGACATAAATTGGATCAGACCATCTCCCATCAATTTTGTCGCAATACGTAATGTAGTTTGGAGCGTCTTTAAATGATCCATCGAGTCTTTTGACATCCGTATAGACTAGCCAGAAAAACCCATCGCTATACGACAGGCAGGGAGCCCATATACCGCAGCTGTCAGGATTGCCCCGCATGTCAAGCAATGACTGCCTGTTTAATGGTCGAGCTACCAACGACCAGTTTTTCAGATCTTTTGAGTGATGAATTTGTACACCGGGATACCATTCAAAGGTTGATGTAGCTAGGTAGTAGTCAGTTCCTACCCTGAGGAACGAAGGGTCTGGATTGAATCCCTTCAGCACGGGATTGGTGATGCTCATGTTCTATCTCGCTCTCTCAGGGTGGAAAAACCAGTGGACAGTAGTGCTACACCATTAATGACTGCGCTTCCTCAGCACTGAGTTGTGCAGGTCGCTGGCAGGTGGTGCTGAGCTCAATAAATTGATGCGACTCTCCCGATTTAATAATTGCCGTCATCGCGTCCACCACGTGTATGGCCAGTTCTAAGGAGCAACGGTGTTCTCTGCCTGTGTGCAGGGCTTGAATCATATCCGCTAAACCTGCCGTTCTATAGTTAGCCATCCAGCCTGTCTTGTGTATTTGATTTGGTCTGCTTAAGGGGTGGTCCATGATTTCAACGTTGTTAAACAGCCCTGATTCATCAGCGGCTTTCAGTTGTCCTCCGAAAAAATTCGGGTCAGGAACTAACAGTGAGCCTGTTGTGCCGTAGAGTTCCATACTGTTGTGTTGATGTGCCCACACGTCCCAGCTAGCTGACAATGTAATTGTGGCGCCTTGTTCAAACTGAAGTAGAGCGTGCAAATTTGTTGGTGTATTGACGTCTATAGTCTCTCCATAACGCGGCTCTGACGTGATCGTTCTAGTGGGAGTGGCGGCAGAAGATAGTGCACCGACCCGCTTAATCGGGCCCAGCAGTTGAACAAGATTGGTAATGTAGTAAGGGCCTATATCCAGCACAGGGCCGGCTCCTGGTTGGAAAAAGAAATCTGGATTGGGGTGCCATTGCTCCATACCGTGGCTCATAACATGGGCAGAACCGGCTACTACCGTGCCAATAAATCCGTCGTCTATCAGTTGCCGTGCTTGTTGGTGAGCGCCACCCAAAAAAGTATCTGGAGCAGAGCCTACTCTGAGACCATTTTTATTCGCTAATGCACGCAGACGTTCACCTTCTTCCAGTGTTAGCACGAGCGGCTTTTCAGAATAAGCGTGTTTGCCTGCTGCAAGAATATCGTGGGTAATCTGAAAATGAACTTCTGGAATGGTGAGATTTACAATGACATCTATGTCAGGTGCTTGTAGTAATTCCTCAACGGTGTGGGCTCTTACAGAAAACTCAGTGGCGCGTGCTTGGGCAGCTTCAGGGTTGATGTCAGCAACAGCGCGTATTTCAAATCCTTTATACAGTGGTGCGAGTTCAAGATAAGCGCCGGAAATGCTACCGCAGCCGATAATACCAACGCCTAACAAATTGTCGCTAGAGTTGCTATTCATTACCGAGCCCCCGCTAATCTATTAATGGTTTCTATTGATCGACTAGCAAAACGCTCATGATCTTTCGGATTGTCGTGTTCCATAACTAGATTTTTGATATCTAACTCTAATAAGCGATTGACGAGGGTTTGCCAATCCATGGTTCCATAGCCAACATCAGCCCAACCGTCTTCATCGGTACATTCACCGGTTGCGGCAATATCTTTGATGTGCGCTGCGCTCAAGCGATCTGCATATTTATTGACTGTTTCTAAGGCATCGTGCTTGCCTATCACCGCCCATGCAATGTCTAGCTCAAGTGAAAGGGACGGGGCAGAGCTGAGTATCAGGTCGAGTGGCAAATCCCCATCTTCCGTTACAGCGAATTCAAATGCGTGATTATGCCAACCCATTTGAAGTCCTGAATCTAGTATCGGCTTTGCTGCCTCTTCAAGGCTTTCGCCAAGTTTCTTCCAGCCCTCAGAGCTTTGCTTTCTTTCTGACTCGGGCACAGCGGGGACATAAATGGTTTCAATTCCAAGAGTTTTGGCCATGGAAATTATGGATTCAGGCGAATCCTGTATAGGTGGCAGTCCAATATGGCAGGTGGGCATTTGCAAACTATTTTTATCTAACTCGAGACGAAGAGCACTAGCGTCAAGGTCTTCTGTCATCATGCCGCCATATCCCTCGACCGCGCTGTATCCGAGCTTTGACAAAAGGCTAAGCGTGTCGTTGAGGGGAGGGAAATTCCGAGAGCTGTACAATTGATAAGATAGTGGAGTCACTGTGTTACCGTCCTCTGAAAATGGTGTGTTGTATGAAGAAGCGGGTAGTTATTTTGTTGCTGTTTGTAGATCGCGAATTATGAAATTAGGTGGAGTAGCTGATGTTACGTTTGTCTTGAAATGAACTCGCTTGTTGAAACCGGGTAGCAGAGTAAAGGCGTTGTCGGATAGATCCCCTTCAACATCTGCTTCGAGGGTGACAAACAAAGCCGGACGTAAGCATTGCAATTCCAGTGAAAAACCGAATTCAGTTTCAGACACTGAAAATGTAATTTCAGCGTCAGGTAAGTTATATGTTTTGTAAGGGTTGGGAGTGATACAGTCCGTTGAATACGAATCACCCAAATACTTTGTAATTTCTGCGGCTGTCGGTTCACCACTCGCGTAGCTATTTGTATTTTCGGAATTTGTCTCTGAGTTGCTAGTGTCACCAGCAGTCCAATGCCAGAATAACCACTCGTCTTCATTGAGTAGGTCTGCGTCGATATAGCCTGCTTTTGCGTTATTGTTATTAATCAGGTGAACAGTTCCATGAGTAAGCGTTCGTCGGTTACCATCAAGTGATATGGCACCAACAATGAACCTCAGAGTTACGTTGTTCTTTAAGTCGCTCGTAGCCATAAGGTTCCATCCATCTTTATCAGGAATGCACACTACTGTTGTCGGTTGGTAGAACCGCCGGGCCACATGATGTAAAAGCTTCCAACTCCCACCGTAGTTTAATGACGACCAACTAGCGACGGGCCAGGTATCGTTGAGTTGCCAATATAGAGAGCCCATGCAATGAGGTTTTTCACTGCGCCAATAATCTACTGCGGTCTTGATGGCTATGGATTGCTGTACCTGTGAGAGATACACGAAGTTCTCAAAGCCGTTAGGGAAGCGAAAATATCTAAACATTGTTTCGGCAATACGTGCATTCCCACCGGCGTTCTTCTGGTGGGATTCCATAACCGGAGAGGCGATGTTGAGGTCTTGCTCTTTGGTAAAACTTCTTATCACTGGCATGGACGGATATGACTGAAAGCCGAACTCTGAGCAGAACCTGGGGCGGATATCCCGATAATGTTCGAAATCTTTTCCTTCGTGCCAGACAGACCAAAAATGCATATCGCCTGATTGATCATCGTGCCAGGCGTCTCCAAAGTCTAAACGCCCCGAGGAAGGTGATGAGGGCCACCAGTTTGCATCAGGGAGTTCTTGAAAAAGAGTTTGCTCTATGGTGTGATTTAGTCGGTCGTAAGCAACGAGATATCTATCTCTATTTGCCACGCTTTCCTCAAACCAAGTCAATGCGCCGACAAGCTCGTTGTCTCCGCACCATAAAGCGATTGAAGTATGGTGGTGCAGGCGTTTAACAACATCGCGAACTTCGGAGCGCACTTCGTCAAGAAAGTCTTCTGTATGCGGGTAGAGATTGCAAGCGAACATAAAGTCCTGCCAGACGAGCAACCCTAGTTCGTCACAGGTATCGTAAAAATGATCGCTCTCGTATCGCCCACCTCCCCAAACCCGGATCATATTCATATTGGCATCTACAGCGGCTTGAAGAAGCGCCGTTGTTTTCTGATCGGTGATGCGTGCTGGTAGGGCATCTGCTGGTATCCAATTGGCACCCTTGGCGAAAATATCGATACCGTTAACGCGAAAATAAAAGCTACTGCCCTCACTCGAATTGCGTGTGTTACCGCTGTGCGGTGGCTTATCGGCTTCGGTTACTAATTCAATAGTACGAAAACCAATCATTCGTCTGTGTTCATCAGATTCTGTCTTTACAACAAGCTCATGAAGCGTTGCGCTACCGAGTCCGTTTGGCCACCATAACTCAGGATTATCTATGGTGAATATTATTTGGCCTCTTGATCGGTAGAGATCGCCAATAGACTGAGTATTCTTTGTGTTTGTAGTAGTCCGTAATGTGTGTCCACACAGAGTTGAACTAAGGTCAACTGGATCGGGTGTGCTACTGAGAACTGTCAAATCGATTTGAATTGTTGCCTGTAGAAGGTCATCGCTGAGAGATTGCGATATTACGATGTTGTCCAGCCTCTGAATATCATGAGTTTGAATATAACAGTGGCCGTACAAACCCATAGGTGCTATAGCAATATTCCAGTCCCAGCCAAAATCGCACTGAACTTTTCTTAGCATATTGCCATTTGGAATTGGGCAGTTGCCCTGATGCCAAGGGACATACCAAGGTTGATCTTGTTGTTTTTTTTCTGCGGCTTTTATGCTGTTTAGTAAAACAATTTTGAGAGTATTAACACCGATATGGATAACATCAGAAATATTAATTCGATAAGTGCGAAACTGATTTTCACATTCCAATACGCAGTGATCGTTGATGTAAACCTTGGCTACCGTGTCGAGTTCAGATAGTACGAGATCACATTGAAGTGATTCTACGTTGAAGCTTTTCTCTAAAACCCAATCTCTATGAGCAACCCAGCGTACTTCGTATTCGTTGCGTGCGAAATACGGATCGGAAATTAATGACGCGTTGTAAAGAGCGCTATATGCATCACAGGGAAGGCTTACATTTAGATCATATTCACCATGCTCATCCTGTAGGCGCCAGTCATGACGCCAGTTGTTAGAGTCGGCAGAAACTTCACTCGACGACTCTAACTTCACAGGCGTTGTTCCGACTCTCGATCGAAAAGTGAGCACGCAGCTGTGTTAATGCCAATAGGTAATTGCTCTCCTGTCTTGACAGAAAACTGCCCGTCCAAGCGGACTCTAAAAGGACTACCAAACAAATGTGTAAGCACTAATGTATCTGCGCCCATGGGTTCAACGATATCCACTAAAACCGATAGGCTATGCCGTGCGTTTTGAACTGAATCTCCCACTAGTACATGTTCCGGGCGAATGCCAAACCACACAGGTCCGTTTTTTGGAGACTCTTTAAAGTTGTAGTCTTGCATGTCGAATTGAGTGTCTTGTGTGTGGACAATGCCATCTTTAAGTTCTCCCTCAATGAAGTTCATGGCAGGGGAGCCGATAAAGTCCGCGACATACTTCGTTTGAGGGTATTTGTAGATGTCGTTTGGGGTTCCTAGCTGTTGAATGACTCCGTTACGCATAATGGCAATACGATCAGCCAAGGTTAGAGCCTCTATCTGATCGTGGGTTACGTAAATCATCGTATTCTTTAATTGCTGATGAAGTCGCTTTAGTTCTACACGCAGATCCGCACGAAGCTTTGCGTCAAGATTAGACAGTGGTTCATCAAACAAAAAAACATCAACTTCCCGTACCAACGCCCGACCGATGGCGACACGTTGACGTTGGCCACCTGATAGAGCACCGGGTTTTCGTTTCAATAGTGGTTCTATTTGGAGTATCTTAGCTGCACGAGCAACGCGTTCTTTTATCTCCGCCTTCGGCATTTTGGCATTCTTCAAACCGAAGGAGAGGTTGCCTTCAACGGACATTTGAGGGTACAGCGCATAAGATTGAAAAACCATTCCAATACCGCGTTCACTCGGTTCGCTCCAGGTGACGTTTTTCCCTTTGATAAATATCTGTCCGTCTGTAATGTCCAACAGCCCGGCAATGCAATTCAGCAGGGTGGATTTTCCACAACCGGAAGAACCGAGCAGTACTAGAAACTCACCGTCTTGAACTTCTAGGTTTAATTGCTTTAGAACGTTTATGGAGCCAAAGCTTAGATCCAGTTCGCGTATAGAGACACTAGATTGCATGAGATACGACTCCGGAAAAAATGGGTGTTTTCTTGTGTTGTAGA
The DNA here is from genome assembly GCA_020627685.1 of Granulosicoccus sp. Classification (GTDB taxonomy): domain Bacteria; phylum Pseudomonadota; class Gammaproteobacteria; order Granulosicoccales; family Granulosicoccaceae; genus Granulosicoccus. The sequence goes on along the minus strand of JAHDGK010000020.1, from coordinate 39,309 downwards.
ATTTGTTGGTTCATCCCTTAACTGCTCCGGCTGCGATACCACGCACGAATAGCTTGCCAGATGCGAAATAGATAACGAGTGGAACCAATCCCGTGATGAGGGTTGCTGCCATGTTGACGTTGTACTCTTTAACGCCCTGAACAGAGTTCACGATGTTGTTTAATTGAACTGTCATAGGGTAGATATCCGGCTTGGTGTAGATAACGCCAAATAGAAAATCATTCCAGATGCCGGTGACTTGTAAAATAATTGCCACGACAAAGATCGGTAGGGACATCGGCAGCATGATGCGAAAGTAAATTCCCCAGAACCCTGCACCATCAACACGAGCCGCTTTGAACAGTTCCTCTGGAACAGACGCAAAATAGTTTCTGAACAGTAGGGTTAATATCGGCATACCGAAAATGGTGTGCACCATGACAAGTCCTCCCAAGGTGCCGAACAGGTTGAGTTCTCTTAATATAATTGCAATGGGATACAGCATTACCTGATAGGGGATGAAAGCGCCGATGATGAGTATGTTGTAGAAAATTTCAGAGCCTTTAAAACGCCAATTTGAAAGTGCATAGCCGTTGACAGAAGCCACTGCTATAGAGATAACAACTGACGGTATGAGGATCTGTACAGAGTTCCAGAAACCACGTGATAGTCCATCGCAGTTAATACCTGTGCACGCTTCCGACCAAGCTTTTACCCAGGGTTGAAACGTCACCTCCAATGGCGGCCCGAAAACGTTGCCTAGTCGAATCTCAGGCATACCTTTGAGCGAAGTTACGATCATGACGTAAAGCGGCAAGGCGTAATACACAGCGAACACAAACAATGTTGCGTACAACATAATGTTTCGAGGAGCGAAACGTTTTTTGGGTTTCTGTCCGCGAGGTGCATTCGCATTGAGATCTAGCGGGGTTGTAGCGCTGGCATCAGTCATGACGTTTGCCTCCATACTGCAGGTATAGGTACGGTATGAGAATGATGAAAACCATCACCAACATCATTGTGGATGCTGCAAAACCTTGCCCCAGATTTTGAGCCAGAAACATCTTGTCATAGACATATTTTGCGGGTACTTCTGAGGCCAGCCCTGGTCCACCGGAGGTTTGCGCCACCACTAGGTCGTACACTTTAACGATGCCCGCTGCAATCAGTACAAGTGCGGTAATAAAAACCGGTTTCATCATCGGAATGATGACAAACAGATAAGTCTTCCAAATGGGGATACCGTCTATTCGGGTGGCTTTCCAGATATCTTCGTCAATGCCGCGCAAACCTGCTAGCAGTATGCACATGATTAGCCCGGTTCCTTGCCATAAGCCGGCAATCAGTATTCCGTAAATAACGATGTCCGGATTGTTTAACGGGTCAAACGTAAAGCTCGACCAACCTGTTTCCCGGACCAGGCTCTGCAGCCCGAAATCAGGATTTAGAATCCATTGCCAAACCAGCCCGGTAACAATAAAGCTTAAGGCGAATGGATAAAGAAAGATTGTTCGAAAGGTGTTTTCAAAACGAATTTTTCGATCAAGAAGTGCCGCGAGAATAAAGCCGATAACTAAGGTAAATATTAAGGAGCAAATTCCGTAAATTAGAAGGTTATCAACTGATACAAGCCAGCGTTTGGTGCTCCAGAGACGGTCATACTGTTTGAATCCAACGAATTCTAGCTTGGGTAGCATTCTGGATTTCGTAAATGAATGGACGATGGTCCATACAGAGCAGCCTACGAACACGACAACCGCGGTCAATATCATTGGCACTGACGCAATCTTAGCGTTCAGATGCCGGGTCAATCGCGTGGGTCGTTTGTTCTTTTGACTATTTAACGTTTTATCATCCATAGCGATATCGGAATGGCCCGGAAAAGTCGAGTTTTTTGGTAACAAAGCATCTTTTAAATCAAGTGCCTTTTACACAAAAGCAGGTATGCAGATGCCCCTATGCAGTGCTTCGCAGGCGAAATCCTGCTCGGTAGTTTTTAGGGGAAATTCAAACCCCGCAACAGCTGGCTACAATGATTTTGTAAACAACTTTATGCGTTGCGGGGTATGAGTCTGTCAGCCATTTATAGGCTGAGCGACTGACTGGATTTACAACTTAGTCAGCGTCTGCGATGATCTCTGCATAGCGATTTTGAGCATCTTCTGCTGAAACGTCATCAGACGCCCAGAATTCAACCATTAAATCGTTAATTTGATCTGCGGTATCAGAGCTGAATACCTGGTTGACGTCCGGGAGGATGTTGCCACCGGCAAGGATCTCTAACCCCTTTTTCATACAGTCGTTAGCAGCTTCGAGGTTGACGTCGCCACGAACAGGCAGTGAGCCTTTCTTGAGGTTGAAGTTAACTTGTACTTCTTTGCTCATCATCAGTGCAGCGAGTTCTTTCTGAGCAGACTCCATTGCTGGATCTTTCAGCTTAGGAAAATAGAATGCATCACCACCTGTTGAGATTACTTCATTGACACCAAGACCTGGTAAGCAAGTGTAGTCTTCCCCAGCCACTTGACCGGCTACCTGGAACTCACCTTGTGCCCAATCGCCCATGATTTGGCCACCGGCTTTGCCAGTAATTACTAGGTTAGTGGCTTGGTTCCAATCTTGAACGTTACTACCTTTGGCAAGTTCACGTGCTGCTACAGCAGCTTCAAATACTTTTTTGTACTCAGGGCCCGCCGCTGTTTCAGCGCTTTTATCAACGTTGACCGCAGACCATGCATCCATACCTGCTATAGCGATAGCTAGGACACCGAACGCACCAGAGGACTGCCAAGACTGGCCGCCCAGAGCTAGAGGTACTTTGCCGGCTTTTTGTAATGCAGGTGCGGCCGCCACGAATTCATCCCAGTTGGATGGGACGTCTACGCCGGCATCTTTATAGGCTTGATGTGACAGCCAGATCCATTGCCAAGAATGAATATTGACCGGCACACAGTAAATTTTTCCATCGTACGTGCAGCTATCTAAGAGTGATGTTGGGTTGACCACATCCTTCCAGCCTTCAGCCTCAGCAACGTCGGTGAGATCCAACATTAAGCCAGCATCGATGAGTTCTTCGGTTTGGCGACCGTGATTGAATTGGGTGGCAGCCATGGGATCGCCGCCCAAAATACGGCTGATCATGATGGGGCGGGCTGTGCCTCCACTTCCGGCGATAGCACCGTCTATCCAGTTGTGCTCAGTATTTTCATTAAGCGCCTTGGCGAATTCAGCAACTGCTGCGGCTTCACCGCCGGACGTCCACCAGTGGGTGACCTCCAGGTCAACGGCCTGCGCGCTGCCAGTGAGGGCCGCGAACGAGAGACCTAGACAGGTGTTTCTTAAGGTTGCAAGGGTGTTTTTAGTGATTTTCAACGAGTTTTCCTCCACGGAATTATTGTCGTGAAATTTATCCTATATCGATTTAGTGATAGTGTCTATAACGATTTAGTAGGTGAATGTGGACCAGAGAATTTGAATTTGCGCTGAAGTGGGATGGTTGTTACTGTCACTCGGCTCTAGCAGTTAGTATTGATCAAATTATTTTTGATTCAGCGTCTTGTCTGGCGTTGATATGCCCTGATTGAGGAGAGACACAAACAGTTGGCTGAGAAGAGCAAGAGCCCGAAACCGATTGATCAGTGTGACACTGAACTTCGCTCCGGGGAGCGTCCCACGCTTAAAACAATCGCCAGAATATCCGGCTTGGCGGTACCGACTGTCAGCCGAGCACTTGGCGATGCGCCGGACATCGGTCAGCAGACAAAGGTCCGCGTGCGAGAGATTGCGCAGAAGATCGGTTACCGACCCAACCGGGCTGGTTTGAGACTACGCACGGGAAAAACTCAGGTCATCGCTGTAGTCTTATCTACTGAGCACGACGTCACTAATCAGACGGCAATACTCATAGAGTCGATAGCCGCGGGTTTGCGTGGTACTGGCTATCACATGGTTGTGACGCCATTTTTCCCGGATGAAGATCCGATGCACGCCATCAAGTACCTAGTGGAAACCGGTGCTGCCGACGGTGTGATCTTTAATTCGACGCAGCCTGATGATGCGCGCATTCACTACCTGCAGAAATTAAATTTTCCTTTTGCATGTCATGGACGTTCGTCAATGGCTAGAACACATGCATGGTTTGATTTTGATCATCAGGAGTTCGGACGTATAGCAGTCGAAAAGTTTGCAAAAAATAATCGAAAGAGAGTGCTTATCATAAGCCCGAGAGTCGAATTAAATTACTCACGTGATCTGGTTGATTGCGCTAAAAATCGTGCGAAAGACTTGGGTTTAGAGGTGCTTGTGCTAGAGGATGTTCACTCAAGTCACCACATCGACAAGACGGAGGCAGAGCTGGCAGCCTTTTGGCAGGAGCATCCTGGAATTGATGCAGTTGTATGCGCCTCGACATCATTTGCCTATGCCATCATTGCTTATTTGGACAAGCAGAATCTTGAGATTGGTCGCGAAGTCGACGTTATGGTGAGGGAGTTCATACCGCTCTTAAAGCGATTTAAACCGAGTTTAATCACTGTTCCAGAAGATGTGGCCACCGCAGGTGGATTCCTAGCCAAAGCTGTTCTTCACAGGATTGCAGAACCTGACGAAGCACCCTTGCAAGGACTTGAACGTCCCAGTTTGTCAGACTGAAAATTCGTAATATCCAAGCGTGTTGTTAACACTACTGCCTTCAAAATTCTGGGCTTCTACATGGAAAAGACAATGAACGATCGAGCCATAATTGTTACCGGTGCGGCGCGTGGGATAGGACTGGCAACGACAAAGTTATTATTGTCTGAAGGTATTTCCGTTGCCATGGTTGATAACGATGGAGAGGAACTTAGCAAAGCGTCGGAAAGTCTGCAGAACATTCTGGCCATTCACTGCGATGTTTCTGAGCCTGCGCAGGTTAAATCCATGGTTGGGCAAGCTGAGACTTATTTCAAACGGATCGATGGTTTAGTTAACAATGCGGGAGTTGCTGATTTTGGTCCTATAGAAAATACCGGCTTTGATACATGGCGCAGGGTGATGGCCACTAATCTGGATGGCGTGTTTCTGTGCTCCCAGGCAGTGATACCGGCACTTAAGTTAACTAAGGGAAGTATCGTTAATATTGCCAGCATATCGGGGTTGCGTGCTTCAACCTTGCGTACAGCTTACGGCACGTCAAAAGCTGCTGTAATTCAGTTAACTAAGCAGCAGGCCGCAGAGTTAGGCGAATTTGGTATTCGTGCCAATTGTGTAGCGCCGGGTCCGGTTCGCACTAAGCTTGCCATGGCCGTCCATTCTCAGGAGATCATTGATGCCTACCATGATGCAATACCACTGAATCGTTATGGTAGCGAACACGAAATAGCTGAGGCGATAGTTTTCTTATGTTCGGACAAAGCCAGTTATATCACCGGGCAAGTGCTGGCTGCCGATGGAGGGTTTGATAGCACGGGTGTTGGTCTTCCGGCGCTACGTGATTAAATTCCAACTAGTTCAGGAAATAACCGTCGACAAAGTACGATAGTGTAAATCCTATTGCCGCAATAACAGCCACTGCGATCGGAAGAATGCCCGCAGCTCTGTTTTTAAGTTTGCTGTTTATGAGCATGCCTGCTGCTATGAGGCAATATAAAAGCGAACTTAGCAAGAGTCCAATAGAGGCACCGAAGCCAAACGCTGAGATGTTCTCTCCCAGTGTATCTTCCGACGGCTTGTTCAGTGTTAACCCGTTTGGATGCATTTGTTCGAACCAATTTCCAACCAGGAAAGTCACTAAAACCATGAGCGCTATCAGCGTCACAATAATGGTGTTGTTTCTCGTCTTCATGCACACAGTTACTTGGTTTAAGGACGCGTAGTCTAACTCACCCGTTAGCTCGAAATAAGTCCTTGAATAGCTGTTACTTGAGGTTCTGCCCCAGATTGGATGGCTCGGTGCCTCGCAGGTGTGCACAAACTACGCTGCATTTCTCATTTTCTAGCAAACACTCGGCTTTTCAATAACCTATGTGTTTTAAGCGCTAAGTGGTTTAGCCGTTAACTATCAGTGCAAGACGGCAAATCAGATGATCTTCCATGATGGATGAAATCAACTCGCTCTGGAAAATAGTCGCTATTTTCCTTGTGTTATCGATGCAGGCAGGTTTTCTACTGCTCGAGGGCGGCCGTGTTCGATCGAAAAACTCAGTCAATGTTGCACAGAAAAATGTTACCGACCTGGTTGTAACTTGGATTGGATTTCTTGCAGTCGGCTTCGCGCTGATGTACGGAGTAAGTATCCCTGAGCTACTAGGTTCTGAGTCTTCGGCTAAGGCTGGTCCTGATGTCTTAGATTTTCTATTTCAATTTTGCTTCTGTTGTACGACTGCCACGATCGTGTCCGGTGCGGTTTCTGAAAGAATCTCTTTCAGAGCATACATTGTCCTTGTGATGGTGATAGCTGCAGTTGCCTATCCGATAGCAGGTAGGTTGATTTGGGGGAACAGCTATGATGAGAACGCATTCGCCCCGTTGGCCAACTTGGGTTTTATCGACTTTGCTGGTGCAACCGTTGTTCACGGAGTGGGCGCATGGTTTGGTCTAGTTACGCTGTACCTCATTGGCCCACGAAATGGCCGCTTTGACGAGAACGGCGAGGTGCAACCTTTCGCTGCGCATAATTCAGTCATTGCCCTGTTTGGTGTTCTTCTCTTGCTATTTGGTTGGATTGGATTTAACGCGGGCGCACTATCCATAGACAGTCCGTTTCTAAAGTTAGTTATTTTCAACACGATTTCAGCTGCCGTATTCGGCGCGTCAAGCGGCATGTTAATCGGGTCATGGCTCGACAAAGGAATCTTTAACCCCGGCCGAATGGCGACAGGAATGCTCGGTGGGTTAGTTGCTAGTACAGCCGGTGTTGTTTACATGAGTAGTTTCGAAGCAATGCTTTTCGGGCTATTGGGTGGAATCGTTGCAACCTACGGTGCGCATGTGATGCTTCACAAATATAAGCTAGATGATCCAGTTGATGCGATAGCGACCCATGGCTTTGCAGGTGTCTTAGGAACGTTAGCAGTCGCATTTGTCGCACCTCCATCGGCACTTGTAGCGGGCAGTAGAATGGCGCAACTGTTTGTACAGTTTGCCGGCGCTTTAACAATTTTTATTGTCAGCTGTGGGCTATGTTGGTTGACTGTATTCGTTGTGCGTAGATTCATAGAGTTTCGCGTTAGTGAGGATGCCGAAAAAATTGGTCTCAACTATGCAGAGCATGGTGAGACAGTCGGGTTGACGCGATTAAAAAATGCGCTTGAGAGTCAAACCCTGGAAGCCGACAAATTTGGCTCCGTGGATTTAGTTGATTCTGATGAAGAACACTCTGAGTTAGCCGCGGCCCTAAACAAAGTTATTGGAAAGTATGAGCTTGCAAATCAATCGATAGTTGCAGCCAATGAGCGTTTTCAACAGTTTGCTGAAACCGCTTCCGACTGGCTATGGGAAACTAATGACGACATGAACGTTAGTTTCCTTCATGCAAATTCAACGCACGGTCTTAACGTTCAAATCTCAGACGTTATCGGGATGCCTTTACTCAATTTTCTCAACGTTGAGTATGATTTGAAAAAGCAGTTGAATCAGCACATGGAAAATACAGAAGCTTTTCCTGTATTTGAAGCTGAAACCACATACGACTTGGAAGAATCCTTGAGCATATTGGTGGAAGTTCGTGGTGTTCCTTACTATTGCACCGAGGGAAGATTCAAAGGATATAGAGGTACTATCACCGATATTTCCGCAAGAAAAGAAGCAGAAAATAGGGCCTTGTTTCTCTCATTCCATGACGAATTAACAGGGCTGGCTAATCGGCGTGCCTTGTCAGATCATATTTCGCGATACTTGGCAGAAGCCACTGATACAAACCGTGCGGTTGTAGTGGCTGGCGTTGATCTTGATGGTTTCAAAGGGGTCAATGATGCATATGGACATTTGATGGGAGACCGTTTGCTGGAGCAAGTCGCAAGTCGCTTCGAATTGTTTTTGCGTTCTACAGATTACGTGTATCGAACAGGTGGTGATGAGTTTGTTGTTGTGCTAACGGATCTTGAGCCGCGATCAGCAGATCGTGTTGCGCGCGCAGTGCTGCATAGGCTCATTGAGGATCTTAGCGCGTTGTACTACGTTAAAACTGTCGATATACGCGTTGGTGCGAGTATTGGAATTGCCAGGTTCCCAGAGCAGGCTAGCGACCCAGATGATTTACTACGCATGGCTGATTTGGCCTTATACGAGGCTAAGGCACAAGGTAAAGGGTGTGTAGTCAGCTTTGAGCCAGAGATGGACATGGATGCGAAGATGCAGTTGAAGATTCAAGAGGACCTACGAAAAGCTCTAGCGGAAAATGAATTCTATTTGCTGTATCAACCCCAAGTAGATTCGCATAGCAATCGTATTACTGGGTTTGAAGCCCTCATCCGATGGTCGCACCCAGAGCGTGGAGAAATACCCCCCGGGGACTTCATTGCAGAGGCAGAAAAGCTAAAGCTAATGGATGAGATCGGTACATTTGTTCTGGACCAGGCCTGCGAGTTTGCTGCAAGCTGGCCATTGGCTGATGATGGTAAGCCCTATAGAATCTCTGTGAATGTATCACCACAGCAATTCCAGAATCGGGAATTCTGTAATACGGTTAGAACGGTTCTTGAGAGGCATAAGATACCAGCCACTCAGTTAGAGTTGGAGATTACTGAAGATGTCCTAGTGCATGATTTTCAGGAAGTCACCCATATGCTCAAAGAACTCAGAGACATGAATGTCTCGGTTGCCATTGATGATTTTGGAAGCGGGCAGACAAGTCTTCGGTATCTAAATCAATTCCCCATATCAACGATCAAAATTGATCGAAGTTTTATCAAGCACCTGAATAATGATGGAAAAGCTGCGGAAATTACGCAAACCATGGTTGGGCTTGGTAGGCGCTTGGGTATGAAAGTCTTAGCTGAAGGGGTTGAAGATGTCGATCAACTTGCGATGCTTCAGAGTTGGGACTGCGATCAGATTCAAGGGTTTTTATTCTCAAGGCCTTTGTCCGCAGAACACACTCGGGAATCGATGAAAAGCGGTAATTTGGTTCCCCCCAGCCGACGTCATAACGATGGTAAAAACGCTGCGTAGAACAGCAGGTTTAGTACGGTACCGCCCTTAGATCAATTCAGGTATATCGCTTAATTGAGATCTTGTGGAGACTTGCCTCTTTAGGGTGATGTTCGTGCGATTTAGTAGAGGGCAACTTATTGTTCTGTATTAAAGAACAGAGTGTTCGAAAAACAGCCTCTTAAAATAATGCTAAATGCCTTCATTGTATGGCATACGCTTGAACGGTGAAACACGCTTCAAGTAACTTGCAACGCATTATAGACGGAGGTTGTTCATGGCTACAAGTAACGCTCCTTTATCGATTAATACCGTGACCCTAATTGCTAAAAATAGGGATAAATTGGCAGAGTTTTATCGTAAAACTCTAGGTTTGAATTCGCTGTTTGATGATGGTGAAACGCTCACGCTGGGCCAGGGTGATAAGCCGCTACTCAAGCTGCTGGAAGATCGACATGCTAAGACCAGATCTCGTGAAGCTGGCTTATTCCATACAGCATTTCTATTACCGAGTCGCGCGCACTTGGGTGTCTGGCTCAGGCATGCCGCCGATACGGGTATTGTTATTGAGGGAATGGCAGATCACTCTGTAAGCGAGGCCATCTACTTAAGTGACCCTGAGGGCAACGGTATAGAAGTTTATGCCGATAGGGATCGAGCACTATGGAAGGTGAAGGGTGAAGCCATTCATATCGACACTAAGCCACTAAATACGGATTCGCTTTGGAAAGCTTCAAGCAAAATGCACGATTGGACGGCGATGCCATCGGGATCTGTTATCGGCCATGTTCATTTGCAAGTGGGGGATCTATCTCAAGCAGATGATTTCTACCAGAACGAGCTGGGTTTTGATCGAATGATGAATATGGCTTCAGCGAGTTTCTATGGATCGGGTGGGTATCACCATCACCTAGCGGGAAATATTTGGCAAAGCAAGGGTGCCGGGCCGCGATCTGAGGATACTGCTGGTCTGCATGAAATTGAAATTGCTTCAAATATTGCAAGATTCGCTGATGTTGATCTTGTAGATCCTTGGGGAATTAGGTTGCATATTTCTCAGTAAATAAGGTTGCTGTCGAGGACCCATAGACGGCTGCAGATTTCCTGCGGCCGTCATGCTGAAATCATTCTAACTCTTTGAATATATTGAAATGATTAACGTACCTCAAAAAGTTATAGACTTGAGGTACGTTAATCATTTAGACTCTGGATGAGCGCGGATTAGAACAATCCGGGCTACTCACTTTGACTAGTGAGTCTTAAACACACCGGAGGAATGTGGAATGAAACAACTCACACTTGCGACTGTTGGAGCTCTTTCCGTCGCAGCCAGTACCCTATCTACTGCAGTTCAGGCTGAAGACCTAACTCTTTGCTGGGCAGCTTGGGATCCAGCAAATGCGTTGGTAGAACTCAGTAAGGGGTTCGAAGAGCAAAGTGGTCACACCATGAATTTCGAATTTGTGCCTTGGCCTAACTTTGCAGACCGTATGCTCAATGAGCTGAACTCAGGCGGAAAATTATGCGACCTACTGATTGGCGACAGTCAGTGGATTGGTGGTGGTGCAGAGAATGGTCACTACGTGAAACTTAACGATTTCTTTGATAGCGAAGGAATCAGTATGGATGATTTTGCTCCAGCCACCGTCTATGCCTACTCAACCTGGCCGAAGGGTACGCCCAATTACTACGCATTGCCTGCAATGGGTGATGCCAACGGTTGGTTCTATCGCAAAGATTGGTTTGAAAGAGACGATATTAAGGCGGCTTATAAGGAAGCTACCGGAGATGAGTTAGGGGAGCCGAAAACTCAGAAAGAAATGCTACAGATCGCTCAGTTTTTTCAAGGTCGTGAGATCGATGGAAAGAAAGTTTACGGAGCCGCGATATTTACAGAGCGTGGGTCTGAAGGTATTACCATGGGCGTGACAAGTGCTCTATATCCATGGGGATTCAAATATGAAAATACCCCTGGCAAATACGATATGGAAGGCGCTGTGAATTCAGCAGAATCTGTAGAAGCACTAGAGTTCTATAAAGAGTTTTATGAAACTGCTACGCCTCCTGGCTACACCAACTCTTATATGGGCGAAAGTCTCGATGCGTTTAAGTCTGGCCAAGTCGCTATGGCTATGAATTGGTTTGCCTTCTTCCCTGGTTTGTATGCAGATGCAGACACTGGTGGAGACAAGATTGATTTTTTCGTGAATCCTCCGCAAAACAACGCAGGTTCAACGTTAGGTGGTCAGGGAATTTCGGTTGTTTCCTACTCTGACAAGAAAGAGGCTTCATTAGAATATATCAAATGGTTTGCGAACCCAGAGGTTCAAGCCCAGTGGTGGAGTATGGGCGGTTATTCTGCGCATAACTCAGTGCTCAATTCAGAGACCTTCCCTGACAGCGCTCCGTTTGCCGGAGACTTTCTGCTAGCTATGGAAAATGTACAGGACTTCTGGCAGGAGCCTGCCTATGCAGAATTACTTCTTGCAATGCAGAAGCGCGTTCATGACTACGTTGTTGCGGGTCAAGGTACAGCGCAAGAAGCGCTTGATAAGCTAATTGAAGACTGGACTGAAGTCTTTGAAGACGAAGGTAAGTTGTAAGCCTTAAATATTAGCGCTTTCGCTAATTGTCGTGTCAGCGGCCAGGTCTTGGTCGCTGACTTATAAACCTCCTTACGCTTTGGAAGCTCATGGCTTCTGAACGATCTCCAATGGGTGCTATTAACATGTCTGATAAGACTATCGATCGGCTCGCCGGGGCAACACCAGTGCGGGTGGCCCGGAAAATAAAAGGCCTATCCGATAGGGCAATTGCCTGGATATTTGTGGGGCCAACAATATTTTTATTGCTTGCCGTCAATATCTTTCCGTTGATATGGACTATCAATCTAAGCTTTACAAATTTTAAAGCAAATCGTCTTAACCGCGAAGTTGAATACATCGGTCTAAGAAACTACGAGAGAATTCTTGGCGATAGTGACATTTGGTTGTCCATGCAAGCTACGGCTCACTTTCTTTTCTGGACTTTGTTTTTTCAAGTTCTCATTGGATTCACATTAGCTTGGCTAATCAATAAGAAATTTAAAGGCAATGACCTATGGACCACCATAATCGTTTTGCCGATGATGTTGTCGCCCGCTGTTGTTGGTAACTTCTGGACGTTTCTCTATCAGCCACAAATTGGCTTGTTCAATTATATCGTTACATTTTTTACAGGCGCTGATCCGTCCAGTTTTGAAATGCTTGGATCGGTAGATCTTGCGCCTTGGTCGATAGTCATTGTGGATACTTGGATGTGGACGCCGTTCGTGATGCTCATTTGTTTGGCGGGGCTGCGAAGTATTCCAGACTACATATACGAAGCGGCAGAAGTCGACAGGGCCTCCAAGTTGCGGCAGTTCTTCACTATCACTATTCCAATGGTCCTGCCATTTTTAATGTTGGCAGTTCTTTTTCGAGGTATCGAGAACTTCAAAATGTTTGACCTGGTTGTTCAACTGACCGGGGGAGGGCCGGGCTCTGTTACAGAGATGGCATCTATCAACCTTAAACGCGAAGCGTTTGAAAAATGGCGCACAGGATATTCGAGCGCATTCGCCATTATTTTATTCGTTACGGTATTTGGGCTCGCATCAATATATGTAAAGGCGCTTAACAAGGTGAAAGAACGATGAGCTTCTCAGTTACCGAAACATCATCAAGAGTTAAGTGGATATCCGGTACGCTGGTTATCACTTATGCTCTTATTACAATGATCCCGCTGGTTTGGATCATGATGACGAGTTTCAAGACTCCTCCCGATAGTATTAGCTACCCTCCTAAGGTTTTCTATGAGCCGTCTTTAGAGGGGTATGTAAACTTATTCACCACTCGTACGAGAGTAAGCCCAGAGACTCTGGCAAGCCTTCCACCACCGGAAAACTTTGCAGAGGAAATCGTCCGCAATCGAGATATGGTTATTGCTGGCCCGTCTAAATTTAGTGGACGGTTTTTGAACTCCGTCATTATCGGTTTCGGCTCTACGTTTTTGAGTGTGTTTCTCGGTACGCTTGCCGCCTACGCGTTCTCAAGATTCAAGATACCGTTAGCAGACGATTTGTTGTTCTTCATTCTCTCGACCAGGATGATGCCTCCGATAGCGGTGGCTATACCGATATTTTTAATGTATCGGAAGTTAGGTTTGAGTGATACCCATTTGGGGATGATCCTCTTATACACGGCGGTGAACATATCGTTAGCGGTATGGCTATTAAAAGGATTCATTGATGAAATACCACGCGAATATGAAGAGGCGGCTCTGATAGATGGTTACACCCGCTTTCAGGCATTTTATAAAGTCGTATTGCCGCAGGCAGCTACCGGGATCGCATCAACGGCAATATTCTGTTTGATTTTCGCCTGGAATGAATACGCTTTTGCGGTATTGCTAACGTCAGGTACGGCACAAACAGCGCCACCGTTTATACCCACCATAATTGGTGTGGGTGGATTGGATTGGCCGGCGATTGCCGCTGGGGCGACCTTGTTTCTCTTACCTGTGATGATTTTTACTGTCATGCTGCGCAAGCATTTGTTGCGCGGAATTACATTTGGAGCCGTGCGAAAATGACGCGCTTTTTTAAAGGCCTATTAACTCTCAAACGAGGGCCGTGGGAACTGATTGCCACACTACTTATAGGTGTTGGTGTATTCATGCTCATGCAGCCGTTTTATCTCTGGGCGTATACGTATTCGTTTATCGTGACGCTCGTAGGCACGGTCATGTTTATTGTTGTCAGCCATTTTTCGGAGCAGGAATAATGGCTGAGATAGTCATCAAAAGTGTCCGCAAAGACTTTGGCAGCTTCACAGCCGTAAAAGAATCTTCGTTTAAGATTGAAGACGGCGAATTTTTCATGCTGTTGGGTCCATCTGGTTGTGGAAAGACCACGACATTGCGCATGATTGCCGGCTTGGAATTACCAAGCTCCGGTGAGATATTTTTAGACGGCGAAGAAATTAGCCAACTACCGCCTTCCAAAAGGGACATAGCATTTGTTTTTCAGATGTTTGCTCTGTATCCCCATATGAATGTAAGGCGAAACATTAGCTACCCGCTTGTCAGTCAAGGAATGAAACGCCGCGATGTGAAAGCGAAAGTAGCGGAAGTCTCGAAGATCCTCGGTATTGAGAATATTCTTGATAAACCAGTAGGGGGGTTATCGGGTGGTGATAGGCAACGTGTTGCCTTAGGTCGGGCCATAGTCAGGGAGCCCAAAGCGTTCATGATGGATGAGCCTTTGGGAGCCCTTGACGCGGAGTTCAGAGAGCACATGTCAGAAGAGCTTCGCGCTTTGCATGACCGTATGGGTGCCACAACTGTTTATGTCACGCATGATCAATTAGAAGCTATGCAAATGGGTGACAAAATAGTCGTCATGAATAATGCTGTGGTAGAGCAGTTCGGTACGCCTCAGGATATTTACGATAAACCCGCTAGTTTGTTCGTCGCCGATTTTATCGGATCGCCGTCTATGAATTTTCTTAACTATAAGGGTGATGTGACCAGCGGGCAGAAAGTAGCCAAACTTGGAGAGCATATAATCAATGTTCCTCAACAATTGGAGGATGCGTCCGGGAAATTGGTTTTAGGAGTTCGGCCAGAACATATTGCATTAAGTGACTCGGGCTCGTTGAGAGCAGAAGTCCAGGCAGTTGAGTATTTGGGTACGACTCAAATTGTGGTTATGCAGTCGGAATTTGGCGAGTTAAAAGCACGAGTTGATTCTTCAATGTCTGTAGATGTCGGAGACAATGTCGGTGTGGATTTCAATGCCAGCACTATCACTCTCTTTGATCAAAGTAGTGGTCTTGCTCTTCGATCTGAGCTCAACGATGGAGCATTGCAACGTGGCTGAAGTTGAATTAAAAAATCTTAGTAAGTCATTCGGTGATCAAGTAGCGGTCATCGATATGAATATGACAATTGATAATGGTAGTTTTGTCGTGCTACTCGGGCCCACTGGTGCAGGGAAAACCACGACGCTACGATTGATATCAGGGCTGGAAAAAGCGGATGCGGGAAATGTTCTAATCGATGGTAGGAACGTCGATATTGAAACACCTGCACAGCGCGATGTTGCCATGGTCTTTCAGCAGTATTCTTTATACCCGCACTTGTCGGTTAAAGATAATCTGGCTTTTCCATTGCGCTCCCCGATACTAAAAACCAGTAAGAGCGAAATAGAGAGAAAAGTTACTGAAGTCGCTGAGAAACTCCAGATATCTCACAAGCTGAATAACCGCGCAACCGAGTTATCGGGTGGGGAGATGCAACGAGTCTCTATTGGCCGAGCGTTGGTCCGTGATCCAGCTATTTATCTAATGGATGAGCCTTTGAGTTCTCTTGATGCAAGACTTCGTGCGGATTTGAGAATAGAGCTTAAGCGTATTCACTCCGAGCTGGGTTCGACGCTACTGTATGTAACCCACGATCAGATAGAAGCCATGACAATGGCGACTCATGTTGGTGTGCTTCAAGATGGAAAGCTTGTGCAGTTTGGGTCTCCGCGGGAAATCTATGAAGATCCAAACAGCGTTTATGTTGCCAGTCGTTTAGGACTTCCACGTATCAACATATTGCCTGCTGATTTATTTGAATCAATGGCGTCGAATTCTGGAACGATCGGACTAAGGCCGGAACATATCGCGTACGGAAAAGGTGAGCCTGCCACCGTGAAACGTGTTGAACAACTAGGCGATCAGACGCGTCTGCACTTAGACTTTAAAGGGCATGCCATCACCGCGTTGAGTCCGGATGGAAACCCCTTTGCAGTCGGTTCAACAGTAAAAATACAACCTGAAAACCCACTTTGTTTTGACGACCAAGGCAATCGAGTTGCCGGGAGCATCGCATGACACAATTTATTAATACGAAGGAAAGCTTAGTTACAGAAGCTATTGAAGGACTGCTTGCTACGTCAGGTGGACGATTAACCCGACTAGATGGATACCCCCATATTAAGGTGGTCTTTCGTTCAGATTGGGATAAGTCTAAGGTTGCATTGATATCAGGTGGCGGCTCCGGGCATGAGCCTGCTCATGCTGAATTTGTCGGTGCAGGTATGTTGACGGCGGCTGTTTGTGGGGAGGTATTTGCCTCGCCATCAGTAGACGCTGTTTTGGCAGGAATTCTTGCGGTTACCGGTGATTCCGGATGTCTTCTCATCGTTAAGAACTACACCGGAGATCGATTAAATTTCGGTCTGGCTGCTGAACGTGCTCGTGCGCTGGGTCTGAAGGTTGAAATGGTCGTAGTCGATGACGACGTCGCGTTACCTGATCTACCCCAGGCTCGTGGGTTAGCGGGCACTTTGTTTGTCCACAAAATTGCGGGAGCCATTGCCGAGGATAATGGCTCGTTAGAGATGGTCACTGACGCTGCTAAGACCGTGATTTCAAGAAGCGCGTCAATCGGTATGTCACTTGATACATGTACGGTGCCGGGTTCAGTGAAAGAGGATCGTATCCAACTGGGTAACGCCGAATTAGGACTTGGTATTCACGGTGAGGCGGGCGTCGAGCAAGTCACATTCGAAAATGCGAAAACCGCTATGCAAATGGTTTTGCAAAAATTAGAACCTCATATGCCCGGGGGAGACGTGGTCGCCTTGCTTAATAATCTTGGAGCCACCACACCTCTGGAAATGTCCATCCTCGCAAATGAGTTAATGCATTCTCCCTATGCAGAAAAAATAAAATTTGTCATTGGCCCGGCACCTTTAATGACATCTTTGGATATGCATGGATTTTCGGTGTCCGTTATGAGCGTTGACGATGTACATGCGGATGCATTGACGCAGCCGGTGTCCATACCAGCCTGGCCTGGCGTGCAGGAACGAATGCCAGTAAAGATCAGTCGCCTTCCAGATGGTTTGACACCCGTAAAGCCAATACCGTCGAGTCACCCGGCGACTAGAAGCACCGTCTTGGCGATATGCGATATGTTGATTGAAGCTGAGTCTTCATTGAATACATTAGACGCCAAGTCAGGTGATGGTGATACCGGTAGCACACTCGCAACAGCGGCCCGTTCATTGAAAGAATCGTTAGATAGAATGCCGCTGGCAGATCTTACGCAGCTAATGCCTGCATTAGGGAATGAGTTGAGTCAGACAATGGGAGGATCCTCGGGAGTCATTCTGGCGATCTTTTTCAACGCCACAGGCGATGCCTGTGCTCGTGGACTCACTATCCAAAGCGCACTGGCAGAAGGCCTGGCTCGGGTGTCGCAGGTTGGCGGTGCTAAAGTCGGGGATCGAACCATGATAGATGCGTTGCATCCAGCGCTTCAGGCTTTACCCAAAGGTATACAGGCTGCGGCTGCTGAAGCACGAACAGGTGCCGACGCAACAGCATCCATAATCAAAGCCAAGGCTGGCCGGGCAGCTTATGTGCCTGAAGAGAATTTGATCGGGCATAATGACCCCGGTGCTGAAGCGGTCGCTTTGGTTTTTGAAGGTCTTGCCAGTAGTACTTAGTGGATTCTTAAATGAGTAAACCCAGTGTGGTTACCAATGACAAACCAACAGTTAATGACATTGCTCGTCATGCTGGGGTGAGTCTTGCCACGGTTGATCGCGTATTGAACGCCCGTCCGGGTGTTCGTGAAGTGACCATTCAAAAAGTCACTAAAGCGATCAACGACCTGGGTTATATCCGCGATACCGCGGCTGCTAACCTCGCAAGAAAACGAGTGTATAGATTCGTTTTCCTTGTTCCGGATAGCAGCAGCGAGTTCATCGATTCATTGCACGCTCAGATCACGCATCAGTCTCAAGCGCTATCAACAGAACGAACGTTTCTGGAAACACATCGGATACCTGATTCCGATTCACACCATATTGTCGTGGCGCTCGATGAGCTAAGCCCTTCGAAAACAGACGGTGTGGCGGTCATCGCACCTGAGACACCCGCTGTACGAGACGCCATAGGGCGTGCTCGGGATCGTGGAATTGCTGTTGTTGCCTTATTGTCAGATCTTCCCAGTTCCCAAAGAGACCATTTCATTGGTATTGATAACACGTCTGCAGGCCGTACTGCGGCGCAGTTAATGGGACGATTTATAAAGGAACCCACTGGAAAAATATTGGTCCTGACCAATTCCAGGCTTACACGAGATCATCTAGAGAGACGTCACGGATTTGATTCAGTGATGGCTCAACAGTTTGAACAGTTCGAAGTACTTCCCTCTGTTGAAGCGCGCAGCGATGAGGAATTGCTGGAGAAACTGCTCCCGACTGCGTTTGAAGCGTGGTCAGATATCCGTGGTATCTACACCTCGTACGCCAGCAACCCAGGACTCATTGAATTTTTACGAAATAGCAAATTAGATATAGTGGTGATAGCGCATGAACTGACTCCAATTTCGAGGGCGGCACTTCAAAGTGGTGAATTTGCTGCGCTGATCTCTCAGGATTTAGGTCATATCGTCAGAAGCGCTATTCGATTGATGCGCGCGCGTGTCGATGCAGTACCCTATAACGCACTACAAGAGCGAATACGTATAGAAATATTTTTAAAAGAAAACTTACCACCGGTAGACTAACCACTCTACCCATCGTTGAAGGAGAGTAGAACGTGAAAACTATTAAAGGTCCTGCGTTGTTCCTTGCACAATTTGCGAGCGATGATGCCCCTTTCAATTCTTGGGACAGCATTACTAAATGGGCCGCAGATTGCGGATACAAAGGGGTTCAGGTTCCCAGCTGGGACGGGCGTCTGTTCGACTTGGACAAAGCCGCCGAATCGAAAGATTACTGTGATGAGTTTAAGGGTGTAGCCAGCGCCAACGGAATCGAAGTGACCGAGTTGTCTACACATTTACAAGGACAACTGGTTGCAGTTCATCCCGCTTATGACGAATCCTTTGATGGTTTTGCTGACCCTTCCGTTCGCGGCAATCCTAAAGCCCGACAGGCATGGGCAGTAGATCAAGTCAAAAAAGCACTGAGTGCTTCCCGGCATATGGGAATCGGAAATCACGCTTCATTTTCAGGAGCGCTAGCCTGGCCCTATGTCTACCCATGGCCGCAACGTCCAGCAGGTTTGGTCGAAACTGCGTTTGATGAATTAGCGAAACGCTGGCGTCCTATCCTGGATCATGCTGAGGATTGCGGCGTTAATGTCTGCTATGAAATCCATCCGGGTGAAGACTTGCACGACGGTATTACATTCGAGATGTTTCTTGAACGAGTAGATAATCATGCTCGATGCAACATGCTCTATGACCCGTCACATTTTGTCTTACAGTGTTTGGACTACATCGATCACATTGATATCTATAAAGACCGGTTGAAGATGTTCCATGTTAAAGATGCTGAGTTTAACCCCACGGGTAAACAGGGTGTTTATAGCGGTTACCAATCCTGGACTGATCGAGCAGGAAGGTTTAGATCTTTAGGAGACGGTCAAGTTGATTTTGGTGCAATCTTTTCCAAAATGGCGGCCAATGATTTTGACGGTTGGGCAGTTGTTGAATGGGAGTGTTGTCTAAAGCACCCGGAAGTGGGTGCTCGAGAAGGCGCTGCTTTTGTATCCGACCACATAATCAAAGTCACTGAGAGAGCTTTTGACGACTTTGCAGATGGTGGTACAGATGAGGCCGCTAATCGGAAAATGTTAGGCATTAGCTAAATATTGTTGACTTGCCATGCGTTAAAAAGCTGGCGTTGAAACTATCGGTGAATATTTATGGCTACAGAAAGCAATAGTAAACACGTTGGAAGACGCATCCGCCTTGGCATGGTAGGTGGTGGCAATGATGCGTTTATCGGTGGGGTGCATCGAATTGCATCCCGCATTGATGATCGTTATGAATTGGTTGCCGGTGCACTTTCGTCTACAGCTGAAAAATCCCGTGCTTCGGGCTTAGCTATCGGGTTAAGTGAAGATCGTATTTACGATGATTTTAAATCTATGGCTATGCGTGAGGCGCGTATAAAGGACGGCATTGAGGCGGTTGCTATCGTTACGCCCAATCATGTTCATTATCCTGCTGCGCGAGAATTCTTGAAGCGGGGAATTCATGTCATATGTGATAAGCCACTGACATCATCCTTGGCAGATGCGAAGAAATTAGCAAAGTCAGCAGGCGACTCAGATGCTCTATTTGTGCTCACTCACAACTACACGGGTTATCCGATGGTGCGCCAAGGACGTGAAATGATCGAGAGTGGTGAGTTGGGTCAAGTCCGGGTCATCCAAGTTGAGTATGCCCAAGACTGGCTTACCGAAGCGCAGGATTTCAAACAAGCTGAATGGCGAACTGACCCCGAGCGTTCAGGCGTGGGTGGTTGTACCGGTGATATTGGTACACATGCATTCAATCTGTTGAGCTTTATGACTGGGCTGACTATAGATAGTCTTGCAGCAGACTTACAAGCGTTTGTTGATGGCCGTCAGGTTGATGACAATGCTCATGTCATGATGCGTTTTGAGGGTGGTGCACGAGGCATGCTATGGGCCAGTCAGGTAGCGCCGGGAAATGAAAACTCCTTAAAAATTAGAATCTACGGTGATAAAGGTGGTCTCGAGTGGGCTCAGGAAGATCCCAACTATCTTTGGTTTACTCCCTATGGAGAACCGAAAAGACTGTTGACTCGAAACGGCAGTGGTACGGGTGAAGCTGCCGCGCGTATGAGCCGAATACCTCCCGGCCATCCAGAGGGCTATTTGGAAGGCTTCGCTAATATTTACTCAGAGGCTGCTGATGCCATCATCGCTCATAGAGGTGGAGAATCAGTTGGGAAGGAAGTTATGTATCCCACTATTGACGATGGGTTAGTCGGTGTTCAATTTATCGATGCTTGTGTTCGCTCTTCTAGTAGAAATTCAGCATGGGTGAAACTGGGTTGAGTGCGAAAGCTTAGGCTTCCACACCTTTCATGCCTTCATCGGTATAACGATTTCCGATAATTTCCAGTTGGTCTACCTGAGCTTCTAGTGAGATGCTGTCTTGGGTAGACCATTCAACCTCCAGACTTTTTATATTCTCTTCTAAGTAGCGTATTCGCTTGGTACCGGGTATTGGCACGACATCATCGCCTTTAGACAGTAACCATGCCAGTGCGATTTGAGCCGGCGTGCAATCTTTTTCCTTTGCGAATGCCTGGACCGCAGCAACGATAGCTAAATTCTTATCAATATTTTCTGCAGAGAAACGTGGCAATGAGGCTCTGAAATCACCATCCTCAAACTTTGTTGTTGTATCAAAGCTGCCTGTTAGAAAACCTCTGCCCAGTGGTGAGTAAGGTACAAATCCAACACCTAGTTCTCTACAGGTGGGTAGTATTTTTTCTTCGACATCACGTGTCCACAAGGAATATTCAGTCTGAACGGCCGCCACTGGGTGGACGGCATGGGCGCGACGCAACGTCTCTGCGCTAACTTCACACAAGCCGATATTTCCGATTTTTCCCGCCTTAACTAGACTGGACAAGGCTTCCATGACTTCTTCAATGGGGCGTGATTGATCTAGTCTGTGTACGTAGAAAAGATCGATATAATCGACACCAAGCCGTATGAGTGATGCGTGGCAGGCAGATTGGGCGTATTCTGAACTATTGTCGATTACCCGTGAGTATTCACCCGGTTTCCTCACTATGCCAAATTTGGTTGCGATGGTAAGAGGCTGGCTACACTCAGCGAGAAAACGCTTTATGAGCATCTCGTTGTGATGCGGACCATAAATATCTGCCGTATCCAAAAACGTAGTACCCAGCTCGACGGCTCTGTGCAATACAGAGATAGACTCCTCATCGTTTCTAGGGCCATAGAACTCGCTCATTCCCATGCAACCGAGTCCGAGGGCGGATACTTGCAGTGAATTTCCTAAACGTCGTTGTTCCATCGCGCGTCACTCTTTTGGAAAGCAAGTCGCTGTTATACCAAAAAGTGACTATCCATTTCTTGCCTTAAATCAATCGTTACCATTAGTGCCCAGCTGAAAAGCAACTGTACGTGATCATATTCGTGCTTGCAGTACTCAGATGTTGATCCATCGTTTCGTTGACATGAGCTTGATGCTTCTTCTAGTCTGTTGGAGTCTGCTTTAAGAACTGGGAATCTACCAATGAACGATTGCGTCACGACGATAAAGCAGCTTGAGTCTTTGTATGCCGCACCTCATAAGCCCTCTATTGCGAAGGAGCTTCCTCAGCTCAATGAGGACTATAAAAAGTTTATCGAAGCCTCTCCGTATGTGTCCGTAGCGACATCAGGGCCTGACGGTCTTGATTGTTCTCCACGTGGAGATGCTCCTGGCTTTGTGAGCGTATTGGATGACAATACCTTAGCTCTACCCGATAGGCGAGGCAATAATAGACTAGACACTCTCAGAAATATCGTGAGTAATCCGGCTATCGCCATGCTATTCATGATTCCCGGAGTCAATGAAACCATCAGAGTAAATGGTCGAGCGCTAATCAGCACTAATAGCGATTTGCTAGATACATTTGATGTGGGTGGTAAGAAGCCAGTTACCGCTATCGTTGTCACAGTGCATCAGGTTTATTTCCAGTGTGCTCGAGCGTTGAAAAGATCCAAGCTATGGGATCACACTCTACACATAGATCCGGCGAGCCTACCCAGCGCCGGCTCGCTCATTCAATCTGCAATATCAGACTTTGATGCTCACGCCTACGATCAGGCGCTTCAAAAGCGGCAGGATGAAACGCTTTGGTAGTGAGCCATGAGTGGTCACAAGCGTTGCGACATCGTTGCCCGGGTTTGATAAGCTAGTTCTCAGGGGTAGTGTTATCCCTCAATTTGAGGGATAACGACCTTACCGTCATGGGTAGCCCGAGAGATTGTTTTCATGAATCCTTTGTCGTCCAAGCTTGAAGAACGTCGGTTTCCACCGATGTCTGAAGTTAAGAAAAATTTGAAAATAGACTGGTATCGATGTCCCATTGATCGTAAGGATCTTGCCAAGCTTATCGTTCGCAGCGACGGGCAGGCATTGATTCAGGCTGGAGGACACCTTGCACTATGGTTGCTAACCGCCAGCCTTAGTGTGTACTTCTTTAGTCACGCCATGTGGTTAGCGTTTTTTGTCTGTCTATTCCTGCACGGGACTATCGCCTCATTCTTTACAGCGCCTAATCATGAGTTGTGTCACCGCACCGTATTCAAAACCCAATGGCTTAACGATGGTTTTCTCATTGTCTTTTGTTTGTTGGGTTGGCTAAATTTTCGAGTTTACCGATTTAGCCACAATTATCACCACCGCTACACGTTGTTTTTGGAGGGTGATCGAGAGGAGATATTGCCGGTCACTCCGTCGCTTCGCTTTTTATATATCGTGCAGCTTTTTACTATCAATGTGTTTGGTGGGTATCAATCGCGAGGGATAATCCCAACCGTCGGTAATTTTATAAAGCTCGCCAGAAATGATACGAACAACCCGTTTAACTCTTGGGGGCCTGAATTGTATGAGGGGCACGATAAGCAAAGACGGAAAGCGGTGAGTTGGGCGCGAACAGTCCTTGGCTTTCATGCAGGCGTTGTCGTATTTTCTTTGGCGATTAGTCAGCCCGTTTTAATCGTGGTCATCTCTGGCGCGCCTTTTATCGCCAACTGGCATCGATACTTTGTAGGGGTAACCATGCACTGCGGTCTTCGGTCTCATGTATCAGATTTTAGAAAGTGTGCTCGGTCGGTCGTACTTGATCCTGTAAGCGAATTTTTGTATTGGCGTATGAACTGGCATTTAGAACACCATATGTATGCAGCTGTTCCTTGTTACAACTTGAAGAAATTGCACAGAGTCTTAGCGGACGATATGCCTAAACCAAGAACTTTAGTCGGGGCGTGGCAAGAAATGAGGGACACCTGGCACAGGCAGAAGACAGATCCGGACTACGCATTCGATACACCTGTTCCCGCGCCAAAAGATGGGTACGCTATGAATGCCAACGACCCACTGGCATCTTCCGTAGGTGACTTAGTTAATCGGGAGATGGCAGAGAAATAAGCCCTTACATCTTGGGCATCAATTCTAATAGATGCTTTGTGTATTCATGTTGAGGTGACTCAAACAGGGTTTCCGTTTCAGCTATCTCGCAGATTGCTCCGCTACGCATAACTGCTACTTTGTCGCACATTTGTCGCACAACAGGCAAATCATGAGAGATAAACAGCATCGTTAAGCCGAGCTCTTCCTGAAGGTCCTTTAGTAGATTGAGTATCTGCGCCTGGATAGATACATCCAGAGCGGATGTAGGTTCGTCGCAAATGAGGATACGCGGACGCGAGGCGAGTGCTCGTGCGATAGATATTCGCTGGCGTTGCCCGCCAGAGAATTCATGAGGGTATCGCATGGCTGCCGCAGCGCCTAAGCCAACATGATCCAGCAGATCTTGAACGATTGAGCGGGTTTGTTTCTCAGAAGAAGCCATTTTAAAAAAACGTATGGGTTCTGCAACGATGTCTAGAACTTTCAGGCGTCCATTAAGGCTGCTGTATGGGTCTTGGAATATCATCTGCAAGGCGCGACGAGCTGCCAGGCTTTTTTCATCCTGTTTATGTAACTCAACTTCGTTGCCCATAACGCGAATTTGTCCAGACTGAGGTTTATGTAACCCGACTATCAACCGCGCAACTGTTGATTTGCCAGAGCCTGATTCTCCCACGAGGCCGAATGTTTCCCCATCAGCGATACTGAATGACACATCGTCAACCGCCTGCAGTGTTTTTCGATTACGCTTAAAAATTGCGTTTTGCAATACGAACGATAGCTTTAAATTATTGACGGAAACCGCCACGCCATCAGGGCTTTTTAAATCGTTTTGTTCACCGAGCCAATGTGTGCTGACATCGATGCGTTTGGCCTCGTTGGATGAATCACTACCATCAATATAATCAACAGAATTGAATCGATGGAGCTTACGATCAGTGGGCGGGACAGCGGCGATTAGACTCGTTGTATAGGGGTGCTGAGGTGAATTGAGTATTTGATTGACAGGTCCGGTTTCGACTATCGCACCTCGATACATCACAGCGACTCTGTCTGCGATGTTGGCAATGACTCCAATATCGTGTGTAACGATAATGACACCTAAGTTGCGGGTTTTACACAGGTCTTTTATCAAATCTAAAATTTGTGCTTGAATGGAAACATCCAGTGCTGTCGTCGGTTCGTCAGCAATAATTAATTCAGGCTCACCGGCTAAAGCCAATGCAATAACGACTCGCTGCCTCATGCCTCCAGAGAACTGATGAGGGTAGGCTTTTAATCGTGCTTCTGGCTGAGTGATACCGACGGCCACCAATAAATCAAGTGCACGTTCATGTGCCTCCTTGTCAGAGACGGCAAGCGATTTTTTTATAGTCTCGGTGAGTTGTTCGCCAATACGCAGTAGCGGATTTAATGATGTCTGCGGGTCTTGGAAAATCATACCTATACGATCACCACGCACCTTACGCATAGCGTCGTCATCTAGCTCGCGAAGCTCTTGCCCTTGAAATTTGATAGAGCCGTTACTAATTCGACCGGGCTTTTCCAAGAGGTTTACTATAGCGTTACCTATCGTTGATTTGCCGGCGCCTGATTCTCCGACAAGTCCTAATACTTCGCCGGGCTGCAGGTTGATATTGATATCCCGGGCAGCATCAATGATTCCCCGGCGAGTTGGAAACTGAATCGAAAGATTCGCAACGTCGAGTAAAGTATTTTCGGTTGCCATTAACGTAGCTTCGGGTTTAAGGCGTCGCGCATCCAATCGCCTAATAGATTTACAGCGAATACCAACACGACAAGTGCAGCGGCTGGAAACAGTGTGATCCACCACAGGCCTGAGAAAAGATATTCATTTCCAACGCGAATTAACGTGCCCAAACTTGGCGTAGTGGGGGGTATGCCTTGACCAAGAAACGAGAGTGTTGCTTCCGAGATGATGGCGAGTGCAAGTCCGATGGTTGCTATGACCAAGACAGGGCGCATAACGTTAGGGAGAATATGTCTAACAATTATGAGCCAGCGGGGAAGTCCGATAACTCGAGCGGCCTGTACATACTCTTTTTGAGATTCTACGAGTGTCGCACCACGCGTCACTCTGGCAAATTGAGGCCAATCTGTCAGTCCAATTGCAAATATAACGACATAGATAGCGAAGTCTTCGCGCATTTCTAACGGCAATAACGTCCGGCCGATTCCGTTGATCAATATCGCGAGCAAAATACCGGGAATAGTCAGTTGGATATCAGCGATGCGCATGATGATGGCATCGACAGCTCCACCAAAGTAGCCGGAGATCACCCCGAGTATCACGCCTAAAGCCATGCCCAGGCAAACCGCGGCAATACCAACAATAATAGATAAACGCCCCCCGTATAAAATGGTAGAAAGCATATCTCTACCCTGATTGTCGGTTCCGAGAATGTACTGGGCTTGTCCTCCTTCAATCCATGAAGGTGGTAATTTCCCATCCCACAATGATATTTGAGTGGGATCAAATGGATTAAACGGCGCTATCCATGGCGCCAGCATCGTTGCAAGTACACACGCAATCGTTATGAATGCGGCAATCATTGCTGCTGGCGAGTGAAAGAATGACCAGGCTATATCGTTATCGACGATTCTGGAGAAGAACCCTCTGGGCTTATCGGTGTTGATACTAGCGCCCTCCCATACGAATACGGGGGTCGATGACTACATAGAGTAGATCAACAACAAGATTTACTAGGACAAACACCAGTGCTACGAAACACAAGTACGCCGCCATAATAGGGACGTCTGCAAAGTCGACCGCCTGAATAAACATCAAGCCGGTTCCAGGCCATTGAAAGACCGTCTCAGTGATAACTGAAAATGCGATTAAACCGCCGATGTTTAAACCGATGATGGTTATTACAGGAACCAAAGTGTTTTTAAGTGCGTGCACAAAGTTTATTGATCGTTCTGATAAGCCTCTAGCTCTGGCAAATTTAATGTAATCAGCTTGCATGACTTCAAGCATTTCAGCGCGAACCAAACGAAGAATCATGGTTAGCTGGAAAAGACTTAGCGTGATTGCCGGGAGAATGATAGAGCGCCAACCGTCAACGGTGAGAAAGCTGGTTTTCCACCAGCCGATTTCAACGACTCCCGCTCGTCCCGAAGAGGGCAACCATCTTAAGGTTACGGCGAATAAGTATATTAGACCTATCCCAATAATAAACGTGGGCAGAGAGACTCCGACTAATGACGTTGAGAGAATGGATTTCGATAACCATCCGTTACGTTTTATGCCCGTATAGACACCTGCACCGATGCCAACGACTAAGGCGATCACCGCTGAGACGAAAACTAATTCGAGGGTTGCAGGAAGTCTTTCTTTTATGAGGAGGCTGACTGGGCGTTTTATTCGATAGCTGAGCCCGAAGTCACCTTGAATGGCATTTCCTAGGAAGCGCGTGTATTGAGTAAATATGGGGTCATCAAGGCCGAGTTCCTGACGGATGCGTACCCGGTCTTCGCGGGTGGCTTCCTGTCCCACCATATTGTTGACGGGATCGCCGACAAAATTGAACAGTGAAAATGATATGAGCGACACGGCCGCCATAACCAATATTGACTGGGCTATGCGGCGAAGAATATGAGAAAGCATTAAAAGCGTTTTATGATGCAAAAAAAAGGGGCAGCGTATGCTGCCCCTTTTTAGGGAATTACTTCATTGTGATGAAGCGTGGACGTAGAGCGTCGTCTGCAGACATTGGCGTGTCTACATTGTCAGCCATTCCCCATGCAATTACCTGATGGTGAATTGGAATGTAAGGCATGTCTTTACGAACCTGAGACCAGGCTTCGTCAATCATGGCAGTACGTTTTTCCAAGTCAGTCTCTGATGCAATACCTTTGGTGATGGAGTTGACAAGCTCGTTGTTGTAACCAACGGCATTCCAAGAACCTTCAGCATCTAGTAAGTAAGAGAATACATAGTGGCTATCTAGAGTAGGTACACCCCAGCCAAGCATGTAGAAATCCGATGTACGCTTTTGGATTTTAGGGAAATGCTGTGCTTTAGGTATGGCATCCAATTTGATATCAATACCGATTTTCGCCAACATTGATACCGCAGCCTGACAGATTTTCTCATCGTTGATATAGCGGTTATTGGGGCAATCGAGCTGGACTGAAAATCCATCTGCATAGCCTGCATCTGCCATGAGCGCCTGAGCTTTCGCAACATCTAATGGAATCTCAGCATCCTGCTCAGGAGTACTACCTAAAACTCCAGGAGAGGTAATCATGCCAGCTGGGAAACTCAAGCCTTCCATAACAACTCGCTGAATAGCTTTGCGGTCAATGGCGAGGTTCATTGCTTCACGAACTCGAACGTCGGCAAAAGGATTGGCACCTTTTACATTAGAGGTTCGAAGTTCTTCAATACCTTGGTCCATACCGAAGAAGATGGTACGAATTTGAGGTGTTGTTTGGGTTTTAAGACCATCGGCAGCATCAATGCGCTTTAGATCTTGAAGAGGTGGGTCGAGAATGAAATCAACTTCATTTGACAATAGAGCGGCTACACGTGTTGCTGCGTTTCCGATGGGGCGGTATTCGATGCGATCGATGTTGCCAGGGAATTGTCCAGCACCCCACCAATCAGGATTTTTTTCTAGAACAGTTAACTCATCGGGCGCTCGACTGACAAGTTTAAAAGGCCCAGTACCGTTTGTGTTTCTAACAGCGAATGTTTCTTCTTCACCGGCAAAGTCTTGAGGAGTAACAATGTTGTTTGCCTCTGACCATCCTTTGTCCATGATGTAAAAAGATGTAAGCTGGTTAGGCAGGATTGGGTTGATTGCATCGGTAATAAAATCGATGGTGTGATCATCAACGATCTTAACTTCTACGATAGATTTGATTTGCTCTTTGAAGTCAGATTTTTCATGCTTGGCTCTTTCGATGCTGAAGGCAACATCTTCAGCGGTGAAGTCTTCTCCGCCTTGAAATTTCACACCTTGTCTTAGATTAAAGCGCCAGATGTTTCCGTCCATTGGCTCCCACGACACGGCCAATTCAGGTTGTAAGGTTAATGCGCTGTCGCGAGTCACTAGACTCTCGTACATCATGCCGTTGGTCGCCAGCGTAGGACCTTCATTCTGCGAATGCGGGTCTAGTGTCAGCGCGTCGCCTTGACTAGTCCAACGTAATGTGTTTTCTGCCAGTGCCTGCGATGTTGTTGCAGCCAGTGCAACAGCAAAAAATGGAATGAACTTGCGTAACTTCATAACGTATCCTTTTGATGGGTAATTCCCCTCTGATACTGACATATTTGACAGGTATCGTCACGGGCTGTCTGTGTTTGTCTGAATATCTCAGATATTTCTTAAGAAAATATATACTTACAAGCTGAGCTATTGGAAGACCGGCATGACGATGAGCACTGAAAAGAATCGGCAACGGACCATAAATAGTGCACGTCGTTATATGGACGAGGGACATTTTGAGGCAGAACTCGAAACCCGGGTACGAATTAGAACGGAGAGTCAAAAAAAGGGCGACAGCCTGACGCTTCTACATCACTATTTAGATGACAACATAGTTCCTGCGTTTGCCGATATCGGATTTCACTGTATGAAGTATGAAAATCCGATACCCGGTTATGGGCCAATTCTCCTTGCCACTCGGATAGAGGACACTGCCTACTCAACGGTGTTGGGCTATGGGCACGGTGATGTCGTACAGGGACAGGACGAGCATTGGACTACTGGAAACGGTCCATGGGAAATTTCGAAAGAGCAGGACAAGCTTTATGGTCGCGGTACGGCTGATAACAAAGCTCAGCACACAATAAACATTGCTGCACTTCGCTCAGTGATTAACGAGCGTGGGTCGCTTGGATTCAATGCAAAGTTTATTATGGAGATGGGGGAGGAAGTAGGCTCTCCGGGCTTGAGGGAAGTTATAGAAGCGAATAGAGAAGAATTTTCTGCCGATGTCTTTATCGGGTCAGATGGACCACGGATGTCGCCAAGTATTCCCACTATAACGTTAGGATGTCGTGGAGCTCTTAATTTCAACTTAGACGTGAACCTGCGTGAAGGTAGTCATCATTCAGGCAACTGGGGTGGCCTAATTGCTGACCCCGCTATAATTCTAAGCCATGCCTTAGCGTCAATTACAACGTCTAACGGTGAGATAAAAATTCGTGACTGGCTTCCTCCAACCACACCAGTGGCTGTTCAAAAAGCATTGGAAGGTTTGGTCATAGAGGCAGGTGAAGGCGCGCCTGACATTGATTCAGACTGGGGGCCGGCAGAGTTGACGTCTGCTGCGAAAGTATATGCGTGGAATAGCTTCTCAATTCTGGCTATGAAATCTGGCACACCTGATGACCCTGTTAATGCAATAGCCCCAAGCGCCCGAGCTCATTGTCAACTGCGGTTTTTTGCAGGTACAGATGAAAGTAGAATTCTCCCGGCGCTTCGTGAACATTTAGATTTGCACGGATTCGATAATGTGACGATACAAGTGCCCGATGGGGTTGCAGGTTTTGCGGCATCGCGAACTGAGCCGGATCATCCGTGGGTGCAATTTGTTCAATCTTCAATGGAGAGGACTATGCAAGCTTCCCCGGCGATTATTCCAGGTATGGGAGGGTCTATTTGTAATGATCTCTTTACCGATGTATTGGGATTGCCAGCTATATGGATTCCGCATTCCTACGCTGCCTGTTCCCAGCATGCTCCCAACGAGCATATTTTACTGACGCTAACCCGCTCAGCGTTATCAATCATGGCAGGATTGTATTGGGACATTGGTGATTCGAAAGTACCGACACCTTGACGCAAGGTTGAAAACAACAGGATTTACTTCAGGCTGCTTAGGTAAGTCTCTGCTGTCTCCAGGTGATGGTTTTTTTTCTCCTCACTCATCCTGTCAGCGTTTTTACACATCATCGCCCAACGGAAATTCCCGGCAAGTTTTTCCTGGTTTTTAAGAATCCAGCGCCAGAAAAGTGCATCCCAAATTTCGGACCATTCTCCTTTTTTGTAATGGCTCATTTTAATGATGTAATTGGAGCCCGAAAAATAGGGCTTTGTTGTAATTAGACCTCCATCCGCGTTTTGACTCATGGCATAGGCGTTGGGCACCATTACCCAATCATAGCTGTCGATAAACATTTCCATAAACCAGGTATAAACGTCATCCGGTTTGATTTCACACAGGAACATGAAACCTCCCAGTACCATCAGGCGCTCTATATGGTGACAGTAGCCAGTATCTAGAAGGCGCTCGATGGCATTGTCGACGGGTAGGATGCCAGTGCTTGCATCGTAAAATGCTTGGGGCATGTTCCGATCATGCTCCCAATGATTGTTAATGCGCATTTGCACACCAATGTCTTCATAGGAAGCTCGCATAAATTCTCTCCAACCTAGTACTTGTCGAATGAACCCCTCGATACTGTTGATTGGAACTTGCTGACTGTCGCAGGCTTTTAGAGCAGCCTCTACGACTTGCAGCGGTGTTAGCAAACCAACATTTAACATGGGAGTGAGCACACTGTGATACAGAGAGTTCTGGTCCTCGACAATGGCATCTTCATACGGCCCGAACAGCTCTAGTCTTTCAACGCAAAACTGTGTTAGCCATTCTGCAGCCTCTTTGTGCGTGACTGGATATTGGATGGCCTCGAGCTTACCCGGATTGTCTTCAAACTGAGCGTTAACACTTTCAACAGCCGCTTGGGTGATTTCTGTTTGAGAAACTATGGGTAATGTGGGTATTTGAGCCAGGTTCTTCTTAGGGAATTTTTTGCGGTTATCCTCATCAAAACTCCATTGACCTCCAACTGGCTTATCTTTTTCCATCAAGATGTCTGTTCGTGTTCTTTGCCAGCGATAGAAATCAACCATCGCCCACTTTTTTCGTTTAGAACGCCATTCAATGTTTTCCTCCGTTGTGTTGTAAAAACCGGGGGAGATCAATGTATCGAGGTTTAGCTTTGCATTTTTTGCTTCACGAGTAATTCGTTTGTTCAGTGAGTAGTCAACGACATCGCAGCAAACAACACGTTTGAACTTTTGCTTTGCCAGACGTTTAAACAGTTTCGGCAATGTGGATTCTGGTTGTGTCCAAGATTCTATCGAGACCGACAGTGCTTGCTCTTCCAGCATTAACGCGAAGTGCTGAATGGTTGAGCGATGATAGGCAAGCTTTTGCTTGTGGAAATTTGCCGGGTACTGCTTATCTCCGAAGAAAAGGGAATCTTCGATCAGAAAAATTTCATCAGGGTTCTCTGCGAGGACCGGATGGTCTTCAAACAGCTGATGGGGAAATATGATGCCTGCAGTTTTCATAGCTAATCGTACGATAATTCAAGTTAACTTGATCATTTTCTTGCTTGGCTGATTCCGGATCCTCGAACGTTTTCGTTCAAACCCTGTGGGTTCGGCTATCGTTACGATAATTTGTGCGGTTTATGGCTAAAAATCGATACAGATCATGCCGATCCGCGTATACAGTCCCATCTGAAACCGGTTTTCCCGAAAATGCGCAACAAAGGAGATTGCTGCTGTGGGTGGCAGTGGAAAAAAATCGATCGCGGCATCTGATATCAAGCTTTGTCCCGTCTGCGAGAAAACGTTTAGTAATCGAAAAAAGTGGCGGGCTAGAGGCGTCTGGGAATCGGTGAAATACTGTTCAGAGAGGTGCCGTCGGAATGCACCTAAAGAGAAATCAGCTTAATGAGTTTCCGCTACGATAAAGTTGTCTGGTGGATTAAGCGAGACTTACGGCTTGCCGATAACGATGCTCTGTTACGGGCAATTGATGAGGGTCGACGTGTTCTTCCGCTCTTCGTATTCGAACCTGAAGTACTGCAAGCCTCAGATGCTTCGTTTTTCCACTTGCATGCACAGTGGAATGCGTTAGCCGAATTGTCCAAGACAATCGAGGATCGAGGTGGACTATTACAGATTGTTCAAGGTGAGGCCGTTGCTGTATTCGATCAGCTACTAACAGAGGACGGTTTTGACGCAATATATAGTCATCAAGAGACAGGGGCGGATGTCACTTATCAACGAGATATAGCCGTAGCCAATTGGTGTTCGAATAACAACATTCATTGGCATGAATCATTTCAGAATGGAGTCATTCGCAAGCTGCATACGCGTGATGATCGACAGCGTATTTTTAAAGAGCGGTTGCTCGAAACACCGCCCAACCCGGCCCCGCAGGCAATTGTGAGTTGGCAGCCTGCCAGTGCATCACGTGTCTTGCCAGATATTGATTCTATATCTGTCAATAAGACTCATTGTGGTCTCGATACATCGCTACTGCAAACCGTGTCAGAGAAACAGGCTCAGCGCGAATGTCAGCGCTTTTTAACGGTGCGCGGATTGGGCTATTCGGGTGGGATTTCTTCACCTAACACTGCGTTTAAGGTAGGTTCCCGTTTGTCGCCTCATTTGGCGTGGGGTACCATAAGCTTGCGCTCTGTATTTCACGAGAGTAACAAAAGACTCGCAGAAATCTCGGGCCAACAAGACGCTAACACGGCACAGTGGCGCAAGAGCGTAAGAGCATTTCAATCTAGATTGCATTGGCATGATCACTTTATACAGCGTCTTGAATCAGCGCCTGCTATGGAGTTTGAGGCGCTAAACCCAGCATACCGTCACATAGACTACAGCGACGATTTGGAAACACTGGCCGCTTGGAGTCATGGGAAAACAGGTATTCCTCTACTTGATGCGTGCATGAGGTGTCTTAGGCATACAGGCTTTTTAAATTTTCGTATGCGCGCTATGGCTGTGACGACCGCCTGTTTTGGCTTAGGCCAATCATGGCGCTCTATTCACAATCCTTTAGCCCAAGTGTTTTTGGATTATGAACCGGGTATTCATCTGTCTCAGATTCAAATGCAAGCGGGTATTGTTGGCATTAATACTTTGCGGGTATATAGCCCGCATAAACAACTGACAGATCAGGATCCAAACTGTGTGTTTGTTAAACAATGGATCCCCGAGCTGCGAGAATTCAGCCCAGCTGAAATCGCAGCATATAACTCTACGTGTTTAGGTGACTACCCAAAGCCTATTGTTGATATTAATGCGCGTGGCAAATACATAAAAGATCAGGTGTACGCCATAAGGAAAAGTGAGGAGGGCAAAGAGGCTTCGGCCATCGTTTTACAGGACCATGGTTCACGCAGGCCTTCTAGGAA
>JAHDGK010000020.1:0-4906 GCA_020627685.1 Granulosicoccus sp. | reverse complement strand
AAACGAGCTGCCGTGGGCATGCGGCGTTGGACTTTGGGGTAATTGGTCCTCAATCGCAGCGCACTAAATATATGCAATAATGCTTTTAGACGCACGAATATGATGCGCGAAAAACGGAATGCCTTTTTGAGGAAATGCTGTAGCTATTTGATATATAAACCAATTTTTGTCTGGTATGGACAGTGCTGAGCAATAGGCGAGTAACCGTTAAATCTACGATAAAACCACTTAAAGAAGGACTTATGAAAATCAGATTACCCAACACACGAGTGAGCCTCACTCGCAATCGCATAAAGAAAAGCGCCACCGTTCTTGCATCCGTAGTTCTTACCGTTGCAAGCACACTCTCTTTTTCGGCCACCAAAGTTCCCTTTGCACTTGATTGGAAATTTGAAGGCCCATCAGCTGCGTTCTTTGCTGCTATCGATAATGGTCATTTCGCCAAGGCCGATTTAGACGTTGAAGTTGCAGCCGGGCAAGGTTCGTTGGCCGCCATTCCTAAGGTGGCTACTGGAGCTTTCCCATTAGGCTTTGCAGATATCAACTCATTGGTTCAGTTCTTAGATCAAAACCCAGGTGCGCCAGTTACTGCCGTCATGATGGTGTATGACAAGCCCCCTTTTGCTGTAGTAGGCAGAAAGTCTCAAGGCGTCAGTGCTCCTAAAGACCTGGAAGGTAAAGTTTTAGGTGCTCCACCACCGGATGGTGCTTGGGCACAATTTCCAGCATTCTCTGAAGCTGCCGGCATCGACATGGCGAATGTCAAAGTCGAGCCAGTTGGATTCCCTACCAGAGAGCCAATGCTTGCTGAGGGTAAGGTCGATGCTATTACTGGGTTTTCCTTCTCTTCCTACCTAAATCTGGTTCGTTTGGGCGTATCTGAGGACGATATTTCAGTCATCTTGATGGCTGACCATGGTCTTGAGTTGTACGGCAACGCAATCATCGTGAATACTGACTTTGCCAGTGAAAATCCTGAACTCGTGAAAGGTTTTCTAGCAGCTGTTGCAGCTGGCTGGACTGATGTTATCGCTGATCCTGCTATGGGTGCGAAGGCTGTGGGTGCTAGAAACCCGGCTGCGGATGTCGCTTTAGAGCAGCGCCGATTAGAGTTGGCAATTAATGCGAATGTCCTAACCGACTACGTTATGGAAAATGGCATGGGCGGTATTGACGCAGATCGTATGGCAGCAGCTCTCGAGCAGTTAGCGAAAAACTACGAGTTCAATAGTGAGCCTGATATGTCTTTGTATTTCACTGACGCATACCTTCCAGAAGGAAACTTTCCAGTTAAGTAAATGCAAGCATCTGATCAATCCCCGCCTAGCGGGGATGCAAATGACACTGCCTTGATAGATATCAAGGCAGTTAGTCACACGTTTAACACGGCTAATGGGCCACTTCCAGTTCTAGATTCGCTGGATATTTCTATTGCTGAAGGTAAATTTACAGCAGTAGTCGGTCCATCTGGCTGTGGTAAATCCACGTTGACTCGATTAGTAGCGGGTCTCATGAAACCCGATAGTGGTGAAGTATGGCTGCACGGTGAACGTGTAGTGAGCCCACGTGCCACTGTAGGTATGGCGTTTCAGAATCCTGTACTTTTGGAATGGCGCACCATTCTTAAAAACGTAATTCTGCCGCTGGAAATCGTGAACAGCAGTATGCCGCAAGCGGAACAAGAGGAACGGGCTCGGTACCTTCTTAAGCTTGTCGGGTTGGAGGGTTTTGAAGATCGACGCCCTTCAGAATTATCTGGTGGCATGCGTCAAAGAGCTTCGCTGTGTAGGGCCCTGGTTCATAAGCCCGATGTAATAATCCTAGATGAGCCATTTGGTGCACTTGACGCTTTTACGCGTGAAGACCTTTGGCAGTTAATGCATACACTCAGAGAACAAGAGCCGTTTACGGCGTTGCTCATAACTCATGATTTGCGGGAAAGCATATTCCTTGCGGATGAGGTGGTGGTGATGTCTGGTCGGCCTGCTCACGCCCAGCATATCCTGAAGGTTGATTTGCCCGCGAAAAGAACATTGGAAGATCTCTACACCCCTGAAGCTTCTAATATGCTTGCAGAGTTACGGGCTCAAATACGAATAGCACAGCAGCGCGATCAATGAGTATCCGAAAAATCCTAATCCCGTTTACGGCCGTTATTGTGTTCCTGCTTTTATGGGAACTACTGGTCTGGGTGAATGACTGGCCTAACTATAAAATGGCCTCGCCTTCGGATATTTGGCCGGCGTTTCTAAAGTATAAAGAGTTGTTTCTAATTTACGGATGGCAAACATTATGGAGAACCGTTGCCGGATTACTCCTGGCCATAGTGTTTGGAACGCTTATCGGAATGATGATGGGACTTTCCAGAACCGTACGAGATGCGCTCTATCCGTTGTTAGTGGGTTTTAACGCAATTCCCAAAGCGACTGTTGTTCCCATCATTGCGCTTATGTTTGTGGGAGAGCATGATTTAAATACCATTCTCATGGCGTTCATGATCTCGTTCTTTCCTATCGCGGTATCTGTGTCTATAGGTCTGAGCACGCTAGAGCCTGAGTATCGGGATATCTTGCAGGCACTAGGCGCCTCTAAATTTATGATCTTTCGCAAGATAGCGTTACCCAAAACCTTACCCGAGTTTTTTGGTGCATTGAAAGTATCCGTGACGTTGGCGTTTATCGGAACCAACCTAGTCGAAATTATCGAACCGCACGGTCGAGGTCTTGGGCATTTATTCGACAGCGCGAAAATTAGTTCAGATTATCCACTGATGTTTGCTGTGCTAATAGCACTGGCTTTCATGGGCATACTTCTGTACTACGTCGTTGTTATTTTGGAAAAGATATTTGCCGGTTGGGCAGAGCGCTCTCCTACCTAGTCGTAAAGCCTTATCCAGCGTTGCCGGGGTAATGAGCCACCGGCTTTAAATGTCGACACTACCTCTTATGGGAGGTTGTGTCGTTACCTTCTTATAGTTACGGTTGCCTCAGTAGTTCGCATATTCCAAGGAAAAGGAATGAACGATGGAGAGGAAACCGCGTTGGTTTTGCACGTGTCTTTTTGTATTTTTGTGGGCGTTGGCGGAGCTCCTAGCGTTCCAAAGTGCCCTGGCAAATCAATCGTCTTGCCCCACTTCTATCTCAACCGGGCAGCCTGCCTGCGGCGAAAGTTCTGACGTCGGGAGCAGCGCACCTAGTGTTAGTAATACGCTACATGTCGGAAATCCAGTCGACGTGGCCTCGGGGAATAAATATCAGTCTGATATTGATGCCAAACTAGCTGATTCCAAATTGTCGTTTCTACGGCACTACAACAGCGCCCAGAGCAATATCAACATCGGCATGGGTAATGGCTGGCGACACTCGTACTCTGTCATGCTGTCAAGAAGCGCCGATACGCAACTACAGATAGTGCAATCTGATGGAAGGCGTATTTCATTTGTTCTAGATGCCAGCGTTTTTAAGGCAATTAGTGCTGACGATGGTTTTATTAAAGAGATGCCAAGTGGGCGTCATGTTTGGCACTTACCCGATGGTCGCGAATTTCTATTTGTAGGTTCGTTTTTAGCCTCTATTACTTTCGAAAACGAAACGTTAGAACTTCTATATCGAGACACTCGGCTTATCTCTGTCACTGATAGTTCGGGTCGTTCAATAGACTTTGAATATGCACCTGGCGTCATTGGTTTACGAAGCTATTCAAACTCGGATATTGATGTTCCCGCAGGACATTTGGCGTCAATTGTCTTGCCTGACAGCACCCGAGTGGAATATGAGTACGACCACCAACATAACTTGGTCGCAGTTAGATACCCGAGAGGGACGATACGCACTCGTGCAGTACATTATTCCTATGGGGATGAAAGAAACAAAGCATTACTCACTGAACGAGCAAACGCCTTGCAAGTGCCTTACGCCAGATGGACCTATGATGATCACGAACGTGTGTCGAGCTACCGGTCGTCATGGAACATTCGAGCAGACGGTAGTGAGCGTGGACTGCCAGACCTGCGTTTTAAGTACTCTCAAGGTTCGACAGCAAATATTGGTATAACTTCGGTAGAGGATAGGGAAGGCCGGATTCGTGAGTACGAGTGGCTTGTGGGTGTGAGTGGTGAGATAGTCGAAATTTCAGCAACCAAGTCTGAAACACTAGAAAATGCAGAATTAGTTGAATCAGAGCGTGAAGATTCGAATTACCCTGGCTCCATATCTATTGGAGTAAATGATAACGACACAATCACCATCATTGATCTGGACGTGTTGGGTTATCCAAGTGTTGTTCAGTACTTCCACTTTGAATCGGCCCGTTCTTACGAGTTTAGAGTTGTTTTTAGTCAGGTTGGTACATTGACGAATGTCACATTGCCATTGGAACTTGAAAAATCGCTAACGCAAATTGACAACGAGTTGCGATTGAATACAGATGAGCCGATTGATGCCTTGTTGCTACAGCAGGATAAAGTTGTCTCCAAAGTCAATTCTATTTTTGAGTTGATGAATATTGTTAGGACAACAACTTCGGTCTTGGAAAATTTGAATGTAGGTTTAGAGCCTGAAGAACGAATCACATCAAATGATCTAGATCTGAGGTGGAAGCTCTTGAATCAGGGGACTGGCCACTTAGAAAATTTGTCCAGTTTTAAGGGGCTGGGTTCAACATGTTCAAGCCTATTAACTAACTGTACAGAACTTCTCAGAATTAGAGACTATGCAGAGATCGCTGGATGTGCTTACAAGCAGACCGCTTGTCACACGCGCTTCAGAGAAGTCAACTTAAACTCGATGAATATCGATCCTTCTTATCTTCATGAAGGGTCATTCAGCGCCGAAATATTCTATGATTCGGTTAATGATGAATACATAGTTACGTTCGCAGGTACAACTAGTGTAGGGGATTGGTATAA
>JAHDGK010000068.1 GCA_020627685.1 Granulosicoccus sp. | reverse complement strand
CAGCAAGGACAGGGTGGGTCTACTCCGGGTTCGGGTGGAGCCAACAATCGCGGTCAAAACCGAGGTGTACAAATTGGTGGACGACGAGGTGGTAGTTCTCCGGATGCTGTAGCAACAGCAGAAGCCATTGAAGGTTTGCTACCTCAACTGGATGGCTTAGGTGTTAACGAGTCCGAATTGGAATCACTACGTCAAAGCGCAGATCTAATTCGCAATGGTGATGGCGAGGTAAATGCGGCTAGAGTCGAGGCCGAGTACAGACTCATATTACGCCAGCTTGAGCAATTGGAACTACAGCTCACTAATAATGCAAGTCTGGAGGCATTGGCTAGTGAATCGATAACCCGTCAAGGAGAAACGTCAG
The DNA here is from genome assembly GCA_020627685.1 of Granulosicoccus sp. GTDB lineage: Bacteria > Pseudomonadota > Gammaproteobacteria > Granulosicoccales > Granulosicoccaceae > Granulosicoccus. The sequence goes on along the minus strand of JAHDGK010000068.1, from coordinate 18,706 downwards.
AATCTGCAGCAGATTACTTTCGACGCCTGAGTGAGCAACCTGTGCGGATTCAGCGATAAGTGACGATTCGTGACAAGTCAAAACCCTGAACTGATCGACAGAGACGCCTCTTTGCTTTAGACTAGAGGTTTGGAAGATCATAGGTAATGCCTTCGTGAGCGTTTATCTGCTTTATCTCAATACCGCACAGAAGGTCGATACCGTGGAGCACGGTATGGTCCGCGGTCTGGCTATTGCCAACCCTGCCACGTGCGAATCACGTGCCTTAGCGCGTGACTATTTGGCTATTGAAGCAGGTGACGAAATCATTGGATGTAACGGTGATGGAATCCGCTGGCAAGCCACTATCGACGAAATCGTCAACGCCACGGCTCAAGACGAGACGGGCGAAGTCGGCGAACCTGTACGTATCCTCAAAGGCTCATTAACCGCTCGCGGCGGGCGATCAGTCGCAGCAGCGTGCAAGAGGATGAAAGACAACGGCATAGAGCTGCCCGATATCATCAATTCTCGGGGTAGCGGCTTCAAACAAGGGGCATTGGCAAAGCTTTTGACCGATGTCCAAGCCGAAGAACTCGCCTCCGGCCTCAATTAGGTCACGTGTGGCATGGGGGCGGCGTCTAAATTCTGATGCCTCCTCAACCTCCCGGGTTGCAAATGCCACATAATGTGCCAGCATTGTGGTGGACGTAATTCCGGCACGCCGTTAGCATATACACTTTTACTTTATCCTAGAGACCCGTAGTCATGAGCTTTGATACGCTGAGCCCAGGCAGTGATGTGCCTGAAGAAGTCAACGTTATTATTGAAATCCCTGCCAACAGTGATCCTGTCAAGTACGAAGTAGATAAGGACAGCGGGACGCTGATGGTTGACCGTTTCATGGCTTCTCCCATGTTCTACCCGTGTAACTACGGTTATATACCGCATACTTTGTCAGAAGATGGCGACCCAATAGACGTCCTTGTTCATACGCCATATCCTTTGGTACACGGTAGCGTTATCGCTTGTCGTCCGGTTGGCGTCCTGAATATGAAAGACGAAGCGGGCCCCGACTCTAAATTGGTCGCTTTGCCAAAGAAGAAGCTCACCTCAATTTACGATCACATTGAGGACGTTAACGATTTACCTGAGTTGTTGAAAGCTCAAATTTCTCACTTTTTCACACGCTATAAAGAACTTGAAAAAGGTAAGTGGGTAGAAATCGAAGGCTGGGCGGATGCAGCAGCGGCTAAGCAACAAATCGTTGAAAGCATCGAGCGCGCTAAGAAGTAATTATTTGAGCATCGTTTTCGATGCTCAATGTGAAAACCACCGTTAAGTTGACCAGCGTTTCTCTACATTAGAGAAACATAGGTTTCAATTTGTCGGTGGTTTTTTTTTGGGGAATTGAGGCGAGGAGGTTACAGTCTCTCCCGAACCCAGTTTACTTCCCGTGCAATAGCTTCGCTTACCGTTTGCGTCCTATAGGCTTCCGGTAAAACATCCCACGTGTAGGTTTCGACTTCCAAGTGCCGGCAGAAGCCACTGATTTTTTGAAGTTGTAAAACCTGTTGCAATGTTGATTGAGTCGTGGAGAAGTGTTCAGTGCGCTCAATAAATACGGGTACGTGGAAATGAACTCTCCAAGTCGGATCGGCCTCTACAACGGGTGAGAACAGCTGTCTGGCAGCAGATCCAAAATCACCGCTCATGGCGATTTGCAGGGAAGGGTCAAGCGTCGAGCGCGAATCGATACGGTGTCTTAAAGAAGAAATTGCCGCATTGACATCGTTATACCGAACTAGCCGGTCATCTCTTTGTTCCACGACTTGATGCAAATATACGGGTTCATCAAAGCGTGAGAGTTGCCTAATAGATGCTTCATTGACACTGGGTATCTCCAAGGCTGAGCTTAATTGAATTTTTATAATCTCAATTCCCGCAGATTGGAGACGGGCAATAGCATGAGAGGGGTTTTCGAATTCTACCGCTGAGTGACAGACGTCATAGCAGATTCCGATGTGTGTGTGCATCGCCGAATCGGCTGCCGAGTTGCTTAAGCCGGTTTGACGCGCTAGAGATTCAACGGCTTCTTTCGAAAATAAGTACTGTTTAAAAAATGCGATGCTTTCACTGACCGTCTCAAGCATGCAGCATGGTTCCGGTTCTAACGCTAAGGCAATCGTAACGCCTGATTCTTGCTGTAAGCGAACACAATGCGCCACCGCCTTGATCAGGTTTTGACTGATACGTTGCTCACTACCTGGCATCATCCAGTCTTTGTAAGTACCAGGCAAAGTACTTATCGACCCATAGTTATCCGGTGGTGAGAGTTTAACCAACGTATCTGCCAATAAGCAGGTATAGTCCAGCCGGGCGTCTTCAGTCCAATCCGGCTTGTATACGTCTTCTTTAACGCGCTCACCGTGGAAAACACCATAGGGAAACCCATTGATGGTAAAGACGTAGTGATTGTTCTCTGACAGCCAAGATTGAAATTGCGCAAATGTGTCAGGATCTTGTAACGAATCTACACTGTTGCGGGATAGGCGCAACCCAAGCCCCATCGGCTTATCGTAATCCATGGCGTTACGTACTTTTGGTAATTGCCTTTGAAGTTCAGGTAAGACATCACCCCAAGCATCACCTGCATGGATGTTAGTACAGTAGCTCAGGTGTGAGGAAACACCAGCACAGTCCAGTATCATGAGTTGAATCAATACTTCGAATTAAAAAAACGGTTTAATGATAGTTTCATGCCAGAACTTCAGTCTAGGTAAGTCATGCTGTAATGTGCAGGTACCAAAGCTTGACTGGTGCGACATTTTCGAGAAATTGTCTCAAGATAACGGGTTTTATGGCCGTGCTTAAATCATTAGATGAACTGCAACGTGCCGATAACCCTGACAGGATTTTATTAACTAACCCTAGGGACGCAGGCAATCTCGATTATGGATGAACAAGTGACACTGGCACCTCCGAGGCTTGGAATCATTATTTCCATGTTTCCGGAGTTACACGAAACGTTCATACTTCGTGAACTGGTCGCGTTAGAGCGCCGCGGTGTTGACTTCGATATTTATTCTCTGCAATTTCCCAGAGACCCTATCACTCTCGACGACGCCATTCGTTTATCCACAGAGCGCACGCAGTATTCATCGCTGTTTAACCTGCGCACGTTAACCGCGTTCTTCAAAACACTGTTACGTCATCCATTGCGTGTGTCCATGGCTATAGCCAAGGTTATCTACCATGGTCGCGATCGTCCGAAAGATGTTATCAAGAATCTGGCGATTCTCCCCTTGGCACTGCATTTTGGTTACGTAGGATGGGACAGAGGTGTCAGACATTGGCACGGGCATTGGGCCAACATTCCCACGACAGCCTGCTGGTACCTGCAAAAGATACACGGTGATACCTGGTCTGCTGCTATTCACGGTGAAGATATCTTTTCGCCGAATCGCTTCTTAACTCACAAACTGAATAATGCGAACTTTACGGCTGTCTGTAGCGGGTACTTTTGCAACCATCTTAAAACTGAGATTGGTCTGGAAACTCCTGAACACGTACACCTGAATTACCATGGTCTTGATCCACGTGTAATGAATCACGTGCCTGATAGAACTTTTCGTCAGCGTGATGCAGGCGACCCCGTATCTTTAATTAGTATTGGTCGACTGGTACCGACAAAAGGTCATGATGTACTTATAAAAGCAGTTGGTAAATTGGTTGCTAAGGGCCAGAAGCTTCAGTTGAATATTGTCGGTTCGGGTCCGGGTGAAGCTGAACTTAAATCGCTTGTTGAACAAGAGAATCTTAGCGATCACGTCACCTTCCTCGGTGCGCTTGCCTTTGAGGATGTATTAGACCGATTAATGAATGCAGATATGTTTTGTTTAGCACCGCGATTAATTCCCGGTCAGCCGCCCGATGGCATACCCAACGTCATAGCTGAAGCCATGGCACTGCGCATACCCGTGGTGACTACAAGAGTTAGCGCTATTCCGGAATTGGTTGTAGACGGAGAAACAGGACGCTTAGTTGAGGTAGACGATGTTGAAAGTTTTGCTGATGCCATCGCAAGTGTCGCTGAGAGCCCAGAGGAAGCGCAACGATTAAGTGATGCCGCTGCAGTGCGTGTAGGGCATTTGTTTAATCAGGAAAAAAATATTGATGAATTGTTGACTCTGTTCAAAGACTACACTTCGGTGTCTTTGCCCGGACGTGAGTAATCATTAACCAATGCAAGCTAAAAGGATTTTTCAGTTTTCATGAGTAACATCTCGCGAAAAGTTATAGCGTTCACGATTGAAGAGCTGACCGTTGGTGGCGCTGAAAAGATGCTGGTTGCCATGGCAAATGATCTTGCCAGCCAGGATTGGCAAGTACATCTTGTGTGTTTACGACAAGCCGGTGAGCTTGCTAGCGAACTGGATTCCAAAATTGTTGTCACCGAGTTAAACAAGAAAACTGGTGCTGACATCACGTTGCTATGGAGACTCAACCGCTGTCTGACGAGTATCAATCCAATTTGTGTCAATAGTCATTTATGCGTGGCTAATACCTGGACGCGAGCGGCCTTGGCACTGAGTTCTATACCGGTTGTGGCCACAGAACACTCAAGAGATACCTGGAAACCTAATTACTACCGAAAAATTGATTGGCTGTTGTCTTATCGTACTGCGGCGCTGGTGGCCGTTTCCAATGACACCGCAGATTTTTATGAAAACTCCATCGGAGTTAAAAAGTCGTTAATTCATGTCATCAATAACGGTGTTGATACGCAAGTCTATGCGCAGGGTAATGGTGCTGCGCTGCGTGAACAGTGGCTCGGTGTAAGCGCGAATAAAGCTAACGATGCATTAGACAATGTGCTTTTATTGGGCACCGTTGGGCGCATGATTACTGCCAAAAATCATCAGCGGCTGATAGATTCCTTTTATCACCTTGTAAAAGATGATGCATTGGCCTCGGTGAATCTAAAGTTGGTGTTTGTAGGAGATGGTCCCGAGCGTAACGCGGTGGAATCCCATGCAGCTGAGCGTGGTGTCAAAGAACACATCATTTTCACCGGTACCCGTCACGATATTCCCGACGTACTTGCGGCTTTGGACGTGTTTGTTTTGTCATCAGATAGGGAAGGCCACCCATTGACGGCGTTGGAAGCTCAGGCAGCCGGTACAAGCGTTGTTTTGACCGATGCCGGCGGTTCAGCAGATGCTATTGCTGCAGATGGTAATGAGGCTGGTGGAGAGTTAGTAGAGCGTTCTGATGTTGCTTTGGCAGCCGCCTTAAAAAAACTTGCTCTGAGCCCCGAGCTCAGACAAACAAGAGCCGCATTCGGTCAACGTTATGCACTCGAAAACTTCGATAAACAGCATATGATTGCACGTTATATCGCACTCTTTGAGAGCGTCAGTAAGTAGACGCGACAACCCGCAAGCACTGCGGGTAGCATCAATTTCTTCTCCGTAACTGTCCCTCATTGGCTATTGACAGATTCCTCATTTCGGGTGAGTCTAAGGAGGTCACTGACGACGCCACCCCCGACCATGGGGTCAGACCACCATTGGAGAAAATACGATGAAGAAACGTTTAAGCGTACTGAGTATTTTAGCGCTGGGCGCTAGCATGGCCACACCAACCTTCGCACAAGACGAAGTCGGCGCTTGCCTGATCACTAAAACAGATATCAACCCGTTCTTCGTTAAAATGAAGGAAGGGGCCACTGCAAAAGCGGAAGAGCTTGGTATCAAGCTATCCACTTATGCCGGTAAAGTTGACGGCGACCACGAGACTCAAGTTCAGGCTATTGAAACCTGCATTGCATCAGGTGCCAAGGGCATTCTACTGACGGCCTCTGATACAAAAGCTATCGTGCCTGTTGTTCAGCAAGCCCGTGATGCCGGCCTTTTGGTCATCGCACTCGACACACCTCTCGAGCCTATCGATTCAGCCGACGCAACATTTGCTACCGATAACTTTAAAGCCGGTGAGCTGATTGGTGCCTGGGCAGCTGCTCAGTTAGGTGACAAAGCAGCCGATGCAAAAATTGCCATGCTTGATTTGGCTGACAGTCAGCCTTCAGTGGGCGTGCTTCGCGACCAGGGCTTCTTGCAGGGTTTCGGAATCGACCTAGGCGATCCTAGTCGCTGGGGTGATGAGACTGACCCGCGTATCATTGGTAACGAAGTCACTGCCGGTAACGAAGAAGGCGGTCGAACTGCCATGGAATCTTTAATGATTAAAGATCCGGGCATCAACGTGGTTTACACCATCAATGAACCTGCTGCTGCCGGTGCATACGAAGCGCTTAAAGCGTTCGGTCGTCAAGACAAGGTACTCATCGTATCTGTCGATGGTGGTTGCCCGGGTGTTGAGAACGTTAAAGACGGCGTAATTGGCGCAACTTCACAACAGTATCCGCTGTTAATGGCCTCACTAGGTGTTGAAGCGATCGCCGCATGGGCGGCCGATGGATCGAAGCCTGCTCCAACTGAAGGTTTAGACTTCTTCGACACGGGCGTGTCACTGGTCACTGATCAGCCTGCTGACGGCGTAGAGTCTATCGATACCGCTGAAGGCATGGATCGTTGCTGGGGCTAATTGCGTTCCAACAGTGAAAGACGCTTAAAAGTTTGATACTTTTAGGCTGCGTGGGGGCGACTACGGTCGCCCTCATGCGTTGTAGCTATCGTACGACTTCTTCCTTAGTATTAGTGTGATGCCAACATGAATGAAAGTGTAGCAACCGATTCAGTTGCCCAGTTTGAAACCCGGCGTGGACCTTTGCAGCGTCTGCAGCATTTTCTTCATGGCGCACCGGCGATGGTGCCTGTCATCATATTAATCGTGAGTGTTGCGGCATTCGGATTCATTGCCGGTGAACGATTCTTTACCGCGTTTAATCTGTCGCTCATTATTCAGCAAGTTACCATCATTGGTATTTTGGCTTGCGCTCAAACACTGATCATCTTAACCGCCGGTATCGATTTATCGGTCGCCGCCATCATGGTGTTGGCCTCGGTCGTGGCTGGAAAGTTTGCCGTTGTGCTCGGGGTGCCAGCCTTTGTGGCAATCCCTGCCGGTTTCATTATCGGAACCCTGTGCGGCATGATCAACGGACTGCTCGTCACCATGTGGCGTTTGCCTCCGTTCATTGTCACCCTAGGTACGTGGAATGTCTTTTTTGCACTGAATATCTGGTACTCAGGTTCACAGTCAATCCGCAGTCAGGACATCGACAAAATTGCTCCAGCATTAAAGTTTTTTGGAGAACGTGTGTCTGTCGGTGGCGCCGTGTTCACCTACGGATCGTTTTTAATGGTGCTGATGTTTATCGTGCTTTGGTTCATGCTAAACAATACGGCATGGGGGCGGCATGTCTATGCGGTAGGGGACGACAAAGAAGCTGCTGAACTGGCAGGCATTCGAACCGATCGATTACTTATTTCTGTTTACGCCTTAGCAGGGTTTATTTGCGGCATCGGTGCATGGGTTTCTATTGGCCGTGTAGGTTCCGTTAGCCCACAAAGTTTTTATGACGCTAATCTAGATTCAATCACTGCGGTGGTCATCGGTGGCACTTCATTATTCGGTGGTAGAGGAAGCATACTCGGCGCTCTATTCGGTGCTTTGATCGTGGGTGTTTTCAGTTCCGGGCTGAAGATAGCCGGGGTGGATGTCCTGTGGCAACGCTTTGCTATCGGTTGCTTGATTATTCTGGCGGTTGGCATTGACCAGTGGATTCGGCGGGTATCATCATGAGTGAGCCCAAAACGGTTTTACAGGCGCGTGGTCTGGTTAAACGCTTCGGCCGGGTGGTGGCGCTAGACAATGCAGATTTCGATTTAAAAGAAGGTGAAATACTAGCTGTTATCGGGGATAACGGCGCTGGTAAATCCACCATGATCAAGGCCATCTCAGGTGCGGTTATTCCCGATTCTGGCAGCGTGACACTGGATGGTGAAAGCGTTCTATTTAAATCGCCCATGCAAGCCCGAGAAGCGGGTATAGAGACCGTCTACCAAAACCTTGCGTTGTCTCCGGCACTCTCCATTGCCGACAATATGTTTTTAGGGCGCGAGATCCGAAAGCAATCCGGTTTAGGTAAATGGATGCGCATGCTGGATAGGCGTGCAATGGAGCAACAGGCACGGGATAAGTTAAGTGAGCTTGGCTTGATGACTATCCAAAATATCTCTCAGGCAGTAGAGACGTTATCAGGTGGACAACGACAAGGTGTTGCAGTTGCGCGCGCAGCCGCATTCGGTTCGCGGGTAATTATTATGGATGAACCCACGGCAGCCTTAGGGGTAAAAGAGTCACGGCGCGTCTTAGAACTTATTCAGGATGTTCGTAGCCGCGGTATTCCCATCGTGCTCATTTCGCACAACATGCCGCATGTGTTTGAAGTAGCCGATCGCATTCATGTGCATAGGTTGGGCAGACGGCTTTGTGTCATAAAGCCTAAAGACCACAGCATGTCTGATGCAGTGGCGTTTATGACGGGCGCTGCTGAGCCTCCAAGCGGCGAATGACCAATAACGAGGACTCACCAAAGACCCCAATCTGTGTTGAGTCTGTATCGGACCTGTGTGAGCGAATTCTTCATATCCGCACATCTGCGCCCCCACAGCGGCGTGTGCTCATCGGTATTGCCGGCGCCCCGGGATCGGGTAAATCCACATTAGCCGAGAGTTTGCCCGCTTTGTTGGATCCTATGCTTGCAAAACAAGGTGAAGCCTCCGTGGTGGTTCCTATGGACGGTTTCCATCTGGATAACGCCGTGCTCGATGCTCATGGTCTCAGGGCTGTGAAAGGCTCACCGCAGACCTTCGATGTGGCTGGTTTTGCCCAGTTGCTACGCCGGGTGGCTAATCGTGAGGAAGAGACCCTGTATGTGCCGGTTTTTGATCGTTCCATGGACCTTGCCCGCAATGCCTCGCAGGAAGTGTCCAAGAGCCACAGTGTTGCTATTGTGGAGGGGAATTACTTACTGCTTGACCAGCCTGGATGGTGCGACCTAAGTGACTCTTTTGATTGCACAATTATGCTTCGCGTGCCGCTTCCGACACTTGAGTCGAGGTTGGTGCAGCGTTGGCTTGATCACGGTTTGACAGAGGATGAAGCACAACAGCGAGCCCTGTTGAACGACATACCTAATGCGCGCACGGTGCTCGCCGAATCAATACCAGCAGACCTCTACTACGAGAGCGTGCGACAATAGGGCATCTGACATTTTGGAGATGGCATGAGTTCATCGACAGACGCTTCCGGCAACCCGACAAGCTCCAACCTTACTGATGCAGACGCCTTGCATTTGGGTGATAGTGACGCCTATTCGGAGCTCGATTCACCGCTGCTGATTGGTTGGCGAGAGTGGGTTGCGTTGCCACAGTTAGGCCTGCCAGCTATTAAGGCAAAAGTAGATACCGGTGCCCGAACATCCGCCATTCACGCGTTTGATATCGAGCGATTTAAAAATGCGGCCGGTACCGACTGTGTAGCTTTTAGCGTGCAGCCGGTTCAGCGCGACACCACCATCATCAGGCGTTGTGAAGCACCGCTTATTGATATTCGCAGTGTCACAGATTCTGGTGGGCATAAAGCGGACAGGTACTTTATCCAAACCGACATCAAAATAGGCGATCATTTGCGCTCAATAGAAATGACCTTAACGCAGAGAAACGACATGCTCTTTCGTATGCTGTTGGGGCGTACTGCAATGGTTCCCGGTATTCAGGTAGATCCTTCCCTTTCATTCTCGTTAGGCAGGGTCTCTGCTCGAGCCCTCTATGCGGATGACACTCCAGGAGTCGTGACATGAAAATAGCGATCCTTTCTCGCAATCGTCGTTTATATTCCACGCGAAGATTGATAGAAGCCGCTGAGGAGCGCGGTCATGAGGTACATGTTATTGATGTACTCCGTTGTTACATGAACATCGTATCGCGGAAACCGAGTGTGCATCTGGAAGGCGAACCGTTAACAGGTTTCGATGCAGTCATACCGCGTATTGGTGCATCTGTTACGGCCTACGGTACATCGGTATTACGGCAGTTTGAAATGATGGGTGTGTACACCCTCATAGAGTCCGTTGCATTAGCGCGCTCACGTGACAAGCTGCGGTCATTGCAGTTGCTTTCAAGAAAAGGGGTTGGTTTGCCCGTCACGGGTTTTGCGAACAAACCGGGCGATAGTAAAGACGTTATAAAAATGGTGGGCGGTGCGCCAGTCGTAATTAAGTTACTGGAGGGTACGCAGGGCATTGGTGTGGTGTTGGCCGAAACCAACAAAGCAGCAGAGTCGGTTATCGAGGCCTTCATGGGGTTGCAAGCAAACATCCTTGTTCAGGAATTTATACAAGAGGCGGGTGGCTCGGATATCCGTTGCTTGGTGGTTGGTGGCAAAGTGGTTGCGGCCATGAAGCGGCAGGCTGCCGAAGGTGAATTTCGCTCTAACTTGCACCGTGGTGGTTCGGCAAGTCTGGTTAAGATTAGTCCGGAGGAACGGGCAACTGCCGTGAGCGCTGCGAAAATTCTGGGCTTATCTGTTGCCGGTGTCGATTTGTTGCGTTCTGAACGTGGTCCTTTGGTGATGGAAGTTAACTCATCGCCCGGCTTGGAAGGGATTGAAACTGCGAGCGGAAAAGATGTTGCCGGCATTATCATCCAGCAGCTTGAAAAGAATGCCCGGCCGGGAAATACAAAAACTCGTGGTTCTAAGGGATAAGCGCTTTATACAACCGCTTTTAGGCAACTGACATTCATGGCACGACGAATTAATAAAAACAAACCCATCACCATTGGGGATGTGACCATTGAACCTGGCGAACGGCGCTATGTAGATTTATCCATTCCGCCTTTGTACACGCACACATCGGTTGAGATGCCTGTGCATGTTATCAACGGCAAGCAAGCCGGTCCCGTCATGTTCGTAACCGCTGCTATCCACGGCGATGAAATCAACGGTATCGAAATTATACGTCGGCTTCTGGCCACTAAAGCACTAAACCGTCTGGCAGGCACGCTCATCGCTGTTCCGGTGGTTAACGTATACGGTTTTGTTTCGCAATCGCGGTACTTGCCCGATAGACGTGATCTTAACCGCTCATTTCCAGGCTCTGAAAAAGGCTCTATGGCCGCACGCCTTGCCGATACATTAATGAGCGAGATTGTTCAAAAATGTACGCACGGTATCGATTTACATACTGCCGCTGAAGGTCGCGCAAACCTTCCCCAAATACGCGTCGATCTGGAAGAGAATCCGGAGCTGTTGGAACTTGCTCAGGCTTTCGGGCCACCGATCTTATTAGACTCGCCAACGCGTAGCGGCACGTTAAGAGACGTCGCCGGTTCCTTGCCGCTGTTGCTGTATGAAGCAGGTGAGGCGTTGCGGTTTGATGAAGTTGCCATTCGTGCGGGATTGCAAGGTGTTTTGCGCGTCATGCGGCATCTCCAGATGTTGCCTGCCACTAAAAGTAGTGAGCGTAGAGGTAAGTCCTGGGTAGCCAATAACAGTGTTTGGATGCGTGCGCCGCAAAGCGGTATCTTGCGTTCCCGAATTCCGCTGGGCGGCATCGTTGAAGAGGGCATGGTGTTGGGCTATATCTCAGACCCGTTTGGTGAAGCTGAGCAAGCGGTCATTAGTCATGTCTCCGGTGTGCTTATCGGCATTACTAAATTGCCACTGGTGCACGAAGGCGAAGCTTTGTTTCATGTGGCTACGAGCGAGTCCACCAAATCTGCTGCCCGTGCGGTAGATGAATTCCATTTAGAGTACGAACAACCGGTTATAAAGCGGCTTAAATAATGAAAAAACGTTTGTTAGGTTCGCATGGCATGCAAGCATCCGTAGTGGCTTTCGGTGCCTGGGCAATTGGCGGATGGAAGTGGGGTGGTTCTGATGCGGATGCATCGGTAGCAGCTGTTCGTGCATCGTTAGATGCTGGCGTCGACTTCATCGATACAGCGGCTGTTTACGGTTTTGGTTTTTCTGAGGAAATAGTCGGTAAAGCTATCGAAGGGCGTGCTCGGGAAGAGATCATCCTGGCGACAAAATGCGGTTTGCGTTGGGATATGGAAACTCCCACACTGCATGCAGAGAGCGAAGGTAAACGGATTTTCAGAACGTTAGAACCTGCGTCTATTAGATGGGAAGTAGAGCAAAGCTTAAAACGCCTGGGTACTGACTATATCGATTTGTATCAAACTCACTGGCCGGATCCTGAGACAGAGATAGAGTCTGTTGTTGATACGTTTCAGTCTTTAAAGCAGGAAGGACTCATCAGGGCCTGGGGTTTATGTAACGAATCACCCGAGCAACTAGCCAAAGCCGCGACGCTTGGAGAGCTTGCCACCGATCAGGAACGCTATAGTCTTTTAGATAGAGAGCAGGATGATGCCAACCTGCCAATTTGCGAACAGAATGACTTAGGTTTTCTGTGTTATTCACCTATTGCACAAGGGCTACTGACTGGCAATATCGATAGTCGCCGTCAGTTTGCAGAAGGGGATTTACGCAATGGCAATCCTCGTTTCTCGCCGGCTGTTCTTGATGCACTGCAAGCCGTGTTGGCACCGGTTAAATCGCTGGCACGAGACAGAGGCGATAGTGTAGAGCAGTTGGTACTGGCTTGGACGCTAAATCAACCAGGTGTTAGCCATGTACTGGTAGGTACACGCGATATCGACCAAGCTGCATCTAATGCGCAGGTGGGCTCCATAGAGTTAGATAGCGACGAGATGGCTATGATTTCTCAGGCAGCTGCAGCTTGGCCGGGGTTTGCCTCGTTTAGCGACTAGGCATTAGTTACTGTTAAAGCGCTTAATCGAATACCAGAGTTATCCGGCGATTCTGTTTCCCCTTTTTTTCTACCTTCTTTATTAGCACTCTACCGATTTCAGCGGTTGAGGCAACGTGGGTTCCGCCACAGGGTTGTAGATCAACGCCTTCAAACTCCACTAGGCGGATAGTGCCCTGAGCGTTGCGTGGAGGTTGTACCGACATGGTTCTTACCAACTCGGGTTGGGCATCCAATTCGGCATCGGTGATATAGCGAGAACTCATGGGGATGTCCCGTTCTACCAGCTCGTTTAATGCCACCGTAATGGGCTCTTTGTCTATTGGGTCTTGTAAGTCGAAGTCCAGTCGTGCTCTGTCTACCTGAATGGAGCCGCTGGTGACCGGTGCATCGATAAGCGAGCAGAGCATGTGTAAGCAACTGTGGAATCGCATTAGGCTGTATCGACGCTCCCAATCTAATGTAAGTGTGACCTTATCGCCAACGGTAACTGCTGCGGGGTCTTCAACAACATGGTACTCCTGACCGCTTTCCCGGTCTTTGCGGGTGTCGGTAATTGTTATTTCAGTGCCGTCTGCTAGCGTGAGTTTGCCGGTATCGCCAAGTTGGCCTCCACCTAGCGGGTAGAAGACGGTCTGGTCGGTTTCAATGCCTAGCTCGGTGACTGATGTGACAGTTGCCTCGCAGCTTTTCAGGTAACTGTCTTCGCGGTAAAGATCCCTGGTCATACTTAGCGTCCAATGGTTCAGAAGTTGTCTTGAGTGTAGCGTCAAATAGATGCGCTGCGCGACTACAGACGAGAGGATTTTTTATAAGAGCAGTGGGACGCGTATGAAATTTTTCTGATTTATTCTGTCAATGGAAATTTCGGGATTGAGTATTTAGCTCACCTAGCATCCAGGTTAAGTCTTCTATTTTTCTAGCTACCAAATGGACAACCCCTTGCTCCTTTTGAGTTAGCCCGTAAACAGAAACCATTTTGGCGGTTAATACTTCCTTTCGGAATTGCTCTACTACCTGGCTCCACACAATAACGTTCATAGGGCCACCTTCATCCTCAATTGTTAAGAAGATAACGCCATTGGCACTCCCGGGACGCTGACGAACTTTGATGATGCCGGCAATGCGAGCCATACGACCATGCGGCACCGCCTCCCAACTCAGTGAATCCAGAATGCGTTTCTTTTTTAGTTTTTCACGCAGTAACGATACGGGGTGTTGATTCAGGGTTAATCCAAGACTCATGTAATCTGCAACAGTGTTCTCACCGTCTGTTGGCTTGGGAAGTGGCAGTGCCGGCTCGTTTGCAGAGGCATCGGCAAGTAGCTCTGGTAACGCTTCGACACCGAGTAAATCCCACTGTGCCTGATGCCTGTCTCCGCTGATGTTTTCTAAGGCACCGGCAATAGCCAATGCTTGTTGATCACCTTGGTTAATACCGGTTCGTCGCACTAAGTCGGCAGCGCTTTGAAAGCGGCCATTGGCGCGCGCATTCAGTAAACGATTGGCACCGGCTACCGAGAGCTTTGATACCAGTCTTAAACCGAGTCTGACAGCACCTTGCGGGAGAGGGTTAGCGGTGTTTTGAACCTGTGTGCCCAAGGGTGGGGGGATATCGGTATTAGCGCTGACATCTTCAGGTTTAACTAAGGTGTGGTCCCATTCACTATCGTTGACATCTACCGGCAATACTAAAACACCGTGACGTCTGGCATCTTGAGTTAAGTCGGACGGGTCATAAAAACCTAAGGGCTGGCTGTTTAGCATGGCGCATAGAAACGCGGCAGGTTCATGGCATTTAAGCCAGCACGAAACGTATACCAGTAAGGCAAAGCTTGCCGCGTGTGACTCAGGAAAACCGTATTCACCAAAGCCTTCAATTTGTCGAAAAATAGATTCTGCAAATTCTTCGTCGTAGCCTTTTTTCAACATACCACCAACCACGCGGTCGTGGAATAAAGTGACTTGCCCGCCACGGCGCCAGGCTGCCATAGAGCGGCGTAACTCATCGGCTTGTCCTGCCGAAAATCCTGCTGCCACCATGGCTATTTCCATGACCTGTTCTTGGAATACGGGTACGCCCAGCGTGCGCTTCAGTACGTTTTCTAAATCTTTGTTGGGGTAGGTGACAGGCTCTATACCCTGGCGCCGTTTAAGATAAGGGTTAACCATGCCACCTTGAATTGGGCCCGGGCGTACAATGGATACTTCAATAACTAAGTCGTAGTAGTTGCGCGGCCTTAAGCGTGGCAGCATAGACATTTGTGCACGCGATTCTATTTGGAAAACACCGATAGTATCTGCGCGGCAAATCATGTCGTAGGTGGGCGTGTCATCGCTAGGTATGGTGGCCATGGTGTGTCGCACACCGCGGTAGTGCTCAATTAAAGTAAAACATTTGGCAATAGCGGTGAGCATACCGAGCGCCAGTACATCCACTTTCAACAGGCCCAGTTCTTCAAGGTCGTCTTTATCCCACTGAATGATGGTGCGATCGGGCATGGCTGCGTTTTCAACCGGTACTAGTGTTGATAAGTCACGATCGGAAATAACAAAGCCGCCAACATGTTGGGATAAATGCCGGGGAAAACCTAACAGTTGTTGCAATAGCCAGGTAAATCGTTTTATTAGTGGGCTAGCCGGGTCAAAACCCATTTCTTCAAGCCGTTCATCAATCATGCTTGTGCCGTCCCACCAGGCTAGCGACTTTGACAGGGCTTCAATCTGATCTTCACTTAAGCCAATCGCTTTACCTAAGTCGCGAATAGCGCTG
Organism: Granulosicoccus sp.; assembly: GCA_020627685.1. Taxonomy (GTDB): domain Bacteria; phylum Pseudomonadota; class Gammaproteobacteria; order Granulosicoccales; family Granulosicoccaceae; genus Granulosicoccus. Next base: position 3,146 of record JAHDGK010000068.1, on the reverse strand, counting down.
CGTTTACGGTAGGTGATAACGGTTGCCGCCAATGCGGCACGGTGGCGTCCGTATTTGGCATAAATGTATTGAATGACTTCTTCACGGCGTTCGTGTTCGAAATCGACATCGATGTCAGGTGGTTCGTTTCTCTCTTTGGAGATAAAACGTTCGAACAGCATGCGCGTACGTGAGGGGTCTACCTCTGTTATGCCTAAGCAAAAACAAACGGCAGAGTTAGCAGCAGAGCCTCGGCCTTGGCATAAGATGCCCTGACCACGGGCAAAGCTTACGATGTCATGTACTGTGAGAAAGTATGACTCGTATTGCATATGGCTAATGAGGTTAAGCTCGTGTTCAAGTTGTTGCAGAACACTGTTGCTATAGCCATCCGGCCAACGCCATTGAGCACCCTCCATAGTCAGTTTGCGTAAATACTCAGAAGAGCTTAACTCTGCCGGTACTACCTCGCGAGGGTATTGGTAATCCAGCTCGCTTAAGTCAAAGTCGCAGAGCGCTGCAACACTTGATGCATTTTTGATAGTTTGCTCAGGGTAGATGGAGCAGAGCGCCCTGACATCGCGTAAGTAACGCTCGCCGTTTTGAAAGAGTAGACGGCCTGCGGTGTCTAAGGAGCAATTGTGTTTTATACAAGTAACGATATCTTGCAAGGCGCGGCGCTTTCGCTCATGCATATGGACATCGCCTGCGGCAACTAGCGCCATATCGTGTTGCTCAGCAATATCAATGAGCCAGCTAGTGTGCTTTTGATCATAGCTACCGTAATGAAGTTCGAGCGCTATGAACGTGTATGGGCCGAGGGCTTTGAACCAGGAAAACCAGTGATTGAGTTTTTTACGATTGCCGGGTAAGTAAGGCGGCACTAACAGCAGGCAGCAGTCGTCGAGCCCTGCGTTTTCCAGCATGTTGGATGTAATGTGGTAGCTGCCCTTGTCCGCACCACGGCGCGCGGTAGTAATTAATTGGCAAAGCCTGGCGTAAGAGGCCAGATTGCGGACTAAGGCCACTATACGAAAACCATCGTCTAGCGCGAACTCACTGCCAATAATGAGCTTGAAGTCCGATTGCGTCATCACATTGTCATAAATTTTTCCCGGCGCAACAGGGGCATCACTAGCCAGCTCTTTCATACGGCCGTAGGCGCGCACAACGCCTGCCATAGAGCATTCATCGGTTATGGCGAGCGCTGAGTAGCCTAGCTTGACTGCCGCGTCTACCAGCTCCTCGGGGCGCGAGGCTCCGCGTAGAAAGCTAAAATTTGACACACAATGCAGTTCGGCATAGGCCAGCGCAGGCTCGATAGGAGGCTGTATATCCATATACTGGTATTAAATACAGTAATTGTGCCTTTCGTCAAGCCTGTTACGGGTAAAGCGTTAGATAGGCTACATATTTGACGCAGTAAGGCTATGATTATATTTTGACAAAGGGTTCGGAACCGGCATGCTCAATAATCTGATACTTGACATCGGCAATGTCATTTGCGACTGGAACCCGGATGGTTTAGTCGCCAGTGCTTTTGACACGAAAGAAGAGCAACAGGCCGCACTGAAAGTCACCGTACAAACCCCCGATTGGCTGGCATTAGACCGGGGAACACTCAGCGTTGAAGAGGCCATAAGCCGAGCACAGGCAAGAACAGATCTTAACCCTGATGGCATAGCCAAAATATACGCAAACCTGTGTACTTCGTTGTTGCCTTTGCAGGGAACTATGGATGCTATGAACAAAGCCAAGGCGGCTGGCGTGCCTATTTATATATTGTCCAACATGCAACACCACGCCTGGGCTCATTTAAAAGAGACTTACGATTGCTGGGATGCCTGTGAAGGGTTTTTAATCTCTTGCGATGTCGGACTCATAAAGCCTGATAGAGCTATCTACCAATGTTTGTGCGATACGTTTTCAGTTACACCGGAGAGTTGTGTGTTCGTTGATGATATGGCAGAGAACATTGAAGCCGCTATCGATTTCGGTATGCAAGGTGTGCAACTGACTGATAAGCATGCTGGTGGTGGTGTAGTTGATGAGTTGGTTGGGAAGATTTTGGCGGGGCGAGGGGCTTAGTTGTAAGGTTCGCAAAATTTTTGAGTTATAGCTTTTCAAGCGGGCTGATGGTGCCTGCGTAGTGCTGCCCGGCAAGGTGGGTGTAAATCTGGGTGGTTTTAACGTCGTTGTGCCCCAGTAGTTCTTGTAGTGTTCTGATATCAGTACCGGAACTGAGCAAATGAGTGGCGAATGAATGTCTAAACGTGTGGCAATTGACCCGTTTGTAGCTCATGCCGATTTGTTTAACCGTTTTTTGCAAGGTTCTACGCGGCACAGACGGATGTAAATGATACCGACAGACTTCCCCGGTTAACGGGTGGGGACACCACCTCGAAGCCGGAAAGAGAAATGCCCACGCTTCTGAAGTGCCTGCGTTGGGATATTTTCGAGATAAAGCAGGGTCTAGAGCGGGTGTGATTCCGCGATCATTATCACTTTTTAGAAGTTCAATAGCGCTTCGTATAGTATCTTGAAGTTTTGGCACTAACGCTGGGCTCAATATCGTTTGTCTATCTTTGTTACCTTTTCCGTTGACAACTGTGACGCTCAGCCTATCTAAGTTTATATCTTTGACGCGCAATGACAGACACTCCCCAATCCTAAGGCCGCTACCATAGAGTAATTCGAATATAAGTTTGTCTCTTCCGTTAAGTGCTTCAAGAATTTTCTTGATCTCGGGCGGATTTAGTACAGTTGGTAAGCGCCTTTGTTTTTGAGCAAGTTTGAAATTGAGTTCGCCAATGTCTTTTTTGATGACATAGCGATACATGAATACAAGGGAATTTAATGCTACTTTTTGAGTGTTAGCCGTAACGTATTTTTCTTTTGCAAGGTAGGTTAGAAATGCTGTCACTTCCTTTGAACCACATGTGCGTGGGTGTTTCTTATCAGAGAAATATATGAAACTTTTGATCCAATGCAGGTAAGTTTTTTCAGTTTGAAGGCTGTAGCCTCGTAATCTACATGCGGAGCTGATGCTTTCTAAAAATGGGCTAGTCATGACTTTTTCCTTGTCGAATTAAAAACAGCTTTCCGTGCTGTTGAGCAAATATTGTATGAATTTAGGGTTTATGTGGCAATCTCATTGCACGTTATCT
>JAHDGK010000067.1 GCA_020627685.1 Granulosicoccus sp. | reverse complement strand
AAAGCCACCACGCGCTTATCTAAAACCAAACTCTCCACCAACTTGTCTGGCGCAATGGTTGCGGCCGATCCATTCGTCACTTGCGCTAACGCTGCAGTAAAGGCATTGGTTTCCATGACAGGCTCAGGGTGCAGCCCTGCTTCGTCAAACACTTCATCCACAATCTGACGAAAATGCATATCTTTACTCAACAAACACAACGGTAAGCTTGCAGCCTCACTCCACGTAATCGTTCCTTTCTTGCGAGGCGCAAGCGCTGCGGGTGCCAGCAAAACATAGGTTTCCGAATAAATAGCTTCAAACTTCAAACTCGATGTATCTAACTCATCTGCGTAAGTGATTCCGGCATCGAGAGAGAAATCAAGAAGACGTCTAGCAATTTCATTGGCTGTGAGCGACTGAATCTGAATTGCCAGACTGGGGTGAGTCGTTCTTAGCTGGGTTGAAATATTAGCTGCATAAGTAAGCGCAGTAGGTACAACACCAATATTCAAGCTTCCCCTGAGCGCGCCTTTAGAAATTTCTATCTCTTGCCTTAACCCTTCTGCATCTGCCACGATTTTGCTGGCCCACTTCAAAATCAATTCGCCGTCGGGTGTGAAGCCTAAAAACTTGTTGCCACGCCGAACAATCGGTACACCAAGCTCTTCCTCCAGATGACGAATACGCGCAGAAAACGCGGGTTGGGAAATTCCACACTCAGACGCAGCTTGAGTGAAGTGTTTTCGTTGAGCCAGCACGAGAAGCAACTGCAAATCGCGTATTTCCGGATAAGGAGTCATGAGTTTTCTCGGTTGCGCCATTCGCTAGGACTACAACCTTTGGTGCGACGGAACTCGCGGTTGAAATTCGATTTAGTTAGAAAACCACATTCAAACATAGCATCGCTAATAGACACACTTTTGTCGGAAAGCCTATCGCACACAGCATCTATGCGAGCAGCATTAACCCACTGTGAAATATTCTGTCCGGTGCTGGCATTAATGGCGCGCGAAACATGCCTTGCGGGTACTGAAGCCTTACGCGCTAATTTTTGAAGATTAAGCTCGGTGTCGGCAAACAATCTCTCATCAACAAGTAGTCTATTGAGTTCAAGTAATAAGGCCTCGTTCTCGCTGTCCGACAACTCACTCGCGGCGCTGGACGTCGAGGTGTTTGGCTTAACTGAGCTTGAGTCTTCGTGTTCATTAGTAGGTGTCACCGAATCAGGAAGCTCTTGTTGAACATCAAGGACTCTCTGCCGCCCGGCCTGAACTGATACCCAGCCGAGCAAGAGCAGAGCAATAAAACTAACACCGCCAACTAGAAATTCAGCGTGCCGTCCATCGTAGAGCGCAAAGTCCAACGCAATACCAACATCCAGAACCAAACTGAATAACAACAGCCCAGCAGCCCCCCACAAAGATTTGTGCGTATTTTTTAGCCAGCTAAGCCGGACGAACTGCAACGAGTCCGGTGCACGTCTGGCTAATCTCGCCAGCAGGAGAGCGTAAACCAGCTTCGTTAACGCTAACAAGATGTCTACACCGTTAAGGAAAACGAACGAGCAAATGGCCACCAAGACCACCGGCACCGCATGAGGCCAATCACGACGTGGAGAAATCACAGGTCCAACACGCCCCAAGCTGCAGAACGCCAGATACAGCATGGCAGATGTGACCACAGCCAATACCGCTGCGGCTGGTAGCAGAAAGACCATATCCAGCGACCACCGTAGCCCGATAATCACCATGGAAAGCGCGTGCAGATAAATCATCTGCAGGAACACCCGGCCGGTAGCCGTTGCCTTCATAGCGTGATGGTTTGTCATCGCCAGCAACACCAACAGAAAAGCGACAACAAACGGAATAGGCAAATTGGTCATGTGCTGAATTGGCAGTCTACAGGTACTTTATCGCGATTTAGGACGTCCTCAATCATGATAAAGGTCTCAAATTCAATAGCTTAGGCCGATGCTTATCTCACACCAATAAAAAGGCATCGACATGAAATTACAAGCACTTCCCACACTACTGGCAGGATCTATGGCACTCGCCTCACTAAGTATAGAGGCCGCAGGCTTTCAGGAAATAGAAGTCTCAGATGCCGGATTCAGAAACCTTAATGTCGGACTTTGGTATCCCAGCGATCAGGCCCCGCCAAAGGCTCCCAACACTAAATTCGGCTTGCCTGTGGCGCTGGATGCTCCTGTAGGCAAAACCAATGGAAGCCTAATCGTTATGTCTCATGGCTATGGTGGATGGTACGCAGGACATGCGGATACGGCTGCCGCACTCGCAGACGCAGGTTTCATCGTGGCAGCCCCGTCCCATACCGGCAACACATGGTCAGATATGAGCTCATCCATTGACCAGTGGACAATTGATAGACCCCGACATATCAGCAGAGTCATCGATCAATTAAGCGATGACTCACAATGGGGACCTCTCATCGACCCTGCCAAGATCGGCATGTACGGGTTTTCAGCGGGTGGCTACACCGCTATCGGGCTCATCGGTGGCGTACCCGATATTGCGGGAGCCAATGCCTATTGTGTTGAACACCCTGACGAATTCGTCTGTTCGGAAGGCATGATTCAATCCATGTTCGACAAAGGCATGCACAACCTGCCTCCATCCGCCTGGGGTGAAGATTCACGCATTCAAGCCGCTGCTATATCAGCTCCTGGATTAGCATTTGCCTACACAGAGGAATCTTTAAAGGACGTTCGAGCGGATATTCAGCTTTGGTCGGGAGACCTTGATGAGAGCGTTCCAACCAGCAGCAATGCGGCAGTTTTGGCTCAGCGATTACCCAAAGCGCCAGAAACTCATTGGGTAGAAAACGCCACGCACTTCGCTTTCATGATTGTCGCCTGCCGGGAAGCGTTCAAAAAAGAAGACCCGGTTGAGTACGAGATGGTTTGCGGCGACCCGGAAGGCTTTGACCGCCGTGCCTTTCATGAAGACATGCATCAACAGATGATCCGTTTTTACAGCGACAGTTTCGGCTTTAACAAGTAATACACCCTAGCCGTCAACTTGCGCCATAACGGCTAGCAAGTCGAGAAGAGCCCATAGGATTCTTTGGGCTTTTCACGTTGAAGCAATTCGTTTTATGGATGCCACATCAAAATATATCCAATATATTGGATTTTATCCTTGATTACGGATATTGAAATAGCTAGAATCGCTTGACCTAATCATGAGCGCATTGCCTTGAACGCTAATTTTGATAACTTTCTAAAAAATGCCCTTGAGGACATTCAAGCCTCCGGTCTCTGGAAATCAGAACGAGCGCTGAACTCTGCTCAATCCGGAAACATCTCCGTTGTGGATTCATCGCAGCAGTCTCGCGACACCATTAACTTGTGTGCCAATAACTATCTTGGCTTGGCTAACCATCCTGCTCTCGTATCAGCTGCTAAATCTGCCATGGACCAGTTTGGCTACGGCATGGCCAGTGTGAGATTCATTTGCGGAACACACGAACTGCATAAAGAACTGGAACAACAATTAGCAACGTTTCTGGATAAGGATGATGCGATTCTGTTTGCTGCGTGCTTCGATGCTAACGGTGGCTTGTTCGAAGCATTGCTTGGCCCAAACGACGCGATCATTTCAGACTCTTTGAATCACGCCTCCATCATCGATGGTATTCGCTTATGTAAAGCCAAACGCTATCGTTATAAAAATTCGGATATGGATGATCTCGAGTCGCAACTGAAACAGGCTAAAAAAGACGGCGCACGATTCATCATGATTGCAACCGACGGGGTGTTCTCAATGGACGGCTATCTTGCAAATCTTGAAGCAATAACAACACTCGCTGAACAATATGAAGCACTTGTCATGATTGATGACTGTCACGCTACAGGATTCATGGGGCCACAAGGTCAAGGTACCGCGGCGCACTTTGGCGTTAACGACAAGATTGATGTTGTTACGGGAACATTGGGCAAAGCACTCGGTGGTGCCATTGGTGGATATATCGCCGGTTCTCAACCTATCATCGATATGTTGCGCCAACGAGCCCGGCCCTACTTATTTTCAAACGCTCTACCGCCGGCGGTTTTGGCCGCATCAATTGAGGCATTGCGCTTAGTCCAGACAGGCGATCACTTACGTGAACAACTTTTCAGGAATGCTGCTCATTGGCGAAGCGGTTTAGAGAAGCTTGGCTTCTCTCTTAACTCCGGAGAGCATCCCATTATTCCAGTGATGTTAGGTGATGCGCAATTAGCGCAGCGCTTAGCCAACAGTCTTTTCGAAGAAGGCGTCTATGTCTCAGGTTTTTTCTACCCGGTCGTGCCTAAAGGAACAGCGCGGATACGAACTCAGATGAACGCGGCACTTACGTTGACTGAATTGGACCGCGCTCTTAACGCCTTTGAAATTGCTGGCCGCGAAGTTGGAGCCATAACATGACACCGTACGCGCAACCGTCTATGAAAGCGCTGGTCAAAGCACATCCAGAAAAAGGCTTATGGCTGCAAGACTTAGCGATCCCGCAACCCGGCGATGATGATGTCATTATTCGCATTCACAAAACCGGCATATGCGGCACAGATATCCACATTTGGAACTGGGACGAGTGGGCTTCAAAGACTGTACCCGTCCCCCTTGTGACAGGGCATGAATTTGCTGGAGAAATCGTCGAGCTGGGTCGCAACGTGAAAGGCTTAAGCGTTGGCCAACGGGTCAGTGGAGAGGGGCATCTAGTGGGCACCGAATCCAGACAGTCTCGTTCAGGCAAATTTCATTTAGACCCTGACACGCGCGGTATTGGTGTCAACGAGCAAGGTGCGTTTGCAGAATACCTATGCCTTAATTCGTTTAATGTCATCCCCCTGCCCGACGATGTCAGCGACGATATCGGCGCTATTCTTGACCCTTTGGGTAATGCGGTTCATACAGCGCTGAGCTTTGACCTTATCAGTGAAGATGTATTGATCACAGGTGCCGGCCCCATAGGCATCATGGCCGCAGCCGTTGCAAGACACGCAGGTGCCCGACACATTGTCATAACAGACGTTAATCCCGACAGGCTCGCCTTAGCTGAAGTCGTGGCCGATGTCATACCGGTTAACGTCGCTACCGAAGACTTAAAAGACGTTATGGATAAGCTAGGTCTTAAGCAGGGTTTCGATGTCGGCTTAGAGATGTCCGGGAATCAACAGGCTCTCGATCAGATGGTTGAAGCAATGGTCATGGGAGGTCGTATCGCGATGCTCGGCATTCCTCCCGGTAAAAGCCCAGTTGATTGGTCTCGAATTGTATTTAAAGCCATAAACTTAAAAGGCGTATACGGACGCGAGATTTTTGAAACCTGGTACAAGATGATTGCGATGCTGCAAAACGGACTGGACGTGTCCAAAGTGATTACCCATCGTTACTCTGCCCTGGATTTTGAAGCAGGTTTTGCAGATATGCTTAGCGGCTCCAGTGGTAAAGTGGTATTGGATTGGACCGCAATAAAGAGCGCAACGTAAACTTCTATGACAAATGATGAAATCACCACACGCTTATCAAAGCGATTAAAAGAGGCTCGCAAATCACGAGGCTTAAGCCTGGAAGCACTGGCCGGCTTGTCCGGTGTTTCTAAATCCATGCTCTCTCAAATTGAGCGCGGTGAAAGCAGTCCTACCGTGGCTAGCTTATGGAATTTGACTAAAGCGTTGAATGTCGATTTTTCGGGCCTACTCGATGGTGCGCCAAATGAGCGAAGCCCCATCCGAGAAGTGATAAGGGCCGATCAAATACCCGTTATTATGTCCAAAGGAGAAGGCTGCAAAATTCGTATTCTCAGCGCACCTGAAACAGTAGGTGACACTGAAATTTATGATCTTGAGTTCGAACCCAAAGCCATTTTGGACAGTAAGGCTCACCGCACAGGTTGCATAGAAAACCTCACGGTGTTTTCAGGCACACTCGTTGTCACAACAGACGGCATTTCCGAGACAGTGAGTAAAGGAGACACCATCAGATACGTGGCAGACAAAGCCCATTCAATTCAGGCAAAGGGTAAAAAGTCGCGCGCAGTGCTAATTGTTACCGGGGCGTAGTGTGCAGAGCTTCCACAAACGCGAATAACTTATCATTGACAACAGTCGGTGCTTCCAATGTAGGCAAGTGCCCTGCATCCGGTATCTCATGCAATTCTGACTGCGGCATTAGCGCATGCATAAGCGTATGTCGTTCCGGTGGACAAAGATGATCATATTCGCCATGCAGAACTAACGCGGGTTTATCCCACGCAGACAACGCATCTGAGCTATCCACACGATTCATTAAGGCCTTTGATTGCTTAGCAAAGACCTCTGGGCCCAACTGCTTTGCCATATTCAACACCAACGCTAACAGCGTTTCGTTTGATCGATTCGCAGGGGCAAGATAGAGCGGCTTCATCTCCTCGATCAATATGGTTTCCAGCTCACCATCCAGTGCTCTTTTTATTTGAGGAGGCCGCAAGCGTTTACGTGAAGGATCTTCAGCCAGCGGGTTCGTATCCATCAGAATAAGCGCATCAAACAAGTGTGGCGCTTGCCGAAGGCATTCCATGGCAACAATGCCACCCATCGACAACCCTACTAAAACGCTCTTGCTATCGGCTACAGACTCACCGGCGTGTTGAAGTCGACTATCTATAACCAATCGGGCATACTGCTCTATTGAGTCACCGGTATTGAATTCAACAACCCGACACGTGTAGTGACGAGACAAAGCCGTGATTTGCGATGAGAACAATCGCTCATCGCACATCATACCGGGTAAAAAATAGAGCGTTACTACTTGCCCCATAGTGTAGAAGTTGCCATCTCTGCACCTTCACTTAAGCTGGCAAGCTTGGCCCACACAATATCTTCATCCACAGCACCGAACCCTGCAAATGTTGCGAAGCCACAATCAGAACCCGCAATAACACGTTCGCGGCCAACGATATCCGCATAGCGACAAATACGGTCGGCGACCAACTGCGGATGCTCCACAAAGTTTGTGGTGGAATCGATAACACCTGGAATCAGTACATAGTCATCAGGAATTTTGTTTTCCTGCCATGCACGCCACTCGTGCGAATGCCGAGGGTTGGAAGTTTCAAACAGTAAACCTCGAGGTTTGGCTTTAAGTACAGCTGGTAGCACTTTGGCTAGGGCAATATCGCAGATATGCGGCCCTTCATAGTTACCCCAACACACATGCATTCGCACTCTGTCGCCCGGCACATTTCGCAAAGCGTGATTTAAGACTTCAATATGAACTTCTGCCTGACGCACAAATTCATCATCGGTTAAATCCGGAAACATCATGTGCCGGCCAAGGCCAAGATCAGGACTGTCCAGTTGCAGTATGAGACCACTGGCAACAATTGCCTCATACTCATGTCGCATGGCTTCTGCGACATCCTCAAGATAAGCTTCATGAGTCGCGTGGTATTCAGAAGGTTGAAACAACGCAATAACACCTGGCGTTGCAGAATTCATAAAGCCTTCTTCGAAACCGTGTGTTTCCATGGCAGCTTTCATCCACCGAATGTCATCGTGCAACGGCTCAAGATTTTTAACTTCAATAGGGCCGACACATTGAGGCCGTCTATAAGTCGGAGTACCGCCTCCTTTCGCCTGACGCTCTAAGAACCCCGGGAACTGCTTAAGATCGGCAGGGGCTCTTCGTGGACTATCGCCGGCAAAACCTGTTAGCCGGTCTTTGATATACGTTGCATACGAAATCTTACTCATCTCGCCATCGGACGGGATACTGATACCTGCTTTTTTTTGTTTTGCCAAGGTATCGCCAACCGCACGCTCAATAACCTGATTGAACTCTGCTTCGTCAACCGGCTCTTCCTTCTCTTTTGCGAAGACAAGATCAGTAACATCTTGAGGTCGTGGCAAAGAACCAACATGTGTAGTCAGGATCTTATCTGAAGACATTTTCATACTATAAGCACTCTATGGGTTAGCTATAACAGCAGAACAAACACATTGTGGCTAAGCGGCCACCGGAGGTTTAGGTGAATCCCCGCCTCTAACAACAAACGCAACTGCAGGTGTTGATGACGCATTCGACCAACTGCGCGCCATACCAACAGGCAAACTCAATGTGTCGCCGGGCACCATATCAATCTGCTCACCATCTGCAGCTGTCACAGTTAACGCACCTGATTGTAAAAATACGACTTCGGCTTCTTCGCGCGTATGCGATGAGATCTGTGCGTTAGGCTGTAAGGTTACGCGGCGAACATTAAAGTCATGCGCCCACCAACCTTTTATCGGTCCGGCTTCAAATCCGTCTTGGGTTGCGGTAGGTGTAATAACGGCAGCCTCTGATACTCCGCCATTAACAGCCAAAGGTAATAAGGACGATGAAGAGTTTTCTGACAGGGAATTCTCAAACGCCACACAGCCGGCTAAATCAGCAGCATCAGGGGTTTTTAGCGCAGCGACTTCTGCCTCATTAGGCGGCTGTTGACGATTTGCACCTGCAGGTACTTCGTCACCTGCAGCAACGTCCACTAAGCGCCCACCTTCCAATAGCACCAGCCCGTACTGCTCAGCCAGTTCAAATACTGACGGCGCCCAAGTCACTTTACCCGGGTCATCACCTCCTAGTACGGCAAACAAAAAACCGGTTGTATCGCCAGTGTTTTCAAAACCACGAAACATTTTAGTGGGAATAGAAATGGTGTCGCCCGGACCTAAGTCGACGTAGGCATCATCAGCATTCACGCCGTATAAAAATCGCCATTGACCGGTATGAACGACAAAGACTTCGGCCGTGTTGTGGCTATGCTGCGAATTTAAGCACCCGGGGGGCTGGCGCGCGCCACCAATATTAAAACCGTGAGGCTCAGGAAGGTGCACGTGCTGATCAGGATTCTCTGATACACCTGGCCCCACAATCGTAAAGTTCTCTTTTTTATCAGAGCCAGGGGTACGGGTATCAACGAACGCATTCAAGCACGGCTTTAAGTCTGCATAACGTACGAGACGAGATGACAAAGTTGATTGGCTCAAGCGTACAGCTCCCATATATTTTCAATTAGATGAATCAACCGGCCGTCCATCCACCATCTATCAGTAAGGAGGTTCCGGTGATAAGACTTGCGGCATCCGAGGCCAGAAAGACATACGCTCCCATGACATCTTCTATTTCGCCGATGCGCCCAAGTTTAATTTTGGATTCAATCCAAGCGACACGCTCAGGATCAGCTAGCGTTGCGGCGGTAAACGGCGTTGCAATAAATGTCGGGCAAACCGTATTGACGCGAATATTATGTTCGCCGACTTCTATGGCTAATGCGCGAGTCATACCTTCGAGTGCAAACTTACTCGCGCAATAAACGGTTCGGTCGATACCGCCCACATGCCCCATTTGAGAAGACGTGTTAATGATCGAACCACCCTTCCCTGCCTTGATCATTCCGTTGAGTACAGATTGCGCAACGAAATAGGCTGCGCGAACGTTTAGGTCCATGACCGTATCGTAGTCTTCTTCAGTCATGGCGCTCATAGGGCCTGGTCGGTTAATGCCCGCGTTATTCACCAGTATGTCAAACGGCCCAGCCTCTTCAATGCGCGCTTTCGCGGTTGCAACCTCACTGACATCGAGTTGCATAAAGGAGGCATTAAAACCTGCCGCCTTCAACGCATCACAAACAGCAGAAAGTTCAGAGCTTGATCTTGCAGCCAGCACAACCTCTGCGCCAGCTTGTGCTAATGCACAGGCAGCGCCTAGACCAATCCCCCGACTGGCGCCCGTAACCAATGCTCGTCGTCCATCCAGTCTGAATGAAGGTGTTTGAGGAAGATCCATAACCTAAGAAGATACCGGTGCGCCTTCAGCGTAGGGCACATTGCGTCCACCGTAACGTCGCACCCGGACATTAGCTTGCTCGGCATGACCAGCGAAGCCTTCGAGCATGCAAAGACGAGAACAGTATTCACCAACCAATGCCGAAGCTTCATCGCTAAGCACGCGCTGATAGGTATGCGTCTTGATGAATTTACCAACCCACAGACCACCCGTGTAGCGCCCTGCTTTCTTGGTAGGTAAGGTGTGGTTGGTTCCGATAACTTTGTCACCGTAGGCAACGTTGGTTCTCGGCCCTAAAAACAATGCACCGTACGCCGTCATGTTATCGAGAAAATAATCATCGTCTCTTGTCATAACCTGTACGTGCTCTGACGCCAGAATCTCAGATTGCTCTAGCATCTCTTCCAAGCCTTCACACAATATGATTTCGCCGTAGTCTTCCCAGGACTGTCGGGCAACTTCGGCAGTCGGTAATACCTCTAGTAAGCGCTCTATTTCTTTTAGCGTGTCTTCAGCAAGTTTGCGTGAATCAGTGATGAGTACCGCCGGAGAATTAATACCATGCTCGGCCTGGCCCAATAAATCGGTTGCCACTATCTCACCATCAACCGTGTCATCTGCAATAACACAGGTCTCTGTAGGTCCTGCAAACAAATCAATACCCACACGGCCATACAATTGTCGTTTAGCTTCAGCAACAAACGCATTTCCCGGTCCAACAAGCATATCGACCGGCGCTATAGACTCGGTGCCCAAGGCCATTGCACCTACCGCTTGCGTACCACCCAGGACGAGTATTTCATCGGCACCACCTAGATGCATTGCAGCAACGATGGCAGGATGAGCACCGCCTTCGAATGGAGGTGCCGCCGCAACAACACGCTTAACACCTGCCACTTTCGCCGTCAGTACGCTCATGTGAGCACTGGCAACCATGGGGTACTTACCACCGGGTACATAACAACCCACCGAGTTTACGGGAATGTGTTTATGACCCAGTACAACGCCCGGCATGGTTTCCACTTCAACGTCGAGCATTGAAGCGCGTTGCTTCTCAGCGAATGCGCGAACCTGCTTTTGAGCGAATTTGATATCAGCAAGATCCTGAGCCGATACTTTTGACATCGCGGCTTCAATCTCACTTTCCGATAATCTGAATGAGCTGGGCGACCAATTATCAAACTTCTCCGAGAGTGCGCGGACAGCACTGTCGCCATTCGTTTCAATATCTTTGAGTAAACCTTCAACAATGCTACGTACTTTCGCATCATCGTCCTGCCGCTCAGATTGAGATTTACTAGCCTTGAGTATGACGGCCATATGCGCTGTGTTCCTACCTGTAACTGATGGGTGATTCAGGGTCTAACAAAAAGGGGGTGGCAGCTGACAACAATGCCATCACCTTTAGTCTTATGAAAACTTAGACTCTTGAAGATACGCCAAACTGCATACGAATGCAAAACTCAGCAACAACGCTGGATATCGCACGGCCGGTAAACAGATTATCCCTGTGGTCTGCGGGCGGTATCTCGCTCTACCAAACTCACCGGCAGGCATTGTCGGGTGGTTTCCGCGTGACCCACTTCCAGCTGATCGAAGAGCAAAGACACCGTAGCTTCAATCATGGCATCGGTTGGCTGCGCCACTGTCGTCAGGCCGTAAGCTTTCCATGCTGCCTGTGGAACATCATCGAACCCTATAACCGAAACATCCTCTGGCACCCGCAACCCCAGCCCCTGTCGCAGGGTATCCAACACGGCGAAGGCCATATGGTCGTTTGCAACAAATATGGCATCAGGCGGATTGTCCGAGCGCATAAATGCATGAGTGGCCTCAGCGGCACCTTCATGCGTGTATCCGCCCACTGCACGATGAGCAAGCGAGACACCAGCGGCTTCCAGCCCCGCCAGGAAACCTGCCTCTCGGTCACGATTGGTCGAGGAGTTTTCAGCACCGGCAATATAGGCCAACTGCTTATGGCCGGATTCAATAAGATAGTCCGCTACCTGCCGGCCACCTGCAAAATTATCAGAGGTCACGCTATTAGCCGGTGAGTTGGGTACGTCCCGGTTAAATAAAACCACGGGGATAGCGGCATCCAGACACTCGCGGGCCAACGCGGAGGACAACGTTGCAGAGGCCATTACGACAGCGTCCACTTGATAGGCCAGTAATTTTTCCAGCTCGTGGTCCTGATCGCCGGGTTCAGAGATAAACAACAAAGTGTGATAGCCGCGAGCTTGCAGCGCTTTAGCCAATCGCTCCAGCACAATCGGGTAAAACTGATTGTCCAGGTAAGCCGCAATAAGGCCAATCATTTTGGATTGGCCGCTAATCAAGGATCGGGCTATAGCATTGGGTCGGTAACCCAGCTCCCGGGCCGCATCCATAACGCGTTTTCGCGTACCAGGGGCTACGCTTGCTCCGGGCGTAAAGGTACGGCTTACGGCGGACTGCGATACGTCAGCCTTAATAGCGACCTGAGCTGAGGTTACCCTGTTTTTCATGCTTACTGATCGATTGGTGCGTGCTGCCTCTTAGCTATCCCACTGAACGTTTTCATTAGCCGCAATGGCAGATTCCAACAAACTAATCAGCGGTCCGGCGCGCGTGTGCAGCGCAACAGGCGGTGCCGCGTCGTCGTCATCTTTATTGCTGATGTCAGATGGCACACTCTCACCACCCTCAGCACGCATTTTGTCCAAGCCATCGTGTAAAGTCTTCAGTGCATCGGGAAGATCAGCCGCCAAGAGAGCACCAGGCACATTGCCGCTCTGCCCCATCAGTTTGAGCAGTGAAACCGCCGCTTCACCAAACATGGTGATATCGGCGTAAGAGCTTGTCTTAAACGTAACCAGCACAATAAACCTCTACTTGAGTTCATTCGAATGGCCGACTTTAACACACACATTTTGGGTGCTACAGTTGTCGTCAGTCTTGGGGCGACGTGTTGTACCAAGCTGCTCGACCTGGGTATGACCGACGGGCTCATGCTAACCGTCGCAGGCCTCGTCGGCGGAGTGTTGCCAGACATCGATTTGAAGCAATCCCAGCCATCAAGGTTCCTATTTTCCCTGCTGGGGTTGATTGCAGCCTTCGCCTGGCTATTCGCAAATATTCCAGCGTACAGCGGCCTGGAACTCTGGATCGGTGCGGCGCTTGTGTATTTGCTTATCCGATTCCCTCTGTGGTGGCTTTTTCATACGGTCACCGTCCATCGGGGCATATTACACTCGCTGATTGCAGCGCTGATGATGGGTGTGTTGCTCAGTGCGGTAGCGTGGCAATTTCTGAACACCAGCGAATTACAGAGCTGGCTGTTAGGTATTTTCATGACGCTGGGGTATCTGATCCACCTCACACTTGACGAAATTTACAGCGTCGATTTCAGTGGGGTAAAAGTTCGTCGCTCATTTGGCAGCGCACTCAAACCTATGGATTTCGATCAAATACCTGCCAGCTGCCTAGTGCTGTTTATCACAGGCATGGCGTGGTTCTGGACCGCCTCCTATGACGTTGCCTGGCAACAGTGGCAGTCACTCTATACGGACTGGCGAACAGCACTTCTTCCCGCCTGGTTGTAAGCTACAAAAAAAAGCCGCGAACTAAGCGCGGCGTTTTTTTGCTTCAGAGAAGATTTTTTATAAAGTTCTAAGACTGAACTTTTAGTTTCTTGAGTACTTCGAAAGTGATTCCGCCCCGATCTATACCTTCTTGGATCTGATAGAGCTCGATAGCGCGAACCGTACTCTTACCAAACAAACCGTCAATGGGACCCGGATCAAAACCCTCGCGCTTAAGTGCACGTTGTAATGATGTGACCAAGTTGCGTGTCAGGTTGGCTTTACAAATAACCTGCCGCCATTCGACTTTCGCCGGTGACGTTTGTACCTGAGTAGTCACAGTCTTTTTGCGAGCAGGAATGGTGATACGACGCTCTGAGGCTGGCGAGACTAGCTCTTCAACCTGAATGGTCTGATAGCGTGCAGGAACCGTCGAAGCCGCTACACCCGCAGCCTTGCTGATGACTTCTGTTGTGACATTAACGAATTCTGCCGGGTTTTCCGTCATGCAAATTTCACGACCGGTGGCCACAGCACCTTCAGGAGCCGTCTCACCTTTAGCTAACCAGAAAAACTTAGGATCTGCGACTTTTACACGTCGGTTTACACTAGTGAACTGAGCAGGAACCTGCTGACGTGTTTCAGACGCAGGGCGTACAAGCTTTTCAACGCTAATTGTTTTGTAAACAGCAGGAACACTGATCGTTTTCGTGGTGGCAGGTGTATCCAAAACAGTTTTGGTGAGAGTCTCGTACTTCGCTGGTACTTCAACCAAACACAGTACTTCACCGGTAGCGTTATCGACCTTCTCAATCACACCGCAGTCTTCTCTCCAAACGCTGCGTGCCGGCTCCACCAACACAGACTCTGTCTGGGTTCGATAAATTGCGGGAACATCCACAACTTCACTGGACGCCTCTTTCACAACGATTTGTTCTTGTACGGTTTCGTATTCTGCAGGAATGATGGTGATGGTCTCTGAACCGGGCTTTGTCATCACACGTTCAACTTCAGTTTTATACTTTGCTGCTTCAAAATATTCTACGAAACAGCCACCGGGATCGACCGCATCAGTATCAACACCAGAACTTGCTATTTGCGCTATCGCGTCGGGGCTGGCCGGTAACGTCTTATTGCCAGCCTTAGTCGTCCAGGATTTGGACGCCGCCAACACCTCAACTTTTCGCGTCTCTTTAGCAAACTCAGCTCCGCTTGCGGTCAACAGTTGAGAAGGCTCTTTAATGACTATCGTTCGGTCAACTTTTTCGTATTTCGCTTCAATAGTTTCGATACGTTCTGAAGCCTCCTGCACAACGACCTCTTCTGTCTTAGTCGTGAATTGCGCAGGTGTGATTACTTTTGCATAGCACTCGCCCGGCTTTGCATCCGGCAAAATCTGAGTGTTATCGATTTGCTGAGCAGTAGCAGGTAAGGTGAATAAAACACTGCTCAGCATGCCCAACAAGGGCAATGTCAGTTTACGCACAATGAATAACTCCGATGAATTCAATGGCACCGCAAAGAGGTGATAGTTACATTGTGGTACGGCAAACCACTTTATTCAAATATTCCTAACTACACCCTAATAAACAGCACATGCTTGTCGTTTTGTTGACGCTTTAAGCGCGCTTTCGCGACAAATAACCGACGCCCATAAGCATTAATATCAATCCGTTTAAAGCCCCGCCTGACTTGGCAGTCGGAGTTGTCACTGTCGAAGGATCTGTCGACGGATCCGTCGGTTCAGAAGGGTTGGTTTCTTCAGAGTTTTCACCCGACGAATCAGCACTGAGTGGATCTGTACCTGCTGCAATTTCATCCGCATCACTCACACCGTCGTTATCAGAGTCTGTCACTAACGGATTCGTATTGTGAATATTGAGCTCAGCACCATCACTTAATCCATCGCTGTCTGAGTCTGAAACTAAGGGATCAGTGCCTGCATCAATTTCGTCACCGTCTATGGCCCCGTCCCCGTCTGTGTCCGATAAGTTCGGATTCGTATTGTGCATCGATGTTTCATCGCTATCACTCAAGCCATCATTGTCTTGATCGGGTGCGATACCCAATTCCAGGGTTTCATGTTGGTTTGTTTCAGCACCACCGCCAGTCGCGGTATTTCCTGCAACCACATGCCAGGATGTTCCCAACACAGCACCACCACCGCTGTGACGAGCAACCGACAATGGTTGCAGCGTGCGCCATTGATTCAAATTGATATCGTAAGCCTCTGTGGTGTCGTGCGCCTCAGTTCGGCCGCTACTCTCCCCACCGGCAATAACAAGTTCACTTCCAGCACCAGCTGTAACCGCACCTGCACGAGGATTTGGAATGCTTGCACCTGAACGCCAAACACCTGTTGAGAAATCGTAGATGTCGGTTGCAGCAATAGTATTGGCGAAAACGTTCGGTTGATCGGTTGCTCTACCACCGGCTGCAACCAATTGCCCGTTGACGATGACCGCAGCGAAATGATCTCGAGCGTTGGGTGCGTCAGGCAACACTTGCCACGTTTCGGTCTCAGGATCATAGCGATCGAACCATGCAACAGCGCCACCGTTGTGACCTGCAGTGTTGCCGCCTACAACATAAATGTCACCCTGCCAAACAACGGCAGCAGCAGCACCTCGAGTTCGAGCCTCAGGCATCGTACCGATAATTGACCATTGCTCAGTGACAGTATCAAAAACATGAATGTCCGCAATACTCGGCTCGTTCGGATAGCAGCAGGTAAAGGCGGCAATCACATGGATTTTAGTGCCTAGCACCACTGGCTGGAAATGATGGATTTCTAACGGGGTATTACCGACCACTCTCCAGGAGTTGCTTGCAGGGTCGTAAACCTCAACAGGTCGGTTACCCCGCCCGCCCATCAGGTATAACTTCCCGTCTACAGCGATAGCCGTGGCTTCATGGCGTGCAGTGGCTGATGAGCCGTTACTCGTGACAATTGACTGCCAAGCTGTATTGGCGTTCACCTGTGCATGGGTATGAGTGGTAACCACCATAGCCAACACAGCGCTCATGCGTATGAACATCTTTAAGATTTGCATCATGCGAAACCCGATTGAATTTCCCTACAGATGCAAATTTTGACCCAGCGGCGCTCTAGCGGGAATCCACTTCCTTGACCAGCTGCGCTAGCTTATCGATGCCTGAAACTATTTTCTCCGCTGGAATGGACGAAAAACCTAGTCGGCAAAAATTACCCGGCCCGTTTCGGCTTGCAAAATAATTATCTCCTGAATTAATCACGATTCCGTTTTCAGCCGCTAGTGCTTCCAACTTTGCAGAAGAGACGGTCTGGGGCAATCGAACCCAGAAAGAAGAGCCACCAAACGTCGGTGCCATTGACGAGAACACCTCATGTTTCTTCAACGCTTCGTCCATGATTTCCCAACGGGTTTTAAACGATTGAGTCAGCCTGAGTAAGGCGGAATCGTGATGACCAAGCGATAAAAAATGAGCGACTGTTCGTTGGTTGTTAGTGGGCGGATGCCGATACATTAAACGACGCAGTGCTCGAGCTTGTTTTATAAATTTCTTAGGCCCCACCATGAACCCGACTCGCAAGCCAGGTGCGAGAGTTTTCGACAAACTGCCAACATAAATAACCCGGTGTTCAGTGTCCAGGCTCTTCAGTGCCGGCGTAGGTTTACCCACGAAGTTCAGCTCACTCTCGTAATCGTCCTCAACAATCGTCACATCATGCTTACTTGCTTCAGCCAGTAATTGTTTTCGCGCTTCAAGCGGCATCGTTGTCGTTGTAGGACATTGATGGCTGGGCGTGACGTACATCATTTTGCACTCTGCCAGGCGCTCATCTGCAGCAACGCCTGTCTCGCCCACAGGAAACAACACTCTTTTATCGGTATACAGCCTGAAAATGTTTCTAGCGTCGACATAGCATGGGTCTTCTATACCAACCGTTGCTTCTTTATCGAGCAGCAAGTGGGCAATTAAAAACAAGGCGTTCTGCGCACCGGTAGTGATTAGAATTTCATCTTTATCAGCCCACACGCCACGCCTTGGCAATACCCTTGTATGAATTTGCTCGACTAACAAATCATCATCGTGATCGACTCTATCCTGTGTCCAACGACTAATAGCATCAACCCGAAGCGATAAACGGCAAGCTTCCCTCCAATCATTGACAGGAAATAAAGAAGAGTCCGCCTGACCATAGATAAACGGATACTCGAACTGACGCCAATTTAACGGGCGATTGATATTGCGTTGATCTAAGAGATCAACAACCGTCGCCGGGCCCTCATCGCGTACTTCTGAGTATTCATCATCGGTAGAGTGAGCGACAGGCTTTGGCGCATCGACTCGACCTTCAAGAATGGCTGGGTTTACAAAGTAACCGCGCCGTTCATGAGAAATAAGGTAGTTTTCATCGATGAGATGCTGGTATGCAAGCACCACGGTATTTCGGGCAACACTCAGTTGACGACATAATTCGCGTGAAGACGGCAAAGGAATATCAACCGGAATCCGGCCATCTAATATCGCTTTTACCAACGCTTGGCGAAGCTGAGCCTGAAGGCTCTGATCACTGCTCGAATCTAGTTTGAACAACTGATGCCACATGGGCTTTTCGTAGGTTCTACCCACGAACTTTTCCTCCGCTTTCATCCCAATCAGCTAGTTCGAACTCCAGCTCTTCGACTGAATCGGGCAATTCAGATTCTGCCAACGCCGGGATATCTAAATCTTGAGACAAGGAAAGATCTAAATCAGAGCTGCTTGTAGACTTCGCTGTGTTTCTGAGCACCGCTGAAGAGGATCCCATTGAATGGAATTTTTCTGTAGCTGGAAACGAACGGCTTAACAATGAATCATCTCTCTGAATACGCCTATTCAACACAGGCAGTTGATTGGACTGAGACCAACTATCAGGTTCAATACGGGCCAATTCTAACTCGCGAGTTTTATTTGACTTATAGGTAGCAAAGTCCCGCTGCAGCCGAATCTGTTGTTCCTCATAAGAGGACACCTGAGATTCTAACGAATGGATGCGCTGAGAG
This sequence comes from Granulosicoccus sp., assembly GCA_020627685.1. GTDB lineage: Bacteria > Pseudomonadota > Gammaproteobacteria > Granulosicoccales > Granulosicoccaceae > Granulosicoccus. The sequence continues at coordinate 688 of JAHDGK010000067.1, read as the reverse complement.
AGCAGTTGAGAGTGCAATTCAGTTGATTCTTCCCTTTTTTGCGCCAGATTCGCTCGCTCTTTTGCCTCGGCGACCGATTCTTTCAATGCATCATTCTCTTTGGACGAGGCATCGATCTGACGATCTGCATCAGCAAGCGTTTTGCTCCACTCCGTCTGCAGGCTTTGAATAACCGCGTTTGAGCGCTTATTGGCACGGATGCACGCGACAATGTAGCCAATGACGGCTCCCATCAGCGACGCGGCAATAAGGCCGATCAGCACGGTCTGCAGCACTTCTGCAATCATTCAATAACGTCCTCTGGCGCCACTCTGACACGATGTTTGCCAAACGGCAAACCGGCTCCTGAGTCGACTGACACAGTAAACCTTCTACGGTCCAACCCTCTGTCCGATAAGTAGGCCAAGATAGCGCCGGCCCGATTTCGACTCAGGGTGTTGTTAACCGCAACACTAATGGATTCATTTGTCGCCACCGAAATAGAGACAGGAACCTCAGAGTATAGGTACAAGGGATCAAACATGCGATTCAGAACCTGCGCAAGTCGCTGACTAATCTCGCTGGAACCGTTCGCGAACCGGACGCGCTGGGACAATCCTAGCAAGATTCGCGTTTCCTCTCGCCGGACTCGTTCATATTCCAGTCGCCTCGCCTCTGCCTTCAATTTCGCTAAAGTGCGGGCATCTGG
>JAHDGK010000066.1 GCA_020627685.1 Granulosicoccus sp. | reverse complement strand
CAACCGCCTCTGCACCCGCACCGGCTAGTTCATCAGCGGTTTGAGATGTTTTAACCCAATGCGACACGGGCCGTGCAATGCCATCTATATCTGCAGTTAGGGGTGCGTTATGTTCTATATGACTTAACGCATGCTCACCCACCACATTAACTACTGGCGTCCAGGCTTTCTTTGCGTTGTGCAGGTTGGAAACACCATTGGCTAAACCCGGCCCTGTATGCAAAAGCGTCACAGCAGGTTTACCCGCCATACGGGCGTACCCGTCGGCAGCACCAGTAACGACAGTTTCGTGCAAACCCAAAATACAACGCATGCCAGGGACTTTATCTAGCGCCGCTACAAAGTGCATCTCAGAGGTGCCAGGATTAGAGAAACACACCTCTATCTCACTAGCAATTAAGGACCGTACCAGACTCTCCGCTCCGTTCATGTTTGTGCACTCTCTAAACAGTTAGGGCTAACAATATTTAGCCTCGATAATTCACCGGGACTGTCGCGCTACTCTACAACGTTCTCCAATACATCCGCTGTCCAACTTAAGTCCGCACCAGACTCTGCTTTAAAGTAGATGGCAATAGCGCCGGTACTAGTGTCAATTCGTACATCAGAAGAAAAGCCTATATCACCACCGGAATGGCCGAAAACCGTATCGCCAACCCCAATACCCAGCCCATAGCCTGAACCGATTTCATCGTACGTAAAGTCTTCCATAAGTTCGGATGACAACAAGGTGTCTTCTATAAACAACTCGCGATAAAAAGCTGCAAGATCGTTTGCCGTTGAAATAACTCCGCCATCACCAAAGCCTTGATACTCGTAGTAATTGCGTTCGTGTACTCCCCCTTCGTGCCCGTTTGGGAATTCACTAGGTAGAGGCTGTGAACCAAACACAAAAGACTGCGTCATGCCCGCAGGTGTAAACACCTCTTGCTGCATTAGGGCGGCATAACTCAAGCCACTGGCGGCCTCTGCAATAAGACCTGCCAGCACATAATTAGTATTGGAGTAGTCGAACTCAACGCCCGGTTCAAACAGTACATCTTCATCGTAGGCATACTGCAATGCAGCAAGCGGGGTTTGAACACCTTGCGGGTCATCCATTGCATCGACAATATAGTCGTCGACGTAGTAGTCCGGCAGGCCACTGGTCATCGCTAGCAAGTGCCGAACAGTAACACCGTTCAATCCACTGAAACCGGTCACTACGCTTTCCGGAAGCCAACTAGCCGCGTCATCATCCAGCGTAAGCCTACCCCGCCCCACAAGACGCAACAGCGCTACCGAGGTCATGGTTTTACCCACAGAGGCAATAGCAAACGGCGTGTCGGCGTTTACGCCCTCTCCCATAGCGCTAAATTCAGTGAAGCCTTTGTGTTCAAAATACTGAACAGAGGCGATTTCATCCGCACTGGCGCAGAATGAAAACCCTAACAGCGTAAATCCTATTAGGGCCTTATACATAAGAAGTGAAACCGTCTACAAGCTGGTTTAGAAAGGAATGTCGTCGTCGAAGTCAGAACTTGCAGCAACCGGTGCAGGCTTAGGTGCACTGCTAGACGCTTGAGAATCTGCAGAGCTTGCTTGTTGCCCACCACCTTCACCAGCGCGGCCAATGCGCCAGGCTTGCAGGTTAGTAAAGTACTTACCATTCCACTCTCGCCCGCGCAGGTCGAAGTCAACTTCCACCATATCGCCTTCTGAGTAATCATCAATAAGCGCACATTTATCTTGTACTAATTGAAAAGCCACCATTTGAGGGTACTGCCCCTCTGTCACTTCAATAACAAACTGGCGAACCTGAAACGATGCACCTTTAGTTTCGCTATCGAAAATCTTTTCAATTTTGCCTTCGGCTTTGTAGCCCATGAACTTATCCGCTTACGTTTGTCTTTAAAATGTCGTCGACTGATCAGGCTTAATCTAAACCTTAGCTATCAGCCGGAATGATGGGTGTTGAACGTTGTACATCGGCGTTCTGACCGCGATGGCGCAAGGCATGATCGGCCAAAACCAATGCCAGCATAGCCTCAGCAATGGGTGTTGCGCGTATACCAACGCAAGGGTCGTGACGACCTGTGGTAATAACTTCGATGTCTTCGCCATTAATGTCCACACTGCGACCGGGCAATCTGACGCTGGAGGTTGGCTTTAATGCTAGTGCGGCAGTAACGCTCTGACCCGATGAGATACCGCCCAGCACACCACCCGCTTGGTTAGACAAGAAACCCTGGCTTGTCATTTCATCCCGATGCTCTGTACCACGCTGCGTGATGCAACCAAAGCCTGCGCCAATCTCGACACCCTTAACCGCATTGATACTCATAAGGCCGTGGGCAATTTCTGCATCCAATCGATCGAACACAGGTTCACCCCAACCCACAGGCACGTTGTCGGCTTGAACATTCACCTTAGCGCCAATGGAGTCGCCGTCTTTGCTCAATTGCTTCATATAGGCCTCAAGCTCGGGTACCTGAGCCGCATTCGGCCAGAAGAACGCGTTGTTTTCTATCTCATTCCAGTCGAAACCGGATCGGTCGAGCTCGATAGGGCCCAGCTGTGAGAGATAACCGCGAATATGCACGCCACCGAATGAGGGCTGCGCCAAGGCAATTTTTGCGATTGAACCTGCCGCCACTCGCATGGCTGTCTCGCGGGCAGAGGATCGACCACCCCCCTTGTAATCTCGAAAGCCGTATTTTTGCTGGTAGGTGTAGTCAGCGTGGGCTGGTCGAAACTGCTCTTTAATTTTGTCGTAGTCGCGGGAGCGCTGATCGGTGTTGCGAATGACCAATCCGATGGGCGTGCCGGTTGTCTTACCTTCGAACACACCAGAAAGAATTTCCACTTCGTCTGCTTCGCGACGCTGCGTGGTGTAGCGGCTCTGACCGGGCTTACGCCTGTCTAGATCGCGCTGCAAATCGCTGGTGCTCAAAGGCAGTCCCGGAGGACAGCCGTCTACGATACAACCTAATGCCGGACCATGACTCTCACCAAAGGTTGTGACGGTGAAGAGCTTGCCGAATGTATTACCTGCCATGCGGCTAAGTATACAGGGCTAACTGACCCGCTCGACACCCTGCACGTTGCGCAATTGCCGAATTTTGTCCATGACCGCGGCCAACTCACCGGTATTGGAGACGTGCATACCAATTTTCATATCGGCCGTCTGCATGGTTTGGTCACTCAGGGTATTCACAGATACCACATCGACATTGAGTGTCGATAAGGCGGTGGACACATCTCTAAGCAATCCATGTCGGTCGAAAGCCCGGATTTGAATCTCTACGTGGTAACGGCTGGTGTCGTTGTCACCCCAGTCCACATCTACAAGTCGCCCTCTTTCAGCTTCTCGCAGGTTGAGGATGTTGCTGCAATCGGCCCGGTGAATGGTCACACCCTTGCCCCGAGTAATGAACCCGACAATGCTGTCGGGCGGCACGGGCTGACAACATGGCGCTATTTGGGTGAGCAAATTGCCGACACCACGCACGTGGATAGCACCCGACGAACGATCTCGCCTGGTCGTTTTAATTGGCTCAAGTGGGCGCTTTACCGGTTCCGCCAGATGATCGATAGCACCCACAATTTGCGGTACGGTGACCTCATTTCTGCCGATGGCAGCAAACAGCTCATTGGGCTTTTCGTACTTAAGACGCTTTACCAGCGTTTCAATGGCAATAGTCGTTGCTTTGAATCGCTTTAACTCTCTATCGAGAATTACTCGACCATCCGCCACATGCTGGTCATGATCTTGTTGATTGAACCACGCACGAACTTTTCCTCGCGCACGACTGCTGTTGAGATAACCCAGAGAATGATTTAACCAATCGCGGCTAGGCGCAGGCTCTCGAGTGGTGAGGACTTCAACCTGATCACCGTTATTTAATATGTAGGTTAACGGCACGATGCGCCCGTTTACTTTGGCCCCTCGACACCGATGCCCGATCTCTGAATGAATGTGGTACGCAAAGTCCAGTGGCGTGGCGCCCTTGGTCATATCTATGACCTCGCCCTTCGGCGTGAAGACGTACGCGCGTTGCGAGTCGAGCTGTTGAGAAAAGCCTTCGAACAGATTTTCGTCATCGTTGTCTTCCAACAACTGTCGCAAGCCGTTGATACCTTTTTGCAGCTTGGTATCAACCGGGCTGCCCTCTTTATAAGCCCAATGAGCGGCTACTCCATTTTCCGCGTCATCATCCATGTCTCGGGTACGGATTTGTATTTCAACCGGCTTACCGCTTGGACCGATAACCGCAGTATGTAAAGAGCGATAACCATTCTCTTTCGGATTGGCGATATAGTCGTCAAACTCGCGACTAATGGGCTGCCAGCAACTGTGCGCAATACCCAAGACGCTATAGCACTGTTGCAGGTCATCAACTAATACCCTGACCGCTCGAACATCAAATAAATCCGTAAACTCAATACGCTTGTCGCGCATTTTTTTCCAGATACTGTAGATGTGCTTCGGCCTGCCGAATACATGCGCATTGGCAATGCCGTGTTTATCGACACGTTGGTTTAGGTCGGCGACAAAGTCGGTAATGTACGTTTCGCGTGCGGCTCGGTTCTCTTCCAAAGCCTTGGCTATGCGTTTGTAGGCCTGCGGCTCAACAATGCGAAATGCAATGTCTTCCAACTCCCATTTGAGTTGACCCAGCCCTAAACGATTCGCCAGCGGCGCATAAATACTCAGAGTCTCCTCAGCGATCGATACAGACCGGTCGGACCCGGTTTTGACGTAGTTGTACAAACGCTGTGTTCGATAGGCGAGTTTAACGAGCACAACGCGCACATCTTCAACCATCGACAACACCATGCGCCTAAGCGTTTCAGCGTGGTCGCCAGAGCCAAACGCATCACTGATTTCCAACTCATTTAACCAACGCACACCGTTGGTGAGTTGGGCAATCTCCTGCCCGTAATTTTCGTGAATAAAGTCTGTGGAATAAGCTTTGGCTGATACATCCGTACCAAATAAGGCTGACACAATGATGGGCATATCAGCCCGCATGTGCTTTAACTGAGCTGCCACATAGAGCGCATTGGGATAGCCCGTTTTATGGTCTCGGATTTCCCAGCAGTGCTCTACCGCCCTGCGAATAACCAGCGACTGATTGCGTGTGCATTTATCGCACAAGTAAGCCTGCGCTGATTCCAGCGTTTCAAAGGCTGACTCGTCTGCACTAAAAGTATGTTTCACAGCAGTGTCGCGGTTACATCGCTATCGGTTAGTTGGCATGTCGGAGCGCAACGATGGGCGGTGTGAATAAAACCCGTCTTGTTGCCAGGTAGCCTGCGACCGCAATACCCAAGGCTCCTCCAAAAATACCGATTACCCATAACCACACATTCAACCTAAACGGGAGTTCGAACACATATTGACTTAATGACCATGCAATACCAGTAGCAAACACTGCAGCCAGTAATCCGGCTATCGCACCCAGTATGGCGAACTCTAAAACAACAGCCTCACGCAATTGCTTGTGTGACGCACCTAAGGCTCTTAGCAGCGCGGACTCTCTTATGCGCTCACCTTGACTACTCTGTACCGCGGCCAACAGCACGCAAAAGCCTGCCAGCAACGTAAACAGAAACACATATTCTACAGCTAAAGAGGCTCTATCCATCAGTGACTTTACGCGAGTAATGATTGCACCGATATCGAGCGTAGCAATGCCCGGAAACTGACGCACCCAACCCGTGGTGGCCGACGCAAAATTCTCTTCAATATGAAAACTTGTCACATAGGTCGATGGCAACCCTTCCAGCATGGCAGGTGAAGACACTGCGAAGAAGTTTACCTGAAAAGACTCCCAATCAACTTCACGCCAGTTGGCCACTGTCGCTGTGGTTTCCACACCTGCCGCTTTAAACGTCAGTGTGTCACCGATAGCATAGCCACGCTCTTCTGCCCACTCTTGTTCGATGGACAACAACGGTGGCGCCGAGCCATCTTCTGCCCACCACTCACCTGCGACTATTTCGTTATTTAGCGGCAGTGTGTTTGAAAAAGATAAGTTGTATTCCCTACGCGCTCGGCGAAGTTGCTGCTCGCTCGCCTCATCATTAACGATAGATTTTCCATTGTGAGCCACAAGACGTGCACGCACCATGGGATAGATACCCGTGCTCTCTATGCCCTGCGACTCAAGTTGCTTGGCAAAACCCTCAACTTGATCGGGTTGGATATTCACAACAAAGACATTGGGTGCATCGGCCGGTAAGTCCTGCTCCCAGGCGGCCAATAAATCTACACGCACAATAGAGATTAGTAGCAGAGCCATAATCCCCATGGCAAATGCCGCGAGTTGCACAACACTACTGGCTGCACGACGCTGCAAGCCTGCGGTGCTTAGCCTGAACCGTTGACCTGCCATGGCTCTTACAGCACTGATCATCAAGCGACCGAATATGCCGAACACGCTAAGCATAGCAACCACGCCCAACACCACGATGGCACTTAAGAGCGCATCTTTAGACAATAAAAAGACAACCAGAAAGGTTGCAACTAAACCTAAAGCACTGGCGACCAGCGAGCTGCTATCCAGGCCCGAGTAATCGCGTTGCAACACGCTCATGACGTTGACGCGACCCGCTTTAATGATAGGTAGAAGCCCGAAACCTGCGAGTGCGATGAAGGCTGTCATCATGCCGATGATAGGCGACAAAACACCAGGGGCCGGAAGCGTTAAACCAAACCAACCTGCAAGCAGCTTGGCCAGAATCAATTGCGCGAGCCAACCAATAACAATGCCGGCCATTGACGCCACAATGGCAATGAGCGCAAGTCGTGCAGACAACCAGACAATAACTTCATTGCGTGTCGCACCCAGAGTTCGCATGACAGCACTGGCATCTGCCTGCCGATACGCGAAATGGCGAACAGCAAGGGCAATTGCAGCCCCTGCCAACAATACGGTAACAACAGAGGCCAGACCAAGAAATCGTTGCGCTCTATCTAATGCGCGCTTCATTTGCGGACTGCCATCTCTGACACCCTGCACTCGAACTTGATCGGAATACTCTGCGTTGATGAAATCCCGAGCAGCTTCCAGCTCAGTCGTAGGACCGGACATGAGTAATGTATAACGAGCGCGACTGCCCTCACCTATCAATTCGGCAGCAGCTAAGTCCTGCATATTAATCATGACGCGCGGCGCGAATTCGAACGCATTTTGCCCGCGATCAGGCTCGAACAAAATGACCTTACTAACTGTAAACGTACTAGCCCCAAGCTCCAGGGTATCTCCGGCACTCAGTGCTAATGCCGCGAGCAGCTGCCCGTCAACCCAGACGTTTCCAGCTTCAGGCGCTGACGTGCCCGAAGGTAGAGCTACTGCCGGCTCCTTGATATCGGCAAGCTTTAAAGTACCGCGCAACGGATAACCGTCTGTTACTGCTTTGACTGCAACCAGCTGTGACTCATCCCGGGGGTTTACAACGACACTAGGGAATCGGATGTGCTGCGCTGAATCTAGTGGGCGATTGTCTATCGATTCAAACAGAGCCTCTGGTAATGGAAACCCGGATGTGGCGATCAAGTCCGCTGCCAGCACATCTCCAGCCTGACGCTCCACCGCACGACCGATTCGGTCGGTGAAGAAACCTACGGCTGTGACAGAGGCAACGGCCACCAGCAGGGCCAAAGCCAGAACTCTCAGTTCACCGGCTTTGAGATCACGGGCGAGCGAACGCCAAGCGAACTTTAATTGTTTAGTGAGGTTCATACGGCCTCTAACCTACCGTTCCCCATGCGAAGTGTTCTATCGCAGCGGCTAGCCAATGTATCGTCATGGGTCACGAGCACCACTGAGGTGCCTTGCTGTTCTCGCAGAGAAAACATCAGTTCGACCACCTTGTCACCAGTTTCGCTGTCAAGATTGCCGGTAGGCTCATCGGCGAAAAGCACACTGGGTTGAGTCACGAAGGCTCGGGCGAGAGCAACCCGCTGCTGTTCACCACCGGAGAGCTGCAGCGGCAAATGCCCCGAACGCTCAGACAATCCGACCTTTTCCAGCATGGCACTCGCCTTGACGGATGCGTCTTTGTCACCGGTGATCTCAAGCGGCAGCATGACGTTCTCCAGAGCGGATAGTCCGGGCAGCAATTGGAAGCTTTGAAAAACGAATCCCACCTTTCCAGCACGAAGCCGCGCACGCGAATCCTCATCCAGCTCTGACAGAGGCTCCCCAAGCAGCTCAACTCGTCCCTCAGTGGGCGTATCCAATCCGGCCAGAATTCCCAATACGGTGGACTTTCCAGAACCAGATGGCCCCACAATAGCGACGGTCTCTCCGCTCTGGACATCGATGTCCAGCGCATGGAGTATTGTCAAATTACCGTCAGGCCCGCTGACGCGCTTTGCAATTGACTGCCCGCTAAGGACCACCCCCGCGTTGTCGTCTCGGGCGCTGTTTTCAATGGCTTGGGGCTGACTCGTCATGCTGGCTCAGTATCGTGTAAGGCTCTAGATGTAATTACCGACATCTGACAGCCGGCAAAATTCGTTTAACGCGCGTTTAAACGCGGATAATAGGGATTTATTCGCAATGAACAAGCGAAGAGATTCATAGTAACTGTTCGATTTCTTCGCATATTCAATGAAAGCAACAATCCTTATGAGCCCGCGGACTGCTCGGGGCTGAAATGTACGATTTCCACAAAATCCGGCTTAAGTCTGAGGGCGGTGAGTGACGATTGGCTATCAAGCGTAAATTTGGCAAACACAGGGGGCCGGAATTAGCAGCCTGACTGGGCATGTTGATCTTGGCCACAGGCAGTGTGCAAAGACCAAAATTTTAAGCTCCCGATACAACCACTTTAAAAGCCAAAAACGAAGTGATGGATTTGACTTGGTGACCAAGAAAGATTGCTACAAACCATTCATTGGCGTGCTCTGATTCTCGCGCTTGTCGACACTGATTGATCGGCCTAAATAAGTGGAGGCCGCAAATGTAACCTTAAGCTTGTATAAACGAAAACTGCGCTGCGATAAAATTACGGGTTAACTTATATAACTTAAGTTATAGACATGCTGAGAATAAATCATCAGCCAGTTAAAAGCATTTAGAGCATGACGAAGGCTTTGAACCACTCACGCTATAAATGCAGATGCTTTTGACTATATTCACGTGCAGAACTAGCCCCTGTTTTAAAAACAAAATAATCTACATTACAGCTCTAAAGAAGCGAAATAGATTCATTTACTCCCGTTTTGCAATGCTGAAATACTAACTCTTGAAATGAGCTTAGGATAATGAGTAACTGCAACTTGTTTTTGATCGATAAACTGGTAATCTGAATGAGTCTATAAAACGTTTTATAACTTTCGGAATACCAACCGTTGAACCTCAATCAAAAACACAAGGCAGTTGGCTCCGTAATGAACGTCCTCATAGTCGATGACCACCCTCTCTTTAGAGAAGGCTTGCAATTCGTATTATCTGATCTCAGCGAGAGCCTCTCATTCAGTAGTGCTGTCGGGTTGAGTACCATCACCCATCAGATGGTGGATGATGCAGATTTAATTCTCCTCGATCTTGGCATTAGCGATAGCACAGGTTACAACTCACTCGCCAAGCTGCGTGCAATGGCTCCGTCCAGTACGGTTGTGGTCATCTCCAGTGACGACAACCCGGAAACCATCCTTGCGTGTATAGACGGCGGTGCAGCTGGCTTTATTCCCAAGACATCAAAACCGCAGGAGTTAGTGTCAGCGTTGCGCCTTGTACTTGAAGGTGGCATTTATCTACCACCTAATGGCATGAACGAAGTCAACTTGTCGGATGATAAAGACAACTCGCTGGAAAAATTAACGCCTAGGCAACGAAAGGCGGTTCTGCTCGCTGGACGCGGCCTTCCCAATAAATCGATTGCCATTGAAATGGGTATTACCGAAGGCACCGTAAAACTGCATCTCTCTGCAGCCTACAAATTGCTAGGTGTTAAAAACCGAACCGAGGCCATGTTCATAATTTCTCGCTCAGGACTTACTTTTCAGCAAGCAGACATGATGTCCAATGTTTACACAGAGGTATAAAGTAAAACGAGCCGGGACTTACTGTCTCCCAACGCGCAACGTGTTCAATCGGATATGAACACTAAAGCGTCAGAGAATCAATCAACACAAGACAAATGCAATCAAGCTCTGCTTGAGGCACTAAAGAAGCAGGCACTGCGTGTGCCTCTCATAATGACGGTAGTGGTGGTACTCATGGTGGAGTTCACCGTGGGCAGTGCACCGGTTTGGCAGATAGCTTTATGGGCATCTGCTGCCCTTTTCATGCAGATTCTCCGATCGACCATCTTGTACAAGCTGCCCACGCAGACCCACAAGACCACCGAAGAAAGACTCCGAATAGCTGCACGATTATCACTGGCCAACGGAATAGTACTAGCCTGCTGCGCTTTCCTGTTTGGTGAACTAGATGCGACCGCACGCTCCGCCTTTTCTTGCATCATGGTCGGATTGGTAGCAGGCACAGTTGCAACCTCACACGGTTATAGACCCATCTTTATGGGGTTTGTTGTTCCGGTTCTCGGTTCCGTGATGTTTGTGTGGGCGTTTGCTAGCGATGAATCACTAACCCCTGTGAAAATCGGCGCTATCTTGTTTCTTATTCTTGCTCTAGGCGGCGTATTGTTCGCATCAGCTAAGGATGTCTACAACTCATTTGTGGAATCATTCGAGTTGACCGGGCAGATGGAAGCTGCATTGGAAGCAGAGCAAAGCGCCAATGCTGCCAAAACGCGATTTCTGGCAGCAGCCAGTCACGATTTGAGACAGCCGCTGCATACACTCTCGATGCTTAGTGCCGCTTTGACGCAGAGCAAGCTGGATGACAGAAGCTCAAAAATTGCGCATCGTATGAGCATCACCATGGAAGATCTTTCATCCGAACTGGACTCCCTGCTGGATATCTCCAAACTCGACGCTAGCGTCATACCCGTGAATCCAACGGAATTCAACATCAACACGTCCATCACTCGACTGATCGGTGAGTATGAAGAATCTGCCAAGAAGAAAGGCTTAAGTCTTAGCTACGAAAATGCAGCAGACAACACACTCACTACCGATAAGTTTTTATTCGAGCGCATTGTGCGGAATTTACTAGACAACGCCATCAAGTACACAGAATCAGGATCTGTATCCATTAAAGCCTCAAAGACTTCTGACCTCTTGACTGTCTCTGTAAAAGACACAGGTATTGGCATTCCTTTCGACGAACAGGACAATATCTGGGAGGAGTTTTATCAGCTCAGGAATATCGAACGCGACAGACAGAAAGGTCTTGGCTTAGGCTTATCCATTGTCACCCGCCTGACAGAACTCTTAGACGGTAAGATCTCAATAAATTCCGCCGTAGGCAAAGGCACAGAGTTCATTGTTTCTGTACCGGCGGTAAGTCAATTGCCCGTTAATACCGGCACTGCGTCGGTCACAGCTTATGATGATGTGCCTATTGCTGATTTGAATAACGTGCAAGGAGCCAATGTCCTCGTCATAGACGACGATAAAGATGTGAGATCTGGCACGCGATTATTACTAGAAAACTGTGGCTTGAATGTTAATGAAGCTGGAGGTGCAACGGAGGCGGTTAAATCTCTGACTAAGCAGTCTCCTGATATTGTTCTATGCGACCTGCGTCTTCCAGATACTGATGATGGATTTAAAACAATTGCAGCCTTAAGGGAAAAAAGCCCAGACCTCCCCATCATTATCGTTAGCGGTGAATCTTCTCCGGAAAAACTTCAGTACGCGGATGCGCAAGGCTTAGAGTTCATCGCAAAACCAGTGCATGTCAAACACCTTCTCAACCGAATTTCATGTCAGCTAGAAGCTGCACAAAATGAGAACGTACTTAGGGAGACAAATGAAGCGTAACGCCAAAAACATTCCCACTAATTCCAAATCCCCTGCGGTTGAGTTTATTTCCCGCCGATTCGAAACGCTTGTCGCCCAAATCGAATATCCTCCTGACAAGAAAGAGGAAACCAAAGAAGAAGAAGCTCACTTTGATGTTGTCGTTGTGGGTAGCGGCTACGGAGGTTCGATAGCGGCCTCACAATTCGCGAGTATGCGCAAAGCAAACTCAAACACCCCCCTCCACGTTTGCCTCCTCGAACGTGGCACTGAAAGACTCCCCGGCAGCTTCCCAAGCACACTTGCCCAACTACCCACGGAAGTTCGATTTTTCGCACACACCTCCAACGATACACCTCTATCCAATGAGCCCAAGGTTCGCGGGAACCGTAGCGGTCTGTTTGATATTCGTGTAGGGGATGGACAATCTGTACTAGTTGGAAACGGATTGGGGGGTGGATCACTGATTAATGCGGGGGTTATGCTTCAACCCTCAGACACGGTATTCGCTGATTCTGTATGGCCAACAGCCATTCGTAATGATAAAAGTTTAGATACTACGTTCAAAGAATCATTAGAGTTGGTTGGTGCAACTGTTGGTAACGCCCCCCACCACGAGAAACCGATTAATGTCGATTTACTGACTAAGAAACTTCAAAAGTTCGATGCTCTCGATAAATTGGGAGCTAGCGAAAACGGTGCAGAAGCCGTTCCCATTACCGTCAAACTTACCGATGACATATCGAACCAGGCGATCGAGACTGATACGTGCATTCAATGTGGCGACTGTTTCAGCGGATGTAATCACAATGCTAAGCGATCACTAGACACAAACTTGTTGGCGAAAGCTGCCATAGCCGGAGCAGAGTTGTATTGCGGTGCAACTGTACTGAGCTTTGACAAATTGGAGAGCGGCCTTTGGGAACTAACGTGTACGTACACCGATGAACCGATGCAGAAGCATCTGCAAGAATTCGTCAAAATTCGATGTGAGAAATTAGTTATTGCAGCAGGTACTCTTGGCTCAACGGAGTTACTGCTGAGAAGTCAAAAACACTCGAAGTCGAACTTGCAATTCTCCGATCATTTGGGCAAGCATTTTTCAGGCAATGGCGACATGATTGCCAACATCAGTGACAACAAACGCTCTGTTAACGCGGTGGCCAGCGAATCTGTAGCGCCATCAAAACGAAACATTGGGCCCACTATCACTGGCATGATTGACTTGCGTGAAAGTGATACCCCCGCGGTCGTTCAAGAGTTAGCAGTACCTGCATTGCTTCGGCGCGTGCTTGTTCAAACCACTGCGTTCACTCAAACAATAGATGCCATCACGTCTATATGCAAAGGATGGGCGAAATTCTCCGAACGATTTTGCACCATTAATCCTCTAGGCCCGGTGGGACCCGGCGATAAAGGCCCTTCTGACGAAGTATTGGGAATGCAAGACGCTGAAACAGATCGCATAGCGATTCTGGCTGTCATGGGGCAAGACAATATGGAGGGGCGTATGTTTTTACCTCCTAAATCACATGAAGAATGTTCTAAAACGAACAATGGCTGCTTAACAGCACAGGGCGTACTGGCGATAGAGTTTCCGGTCTCTCCTAATGGCGACCCTTCGGATATTACCAATAGCACGAAGGCTAAAACCAAGAAAAACGATCCCACGTTTTACGACAAAAACATGAGGCGACTTAAGAAGCTTCTGAAGAAGAGCGACCGACGGGCATGGCTTCACGCGAACCCCTTGTGGAAACCGTTGGGTGCAGTTCTCGAAAGCATGTTTGAAGTAGAAGCACAGGGCATGCAGATTACTGTACACCCACTGGGTGGTTGTGCCATGGGAGAGTCCAATCAACACGGAGTAGTTAATCATATCGGCGAAGTTTTTGATCAATGCTCTACAGATAACTCTGCGGTTCATTCAGGTCTTGTGGTACTCGACGGATCAATAATTCCCAAAGCGCTAGGCGTCAACCCCGCCTTAACTATTTCGGCACTCGCCTTAAGAGCAACGCATCAGTTGGCTAACAACTGGAACTGGAAAGAAGACTCATCAGCATTAGCTAATAACTCGACAAGCATATCCAGAGTACGACCTGTCTTAAAGAACGTCCCGAAAGATACGGTAAAAAATAAGGCGTCCACGAAAGTGGAATTAGTTGAACGCTTAATTGGCGAGGTAACGCTTAAGATAAACGACGAGTCTTTGCCTTGCGTTGTTGAACTACGACTCAGATCAGAGCCTTTCAATATCGTGGATTATTCACGCTTCAAAGAAAGATCCCTCCCACTGTTGGAAACGCCCAGACTTGACGCAAACAATCTGCTTCCTAGCCAAAGCGTTATTCGAATATTCGCAAAAAAGGACTGGGACGAAAATCATAATATTGCCAGTATCATGGACGCTCGCGACAATAATCCTAACTCGTGGGCAATTAACAAAAGAGCATTGCTCGATCGTTACGATGAAACTCTGGATGACCTCGCTTTATTGTCAGGTACATTGACAGGATCAATACAACTACTAGAAGAGAAGCCTCTCAATCCGCTCTATCGTTTTCTCGTCGGCATTTACGCTTGGCACAGAAACAGAGGAAAACGCGATAGAAAACAATCGCAGGATGAAAAGTCCTCCATTTTTGGTGGGCTAGAGACGATTAGCAAGTATTTTGGATTAGGAACTCTCGCAGCTTTCTTACATACCGGTCGGGAACGAAGATTCAGCTATAACCTAGTCATAGGCCAAACAGTGTCCAAGGACACACTCCGCGATACTCGATTTACCGGCAATAGAATCCGGGGCACAAAATCCTTCGCCTATCGACGTCGATCAAACCCTTGGCGTCAGTTAATGGATATTCAACTAAGCGACTTTCCTAACGCAGACTCCTCCCGGGAAATGACCTTAAGCGTCGATCCTGGATTTTTCGCACGAACCCAAGCGCCGTTGTTTCATATAGTTGATGAAGACAACGCTATCGACGGTACTGCAGATATAGTTGATTTTTATGCGCATATGGCCCGCGTATTCGCCATTCAGCAACTTTGGATATTTCGCAAACCGGATACTCCTGAACCTCCACCGCCGACGAGTAGGCAGGGAGTAACTGTTCGAAGACTCCCTGCGGTGCTTAGAGATGTCCAACGTGAATCTTATAAGCTGAACATCAGCGGCACAGTTAATTCAGTAAAATCCCAGTTTCCCGTGCAAGCACAGCTGACACGATTTAAACCGAAAGGAATTACAAGTAAATTTCCGGTGCTGTGCATACATGGCTACAGTGCCAGCGGTTCTACATACTCACACAACTCACTCTATGGCGGAGAAGGTAAAACCGGTGGCCTGGCTAAATTTCTAGTCGATAAAGGTCATGATGTCTGGGTTCTGGATATGCGCAGTAGTAGTGCCTTCACTTGCGCACAATCGCCATGGGATTTTGAGCACATGGCCTACAACGATATTCCTCTTGCCATTCAAGAAGTTTTAAACAGGACCGAGGCTGAAAAAGTAGATGTCGTTGCCCATTGCATGGGTGCGGCTATGCTGAGCATGACGCTTTTGGGGAAGTCTAAGGATCCTGATCAGCAACAACGCATTAGTGATACTCAGAACAGCATCAACAAAATTGTGTTGTCGCAGGCCGGCCCGTTTTTTAAATTCACGCCTATGAACACAATGCGCGCCTGGGTTCTGGGCTTTGTCAAAGAGTTACTACCCAGAGACGGGTATGCGTTTAACCCGAAAGCCGAAGCGTCCGACTGGGAAACCATCATGGACCGTTTGCTAACCACCCTACCCTATCCCGACAATTCTGAGTTTGATCGGGAGAATCCAACGGTGGGTTATCGAAAATGGGTTAGGACAAGACGCCGTATGGACGCCTTATACGGTAAAACATTTAGTCTTAGCAGTATGTCCGATGACATTCTTGATCATATCGATGATTACTTTGGACCCTTTAGCTTTCAAACACTGGAGCAAACATTACCCATCTCGAAACGAGGTCAGATATCAAACCGTTACGGTTCCGATTTCAATATCACCCCGGAAGTTTTACGGAAACGATGGGATTTCCCAACTTTGTGGATTCACGGTGCAGATAACGGTCTGATTGATCCGATTTCTCCGTCCTTGACAGCGCTAAGATTCGACGAAGCTCAGAACACCAATCTCACAGTTAAAATCATCGCCGACACGGGGCATCAAGACTGTCTAATGGGAAAAAACTGCCAAGAACCTTTCCGGGCGATTGCAGAACACTTGGGTAAGAATACGGCAACAGATTCCGGTTCCGCTGTTGACGTCACTGAGGTTCCCGCATGAAGGACAAACTAAAAAATAAGGCTACCAAAATAAAGCACAGCCTGTTTCTAACGAGCTGTTTTTACCCCCCTGATTTACTGCGTCAACGTATCGCTTTTCGCATGATGGACAAAATTGTTCAGGTGGTGGATGAACAGAACAATAACTCCACAATCAATACGCTTCTATTTGCGGGGGATCACATATATGCAGATGCGTCCGCTGGAATTCTGGATCCATCAGACCCCAAAGAAAAATTTGGCGGTCCATATGATCGTCTAAAAGAGTCCCGATCCTGGAAGGATTTAAAAGCAAGAATGAACAATTGCTTTCACACCATTGATGATCACGAAATAGTGGACAACTGGGAACCGGCTGTTAATCCGGATATTTGCAACACTGACGGATGTTGCCCCGAGACCATGAAAAAGGGCAAAGAGAAATTCTACGAGTTTGTACACGGCACCACGGGGGGTAATAAGAGCACTACTTCAAACCCGACCTTATGGGGCAGCCACCATGTCGATGGTATACATCTATTTCTATTAGATACGCGAACCGAAAGGGCCGCGCGAAGTGCGGACAACAGCAACACCGCAAAAATGATAAGCGGGAAACAAAAGAAAGCACTATTAAAATGGCTTGATGACCTGCATGCATCAGACTTGGAAAATCCGAGCGCGCCACCTATTCCAAAATTCATTATGTCGGGTTCTATGATACTCCCTAGACGGATATATTCGGTGTATGCGGCAGAGAATGACACTCCTAATCTGCAATCGGAT
Source organism: Granulosicoccus sp. (assembly GCA_020627685.1). Classification (GTDB taxonomy): domain Bacteria; phylum Pseudomonadota; class Gammaproteobacteria; order Granulosicoccales; family Granulosicoccaceae; genus Granulosicoccus. The sequence continues at coordinate 2,416 of JAHDGK010000066.1, read as the reverse complement.
TCATGGGACGGTTACCCTAGGTCGCGTGAAAAATTACTCTCGCACATAGCGAAGAAGAACATAAAAAACGTCATTTTTCTCTCTGGCGACGAGCATCTTCCTGTTGAAGCAACCATTGACTTAAGTGCCAACGGGAACTCTACCAGGGTGTACTCACTGCACGGGTCACCAATGTGGGCTCCATTCGAATTTGCAAATACACACCCGTCGGATCTAATGGAGACCGATACCTATCAGTTTTCACAGCAATCAGGAACTGATGTTGAGGCGAAAGTACACGCCAATTTCCCCAATGTTGGCAACGGTTTCCTTCACATTAAATTGAACACCGAATCACCGGCGGAGCTGGTGCTGACCTATGTGGGGGATCGGGCTACGGAGGAAAAGAAACTGCCTCTGTGTTCAAAAAGCTGACCCGCACGGCGACACGGGCTCGCGCATAGAGCCGTTAAAGTACTCGGAACCCGCACAGAACCGATGCAATAGCTTTAAGATCTCGTATAGTTAATAATTTGAACCGCTTCAGCCTGTTGCTGTCAGTTGGCTGGAGGAACGTGCGTTTAATCGAGATACTCAAGCGATGATATTTAGAAACACAGTTCGATTTCTTGCTGTCTGCTGGTTAGGGCTTTGCTCGCCGGTTTTTGCCCAGACCTATAACGTGCTTGTTATGGGCGACAGCATCAGTGCCGCCTACGGTATCAACGAATCTGACGGTTGGGTGGCACTCGCAGAAACCCAGCTTAAAAAAGAAGGATTTGACGTCTCATTCACCAATGCCAGCATCAGCGGTGATACAACGGGTGGCGGGCTCAGACGCTTGCCCGATGCTTTGGAGCGATTTGATCCTGACCTACTCATAATTGAACTGGGTGGCAATGATGGGTTAAGAGGTTATCCCACCAATACTCTGCAACAGAATCTTGAGAACATGGCGAAGCTAGCGCAAGAGCATGGAGCTGAGGTATTAATTCAGGGTATGTTAATTCCCTCAAATTACGGAGCAGCATACTTACGCCTATTCGCGCGGGCGTTTTCCAATGCTGCTGAAAACTCTGGCAGCCTTTTCCTGCCGTTTTTTCTTGAGCCCATCGCCGAAGACCGCGCTTACTTCCAAGCAGATGGCATTCACCCGACTGCTGAGGCACAGCCACTACTCATGCTGCACACACTTCCACTCATCAAAAACGCTATTGAAAAGGCTGCTACTCATGCCCAGTAGACGAAAATTTCAGTTCGAGGGATCGAGCGGTACGCAGCTCGCGGCATTGTTAGAAACTCCTGACCAACCACCATTGGCCACAGCTTTGTTTGCCCACTGCTTTACCTGCGGTAAAGATATCGCTGCTGCAAGCCGCATTGCCAGAGCTTTGGTCAAGCGAGGCTATGCGGTCATGCGTTTTGACTTTACCGGCCTAGGCAATAGCGATGGAGACTTTGCCAATACAAATTTTTCATCAAACGTTGACGATCTGGTCGCGGCAGCCGATCACCTGCGACATGACAACATGCCAGCCTCAATACTCATTGGACACAGCTTAGGGGGTACTGCTGTACTAAACGCTGCACACCGGATACCTGAATGCAAAGGCGTCGTAACGATCGGCTCCCCTGCTGATGCTCAACATGTGTCCGCTCAGTTTGCCTGCGATATAGATACTATTGAAAAAAATGGCGAGGCGGAAGTTAATCTGGCTGGCCGAAAATTTGTGATTAAAAAACAATTTTTAGATGATATTAATCAAAGCTCGGTAACGCACATCTCACAACTGAAAACGGCATTTTTAGTGATGCACTCACCCGTAGATGCAACGGTGAATATTTCTGAAGCTGAGCGGATATATAAAGCAGCGCACCATCCTAAAAGTTTCGTAAGCCTAGATGATGCCAACCATTTATTGACTCGTGCGGCAGACGCTGAATATGTTGCAGATATTATCGCTGCTTGGGCGCTGAGACAGCTTGACACACCCGAGCCGGAGTATCGACCCGTTGTCGCGGCAGGTGAGCTGACTGTTAGTGAGCGCAACCAGAAGTTTATGTTGGATGTGTTTAGTGATAGTCACCATTGGATTGCCGACGAGCCGACACGCGTTGGCGGAAACAACGCAGGTCCTGATCCTTATGAACATCTGCTGGCAGCTGTGGGTACGTGTACCGCTATGACTCTTAGAATGTATGCGGGTAGAAAAAAATGGCCTTTGGATAATGCAGAAGTTCTTCTTAGACACGGCAGAGAACATCTAAAAGACTGCAGTGATTGCGATGAGAAGCCAACGAAACTTGATTTCATTGATCGGGAAATAACACTACACGGGGACCTCACTGAAGACCAGCGCATGCGATTATTGGAGATTGCTGATAAGTGTCCAGTTCACCGTACGCTAACAGGACAGCTGGAAATTCGAACGCGAGA
>JAHDGK010000110.1 GCA_020627685.1 Granulosicoccus sp. | reverse complement strand
TTTTCAGCCGCCTCTTCCAACATAGGCCGAACCACATCATTCATCGGTTCGATTAAGTCTGTGATGCGTTCCCAATCACTGCCGTTCCATTGTTGAATGAAGATAGAGCCAGCGCCTTCGTGATCACTGCAACTGCCTTTAATGGCGCCGGTAAAACCCTCTAAACCCAATTCGGTCAAACGCTCTTGAGTTAGATCTATATTCTCTAAGCCCATACGCATATCTTCGCCGTTGATAACCGTCTTGCCAGTCATGTCCTGCGCCACTCGTATCGCTTCGGCCAGGATGACCGCATTGAATAAACCTCGGTTGTACAAAACGTTACCCACGTCGTCTTTAGAAGACACCTTGCTCATACCTTTATCGACAACATGCGTCATGACATCTTGCAGCGCACCAAACTCTGTTCCGATACCTGAAAAGTTAGCCGCTAGGTAACCGGTGCCCGCTTCGCCAACAGGATTCAGATCAGAGTGTGAGCCAGCCCACCAGTTGCCGATAAACTTATCCAACGGGAAACGAATCTTTGCCGCTTCTTTGACTGCGGTTGGGTTCATGGCACCCCAACCCCACATGATCATCCAATCCGGACGTTCTTTTCGAACGCTTAACCATTGTGATGACTGGTTTTGCATTTCCTTAACGCCAACAGGAAACTTCGCCACCTCAAATCCCATTTGCTCTGCGAGCTGGTCAAGCACCGGAATAGGCTCATTGCCATAACCGACATCCAAGTAGATGTAGCCAATTTTTTTACCTTCGATGCCACCATTAGAATCGATGTACTTCAGGATAGAAGACAGCTGATTCCAGTAACTGGTGGGGTAAGTAAACGTCCAGGGGAACTTCTCACCAATTGCTGCTGCCGATAAACCGTAGCCCATCGAAAATACCGGAATTTTATCAACAGGTGCTTTAGGAATAAGCGCCATGGTTATACCGGTTGAGAGTGGGCTGTACGCTAACGCGCCATTGCCTTTTGTGGCTTCGTAACACTCAACACCTTTTTGCGAGTTGTAGGCAGTCTCACATTCCTCAACCACGACTTTAACGCCATTGATGCCACCATCGCGCTCATTGAGCATGTTGAAGTAATCGGCGTAGCCGTCAGCGAACGGCGTTCCACCACCGGCAAACGGGCCTGTTCGATAGGTTAACGACGGCAGGTATAAGCTGTCCTCAGCCTGCACTACCGGCACAGCGAGTGCGCTCATCACGGCGCAAGACGCCAGTAGAGCAGTTTTTTTCATCAAACTCATTTTAGTAATCCCTCCAGGGTTATCGTACGTTCAAACTTCGCACATCCAACCAACCAATACCACCGCTACTTTTAGCTGGCGTATGGAAATGGCCAAGTTCTCAGTTTTTCTTTGCCAACCTGCCACAGCCGGGCAAAGCCGTGTGGCTCAACGATTAAAAAGAAAATAATCAATAAGCCAATAACAATTTGAGTGATGTGTTCAACCGTAGCGGCGAGCACATCCCAACCAAACATGGGCGGTATTGCACGCATGACCACCGGCAGTACATGAATAAAGGCAGCTCCCAAAAAACAACCGGCTAAAGAGCCCATGCCGCCAATGATGACCATAAACAGAATGAGAAACGAATGATTGATATCGAACGCTTCCACTTCAGCAGAACCTAACCAACAAAACACCATTAACGCACCCGCCACCCCACAGTAATAACTGGAAAAAGCAAACGCAGTCAGCTTTGCCCTTAATGGCCGGATACCCATAAGTTCAGCAGCGATATCCATGTCCCGGATCATCATCCAGCTTCGCCCGATGCGACCACGCAACACGTTAGCTGCAAGCAGTGTCAGGACCGACACGATGGTTAATATGAGAAAGTAACGAGCAATGGGCGATGCTTCTGCACCCGTGACAGTTATGCCAAACCAATCTCGATTTGGTACTTCTATGGCGCCGGAGTCGTTGTAGTTATAAAGCCATTTGACCCGTAAGAAACACCATTCCAAAAAGAACTGAGCGGCCAGGGTTGTTATGGCGAGGTACAACCCTTTGATGCGCAAGCTCGGTAAACCGAAGACCGTTCCAATGAGCGCCGAGAACACGCCTGACAGCAGGATATGAACAATGATATTGACATCCGGGAAGTACGTTGTGAGCTTATAACAGGAGTAAGCCCCTACCCCCATAAACGCCCCGGTGCCCAACGACAACTGACCGGCGTAGCCAGTCAGAATGTTTAAACCCACCGCAGCTAATGCGTAGATCAGAAACGGGGTCATGATGGACACTAGGAAAAAGTCAGTGCCAAACAATGGGATCAGAACAAACGCGATCACCAGCACAATGGCCATGCCGTAGCGATCTTGCGTTATCGGCAGTAACGCCTGATCGGCTGCATAACTGGTTTTGAACTGCCCGGCCTCACGATAAAACATCAGACTCTCTCAATGATCCGCTCACCAAACAAACCTTGCGGACGAAACAGTAAAAAAATCAGCGCCAGGACATAAGCGAACCACGCTTCCACACCGCCCCCAAATATAGGCCCCCAGTACACCTCAAACAGTTTTTCGCCAACACCCACTAACAGGCCACCCACGATGGCACCTGCAATACTGGTAAACCCACCCAGTATCAAAACCGCCAACGCTTTTAATGCAATGATTTCCAGCGCAAAGGATACGTCTGAACGCGCGCCCCACATAATGCCGGTAACCAACGCCACGATGCCAGATGCAAACCAGACAATCGCCCAGATTTGATTCAGCGATATCCCAACAGACAACGCGGCCTGGTGATCATCAGCCACTGCTCGCAAAGCTCGGCCAATTCGAGTTTTAGAGAAAAATAAACTCAGTGATATCACCATCAGAATGGCGATTACCGCTGCAGCAATATCGATGTGTTGAAAGATCACGATGCCATCAAATACTTCCCAGTCATAAGCACCACTGGAAAATCCCAACTCATCAGAAATCATGGATTGTGTTTCGCCACCGAAAAACAATTGCCCGGCGCCTTTGAGTACTAAGGTCAACCCAATGGTAGCCATCAGCAGTATGGCGTCGTGTTGATTGACCAACTTGCGCAACACAAATCGTTCTATGCCCATCGCCAGGATACCCATTACACCAATGGTTATCACTAACGCTACCCAGGCGGGCAAGCCGATGTTGTGCAAACCAATCAGTACCAGGGCGGAGAACACCACCATGA
>JAHDGK010000109.1 GCA_020627685.1 Granulosicoccus sp. | reverse complement strand
TTTTCAGCCGCCTCTTCCAACATAGGCCGAACCACATCATTCATCGGTTCGATTAGGTCGGTGATGCGTTCCCAATCACTGCCGTTCCACTGTTGAATGAAGATAGAGCCAGCGCCTTCATGATCACTGCAACTGCCTTTAATAGCGCCGGTAAAACCCTCTAAACCCAATTCGGTCAAGCGCTCTTGAGACAGGTCTATGTTCTCTAAACCCATACGCATATCTTCGCCATTGATAACCGTCTTGCCAGTCATGTCCTGCGCCACTCGTATCGCTTCAGCCAGGATGACCGCATTGAATAAACCGCGGTTGTACAAGACGTTACCCACATCGTCCTTAGAAGACACCTTGCTCATACCTTTATCGACAACATGAGTCATGACATCTTGCAACGCACCAAACTCTGTTCCGATCCCTGAAAAGTTAGCCGCTAGGTAACCGGTGCCCGCTTCGCCAACAGGATTAAGATCAGAGTGTGAGCCAGCCCACCAGTTGCCGATAAACTTATCCAACGGGAAACGAATCTTTGCCGCTTCTTTGACTGCGGTTGGGTTCATGGCACCCCAACCCCACATGATCATCCAATCCGGACGTTCTTTTCGAACGCTTAACCATTGTGATGACTGGTTTTGCATTTCCTTAACGCCAACAGGAAACTTCGCCACCTCAAATCCCATTTGCTCTGCGAGCTGGTCAAGCACCGGAATAGGCTCATTGCCATAACCGACATCCAAGTAGATGTAGCCAATTTTTTTACCTTCGATGCCACCATTAGAATCGATGTACTTCAGGATAGAAGACAGCTGATTCCAGTAACTGGTGGGGTAAGTAAACGTCCAGGGGAACTTCTCACCAATTGCTGCTGCCGATAAACCGTAGCCCATCGAAAATACCGGAATTTTATCAACAGGTGCTTTAGGAATAAGCGCCATGGTTATACCGGTTGAGAGTGGGCTGTACGCTAACGCGCCATTGCCTTTTGTGGCTTCGTAACACTCAACACCTTTTTGCGAGTTGTAGGCAGTCTCACATTCCTCAACCACGACTTTAACGCCATTGATGCCACCATCGCGCTCATTGAGCATGTTGAAGTAATCGGCGTAGCCGTCAGCGAACGGCGTTCCACCACCGGCAAACGGGCCTGTTCGATAGGTTAACGACGGCAGGTATAAGCTGTCCTCAGCCTGCACTACCGGCACAGCGAGTGCGCTCATCACGGCGCAAGACGCCAGTAGAGCAGTTTTTTTCATCAAACTCATTTTAGTAATCCCTCCAGGGTTATCGTACGTTCAAACTTCGCACATCCAACCAACCAATACCACCGCTACTTTTAGCTGGCGTATGGAAATGGCCAAGTTCTCAGTTTTTCTTTGCCAACCTGCCACAGCCGGGCAAAGCCGTGTGGCTCAACGATTAAAAAGAAAATAATCAATAAGCCAATAACAATTTGAGTGATGTGTTCAACCGTAGCGGCGAGCACATCCCAACCAAACATGGGCGGTATTGCACGCATGACCACCGGCAGTACATGAATAAAGGCAGCTCCCAAAAAACAACCGGCTAAAGAGCCCATGCCGCCAATGATGACCATAAACAGAATGAGAAACGAATGATTGATATCGAACGCTTCCACTTCAGCAGAACCTAACCAACAAAACACCATTAACGCACCCGCCACCCCACAGTAATAACTGGAAAAAGCAAACGCAGTCAGCTTTGCCCTTAATGGCCGGATACCCATAAGTTCAGCAGCGATATCCATGTCCCGGATCATCATCCAGCTTCGCCCGATGCGACCACGCAACACGTTAGCTGCAAGCAGTGTCAGGACCGACACGATGGTTAATATGAGAAAGTAACGAGCAATGGGCGATGCTTCTGCACCCGTGACAGTTATGCCAAACCAATCTCGATTTGGTACTTCTATGGCGCCGGAGTCGTTGTAGTTATAAAGCCATTTGACCCGTAAGAAACACCATTCCAAAAAGAACTGAGCGGCCAGGGTTGTTATGGCGAGGTACAACCCTTTGATGCGCAAGCTCGGTAAACCGAAGACCGTTCCAATGAGCGCCGAGAACACGCCTGACAGCAGGATATGAACAATGATATTGACATCCGGGAAGTACGTTGTGAGCTTATAACAGGAGTAAGCCCCTACCCCCATAAACGCCCCGGTGCCCAACGACAACTGACCGGCGTAGCCAGTCAGAATGTTTAAACCCACCGCAGCTAATGCGTAGATCAGAAACGGGGTCATGATGGACACTAGGAAAAAGTCAGTGCCAAACAATGGGATCAGAACAAACGCGATCACCAGCACAATGGCCATGCCGTAGCGATCTTGCGTTATCGGCAGTAACGCCTGATCGGCTGCATAACTGGTTTTGAACTGCCCGGCCTCACGATAAAACATCAGACTCTCTCAATGATCCGCTCACCAAACAAACCTTGCGGACGAAACAGTAAAAAAATCAGCGCCAGGACATAAGCGAACCACGCTTCCACACCGCCCCCAAATATAGGCCCCCAGTACACCTCAAACAGTTTTTCGCCAACACCCACTAACAGGCCACCCACGATGGCACCTGCAATACTGGTAAACCCACCCAGTATCAAAACCGCCAACGCTTTTAATGCAATGATTTCCAGCGCAAAGGATACGTCTGAACGCGCGCCCCACATAATGCCGGTAACCAACGCCACGATGCCAGATGCAAACCAGACAATCGCCCAGATTTGATTCAGCGATATCCCAACAGACAACGCAGCCTGATGATCGTCAGCCACCGCTCGCAAAGCTCGGCCAATTCGAGTCTTAGAGAAAAATAAACTCAGTGATATCACCATCAGAATGGCGATCACCGCAGCAGCAATATCGATGTGTTGAAAAATCACGATGCCATCAAATACTTCCCAGTCATAAGCACCACTGGAAAAACCCAACTCATCGGAAATCATGGATTGTGTTTCGCCACCGAAAAACAATTGCCCGGCGCCTTTGAGCACTAAGGTCAATCCAATGGTAGCCATCAGCAGTATGGCGTCGTGTTGATTAACTAACTTGCGCAACACAAATCGTTCTATGCCCATCGCCAGGATGCCCATTACACCAATGGTTACCACTAACGCTACCCAGGCTGGCAAGCCGATGTTGTGCAAACCAATCAGTACCAGGGCGGAGAACACCACCATGA
>JAHDGK010000108.1 GCA_020627685.1 Granulosicoccus sp. | reverse complement strand
GCAAGATTGCGCAGGTGCTCCTGCCCCATCATGCCGGTGCCCACGATGGCGTATCGTAAAGTTTTCATACTACTAAGTTTACCGCGTATTTGTACCGAACCGTAACTAGCGGGGAGCTATCTCAGATGCTTTATGACAGGTACAATGGAAGGCTATGATTAAAGCTGCCAAATTCAGTATCGGACAAGTGGTTCGCCACCGGATATTTTCGTTCAGAGGTGTCATATTCGACGTCGACCCTGAGTTCGGCAATTCCGAAGAATGGTATCAAGCCATTCCAGAATCCGTTCGCCCGAGAAAAGATCAGCCGTTCTACCACCTGTATGCTGAAAACGAAGATTCAGTTTATGAAGCTTACGTGTCCGAACAAAACCTGTTGATTGACGATACAGCTGTACCTTTAAGGCACCCAAGCATCGCGGTTGCCTTTCAACGAAGTGCAGCGGGCACGTATAAGCCAGTCAATTTAGCCACCCACTAAGCATGGCGCATCACGGTACCCGTTACACCGAAGGGCCGATATTCAAACACATCAGTACGCTGTCTATTACGTCGGCAATCGGCTTGTTCGCCATTTTTGCGGTCGATCTGGTTGACGTCTTCTTCATCGCATTACTCGGAGAACCCGAGTTAGCAGCGGCAGTAGGGTTCGCAGGTACTGCGCTGTTTTTTGGAGCAGCTATTTGCATCGGCCTTGCCATCGCTGTAGCAACGGTTGTAGCCCAAGCCGTAGGCGAGGAGTCTATCGAAGACGACAGTAGCGACACCACGCTCACTGCACCCAATTCCGTGCGCCTCGCATCACACGGACTTTTAACCATCGTAATGATAACGGTGCCCTTAGCCATTCTCAGCCTCATCTATGCCCCGTGGCTAATAAGCCTCATGGGCGCTGAAGGTGCGACGCTAGATCTAGCCGTTCATTATTTCCGCATTGTGGGCGCCGCCTTGCCGGTGCTGGGCTTAGCCATGGCAGGTACTTCCCTACTCAGAGCCGTCGGCGAAGCCAAACTATCAATGTGGGCCACGATCATTGCCGGACTCGTCAATGCCGTACTCGACCCCTTGCTGATTTTTGGACTATCTCTGGATTTAACCGGCGCCGCCATTGCTTCAGTCATATCACGATGTACGGCTGCCGGCATGGCCATCTATTTTATCGCCGGTAGGCATCAGCTTTTACAACTGCCCGATTGGACCCGGTACTTCTCAGACTTGAAGCAACTGAGCGGCATCGCCATCCCGTCGCTTATCACCAATCTGGCCGGCCCTTTTGGCGCCGCTTACGCAACAACACAAATGGCTCGCTTTGGCACAGATGCAGTAGCCGCTGCCGCTGTTATCGGTCGCATCACACCCGTTGCATTTGCAGGACTTTACGGACTGTCAGGCGCTGTCGGGCCAGTGGCATCGCAAAACATGGGGGCTAAGCAGTGGCATCGCGTCAGGCAAACTCTTCTGGCAAGCGGCTTGTTCGTCAGCCTGTACGTGGTGCCCGTGGCCATCGGTATGTTCTTTCTTAAAGACATACTCGTTAATGTCTTCGACCTTCAAGGGGAAGCGGCAGAACTATTGCGGTTTTACTGCACGTTTATTGTTATTAGCTACTGGTTGTTCGGGTTGCAGCTGGCTGCCAACCCCATGTTCACAGCCCTGCGGCACCCAGGCTTTGCTACCGTCAGCAATATTGCTAGAGATCTTTGCCTGGGTATCCCACTTGTCTATTTAGGTAGCTCATTGTTCGGTGCACCGGGAGTACTTGGCGGACAAGCCATTGGTAATATGATTGCTGGCATCATCGCGTTTAGCGTGGCGCTGTGGCTAACCTCACGCGTGGAAAGAGGGCTATCCATCAATCTACCGTTCGACGCTCTTAAAAACAGCCTTACCTTTCACCGGGCGGTGGTGCCAGGCGTTCAGCATCGCGGAGATTAACGTCAACCCCGCCCCACGCCATTCTTATTTTTAACGGCTAAGTCGGAGTGACGCTACGAAGTACGTTTCGGGTAGCCTGCATTATTGGATCGTGAGTTTGTTTCAGGATAGCTACCCTATCAAACTGATCCGGGTCATCGTTGACAGCCGTTCGCAATGCTTGTCCGAACACTTGCCTTAATTCGGTGCCAATGTTGAATTTACAAATTGCAGTATCTGCAGCTAGTGACAAACGTTGATCATTCGGCACACCCGACCCGCCATGGATCACCAGTGGCACCTCTGTTAACGATTCGATGGCCTGGATACGCTCCTCGTCTAGACGACCACCGGCATCGGTTTGCAGATGTACGTTGCCCACTGAAATGGCCATAGCATCTACTTCAGTTTCTGTCGCAAAACGCGCAGCCTCTGCGGGGTCGGTACCCAGTGAGTTCTCACCTTCTGCATAGCCGACGAAACCGATTTCACCCTCACAAGACATGCCATGCTGATGAGCCATCTGCGCTATCGCCGCGGTCTTATCAATATTCTCATTTAATGATTTGCGCGACCCGTCATACATGATGGAGGTAAAGCCGCATTCCAAGGCCTCACGACACTCTTCAAATTCATATCCGTGATCTAAATGTGCAACTACCGGCACGCTAGCCCGCTCTGCCAGATACACAAACATCTTGCCCAACACCGGAAGCGGTGTATGGGCACGGCAACCGGGGCCCGCTTGCAGAATAATGGGGAGATTCTCAGCTTCTGCCGCAGCAACGTAGGCACACATGTCCTCCCAGCCTAGCGTTACAACACCAGCCACAGCATGCCCGTTCTTTAAAGCAGGTTGCAGAACCTCTGCAAGCGTCACTAATGGCATTATTTAAACTTCGCAATCATGTCTTTTATGCCCGGGATAGTTTCTATCTGATAGGCATGCGTAGGCTGGAAGTATTGCACCAAAGAGCGCTGAGTCAGACCACCTAAAATGGTGAAGTAGTACATCTCATAGCCGGGAAGCACAGCGCAAGGGTGGTAACCCTTGTCTAGACAAATGGTTGATCCGTCTACGATGTGATAAGCATCACCGGGTTCGTTGTCGACTCGTTGCAGCATCTGTACACCGGAGCCGTGATTGGGTCGGAATCGGAAGTTATAGGTTTCATCGTGACGGGTTTCATCGGGTAAGCGGTTAGTGTCGTGCTTGTGTGATGGAAACCCAGACCATCCACCCTGACCCACTGTAAACAATTCGCTAACCAGCAGACGGCCTACTTTGTCATGATGCTTCTGCCCTAAAATATGCTTAATTTT
>JAHDGK010000019.1 GCA_020627685.1 Granulosicoccus sp. | reverse complement strand
GGCTACACACCGCCCTGCACTCACGCCATCGTTAACGCGGGCATTAAACACGTCGTGTACGCGCTGGAAGACCCAAACCCTAAAGCCGCTGGCGGCGCCCACTGGCTAAGACAACAAGGCGTCACCATTGTGACCGGTGTACTGGAAGACAAAGCGCGTCACGTGAATCGCTTTTTTCTAAAATACGTTGCCGACAAACGTCCTTACGTTATTGCCAAAACTGCCACCAGTCTGGATGGAAGAACAGCAACTCACACCGGGCATAGCCAATGGATAACAGGCCCGGCCGCACGTCAACGCGGTCATCAATTACGACAAGCAGTTGATGCCATTATTGTGGGCAGTGGAACAGTACTCAGCGACGACCCCTCTTTAACCGTTCGCTTACCCGAAGAGCTCTGCGCACCCGAACTCATACGTCACCCTCGCCCGGTCATTTTAGACACCACCGGGCGCGTGCCTCTCACAGCAAAACTACTCAATGGGTCGCTGCCTACAAAGTCTTTAGTCATCACAACCAAGGCTATGAGTGATGAACACCGAAAGGCTATAGAAAGTCATGGACATGAAGTAGCCGTGGTCAGTCAAAACAGCAATGGCCCTGGCACTTGCCCGGTCGACACCTTGGCCGTACTAGGCCAACACAAACTGCACAGCGTATTACTGGAAGGCGGCGCAATTGTTCACGGAACATTTCGCGACGCTGGCCTCATAGATGAAGTGTGGGCGTTTATCGCACCCACGGTCATCGGCGGGCAGACAGCACCGTCATCCTTTGCTGCAACAGGCAGTGACACGCTTGAACAAGCCAGCGGCCTGCACGACGTACACGTGGAGCACGTAGGTAATGACGTACTTATACGCGGACTTGTGTCGCCATCATCATCGTCACCTGATGCTGCGCAACGTACAACTGAACAATCATCAAATTTTAAGAGCTAATACCAACAACCGTTATGTTTACTGGAATAGTTGAAGAACTGGGCAGTGTTAGAGAATGCCGCCGCGATGGAGATGGGTTTGCACTATCTATCAATTGCAGCACGGTATTAGAGGGCACGATTCTCGGCGATAGTATTGCCGTTAACGGTGTTTGCCTGACCGTTACAGCTCTCGATGACAAAGGCTTTGTCACAGGACTAGCACCGGAGACTCGCAAGCGAACCGACTTAGAAGCGCTGGTACCGGGTTCTAAAGTCAACCTTGAACGATCCGTCACACCTTCAACGCGCATGGGTGGTCACTTTGTGCAAGGCCATGTGGATACCACAGGCACTATTAAGTCGTTTAAACGAGATGAAGACGCACTCTGGGTTGCCATCAGCGCGCCTGAGTCTGTCATGCGCTACATCGTCACCAAAGGCTATATAACGCTCGACGGCACAAGCTTAACCGTTGTGGATGTCGGTGACGATTGGTTCAGTGTCACCTTGGTTGCCTACACACAAGCCCACATTGTTATGCCGCTAAAGAAGCCGGGTGACAAAATCAATATAGAAGTTGATGTCCTTGGCAAGTATGTGGAACGACTTATTCAACACGGTGCCGCTCAGCCACCCAGTGCTAAATCCGGTATCGACTCTGAATTCCTAAAAGAGAATGGCTATGACTGAGTCACGTCTCTCATCGATGGATGAGGCACTTGATGCTTATCGCTCAGGAAACATGGTCATCATTGTTGACGATGAAGACCGGGAAAACGAAGGCGATGTCGTGTTGGCTGCTGAGTTTGCAACACCTGAAGCGATAAACTTTATGGTGACGCACGCTAGAGGTTTAGTTTGCCTGGCGATGCGCGGTGCCCTGCTCGATCGTTTGAAGATACCCATGATGGTGCCGCAATCGCAAAACCGAAGCGGTTTCGGAACTGGGTTTACCATCTCTGTTGAAGCAGTCAACGGTGTTTCCACCGGTATCTCAGCTGAAGATCGCTCGCATACTATTCACACACTGATAAACCCCAACACCACGCCAGACGACATTGCCATGCCGGGACATATTTTCCCGCTGAGAGCCAGAGACGGAGGTGTGTTGGAACGCCGCGGTCAAACAGAGGCCAGTGTTGATATGTCTGCTCTGGCAGGGTTAACGCCTGCCGGAATCATTTGCGAAGTGATGCGTGAAGACGGCACCATGATGCGATTAGACGAACTACTGAAATTTGGCAAAGAGCATAACTTGCCGGTTATCTCCGTTGAACAAATTGCCGAGTACCGATTGCAGCTCGGACAAGGCAACATGGCGAGTGCTGTCACAACTGACTCACCAGAAACGGAAGAACCCCTGGCAACTGAAATAGGTCGCAGTGTTCTGCCCACGGCACACGGCACGTTTGACGTTATTGTTTTCCGCGATCAGCAAGGTTTTGAACACAGTGCGCTGGTTAAAGGTGACTTGACGACAGAACCCCCAATGGTTCGCCTACATTCTGAATGCTTAACCGGTGATGCATTTGGCTCGCTTCGCTGCGACTGTGGACCACAACTGCATACGGCAATGCAACAGATTGAAGAGCGTGGCAACGGAGTAATTCTCTATCTTCGACAAGAAGGCCGTGGCATTGGCTTGGGAAATAAAATCCGCGCCTATGCACTTCAAGATGAAGGCCGCGATACAGTCGATGCGAATCACGAACTGGGATTTCCAGCAGACGCACGCACCTACGATGTCGCGGCTGAAATTCTTAAGCAACTGGGTTTGACTGCGGTAAAGCTTATGAGTAACAACCCGGCAAAACGCGAAGCGATTGAAGCATTGGGTATTGAAGTCGCTGAACGCCTGCCATTGGTCATTGATGCGCAGTCGCACAATATGGCGTACCTGGAAACCAAAGCGAACCGCATGGGCCACAACTACCGTGCAGATGATGCGTAAGCGCTACAGCGTTTACTAAACACGTCAGCCTTAACTTACAAAGACTTTAGCGAGAACACGACTATGGCAAAAATCATCGAAGGCAATCTGATTGGCACAGGTCTTAAAATTGGTATCGTCAGCACACGTTGGAACGACTTCATGGGTCAACGTATGCTGGAAGGTGCAAAGGATGCCTTAGTGCGTCACGGTGTCAGCGATGACGATATCACCATCGCTATGGTGCCCGGCTGTTATGAGATCCCACTGGCTGCAAAGAAGATGGCAGAGAGTGGCAAGTACGATGCCCTCGTCTGTTTAGGGGTATTAATCCGCGGTGGCACTATCCACTTCGAACTCATCGCCGGGGAAGCCAGTAAAGGTATCGGAAACACATCGTGGCAAACGGGTATCCCGACGGCCTTCGGTGTCATCACTACCGAGACCATGGAACAAGCTATTGAACGTGCTGGTAGTAAAGCTGGCAACAAAGGTGCTGAAGCTGCACTGGCAGCCGTAGAGATGGCAAACCTGCTCAAGGCACTCTAATTGTTGGGGCAGCGCGCGTAAGCACACTAACCGGCGCGCTGCCTCTTCTGTATCTGGTCAGTCGCAACCTCTGCTTCTAACCAACGCTTAAACGCAACCACATGTTCTGCATCGGTTGAGTCTTCCAGCGATATCACATAGTACGCCTGAGCCAATTCAACACTATGATCGAAGGGTATAACCAAACGCCCTTTATTCAGATCATCCATCGCTAGCTGTTCAAGGCTTAACACCACACCTTGTGACTCAACGGCTGCCGCGAGTGCTAACGATACCCGGTTAAAGAATAACCCTCGGCTACCATCAACCGAATCAACACCAACAGCGTGAAGCCAATTCGACCACGTGGGACGCCCTTCATAAGGTGTCTCATCGTGCAGCAGTGTGTGATGCGCCAAGTCTGCAGGCGAACGCAAGGGCTTGCTTTTATCTTTGAGCAAAGACGGTGAGCAAAGCGGCAGCGCATCAACACTCATGAGCTGTTCCACCCGACAGCCCGGGTAGTGGCCACGACCAAAGCGAATAGCTACGTCCACATTGTGACGCCTTAAAATGTCTTCACTTAACGATGGAGACATAACATCGGTATCCATCAACTCTGCACTTGCCGAGATGCGCAAATCTATTTCCGGGTGTAGATCTACAAAATGGCGCATTCGTGGCATAAGCCATTTGGACGCAAAAGACGGTGCCATCCAGACATCCAGTACTTGCTTGTCAGGCGTTGACTTAATCTGATCGACAGCATCGTTTACATGCCGGAAACCATCCTGCAATTTGCTTAATCCGGATTTGCCAGCCGCTGTGAGTACCAGGCCTTTATTTAAACGGTGAAACAGCTGCACGCCCATCAGATCCTCCAACATTCGGATCTGCTGACTGACGGCAGCTGGCGTCACATTTAACTCTTCTGCAGCTTTGGCAAAACTCTCGTGTCTCGCTGCGACTTCAAACGCGTTTAGCGCGTTTAATGGAAGTGACCGTGCCATAAGCAATTTCTCAATAAGTTTCGCTAAGGCATGCGAAAAGAAAATGTCGTTTGTCTCGCAGCCATTAGATCTCTAGATTAAAGCCTAGACATCAGTGACTGCGGTGACCCAAAACTCGTAACACCGAAATACGTAAAGGTTGAGTTTGCAGGTTCCCGGGGCATGTATTGATGAAAAACGTTTACAAGTGCTTACCAGCGGAGCGATACGATGACATTATTTCGACGAATGCTACACAACTATGAAAACTTTATGATTCGTAAGGGTCGAGAAGAAGCAAGACACATATTGCTCACTCGTTCCGACAGAGCGTTAGAAGACCTTGGTTTCTCGAGATATTTGCTCGAATCCGGTATTGAAGCATGGCCATGGAGCGCCCCTTCTGAAGACTCTGTGAATCCATTGTCACAAAAGCAACAAGCTATTACAGAACTGAAGGCTTTAGATGACAAAGACTTACAGGACCTGGGAATATCGCGCGGTCAAATTGTCGAATCGGTAGAACACGGTCGCGAAGGTATCGAACAGGAAAGAAAAGTTGCGTAACACTGCGCTATACAACTCAATAGGCCGTGGATCGATCATTACCGGCATTGCCCGTTAGTGATCGATCCCTACGCCTTATCGCCCTAATTAAGGGCGCACAATTTACTAATATCCCTACTTTACTAAGCGTGGCTTAGCCGACTTAGGCTCTCGACCCAAAGCATAGAACTCATCGTTTGGCATCATGTCTGTCAAGCCTGCCATACGATTAGACAGTGCGAAGAAGGCAGCGATAGCACCAATATCCCAAATGTCCTCGGTGCTAAATCCGTGATCGCGCAGTTCCTCGAAATCATCGTCAGACACTTCAGCGGCCTGATCGCAAATGAGGCACGCAAAATCGAGCATCGCCATCTGCCGTTGGGAGATCTCTGCGCGCGTGTAATCTGTCGCGAGTTGATCGGCCAGGCGCGGGTTCTTCTCACGAATTCTGACAATAGCGCCGTGCGCCACAACGCAGTAAAGACAGCTGTTCATGGCAGACGTTACGACAACGATCATTTCGCGCTCGCCTTTGGAAAGTCCGCTTTCCTTTTCCATTAAGGCATCGTGGTAACTAAAAAACGCACGAAACTCATCGGGGCGATGCGCCAGCACCTTGAATACATTGGGCACAAACCCTGACTTCTCGGACACGCTTTCGATACGACTGCGGATGTCTTCAGGCAGGGACTCCATAGGAGGTACTGGGAATCGCGATTGTGAATCACTCATGGAAGGCAACACCTTTTGTCTGGATGCCCCATTGTGACCCTTAGCGGGGCAACTGTCAGCAGTAATCGCGGGTGGGTCGTGACTGCCCCCCTATTCGGTCGGTTTTTGTGCCTGCCCGTAGTTTTTGAAACGCTCAATCACACGTTCCATTTCATCATCTGGCAAGACAATCATGTCACCAGCCAATTTGGCGAAGTAGTACATTTTAGACAGCGTCTCCAGCTCGACAGCAGCCCACATAGCGTTGTCTAAGTCGCGGCCACCGGCGATCATGCCGTGGTTAGCCAACAAGCAGCCGGTACGATTCTCCATCGCTTTTAAAATGCTGACTGATAAAGCCGGTGTGCCGAACGTTTCGTAGTCTGCACACACGACGGAGTTGCCCCCAAACGCCGCGATCATATAGTGGCAGGCGGGGATATGGCTACGAGAGATAGACACGATGGTAGCGTACATAGAGTGGGTATGCACAATAGCGTTAATGTTAGGCTTGTTGCGCAGAATAGCTTTATGAAAACCCCATTCTGAAGACGGCTTACAAGGCCCATCCCATTCTTTTTCGTCATTGTCCAAGGACATTCGGGCGATGTCCTCGGGTACTAGATCTTCATAAGCAATGCCGCTGGGGGTGATCAGCATGTCCCCTTCGAATCGCGCGCTTATATTGCCGGAGGTTCCTTGATTTAAACCGGTAGCGTTCATTCGCAAGCAGAGATCAATAATTTTCTGGCGGACTTCGTTCTCAGTCATTAACTGTTCAGCACTCTCGTCGGGATGCACGTATATTGTCAGAAACGACATGCCATTTCAAAGTCTACCGGCGCAGTATCACTAAGCCGATAGATTTTTATCCACTAGAGTATGACCGCGACAAACGCTTCACAGCCTGAACAAGCCCGGCTCTTTACGCTGATTCTGCTGACTGCCCTGTCAACAGCAACGTTAAATTTGTTCGTGCCATCGTTAGTCAATATCGCAGAAGATCTTCAGGCAGACTACAACGTGGTCAGTCTATCTATTGGCGTCTATTTAGCGGCCATGACCGTGGTGCAACTCGTGGTTGGCCCTTTGTCTGACAAAATAGGCCGTCGACCTGTCCTGCTGGGTTCACTGGTCCTTTTTACGCTCGCTTCAGCCGGTTGTGCGTTTGCCACCGATGTGCGGGTGTTCTTGGCGTTTAGAATGTTGCAGTCGGCCATGGTGGCCGGATATGTACTGTCTATGGCTATGGTCCGAGATACCACTAACGCGCAGGATGCAGCCAGCCGCCTCGGATACGTGAGTATGGCCATGGCCGTGGCCCCTATGATGGGACCGGTATTAGGTGGGTTTCTGGACAGCGTGTACGGTTGGCGATCAAACTTTTATTTTTTAATCCTCTGCGGCGTTGCATTGTTTATCTGGTGCTGGATTGATTTAAAAGAGACGCACTTAATCGATAAAAAGCCAACGCAAGAACCTGGCGAATCAACATGGCAGCTAATGCGAGAACCCGGCTTCTGGGCTTACTCACTATGCACGACATTCTCCACCGCTAGTCTGTACATCTTTTTAACTGGCGCACCGCTTGTCGCTCAATCTGAGTTTGGATTATCAACCGCCGAGCTGGGTATCTATTTCGCGACGGGTACCGCAGGTTTCATGCTGGGCAGTTATCTTTCAGGGCGGTATGCATCCGGCATTCCGGCAACAACCATGATGCTGGCAGGAAGACTAACGACCTGCTTAGGTCTTGCTGCTGGTTTTAGTGCAGCTTTAGCGGGGGTGCTGACCTGGTGGCTGTTTTTCGGCAGCATTGTCTTTGTGGGTTTAGGCAATGGACTCACCATACCCAGCAGCAACGCGCAGACACTTTCTATACGTCCTCAGTTAGCAGGTGCCGCCGCTGGCATCAGTGGCGCTGCCATCGTTGCGCTAGGGGCTCCTCTATCCATGCTTACCGGTAAAATTCTTCCCGAAGAAGGTGCATCTACCGTTGTACTCTTCTTGATGCTGTGCACCTCCTTAATCAGTTTAGCAACCGTTTTCTGGGCTAAACAACTGGAGAACGGTACGCCAAGGTCGTCATAGCAACGTATTGCTGAGCCCTCATATCTTGTAAGCAGTAACAGTTGCATTTCCCAACAACTGTAAATATACTCAGGACTCGATAATGAAGGGATGATCGTCATGCAGGACCTTACTAAACGGCAGCAGGAAATTCTGCGCATGATCCAATCGCATATCGACCGTACTGGCTTCCCCCCTACCCGTACCGATATCTGTGAACATTTTGGCTTTCGCTCACCCACCGCTGCAGACGATCACCTGCGTGCGCTGGAACGCAAAGGCGCAATACAACTCATCCCCGGTACATCTCGTGGCATCCGCGTTGTCACAGAGTTTGAGGAAGATGGTATTCCCTTAGTCGGTAAAGTAGCTGCGGGCGAACCCATCATGTCTGACTCCAACGTAGAAGAATATCTACCTGTTGACCCTGATCTCTTCTATCCCCATGCCGACTACCTACTTAGGGTTAATGGGACCAGTATGCAGGACATCGGTATTCTCAACGGCGATCTACTGGCCGTTCATGCCACAGAGCATGTCGAAAACAACCAGATAGTCGTGGCACGAGTCAATGATGAGGTCACTGTTAAACGTTTCAGACGTCGTGGCAACATTGTGACACTACTACCAGAGAACGATGAGTTCGAACCTATCCGTGTTGACCTTCGCGAAGATGAATTTCACATAGAAGGCGTTTATGTTGGCGTCTTACGTCGCGACTCCTAACGTTAAACATTTATAGTTTATCAACGCATGGTCATTGATATAAAACCACTGGCGGTTAAGCGTTGAGCCCTCCTCCTCATGGATACCGCTCTTGATGCTCTATTAAGATCACAACCTGCGCTATGGCGTGGTCGTGATCGATACACCGATGAGAGTTCTATTCCAACCGGCTTTGCCTCTTTAGACAATGCACTGCCTGCACGTGGTTGGTGTATCGGTGGTGTTACCGAAATATTATCCAGCCAGCAAGGCATTGGTGAAGTCAGTTTATTGTTACCTGCTTTAAGTCAAATCACTCAAACGGGGCAATGGGCTGCCTTTATCAATCCGCCCTATCTGCCATACGCACCTGCATTAAGTAATGCAGGCATTCGTCTCGATCGACTACTCATTATTGACACCAAAGAAGATTCAGACACGTTGTGGGCCGCAGAACAAGTACTACGTGCAGGGTTGTTTTCCAGTGTTGTCGCCTGGGTTGAACGCAGCAGCGCACAAAAACAACGAAGACTTCAACTTGCAGCTGAAACCGGGAAAACCTGGGCAACCGTATACCGCCCGCAACGTGACGCCAACGAACACTCACCGGTTGCTGCTCGACTGCAAGCTGACATCATAGACTCACAGCTAGCACTGACCTTAATCAAAGTTCGTGGTGGCCGTGAACAAACCGTCATCATAGACCCTGCAGAGTTTGATGATTCACAAGGCGTTGAATGGCCAATACCTGCGGGCACGGTTAACCTCTAATGTGGTTAGCTTTGTATTTCCCACAGTTGCCAATAGACAGGCAGGACCGACGCTCAGCAGATGAACCTCGTGCTGTCATATTGTCAGAAGGTCCTCGAAGGCGCGTCATGGCCTGTAATTCATGCGCTGAAGCCTATGGTATTAAACCGGGACAGGCGCTTAAAAACGCCTATGCACTTGTGCCCAATTTACTCATTAGTGACTTTGATGAATACGAGCAAGCCGCTCACTTAGAACAATTGACCTTATGGGCATTACAATTTTCATCGTGGGTATGCCCTGAAGAGCCCGACATCATATTGCTGGAGATAGCAGCCAGTTTAAAACTCTTTGATGGACTAGACGGTTTGCTACATCAAGTCAGCTTGGGAGCAAAAGAGCAACACGTCAGTTTACTTATGGGCATAGCTCCGACGCCAAAGGCTGCTGAGTTATTTGCACGCGCCGGTATGCAACACGCAGTGACTGACATGCCTGCGCTGTTGGAAACATTGAGCCGTGTCCCTGTCAGTTTTCTACCTTTAGATGACTTTACGCTAAAGGGACTACGACAATCAGGCATACGGACACTGGGTGAACTACGTGCTATTGCGCCTGCTGCCTTAACACGGCGCTTTGGCAGTCAATGCACAGAGCTACTCTACAAACTGGATGGACGCCTCCCTGACCCTAAAGCGGCCTACAAGGCCGCAGAAACTTTTTCACAAGGCGTCGACTTGCCATTAGAAGCACCTGACACAGGCGCCTTGGCGTTTCCCCTAAACCGCCTGCTAGGTTCACTCGGCGGTTATTTAAAAACACGCGATTTAGGCATACGTCATTTAGATATAGTGCTGTTCCACCACAAACGTAAGGCAACACGTGTGGCTATTAAGTTTCTGGATGCAACCGCTAACATCCCGCACCTGTTTCGTGTGGCCACTGAACGACTTGCAACCATCACTCTGGACGCCCCCGTTATTCGGCTTGCCATAGAATCAACCGAGCTAGCCAGCCTGACACGCGAAGGAGGTGATCTTTTTCAAAAAAGCCAGGCGCAGAGCAGTAGTATTGAACAAGTGTTGGATAAATTAGTGGCTCGCCTGGGTAAGGACGCTTTATATACCGCGCAACCGGGCGATGATCATCGGCCCGAAAAGGCCTGGATGTCCGCCCTGCTTGAACAACAACAGCCCCCAGAGCAATGGCCTGCCAGGCCTGTGTGGCTACTGCGTGAACCAATCCCTTTAAGTGAGGATATGACGTTACACACGTTACCCGAGAGAATAGAGAACGGTTGGTGGGATGAAACCGATGTCCGGCGGGATTACTTTATTGCCAGCTCTAAAAGTGGCGCTTATTACTGGGTTTACCGTCTACGTCACCAAAGTACCCAGTATTGGGTCCATGGATTATTCGCATAAGTTACTCGACGCGCCAGCTTAATTAGCTACACACGTCTCATAAGAGCGTAAAAACACTCGAATAACTCACAGTTCCATGTCCACAACGGAACTGTATCTCATTTTCCCTTCCCATCTGCACGCAGCAACATTTCCTGACGCGCCAAAAGTGGTCAACCGTTTCGAATTCGGGCCGATACCGTCTTTACAACAAATTAATAAGCGACCAAGGATGGTCTAGAAAAATTGCGGATATCACTTTAAATGCACTATAAGGCAACAGATAAAGTCAGGAATCTGACTCATAACCCGGCGCACGCGCTTAAGGGTTTTGCTGTGTCCGCGATTGTAAAACAAGGAATAGAATATTCCTGATGAGCCTTAAGATCGCTCACAAAGACCACACAAAAGCCCTGATCGGTATGGGCTTTATGGCGGTTTTTTCACTAATGCTGTTGGTGACATGGCTTTCCATGTCGACCTTGCAGAACGTGAACAACAGCATGTCTCAGCTGATTGAAAACACCGAGCAAAAGACAACTCGCGCTTATAGAATGCGCGATGTCATACGGGTCCGGTCTAATACCATGCGCGAACTCATACGTTCTCGGGACCCGCTAAAGCGCCATAAAATTTTTGACAAACTAATCAATCATACAAACGATTATCAAAGCGCTCGTTCAGCCCTGTTGGCACTCGGAGCGAATGAACGCGAACAAAACATTCTTAACCAAATAGACGCGACCTACGATCGCGTGGCAATCGCACTGAGTGCGACCAACCGACATATCTATGCAACCAAGCAAGATAATGAGTCGATGGATAAGGTTCTCACCGAGCTGGAGCTCCAGGAGCTTGTGCTTCTCAATCAGCTGAACGACCTAGTCACGCTTGAGAAAAATCTGGCTATCGAAGCACTGATGGCGAATCAAGGTACGTATAAAGAGACCCGAAGGCTATTAGTGCTAATTGTAATAGCAACATTCGCGGTATGTATGGCTATCTCGGGTATTGTTATTTCACGTGTAGCGACGGCTAATCAACGTATCGCTCACTTGGCGAACCATGATGATCTAACTGGACTTCATAATCGACGTTCATTTGAGCAGCATCTCCAACACACCATCAATTTTGCCGAGCGTTCGCCAAATGCGCATGGCTTGTTATATATCGATCTTGACAGATTCAAGATGGTCAACGACACCTGTGGTCATCATGCAGGCGATCAGCTGTTAATTCAGCTGACTCAGTTGATGAATGATCGATTACGCCGCGGCGATCTATTCGCACGCCTTGGAGGTGATGAGTTTGCCATTATCGCCCAAGGTAAGTCTTTCGATGACATTAGGAAGCTGGCAGAAGACTTACGACAGATTGTTTGTGACTTCACATTCCACTATGAAACTCAAAGTTTCACGGTAAGTTTAAGCGTTGGCGTTACCCCGATTAGCGGCGAAGAAGAAAGCATGGAGCGTGTGCTGGCAGATGTTGACTCCGCTTGCTATGTTGCCAAGCAATCGGGACGAAATCGCGTACACATCACCCAAGATAACGATAACGAAGTTGTTCAGTATCGTAACAACCTCGCCGGCATTCAGGCCATACGTAAAGCACTTGCAGAAGAACGCCTCTCGTTGTTCTATCAACCCATTTACAACGTGGTAGGCCACCCGGCGCCGATGTCACATTGCGAAATTTTATTGCGCATACGTGGCGAGAACGGAGAGTTATATTCTCCGACGCGGGTTATCCCAATTGCAGAAAAGTACAACATCATGACCGAGATCGATCAATGGGTGTTTAATCACACCATTGCTTGGCTTAAAGAGACGCAAAAAATCTACGAAACACCACGAGTACTGATTAACTTGTCTGGTCATTCTTTGGCAGATGTCGACTTCGGAAAGTATATTGTTTCGAAGCTGAAAGAGCCGGAACTAGACGCCAGCAAAATTGCTTTCGAAATTTCCGAATCGGCTATTTTCCGAAACTTCGATCATGTACGCGATTTTATCGATAGCGTACGAGCCTTGGGTTGTGAGCTTGCACTGGACGACTTTGGTGCCGGTTATTCAAATTTCAGCTATCTCAAAAAGCTTTCATTTGACTACATCAAGATCGACGGCACGCTTATCCGAAACATTGCAACCAATGCTATGGATCGCAACATGGTGTCTGCCATCAATCAGATGGGTCACACGGTGGGCGCGAAAACTATTGCAGAATTCGTTGAAGATGAATCCGTCATGGAAAGCCTTGAAGAGCTTCAAATAGACTTGGCCCAAGGCTACGGTCTGACAATGCCCACGCCATTAGAAAACTTAAGCGCAGAGCTTGAACGGCGAGATGACTTTGATGATGCTGACGGGTTTAAAAAGGCTTCCTAAAGTAGCTGCCCGTTCGCAGCGCACACGTTTAGTGTGCGCTCACCACCAGACGTCCCGATAACACTTAGTCAGATTGATTCTTGCCAATAGACTGGACATTGGTTGTGGATGCATAGCCTTGCTCCAACTCCTCGTCTGTGGGATCTCTCACATCGACGATGGCGACGGTAAAATTTAACACCTGCCCTGCCAAGGGATGGTTCGCATCCAGCACAACGGTTTCTTCTCGTATTTCAGTGAGCGTGACTAACTGAGATTCACCCTCTTTGCTCAATGCCTTAAAGCGCATACCGATAATGAGCTCCTGCGTTTTCTCGATAGAGTCTCGCGGCCACTCAGCAATAAGCTCTTCATCTGCATACCCATATCCATCTTCCGGATAGATGGTTACGGATACCTGCTCACCGGCTTGTTTACCCGTAAGCTCCCTTTCAAGGCTGGCCAGCAACACGTTGGTGTTGTGCATGTAGACCAATGGCAAATCGCCTTGAGAACTATCTATGAGCTCCCCAAACCCATTGGTAAGCTGATAGTGCATCGATACCACTCTGTTGTCGTCGATGATGAGCGCTTCTTCAGACATGCGGATATAACTTCTATTTGCAGAATATTAAAAATGAGGGGTTCACGGCAGGACAGCCCGGCCCCGACATGAGGTCGGAGCCGAATGTAGCGCAAATTCTACCCGTATTTAGAAATTACCGAAAAACGCAGGCTTTGTTTGACGACGGCGCTGCAACCACACCACAAACGCCAATACGAATAAGGCAGGTATATAAAAAACTTCCTTAGCCATACGCTCGGCCGGAATCTGAACCTGATCGATACGAACAACCGGGTCAGCGTAGAAATCAAACATCTGAAGCGTTTGGAAAAATGCAGTACCGGCAAACGGCTCTTCCAGTTCCGCACCACTCTCATCAACCAGGACTGTTAAGCCCGATTGCTCTAAACGAGTTTGACCATCGCCAGCTTCGCCCAAATCGGCCAACAAGGTGATCTGCGATATTTCATCGGGATAATCAAAATCCGGCCCGGAAACACGAAGCCTTAGGGGTTCACCCACCGGGTAGTTCTCAGCAACTTCAAGTATCTGACTGGCTGGCACTAAATCGTACGGAGGTTGTACCTTGTCCAGCCAGTAGCCGGGTCGGAACAACGTGAACGCAACCAGTATCAGCAACAACGACTCCCACACTCTGCTACGGGTCATGAAATAGCCTTGCGTGGCAGCTGCGAAAAGCATCATGGCAATGACACCCACGATGAAGACAAAGACTGCTTTGCCAAGAGAGACATCGATGAGCAGCAGCTCTGTATTGAAGATAAACAAGAACGGTAGCAATGCGGTTCTGATGTCATAGGCAAAACCCTGTAAACCGGTCTTGATAGGGTTGCCACCTGAAATTGCACTCGCAGCGAACGCTGCCAGCCCGACGGGAGGTGTGTCATCGGCCAGAATGCCAAAATAAAACACGAACATATGCACTGCCACTAATGGCACCACTAACCCTTGTTGAGCACCTACCGACACGATAACCGGTGCCATCAATGAAGATACGACAATGTAGTTGGCGGTCGTTGGCAAGCCCATACCTAACAGCAAACTCATGACGGCGACCAGCAAGAGCATGACGATGAGACTACCGCCTGAGAGAAACTCTACAAATTCACCGATGACCTGATGTGCCCCTGTCAAGGAGACTGTGCCGATGATGATGCCGGCAACACCTGTGGCAACACCAATCGGAACCATGCTTCGCGCACCATTGACCATGCCATCACCAAAGTCACGGAACCCTTGTTTAAATGCTCCACCAAAACTGGCACTGGTACTGGTAGCACTGCCACGAATGATGTGCTTGAGAGGGTGCTGGGTGACAACGATAAAGATCATAGCCATCGATGCCCAGAACGCGGACAGCGCCGGCGAAAGTCGTTCGATAAGAATGCACCACAGAAGAATAATGATGGGCAGCAAGTAGTAGAGCCCTGTCATCGCGACTTCACCCGGCCGAGGCAATTCCAACATGGCCGAATCAGGATCATCCAGCTTAAGGTCATCGCGACGCGCACTAATCACAATCAAAATCAGGTAGGCCACCAGGAAGATTGCAGCAGCTCCCCAAAACGTCATGCCTGGAAAAGCAGTAGAGACCCAGCCCAAGCCGTAGTAGACCATGCCGCCCAAGGCGACGAAGGCTAAGAAACCAAACAAAAAGCCAATAAGCTTTTGCATAGCCGTGACATGCGAAGGTGGTTTCTGCAGGCCACTTAAATCTAATTTAAGCGCCTCTAAATGTACGATATACACCAAGGCGATATAGGAAATTAACGCAGGTAACAGAGCGTGCTTAATAACTTCCGGATACGAAATTCCCGTGAATTCTGCAATGAGAAACGCAGCAGCTCCCATAACCGGGGGCGTCAACTGCCCGTTGGTTGACGACGCGACTTCAACAGCACCTGCTTTTTCAGCAGAGAATCCCGTTCGCTTCATCAGCGGAATAGTGAATGTGCCTGTGGTTACAACATTGGCTATAGAGGAACCTGAATAAATTCCACTCAACGCCGAGGCTACAACGGCCGCTTTCGCGGGGCCGCCTCTAAAGTGACCTAAGGATCCAAACGCCAGTTGGATAAAGTAGTTGCCAGCCCCGGCTTGCTCCAATAGCGCGCCGAACAACACAAACAAGAAAATCATCGATGAGGCCACACCCAGCGCCACACCGAAAACACCTTCGGTCTGCATCCAGTAGTGCCACATGGCTTTACCGAAGGATGCGCCCTTCCACTGGACAACATCCGGCAGAAACTCGGCGTGACCGAAAAACACGTAGAACACAAAGACGCCAGCAACGATCAGCATCGGCAGTCCTAATGATCGGAAAACCGCGGTGGCCAAGAGGATAAGCCCGAAAGCTGAGGCCATGATATCGCCGGTGGTCGGCAGGCCCGCTCGATTGGCAATATCATCTTTAAACACAATTAAGTACAAGCAGCAACTCACACTACCGACAATGAGCAACCAGTCATAAGCCGGTATCGTCGTTTTAGAACTGCTTTTTAATAAGGGATAGGAAAGGCACGCAAGAGCCATCGCAAAGGCTAAATGTATGATGCGAACCTCAGTGCCATTGAATATCAGGTTGACGCCAAGATTTTCAGCAATCCAAAACGGCAACGCAGAAGAAACATAAAGCTGAAACGCACTCCAGCTGAAAGCTACAAACGCGATAAAAAACCCCAGACTTCCCCCTGGGCTGCGTCCACCGGTATCAATCGATGTGAATGCTTCGAGATCGGCTGATGGCTCAGTCGCAGGCTTAGCTTCGGAAGCGGTGGCGCTCATAGGCGTAGTTCTCCTGACTGGGTCATAGTATTACTGTTGAATACAACTAATAAGCGGCCGGCAAACTTATGTCTACCGGCCGCTGTAGCGACTTAATGATTAAGTCGCGAGACCATCAAAAAGCAAGAATGCTTTTAAATGCACAGCTAAATTACATCCAGCCGCGTTCTTTGTAGTACTTAACAGCGCCATCATGCAATGGTGCAGACAGACCGTCGGAGATCATTTGCTCTTCGTTCAGATTAGCAAACGCCGGATGCAGTTTTCTGAAGTCTTCAAAGTTATCGAACACCGCTTTAACAACAACGTAAACCACTTCATCAGGAACGTTTGATGATGAAACGAAAGTAGCGCCAACACCGAAGGTGCTTGCATCAGCTTCCTGACCTT
This sequence comes from Granulosicoccus sp., assembly GCA_020627685.1. Lineage (GTDB taxonomy): Bacteria > Pseudomonadota > Gammaproteobacteria > Granulosicoccales > Granulosicoccaceae > Granulosicoccus. Next base: position 68,260 of record JAHDGK010000019.1, on the reverse strand, counting down.
TGTACATGCCGGCTGGGATAGTCGCTGTACGATAGAAAGGGTTGTCAGCGATTAAACCGTCAATCGCATCACCTTTAACATCGACAAAGTCAACACCACAGGTATTCGTTACTTCAGTTACCGCAGCAGCTGGATGGCCAATGGTGTAGATCATTGCATCGATCTTGTCATCACAAAGAGCCTGTGCCATTTCAGAACCTTTCAGTTCAGACGCAACCGCGAAATCATCGAGAGAGATACCGTAGGCATCCATGACAACTTCCATAGTGGCGCGCTGACCGGAACCTGGGTTACCGACGTTAACACGCTTACCTTTGAGGTCTTCAAAAGTGTTGATGCCGCTTCCGCTACGCGCAAGCATTGTGAACGGCTCTGGGTGTACTGAAAAAACAGCTCGCAGTTCTTCGAACTTGCCTTGGTCAGCGAACTTAGATGTACCGTTGTAAGCATGATGCTGCCAATCTGACTGAGCAACACCGAACTCTAATTCACCTGCACGAACCGTGTTGATGTTGTATACCGATCCACCCGTGGACTCAGCAGAACAACGAATACCGTGCTCCTTTCGGCCCTTATTCACCAAGCGGCAAATGGCTCCGCCAGTTGGGTAGTAAACGCCTGTTACACCACCAGTACCGATTGAAATAAATTGCTGTTGTGCCTGAGCCGCACCTGCCAGCAATCCAGCGGCTAACAAGCCGCCAGTTAACGCTAAACGAGTTTTCATTTAAAAATCCTATTTTTGGACATCTTCAAGTGGTTTAAGAGCTCGAGGTTTATCAAACAAAACACATTGTCAAAACAGCTCAAGCTCTACCGAGAATTGACTGCAACAGTCTTTATTGATTGATCCAAAACCAACTGAATGCAGCAATCACCACCTCAATGTAACAAATAATCTGTCTAGCGAGAACCTAACTTTTCGGCTTAGTCTCGCCCTGCGGCCAGTCCCGTAAGAAACCAACGCATGACTTGATCGCCGCATTTACGGTAGTTACGGGCATCGGTTTTCCGAAAAAATGCACCAACTTCGCCCTTGGCTAATTTCCCGCCACCGGCTTGTATTGCGTCAAACACATCATCAGTACGCAGCGTTAATGCGATTCTCAGTTGCTTCAAAATCAGGTTGTTGCTCAGTGGTTCTTCCGGCCTCGCCTTCCCGTCAGCCGGCGCGGGTGGAGGTCCACGGCGGTCTAGTACGAGGCCATTGAGTAAGGCTGAAACGGCCTCATCAGGGCACAGTTTATATCCGGGGTCGCTATCTTTGCTCCGCCATGCCTCGACATCGCTAATTGACGCACTAAGTCCACCCAAAGTGATCAATCTAAGTGCTTCCGCATCATCGAGCTGAAGTGCGTAGCGAATTCGTCGCGTGTAATCGTTTGTATCCAAAACTTATCCAAAAATGTGTGGCAGATCTAAATTGGTGGTCAGCTTAGACCAACTCCCGGGACCCACAGAATACGTGAATCGAACGCGGTTCAAGAATATTCGAGAAAACTGCCCGTTATTCGTGATGGAACTAACGGTTTAATCCGCCCCCGCTATTTGCAAACGATCGTTTTTGTATGATGCTTACAGCGGTTTCTAAAGCTCTTTGTTTATTCAACAGGCTTATTTGAAACATCCACCTGGGAGCACATTTGCGTGTTTTGGCAGTTCTTAATAATTGGATTAATTAGTCTGCTCTTCGGCTTCTGGCTGGGTGGCAAGCGCGGGCGAACGGTCAAGCGCGAAGCTCTCAACGAACTCAACACAAAGTCACTTGAGATGCTTGAATTTAAGTCTCGTGTGAACGCATTAAAAGAGGAAGCCGCAGAGGCTGATCGTAAAGAGCGCATGCTGCAGATGACACTTAAGCAACTGCAAGAGTCAAAAGAGCAAGTACGAAGCATGCGTCAATTAATGATCACTCAAGGTAAGAAGCAATACATTGATGAATCATACTTGCGTATGAAAGCCATTAAATCTCACGAGAAAGCGATCAAGGCTACCTCTCTTGCACGCAAAGCGACCGAGCAATTGAAACGTTGGGAAGCGGCTGTTCCTGCGATACAAGCGATGAAGCAGACCAACGATGAACTGATCGAGCAAGACGCACAACGTACGGCAGATGTCTTTGACAACCGGCGTGTTAATGGTGCGCACGATGTTGTAAGAAGAGTATCCAATCGTGACTCTCGCAGGCTGGCCAAATTAAAAAGCAGTAACGAGGCTTCAGGCCCAGCGAGCTAGTGCATAAACGCACTCGGTGACGGTATTCCGTCACCCAAACATAACGATAAATTATTGCGTGCAACAGGGGCTACACAGCATTCTGTTCCTAGGCTCTTGGTGGTATTATCCAAGCAATGACTCAGCGCGCGCTCAACTTAGAACTACCCGAGACTCAACGGCTCAGTATCTGGCCGTGGCTTGTAGCGCTAACGGCAGGTGTCTGCCTTATTGTGAGTCTAGCTCAACAATTACAATCTATCCCCGCGCAACTGCAGTATAGTGCCCAGCAGTTTGCCCGCAATGCAGGTTTTGGCCAGTTGTCTATTTCTGCCAGTGGCAGAGACCTCACCGTATCCGGTAACGTCGAGAAGCAAAAGTCTCTGGCAAACTTACTGGCTGGTATCGAGCAAATCGAAGGCGTAAGGCGGGTCACAGACAGAGTCACCATTATCGATCCCGTCGCGGACACCCTCGCCCAGCGACAAAATTTCCTAACTTCGCTATCGCAAATAAATACCGCTAGCGTCGCTTTTGAGGCCGGCAGTTCATCGTTTACACAGGCTAGCGATGCAGCATTGAACCAGCTGGCGCGCTTAATGGCCAGCAACCCTGACACGCGGGTTCGAATCGAAGGACACACAGACAATACAGGCCCTGAGTCTGTAAACCTTCGCCTTAGCCGAGAGCGTGCTCAGGCGGTCGCAAACTATTTAATTGCCAGAGGGATCTCTGACAATAGGCTTATCGCCAAAGGATATGGCTCCACACAACCGATTGATGACAATTTTACGGATGCAGGCCGGGCCCGTAACCGGCGCATCGAAATCAGCTACCTCGACTAAGGTCCAACCCGTGCGAGAACTATCGTGATTTACTTAATTGCTCAAATGTTTGTGGCCCTCGCTTTAGCAGGCATTCTCGGCGCTGCTATCGGCTGGCTGATCCATCGTGCGAGTTACGCGAGGCGGTTGGACGACCATCGTCACGCACTGGCCAGAGCGCACAATCAAATCGCTCAAGCCGAATCAGATGTCTCCATGCTATCGGACGATTACGATGAATTGGAAAGACGCAGTAAATCTGAAATAGCTGCCTTGAGACAAGAGAACCAGCAAATTCCATTTCTCAACACGAACTTGGAAAAGTCTCAGTTGTTGGTAAGGCAAATGATGCAAAAACACGAAGCAAAAGTTCGTGATTTAAGCGCAGAGAACCAGGCCCTTTCCAGCCGATTAAAATCAATCACCGATCGCGAGCAGGCTTACACAAAGGTCAAGGTCGAACTCGACAACATCCGTAAGCAAAAGACGCTGGAAGCACAACAGCTTCGGAGCTCTGAAGACGACTATGCCGATAGCGATGACGACTCTGAATTAGATCTGGACGATTCAGCCTCAGAGCCGCTCGAGCTTCTCGATGCCACCATCGTTTCCAGTCCGGCTGAGGAACTCATCAACAGCCTTAATAAAGCATCAGAGGTTGCCATCAGTAACGCTCGGTCTAATGAAAGCTGGGCATCAGCTCCCATTGAAATTAACGCTGATTCTCTGGACGGCGAAGAAGACCCTATCAGCGCTGTTAACCAAGACTTCGACATGCTCGACTCCGAAGAAGAATCGGAAAATGATCTTGAGGAATTTGCCTTTGATGCGGATGAACTCATCGATGAGGATGATGACAACGAAGATCCTTTCGATGAAGTTATGGAAGTGGGTGATGAACTGCAACGTGAGCTGGACATCGATGCATCAGATGACCCACTCCTAGATGGCAGCAATGACAACACCAGTCTGTTCGAGCCGGTAGAACACAGAGACGACTTAAAGCAAATATTCGGTATTGGCCCTGTCACAGAAAAAGCGCTCAATGAGTTAGGAATAACCAGTTACGCGCAGTTGGCTGAACTGAAAAGCCACGAAATAGAAAAAATAGCGGGTGCTTTGTCCATTGTTCCGGGCCGCATAGAACGCGATGACTGGGTAGGCAATGCCAGACGGCAGCTAGAGGACGTTTTGGAGGAGCTCTAACGCCCCTCCAGACCCGCTCAAACCACTAGAGCTGCTTACATCCCACGGGACAACGTTAACCACGTTACTTTCTGATACCGGCTGACTACTTTATGCGTGTTGCGATGGCTCGGCCTTTGCACGCGTACAGCTATTCGCGTAATAGTCCTAATAAGGCATTGGAACACTTGAAAGCACGCTATTTGGCGTCACCCCTAGGCCGCTTTACCAGACTTCTACTGGCTTGCACCTGTGCTGTTGCCTCAGGCGGGTTACATGCCGCTGGACAAAAGTCGCTTGACTCAGATCTTGGCTTCAATGAATGCACGATAGGATCAGGGGCAACCGCTCTTATTGCTCAGTGCACAACTATAGAAGTTCCATTAGACGCCAGCTCAAATGCAAACTCTGAAGGCGCCAGCCTAGACCTAGCCATTGCTCGAATTCCCGCTAGGCGGCAATCTGAGCGACAGGATGCATTTACATTGATTGCCGGTGGGCCCGGTCAATCTGCCATTGAGACCTTCCCGAGCGTATCGTTTGCGTTCAGACACATCATGCAAAATCATGATGTCATTCTGATAGATCAACGAGGCACAGGCAGTTCAGCTAAGCTCGTGTGTGAAGAGTCGTCTGACTCTATGGGCTTATCCTTTGAGGTTGATGATGCTCAAACGTCAGCTCAATCGAAAGAATGTTTGGATGCGTTGGACTACGACCCGACCTGGTTCACCACCAGTATGGCTGTACACGACTTGGAACGGGTTCGCGAAACCCTGGGGGTCAGCCAATGGAATATGTACGGGATCTCCTACGGAACTCGTGTAGCTCTTCAATACCTGCGTCGCTATCCGGAAGCTGTGAGAACACTGACCTTGGATGCCGTCGTACCGCCCGACATTTCACTGGGACCGGAAATCGCACAACTATCACAACGCGCATTAGATCTAATCTTTAAGCGTTGCACCGAAGATGAAGGTTGCAATGAAGCTTTCGGAAATTTATCCGATGCCACCATGGATCTGCTTGAGTCGCTTGAAGCATCGCCTCGAAACATCAGCTTTGAAGACGTGGCATCAGGCAAATTGTCCAGCATGGAATTTACCCGTCAGCATCTGGCGGTGACGATACGGTTAATGTCCTATAGCGCACAGACTGCGGCCATACTGCCGTCGATGCTGCACGATGCCATCGTTAACGATAACTTTGCACCATTGGCTCGGCAAGCAAAGCTACAAACCAAGTCACTCGGAAACACCCTGGCAACCGGCATGCACCACGCGGTGATTTGCACAGAGGACGCCCCGTTTGTCGATAACGACAGTGCCGGCAACGACGCAGGCACTTATCTTGGCGAAGGCGTTATTCAATCTTTGATGGCCAGCTGCGAACAATGGCCAGCCGGTCGGATTGACGATGACTTTAAAGACCCTGTTGTATCAGACGTTCCGACACTTATTTTGTCGGGCGAAGCGGATCCGATAACCCCACCTTCTTATGGAGATTCTGTTGCGGAGCATTTGACTCACTCCCGACATATCGTCAATGCACATCAAGGGCATATGCAAGCACCGTTTGGTTGTATGCCTGTGCTGCTAGCCCAATTTATTAGCACAGGCTCTGTCGACAACTTAAACGTTGAGTGCCTGACCCGGTTGAGAGCTACCCCGTTTTTTGTTGATGCCAACGGGCCTTTGCCATGATAGTCGCTGAAGAGTTATACAAGAGCTTTAAGCGCGTTGGTGCGTCTCGTAGAAAACCAGCTCATGAACAGCGAATTGTTGCTGTTAATTCGGTGAGCTTCAAAGCTGACGATGGGTGCATAACCGGCCTGCTAGGACCTAATGGAGCAGGTAAATCAACCACCCTGCGTATGCTAGCAACGTTAGTTAAGCCTGAGACGGGAACCGCCAGCATAGATGGCTACGACGTTAGTAAACACGTATTGCAGGTTCGTCAGCACCTTGGATTTATGCCACACAACGCAGGCATCTATCCTCGCCTGACGGCACGGGAGAACATCCAATACTATGCACGCCTGTGCGGCCTAAACCGCAAGGATTCTTTGCAGCGTAGCGGTGAGTTGATCGAGCAACTGACGATGACGAAATTTGCCGACAGACGCGCAAACGGATTTTCTCAAGGACAGAAAACGAAAGTGGCACTTGCACGTGCTCTTGTTCATCGGCCCCAGACCATCATGTTGGACGAACCAACCAACGGCTTAGACGTTATGGCCACTCGCGGACTACGCGATATTATTAGGCAACTGGCAGCCGATGGGCACTGCATTCTTTTCTCAAGCCACATCATGCAAGAAGTGGCTGCTCTATGCGATCACATTGCCATTATTTCTGACGGTATCGTGGCAATTGAGGGCAGTTTAAACGAGATATTAGGACGAACCGGCCAGACAGATTTAGAAGATGCATTCGTCAGTGCTACCCAGGCACTGAGTAAAGGAGATGATGAATGAGTTTATTTATCATCATGCTTAAGGAGATCGTTGATAACCTTCGCGACAGGCAAACGGTTTTTTACGCTCTACTGTTTGGCCCTGTACTCCTGCCTTTACTTTTAGGAGGGTCTTTGGTTGCAAGCTTCAAGCAACTCTCCATAGACTTTGATCAGGTGACAACGCTCAGCGTCGCCAACACTGATAAAGCACCCACATTGATAGAGTTTTTATACAGTAACAATATCGATGTAATCGATGCCCCAGCTAATATACAGTCCAGCGTTCGCAATGGCGAAACACTCGTTGTGTTGGAAATTACTGAGGATTTCGGACAGGCACTAAGAGACGGTGCGCCTGCCCCGCTGACTCTGCACGTCAACAATGCCGACAAAGATTCGGTTAAAGCGGCTAGACGTGTTAATACCATTCTAAATGTCTATGAGCAGACGCTTAGCAATCTACGCTTGCAACACCGTGGCATTGACCCGTCAGTATTCGATAGCCTTAACGTGGTAGAAAATGATGTTTCAAGCGAAGGCGCCAACGGACAGCTGCTCGCTTCCATACTCCCCTTTCTTTTTATCATGTCGATGGTCATGGGTGGTTTTTATCTCGCGATAGACACCACTGCAGGAGAACGAGAGCGCCAGTCGTTAGAACCCCTTCTGAGTCTTCCCTTATCCAGAACCATGGTTGTCATGGGCAAATACGCGGCTACCGTGTGCTTTGTCCTGTTATCCAGCCTGCTAACTGCTCTGAGCATCTATACCTTGTTTAAATTTTTCCCGGTCGAGCTGATGGGTGGACAGGTGCGGTTTGACGGAGCCACAGTGACTCACGCGTTCTTGCTTGTTAGCCCTCTCATTCCATTCATATCAGCACTGCTTATCTCCGTATCGGCGGTAACGCGCAGTACGAAGGAGGCACAAACATACTTGGGCTTACTGATGGTGATTCCGATGGCCCCGTTTTTTCTGTTGCAGTTTTTGAATATTCGCTCGACCCTGGTGTCGATGCCGCTGCCCATGCTGAGCCAGTATCAACTTCTTGAGAGCGCAGTTCTGGGTGATTCAATACCAACCTTACACATCATTTTGTCCGTGGTCGGCACGCTCGGCGCAACGGCTATTTTATTGTGGCTTGCTGCAAGACTTTATCAACGTGAGAAACTACTCGATTAAGAGTAGTAAGTGCTCAGTGCGATCGTAAAACGCTAATTATGCTGTTGCCGCGCAGGCGTTTTAAGAGCGTTTTGAATCTGGCAATGACAACGGTTCATCTGTAGATGTGTCGTTGTTTTTTTCAGGTGATGGCAAGACACGAGGGTCGGGATTCTCAGGCAGCTTTGCCAATCGATCCATGACATTCTTGCTTTGCTTCCAACGCAATAAATACCCACCCATGGCACCGCCAGCAGTCGTAATGGTCAGTAAACCCAATGTCATGAACTGTGTGACCAGCATCAGTACACCGAAGCCTGTAAGTCCCATAAAGGCAAGGCCCACCTTCATATTCGAACGACGGCTGGCGCTGCGTTCTTGCTTCATGATTTCCTTATGCGTCTGACGGACCAAACGCTCTCTCTCAGTGTGAGCTCTTTCCAGTAGCTGAGCTTTGTCCGCACTCGCCTCCTGTAGTGCTTCCGAGCGCACTCGCTCAATTTCCCGGTTTAACTGCATACGCTCTTCCGCATGCTGCTCTCGCAGGGCGCTGTTTCGCTGTTCCGCATCCATACGCCCAATGAGCGAGAGCCACAACGCTGTAACGGCACTAAACATCACCGCAGGTAGGCCGACACGCAGTAGCAACTGCTCTATGCTGGCACCTTGGTTAACCCAAAATAGCGTAAACGTCACTATCTGGACTAGCACGATACCCGGTAAATAGCGCAACATGATCCTGGGGGTCCTTAGTCAGGGTTGATTTGCAGAAGGACCATGGTACACGAGCTTTCACCCTCAAATTTTTACAACCCGGGAAGCCAGCTTAAGTACACTAAGGGCATGAGTTTAGATGCCTATCTATTGACACGACATTGGCGAGATACGCCGCAAGGTGTTGAGCTGTCGTATTGGGCAACATCCGATAAAGGAGCCGTCCACATTGTTGTCAGCGGGCAGCAATCCGTTTGTTTTATAGAACGGAATGTGGACGCTCAACTACCTGCCAATGTAACGCGAAAACCGCTGTCACTGTCCTTACTTCACGGTGAAGCCGTGGACGGTTTGTACTTCCGCCAGCAGCGGGATTTACAACAACTGCGCAGCACAGACCTCCCCCTATGCGAGTCCGATGTTAAACCGGCCGATCGATTTCTCATGGAGAGATTTGCTAAAGCACCCATTACTATCGAAGGACCTCTGATCGACAAAGGCCACTACCTACTGGCTAAAAATCCTAGAGTTCAGGCCGGAAATTTCCATCCACACTTCAATACTGTGGCTATAGACATTGAGACACGCGGACACTCGCGGACGCTCTACTCGGTTGCTGCCGCACAGATGCCCGGGCCTGATGAACATGATGCCGCTGCGGTTGTATTCATGATTGGCCAGTCAGAAAATGAGACGCGCGAAGGCTATGAGCTTATCTACGCTCGCGATGAGAAAACTCTACTCAATGCATTTTTTGACTGGATAGAGCACATTGACCCGGACATCATCAGCGGCTGGGCAGTGATCAACTTCGACCTTAACTTCATCGATCAAAAATGCCGCTCATTGGGTATCCCTTTTCGCCTTGGGCGCGGCGGAGAAACGGCTGCCGTTCTGCAACCTGGCAACCCCGGATCACCGAGAATCGCTAGAGTCCCCGGGCGAGCAGTTTTCGATGGTATCGATTTATTAAAAGCCGGTTTTTGGTCGTTCGACAGTTTTTCGCTAGATAACGTATCCCACGAACTGTTGGGCGTTGGAAAACTGATTACGTCAGATCAAGACAAGGTGGCGGAAATAAATCGACTGTTTAAGCACGACAAGCCGCAACTTGCCGATTACAACATCCGCGACTGCACACTCGTCAACGAAATATTCGTTAAGGCTAAACTGTTGGAGTTCGCCATTCAGCGAGCAAACCTCACTGGATTATCGCTGGACCGGTTAGGTGGCTCGGTTGCAGCCTTTGACAATTTATACCTTCCACGCCTTCACAGGGCAGGATACGTAGCACCCGATGTAAACAATCGCCATGAAGGTGCTGGAAGCCCCGGCGGCTACGTCATGGATTCGCTACCCGGTTTATATCAAAACGTTCTAGTGCTGGATTTTAAAAGCCTGTACCCAAGCATCATTCGCACATTCTTTATTGACCCCATGGGCCTTGCCAACCCTGGCAAGAATCCCCTTCCAGGTTTTGTAGATGCACAATTCTCTCGAGAAAATCACATACTTCCAGGGCTCATTGAAGAACTCTGGGCTGCGCGCGATGAGGCAAAGCAAACAAACAACGCAGCGCTTTCTCAAGCCATCAAGATCATCATGAACTCGTTCTATGGTGTGCTTGGCACAACAGGCTGCCGCTTTTACAGTCAGCAACTCGCGTCCAGCATCACACGACGCGGTCATGAAATCATTACAAAGACCCGCGACTGGATAGAGGAGCAAGGCTACTCTGTTATTTATGGCGACACTGATTCTGTCTTCGTGTTAGTCGGAGAAAAAAACGACGCCAAATCAAGTTGCGAGCGCATTGGAAACGAGCTTATGGATTCGTTAAACCAATGGTGGGACCATCAACTACGAGAAGAATTTGATATTACCTCGCACCTTGAAGTCGAATACGAAACTCACTACACACGATTCTTAATGCCCACGGTGCGTGGGATGCCAACCGGTAGCAAGAAACGCTACGCAGGCTTAATTGCAAGCGCCGACGGTGACAAACTGGTTGTGAAAGGTCTGGAGGCAGCGCGTACGGACTGGACCCCGCTTGCACGTGATTTTCAACGAGAGTTATTCAACCGCGTATTCCACGATCTTCCATTCGAAGAATTTGTACGAGATACGGCAGATGCGCTGCGCTCAGGCGAACTCGATGAGCAACTGATTTACAAGAAGCGCATTCGGCGTGCACTGGGTGAATATCAGAAAAACGTGCCGCCACATATACAGGCCGCTAGAAAATTGCCCAAAAGCGGTCGTTCCATTCGCTACGTGATTACCAGAAACGGACCAGAGCCTGTGGATGCCTTGGAATCTTTACCAGACTACCAGCACTACATGGACAAGCAATTGGCACCGGCTGCGGACGGCATCCTGCAATTTCTTGATACCAGCTTTTCAGCTATCACAGATGCACAAATGCAGATGTTTTGACTCGCTAATAGCCATGAGCGAACGGCAACTGCCGAACGCTCATAGCGTGAGAAGAGAACTACTGAGTCGCTAAGAAATCACCGTGTGTAAAGACGTAATCGTCTTTGGCAGCGATTGAATGACAACCAGAGCAAAAGGCGCTTTCGCCCGCTGTTCCTTTGTAGCTATCAGCCCAAATCCAGTTATCTTTTGACAGCGAATCGGACGCAGCCACCTTCACACTAACCGTGTGGCTTGGTTTGCGGCCTTCTTCCCAGTCAGACTTGCTGGCAAACTGCTCCTTCACAATGACCGACCCAGCCGGGTAGTTATAAGGAGCACTCCCCATCAGGACAGCCTTCGCGATATCGTTGACGTAAACATCACGATAGCCTTCATCGCCCTGATGCAGACCGCCTAAAAAGCCCGTCGGATTTCCAGTGCTGGGCTCAAGCTCAGTCACCTTTGTCCAGGATTTAAAATCAGCCCAACGAGGATCGGCCTCTTTGAAAGGTGCCGTCAGCGTACTGCAGCTGGCGACCAGTACGCTAGCAGCAACAACGCTGCCTAATTGGATGAGAGTGCTCTTTTTCACGAAGTTCCCCTGTGGATGAGTTGAATCAGTGTTTAGCGGTATGCCTGTGGGTACTGACTACGAATTAATTAAAAAATTCCCAACTCCCTGGGATTAAACGCTCCACGTCGTAATTAATTAACTTTTTGCCTTAACTTGGCGACGTCTTTCCGTTAATAGGAACTCAGTATAGCCGTTAGCTTGCTCACGTCCCAATAAGACGAGATCCAGAGCTGCATTGAAGGCGATATCGGTATCAAAGTCGGGAGCCATGGGCGAATACTCAGGATCACCGGCATTCTGTCCATCGACAACCAGAGCCATACGCTCCATTGAATCGCGAACCTGCGCTGCATCGATGATTCCGTGGTGAATCCAATTAGCCAGGAATTGGCTGGAGATTCGCAGCGTTGCCCGATCTTCCATTAACCCGACATTGTTGATGTCCGGCACCTTTGAGCAACCGACACCCTGGTTTACCCAGCGAACAACATAACCCAGGATACTTTGGGAGTTATTGTCCAGTTCGTGTTGTATTTCTTCGGTTGAGTAGTTTCTGCCCGGCTCACTTAGCGGCACTTGCAAGATGTCATCAACGGATGCCATTTCGCGGCTTTTAAGTTCATCCTGAACGCCTTTTACATGCACGTTGTGGTAGTGCGTGGCATGCAAGGTCGCAGCTGTCGGCGATGGCACCCACGCCGTGTTCGCACCGGCTTCCGGATGCGACTGTTTGGCATCGAGCATGGCAGACATTTGATCAGGAATAGCCCACATACCTTTGCCGATTTGACCATTGCCCTGAAGACCACACGCAAGCCCGACATCGACGTTGCTGTTTTCGTAGCTACCGAGCCACGTTGCGTTTTTCATTTCACCTTTAGGCACCATGACACCAGCGTTCATGCTGGTATGCATTTCATCACCTGTACGATCTAGAAAACCGGTGTTGATGAAAATTACACGTTCGCGCGCAGCTGCTATGCAGTTTTTAAGATTCACACTGGTGCGTCGCTCTTCATCCATTATTCCCATTTTGAGCGTGTTTTTCGCAAGTCCGAGCGCTTGCTCTACTCGATCAAATAGCGTAACTGACAATGCGACTTCGTCCGGACCGTGCAACTTCGGCTTAACAATGTAAACACTGCCCGTGCGTGAATTACGAGCATCCGAGTCGGTCTTTTTAAGATCGTGCATAGCGGCCAAACTGGTAATCATCGCGTCGATGTAAGTCTCCGGCACCAGATCACCGTTTTTGTCTAAGACGCAATCGGTCATCATGTGAGTACCGACGTTTCTAACCAGTAAAACACTACGACCAGGTAGTGTTAGCGGGTTACCGGACATATCGGAGTACTGTCGGTCAGCGTTAAGTTTTCGAACCACTTCACGACCGCCCTTTTGCAGAGTTTCCTGCAAAGTACCTTTCATCAAACCTAGCCAGTTTCGATAAACCAACACCTTGTCATCGGCATCGACCGCAGCCACAGAGTCTTCGCAATCTTGAATGGTGGACAAGGCAGATTCCATAATGACATCACTCACCCCGGCCGCACTCGCCTGTCCGACAACACTGGATTTATCAAACATGATTTCGATATGAATGCCGTTGTTCTTCAACAATACCGATGTCGGCTCATTTGCTGCGCCGGTATAGCCTACGCATTTATCAGAATCTGCAAGCCCAACCTGACTTCCGGAAGCCAGTGTCACCTGCAAAGCTCCATCAGTAATGCTGTAAGCAGTCACGTCGGCGTGAGAACCTTGTGCCAACGGCACAGCAGCATCTAATAAAGCCGTCGCATGAGCGACAACCCGCTGGCCGCGCACTGGGTTGTAGGCGCCGCCTTTCTCAGCACCGTCTGCTTCGCTTATTGCATCAGTGCCGTAGAGCGCGTCATAGAGACTACCCCAACGTGCGTTAGCCGCATTAAGCGCATAACGAGCGTTGTTTACAGGTACCACCAGCTGGGGACCGGCAACGGTTGCTATTTCAGCATCGACGTTGGAAACCTGAACGCTGAAGTCATCCACTACGGGTAGCAAGTACCCGATATCAGTCAGGAATTGCTTATAGACTGGCGCATCGATGGGACCTGAGTTTTCGTTGTGCCATGCATCGATCTGGCTTTGGAGATCATCCCGGCGATCCATCATGGCCTGATTCTGAGGGGCTAGATCGTCAATGATGGATGCGAGTGCCTCAAACAATGCATCGGCTTCAACCCCAGTGCCAGGGAGCGCTTCATTAACGATAAAGTCATGTAAGGATTGCGCAACAGTCAGCCCACCGGAGGTTTTAACGGTCATAAAAATCTCAAATAATGTCGAATTAGAAGATATTGAGTCGGCAGCAGCGGGAAATTGATGCAAAAGATCTCCTAAAAGAAGAGATTTGCCTTCAATAGACCAGCGGCCGCGCTCTTAAGTCGTGTTTAAACGGCTTTCAAGCGGGCAATTTTAGCAGAGCGCACTCGTTTCGGCGATCTGCGCACAGGCTCACACCGAAGTTGGGACACAGTTCCGTTGGATAATCCGACACCTGTTTATTATTCCGTCATCGAAATTGATCAGCCCTTTAGGGCCGGATTTGACTATGAAACCATGGATACGCCACACAGCCCTCTGTTTAGCCGTCGCTAGCATCTCGGCTTGCTCCTCCTCCAGCACAAGCTCAACGCCTGCTGGTGACGACCCGACCAACGACACGCCGACAACGACTCCGCCTACGGACAACCCTCCAACAGGCGATGATCCGGACACGACACCGGACTACGGTGATTTACCTGATCCCACGATTCCGCCGGTCGATCTTCTCGCGCCCCCTATTCCCGGTCCGTCGCTAGACGATCCGTTCGGCTCATTGTTGGAAACAGACAATGAAACACCCATTGCCGGTGGTGCACCTACTCAACCTAAAAACCTGCGTGTCGATTTAATTTCAAACGATTGGGCTGAATTTAGCTGGGCACCTGCCAACGATGATGGTGAAGTCGTTGAATACAAAATTTACCGTAGCGACGGCCACGTATATACCGTGGGCCGAGACCAGACTGATCCTGCAGGTGGAACCCAGGATGAGATCAATAAGTTCTGGAGTACTACATCGTTTATCGATTGTAATTACACCCGATTTCTTGATCGTGTACATGAGTGCGGAACCTATGGTCCCGAACCGGGCGACATCTTCACGTATGAAGTGACTGCGGTTGACAACTTAGGCAATGAATCAACGCCGTCTAATACCATCACGATTAACTATCACGCAGAACGCGGCGCAGCGGTACCTCTCTATTCAGACCCGTACCTCGATGAGAGTCAATTCGCACAAAAGCATGATTTAAGTAATACCGCTTATTTTATGGACAAGTTCAACCTCGTTTTTGAAGATGACTTTAACGGTACTGAAATCGACTCCGCTCGTTGGAATACCTCTCTGTTATGGGGAGACGACACGATCATTAATGGCGAACAACAGTACTTTGTAGATACGCAGTCTGATTCAGCACCTAACTACGAACCATTCAAGCTTGAAAATTCGGTGTTAACGATTGAAGCCGTCCCAACGCCTGCAGAGATGCGCTCACAATTGCCAGAGGCCTGCTCGGCTGCCGACCCTTCCGGCAACGATCGTTGTGCATTCCTGTCAGGCGCTCTTTCAAGCCATGACAAGTTCAACATGACATACGGCTACGTTGAAGGCCGCATGAAAACCAGTGGTACGTCAGGTGCATTGTCCAGCTTCTATCTGTATCACCGCTATCCTGGTGAAGGTGTAAACCTCCACGCTCCGGAAATCGATATCGTTGAATACTTAGGTGAAAACCCGTTTGGTGATGAAGATGCATTCCAGACTTATCACTACGCCGATGTGAACACCGGAGAAATACGCTCTGCACCAACCATGCTGCACAAGAACCCTACCGGCGAATTGTACAGCGATGAATTCCACACATACGGCGTACTCTGGGAGCCTCAGCTGGTTATCTGGTACATCGATGGCGTTGAAATCAAGCGACTGACGGGGCCTCAAGTTTCCCGCCAAGGCATGAACATCGTGACGTATTTGGTCGCAGGTAGCGCATGGGCACCGACACCCGATATTAACGGTGACTTCCCACTACAGTACGAGATTGACTACATCCGTGCTTACCAGCGCGACGCTTACGACAGCAACGGACTGTATCCTCAATAAGGGATTACGTAAAAACTAAGATCGGAACAACAGCCGACTCCCCGCTTGCGAATTGCGACCGGGGGTCGGCTGTTTCTCGTTAGGTGTTTTGATCAAATAAGTGCAATGCACCAATGGTGGCTAGATCACTAATCTCGCCTTGCTTGATCATCTGATTAATTTCTGTTCGGGTGAACGTATCCGAAACCAACCCTTGCTCTTCGACCGATAAATCTTTTTCACCTTGCGTCAGGTCGGTCGCTTTAAAAATGTTCACTGCCTGATTAGAGTAACCATAGGCTTGAAACAACTTACCTAGCTTGACCATCGACCCTGCAGTCAGGCCGGTTTCCTCAGCAAGTTCACTTGTTGCAATTTGTTCGGGCGTAGCATCGGGCGAAAGTTCCAAAGAGCCTTGCGGAAATTCCCAATAACGACCATCGACGGGATAGCGATATTGCTGCACCATATGAAATTTTTCACCGTCAAATGGCACTATTAACGCGTAGTCCGGCTTGTCAACAACGCCAAACAACCCATGATCGCCATTGGGGCGCCTGACCCTATCCTCTCTTACACGCATCCAACGATTTTTATAGACAATTTTGGTGTCTATACGAATTATCTCGGGTTCAGTCATTGAATTGCGGCTCCTAACGTTGTCATCCGTGGTTCGATTATCATGAATCAGGTGACAGTGTTCAAGTGGATGCCGTTAACATACGCCTCTACATGTTCAATAGCCTGGCGCCAAACTTCCTGGCGCGCCTGCCGACTAGCCCAGCCGACATGCGGAGTGAGCAGTACATCTGGACGATGCTGCACACTCAACAAAGGATTATCAGCGGCAGGCGGCTCGCTGGAAAGAACATCAAAACCAATCCCTGATATTTGCCCGGCCAACAAGGCGTCCACCACAGCCTGCTCGTCTACAAAACCTCCTCTTGCGGTATTAATTAGCAGCGGCTTCTGTCGCATTCGGGAAAACTCATCTCGACTAATACTGTTTCTCGTTGCATCCGTTAAAGGCGCGTGAATAGACAAGATGTCACTGGTTTCTATAACCTCATCCCAGGCTGTGTACAAACCACCAAATCGGCTCTCGCCTTTTCGTGCGGCATAGACGACCTCCATACCGAAAGCGCTGCCAATTTTACCGACCGATTGACCGATTGATCCCGCACCGATAATGCCAAGCCTCGACCCGGCTAAGTCACTAATGGGATGATTGAAGAAGCAGAACTGATTAGATCGTTGCCATTCACCGTCTATGACGTCATCCACATATGCCTTCAACGAGCGCCGCAGACCGAGAATCAATGCAAAGGTATGCTCGGGGACTGTATTTTTCGCATAGCCACGCACATTTGATACTTGCACGCCGTGCTGCCGACAAGCATCCACGTCGATAACATCGTAGCCCGTCGCAGTGACACTGATCATTTTCAATTGTGGTTGCGCAGCGATAGTTGACGCACGTATGGGGGCTTTATTGGTGATAACTATGTCAGCACCCTCTACTCGCGCCGCCACCTGATCTGGACTGGTTCTGTCATATTCAACCCATTCATGCTCGAACTCAGGGCGAGTGAGATCGACATCGGGGCCCATTGTGGCGCGATCCAGAAATACAATTTTTATCATGCTGCTTTATCAACCACGTTTTCTATTACTTAAGAACCCGCGCTTGATGGTCAGACTGACATTGTCCCTAATGAGATTAACTAGTGATATCCCAGGAGCCACACAAATCAATCATCTTTGACTGAATCAAGTCTTCAAGCGCATCGCGGAATTCTAACGTAGAAAAAAATGGACGATTTACCCCAATGACAAACAAAGCACCATCATTTGCGACATCCAACAGACATACCCGGACTACGCACCCTATATATTCGTGCGTAAATATACTGCCCGCCTCAACCAAGCATGCTTATAGATAGGAGCCCCACTTTACGAACTACGATGCAATTTCCAGCAATTCAAGCAGAGACCCAATTGAGGGTACCGAATGATTTGACCCTTGCTCATGTGGATCGTAATGAATGACATCCATTCCTGCTGCAAGCCCCGCTTGAATCCCCACGTCACTGTCTTCTATAACCAAGCACGATTCAACATCTGTTTTATGTTCATTGGCCGCATGTAAAAACAACGCAGGGTCCGGTTTCCAAGCCATAACTTCATACGCACTATATACGGGCGAAGAAAAGTGCTTAGCCAAGTTCGTTATGCTAAGCGAGCGCCGTGTTTTTTCCACGGGCGCATTTGAAGCAATGCATACCGGGGTCAGCAATGTACTTAGTAACTCAGCAGCCCCGTCGCACGCTGTAATATAGTCCGAACTCAAGCGTTCTTCCTGAAGGCGGTATTTGTCTAGGCAATCATCCGGCACAGCACCTGGATAACGCAGCTCAATATCCTCAAAGATATGCGCAAGGCGCATTCCACGATATCGCTCTGTCACCTCATCACGGGTATCCAACAATCCGGGCATGACATCTTTAAGGGCTTGAGAGGCGCAATCTTCGCTTTGCACCAGGGTGCCATCCATATCAAATATGATGAGGCTGTATTGATTACCCTGCTTAGTACTATTTTTTCTTGCCACAAATACACCTATAACTGACGGATGAATACCGCGTTGGCGTGCCCCAACTAAAGCGTATGACCCTGCCCTAAAAATGAACGCAAGGGCGCAAATAAGGGTTCTGGTAAATCTTGTGGGTCACACCACCGCCACTCTCCACATTTGTCCGGTTCACAGTTTTGCGGCTCGCCTGTATATGACACCGCAGCGACAAACAGTGTGATGTATTGGCGTTGCAGATCTTCATAAACCGTTTCGCTAAATCCCCGTCTAACAATATTGGAGATTTCCATTCCGGTCTCCTCCGTGACTTCCCGTTCGGCACAGATCTCAACCTCTTCTCCCGGCTCCAAATGTCCTCCAGGCAGGCCCCATGTTCCAGCACCGTGCGATCCTATCCTTTTGCCCAACAGGATTTTGCCATCATTTTTAATGATGACACCAACACCGATAAGTTGCTGCATAAGGAGTCTCGCGCCATACCATAGCTTTACCAAAGGCCATTGTATAAGCATTTACTGACACAAAACGAAGAAGATCGGCAAACCACGCGAAACAAGCATCAGGCGATTGAATACCCCGCAATTGGCTAGGGTGCTTTTGTGGCACCTCATATCACGCTATCCCTGTAAACAGGGAGAAAATAGGGTTACAGCCATCGTGACGCAGGTTTGTAGTTTTCCGTTATCTGCACAAATTAAATACAAACTATTCTCAAATTCTTAATCGATTCATGGGTAACAAAAGCGTATGATGGATGCGTAAAAACGATACTCTCCAGCGATTCGCATTGTTCACATGCATAGACGGAATCTCAGACGTTTAACGTGCTCTGACTACCCGAAATTTGAATGAAATTCGGAAAAGTTCAGACGCAAATGGCAAGCGATACCATCCTTGCTCACTCACTAAAACTGTCAAACGGTAGAATCCGCAAAGGCACGATACTCAACGCGGCTCATATCGACGCCCTGCTGTCGAACAACATCGACGAAATAACCGTAGCCAGCCTGGAACCGGGTGATATCCATGAAGATGATGCTGCACAAACGCTGGCTGAGGCACTGGTTGGGGACGGAATAAAAATCGGCAAAGCCAGCACGGGTCGAGTGAATTGCTTTGCCACATCAGCTGGACTGCTCCGCATACCCAGACAACAAGTACTGGCAATTAACGGCGTGTCTGAATCCATAACCGCGTCCACCTTGCAAGAAAACCGATGGGTTGAAGCCGGGAAAATGGTGGCTACCATCAAAATCATTCCGTACGCGGTTTCAAAAACGGATTTGAATGCTGCTGTGGAGGCTTGCAACTCTGTACCTTCCTCCACAAACACAATAACTGACACTAATCAGGAACACTGTCACAAGCTCAGTGTTCATACGGCTAATGCACGCACCGCTCATCTTTTACAGACGACCATGCAAGACATGGCACCCTCTATACTTGAGAAAACTGAACGAGTAACAGGCCGGCGTTTAGCACTTCGCCAAGTACAACTGGACAGTTCAGAACACTGCCCTCATGAAATTGACGCTCTCACAGAGCGTTTGAAGGCCTTGGCCGGGCGGATTAGTTCTGCAAGCGATACGCACACAAACTCTTGGATTCTAATTTCCGGCGCCTCTGCAATAAGCGATAGAAGGGATGTTATTCCGCAAGCCTTGGAAGCCGCTGGCGGATCAATTGAGCGATGCGGCATACCTGTCGACCCAGGCAACCTGCTCATGCTGGGGCAACTAAAAGGCAATACGGTTATAGGTATACCTGGTTGCGCACGATCTCCAAAGCACAACGGGCTCGACCTATTCATGGATCGACTCGCCTGCGACTTACCCATAACCAAAGACTGGATTAATAGCCTGGCAATCGGAGGGCTAATGGATGAGATTATTGACAGACCAACACCAAGATCGCAGTCCAAACCAATGAATGTCCTTGCCGAGAGTCTCGAACTTAGTCCTTACCATCGCGTTACTGCTGTTTTGCTTGCAGGCGGTAGTTCCAAACGGTTTGGCCGCGAGAATAAACTGTTTGCAGATCGTAGCGGTAGACCTCTACTTAGCCATGCGCTGGACAACCTAGTAAACAGTGAAGTGCGACGATTGATTGTTGTCTTGGGGTACGATGCTCAAGGCGTAAAACAACTTTGCAGTGAGCACTTAAAAAAACACATCGAAGACAACTCTATTTGCGTTGAGTATGTGGTGAACACCGATTTTGAGTCCGGCATGGGTAGCTCGCTAAAGGCTGGTGTATCGACACTGGTAAACCGCAACTTAAGAGAGTGCCCAACCGACCCTTATGCAGCGCTAGTCTGTCTAGCCGATATGCCATCGATTAAACCGGCCACCATTAATAAGTTGATGGAATCAGTCAGTCAGTCGCGTTTAAACGAGAATTCGCAATCTTCTTCCGCGTTTGTTCCCGCGTACAAGGGTAAGCGTGGTAATCCTGTCTTATTGATGCCCGAACTATTTGATCTACTGCTGGATCTTTCCGGTGATTTCGGAGCACGTCATTTACTACAGGCCAACCCAGAGGCAGTGATGGAAGTCGCCGTTGATGACGCTGGAATTTTTCTGGATTGCGACACACCTGAGCAGTTGCAAGCAAATAAAAAAGACCGTCAATGAGTATCAGAAACAGCGATCAGGAAGTCATAGAAGTTGCCAACGATTGGCTTCAATCAGGTCATGCTATTTACTTGGTTACCGTGGTACGCACTTGGGGCTCCTCTCCCAGACCTGTCGGCTCCATTGCGGCCGTTAGAACCGATGGCGAATTGGTAGGATCCGTATCAGGCGGGTGCGTCGAAAAACAATTGGTGGAATCACTGCTAAGAGAACAAGCAGAAAATAAATCGAACGTTGCTTCATCCGAGTCTGCAATGAATCAGAAGATATCAACCCTGCACGTCGATGATGAGCAGGCACGACGCTTCGGCTTATCGTGCGGCGGGGAGCTGGAACTCGTTTTTGAACCGCTGACTTCAGCAAACGCTTTGTCTGAACTTAACGAAGCGACCCAGAAAAGGCAGACGCTACGTCGTACGGTGAATCTGAACACCGGCCATACAGAGCTTCAACCGCTAGACGATTGCACAGTGGACCCTAACACTAGATTCGAGTACAACGGCTCTATCGTTAGTAAAGTCTTTGGACCCGACTGGAGAATTCTTATCATCGGTGCCGGCCAACTATCGCGTTACACAGCCGAATTCGCACTGGCATTAGACTACGACGTTTTAGTCTGCGACCCGCGTCCGGGGTTTAAGCAAGCATGGCAAGTGGCTGATATACCAGTGCTGGATATGTCGCCTGACGATGCCGTTTTGGCACACGCAACCGATTCAAACGCCGCTGTTCTCGCACTCACTCACGACCCCAATCTAGATGATCTTGCCCTGCTAGAGGCTCTTCCATCCAATGCATTTTATGTTGGAGCCTTGGGTTCAAAGCGCAACTACGAGAAGCGTGTAAAGCGTCTCGCAGGTCTGGGTTTAGATGACGACGCAATTAACCGTTTAATCGGACCGATAGGATTGGACATTGGCAGCCGCACGTCAGCTGAAATTGCGATATCTATTGTTGCTCATTTAATAAAAGCAAGGAACTCATAAAGACTGTCAATGCGACAACTATACGAAAAGGTCACTCGATGGTTTCTGCATGCATTCGACCCCTACACGTTGTCAGATGCGCCGCCCGATAGAGATCTTTGGCGCTACCTAAAATCTCATATCAAGCCAATGCGGCGGATTATTTTCTTCAGCGTATTGGTTACTGTATTCGCAGCCACTATTGAGGTCTGGCTTATTCAGTATGCGGGCACAATCGTTGACAAACTCGTATCCAGCGATACTGATACGTTTTGGAAAAATGAGGGCCTTGGACTACTGGGGGCCGCGCTTGTTGTATTGCTGCTAAGACCCTTAGCGCAATTTTTACGACTCTCTGTCAATGATATTTCCTTTAATTGTAATGTGGCCACATTGGTTCGCTGGCGTGCCTACGATCATCTCATTCGTCAATCAGTCGGTTGGTTTCAGGAAGATCTAACCGGGCGAACATCCGGCCGGCTTGTTGACATCGGCAACCATGTCTCCGACTCAATACACACAGCGCTTAATACAGTTGCTTTTGGTCTTGTGTATATGGTGGGAGTAGTCGCTTTGATGGCAGGTACACAAATTTGGCTCGCTTTACCACTGTTGCTTTGGTTAGGTCTTTATATCAGCGTACTGGCTTGGATCATGCCTCGAATGATCGATGCGCAGCATAATTTTCAAGCCGCTAAATCCGGTCTTGTCGGTACCGTTGTCGATAGCTTCTCCAACATTGAAACGTTAAAGCTATTTGCCCCTAAACACCAGATTGCATCAGAACAACGGCACTCACTAGAAGATACACGACAAGCCCTGTTTAGAACCCGTCAAATTGGCATTGCGTTACGCACCACGTTAATAACCCTTGAGGCTATTGTGATTGCAGGTTTCGTAGGCTATGGCATTTGGCTTTGGACGGTCGACGCTGCCACTATTGGTGTCATCTCGTCAGCCATTGCACTATCGCTGAGGATAACCACCATGGCTGATTGGATTCTTGATTCTATCTGGTGGCTATTCCAACGAGTCGGTTCTTTGCGTGAAGCACTACTGACTATCGGTCAACCCATCGAGATCCCAGAAAGCGACGATGCCCCGACATTAAAAGTTTCTGAGGGGGCCGTTGAGATCAAGGATTTACATCACCACTACGGATTAGGCCAAGGGGGACTCGCAGGAATCTCTTTGTCGATAAAACCCGGTGAAAAGATAGGCCTTGTCGGTCGATCCGGATCAGGAAAATCAACGCTGGTTAATCTTGTCCTGCGCTTTTTTGAAGCTGAAAAAGGCAGTATCAGCATAGACGGGCAAAACATCACAGAAGTCGATCAAGACAGCCTTCGCGCAGCTGTCGGCATGGTTGCACAACAAGCGGCATTGCTTAACCGATCTGTCAAAGACAATATTCTGCTAGGTCGTAAAGATGTTTCGGAAGAAGAACTCATCTCGGTTGCTACCCAGGCTCGAGCACATTCTTTTATCGAGAATTTAAGCGACAAAAAAGGTAGAAAAGGATACGACGCTCACGTTGGCGAACGTGGAGTAAAACTCTCAGGCGGCCAACGGCAACGTATTGCCATCGGCCGGGTCATTCTAAAAGATGCCCCCATCTTGATTCTTGATGAGGCCACCAGTGCACTTGATAGCGAAGTAGAGTCTGAGATTCAGGAAACCCTGATCAATGTTATGCAAGACAAAACAGTCATCGCCATCGCTCATCGACTATCAACCATCGCTCGTATGGATCGCATAATAGTGATGGACAAAGGAAGAATAATTGAAGAAGGCAACCACGCAACGCTTATCGAAAATGGCGGAGCTTACGCAAACTTTTGGAGTCAACAGTCTGATGGGTTTATCAATACATCAGACTAATTAAACACTACCTTGAGTTTCTAAGCGTGCTTTTCCAGCAATGCTTCTTCGAAGTTTGAGAAGAATTTTTTCGCTAATCGTTTAGAGGTACCCTCTATGAGTCGACCACCCACTTGAGCGAGCTTGCCGCTAATGTCTATGTTCACTGTGTAGGTCAGTGCAGTGGTGCCATCCGGGTTTTCAGCTAAGTTAACATCAGCGCCACCGTTAGCGAATCCAGCAACCCCTGCATCTCCACTGCCACTCAGTTTAAAAAGCTCCGGGCCCTGACTCGGGTCTATTTCAACATTGCTATTAAAGCTTGCCTTCATAGGTCCGAATTTCACAACGACCAGTGCCTCTAGTTCCCGTTCACTCACCTGAGTAAGCTCTTCACATCCCGGTATGCTCTTTTTTAAAATTTCAAGGTCGTTAAGCGCTTCAAATACTGATTGACGGTCCAATGGAATCTGAACTTCTTCCGTTAAGATCATAAGTATTGCTCCAATAAAGTAATCGTTAGTAAATTTTATTTTGTGAGAACGGGTATCGATTGAGTCCTGCGATACGCAACAAGCTCTGCCAATATCGACAACGCTATTTCCTGAGGGGTGATTCCACCGATATCTAATCCAGCAGGGCCTTTAATCGCCTTAACTTTTTCTTCTGGAAGACCGCTGTTCAGTAGCTTTTCTTGAAGATGTTGAGTTTTCCGCCTGCTACCCACAAAACTGACTAATCGAGACTGAAGTGTGAGCGCTTTTTCTAATGCAGCGGCATCACCACTTCCCTGAGTCGCCACTACGACATACCGATGCTCATGATTATCAAGCAAGTCATCAAAACCGATTAATTCATTACCACTATCGGAGATCTTGCTAGGCTCTGCACACGCCCAGCTCACCTTAAAAGCAAACGGTTCTGCCAACGATGCAAGCATCCTAGCAACGGGGCTGACACCCAGAATCAACAAAGCGGGTTCACATAGAATGGGTTCGACAAATATATCCATAGACCCGCGGCTGGGACACATATTGCGGGCCGCCAGTACACCATCTATTTCCTCACCGGCAGTCAGGCCGTTTTCTTTCAAAAATTCCTCAGGTTTTAAACTAACCAACTTAGGCTCGCCATCGCTCAATGCTTGAACTGCAGCCTTGACTACTGCGCCTTTCGCACATCCACCGCCAATCCAACCCTCTACGATCTCACCAGATGAATTGATAATGGCTTTGGCGCCGGGCTTTGCAGCCGTGACAGATATCGTACGGACAACCGTTGCAATCGCAAACTGATCACCCTCGGCACGCATGCTTTGTACTTTTGCTTCAATATCAAAAGCCATCGGATTTATTTCGGCGTTATTCACTCGTTGTTCTCATCGAGATTTTTGATCTTTAAATTCACAACCTTTGCAAAGCCGGTTCAAGCTCTGCCAAACTATCTAAGGTATTGGCTGCTGCAAACAGATCTAGCCAAGGCATTGCCGCAGCCATTCCTTGTGCAACCGGTGCATAATCTTTCCAGCCTTTTAAAGGGTTTAACCAGATAATTTTGCAGTTACGTTTTGCTAAACGCTCAAGAGCTTCTGACAAAACCTCTGGCGGGTCTGTGTCATAGCCATCCGACATAATGATTACGACAGTTCTACCGTCGACACAGCTCATCGCGTACTGATCATTAAACTGCTTTAAGTTACTGCCTATCTTCGTACCACCGCCAAAGCCCTGAGCCATTAGGGAGAGCCTGTTCATCGCCCTCATGGTGTCATGATCTCGCAAGGTGTCACCAATACGCACAAGTTTTGTATGAAACAGATACGCATCTGCTCGTGTATCGCGGGCTATTAATCCTTTCAAGAATGATAAAAATACTTTTGCATAGACTGTCATGGAGCCGGATACATCCAGCAAAGCGACTATGTTTACCGGTCTATCGGGACGGTTCTGCCAATGTAGTTCTATGGGTGCACCGCCGTACTTAATGCTTTTACGAATAGTTTTTCGCAAGTTAATACGCGCGGCACGCTTCGCTATCCGTTGTCGCCGTGAACGACGATCACGTATCGCCTTGGCAACCATATAGGCTAATTTCTCAGCCTGCTGTAAAGACTCCGACGTGACAAACTCCCTAAAATCTGTTTTATCTAAGTTTCGGATTTTCGATGCAATGAGTCGCCCTTCTCCTTGCTGACTAGCTTCACCGTCATTAGAACCATCAGCATCAGGCTGATCTACGCTTCCGCTGCCCTCAGCATTCTGAAATTCATCTAAGC
Organism: Granulosicoccus sp.; assembly: GCA_020627685.1. Taxonomy (GTDB): domain Bacteria; phylum Pseudomonadota; class Gammaproteobacteria; order Granulosicoccales; family Granulosicoccaceae; genus Granulosicoccus. Next base: position 42,213 of record JAHDGK010000019.1, on the reverse strand, counting down.
CAGGTGTGTGTTGATTCTTACGCTTTTCGTTTTTGGCGTGTTCGTCAATTGAGCTCTCACCTGCTCTCTCACGGCCACGGTTAAACCAATAGCTATCAAAGAGCTCATCAAATTTTTCAAAGCCATCCTGACTGCTGGCACAAACAGCCTTACACGCAAGCCTTACGTCACGATGCTCCTCTATTTGTACAAGTTTTAGTGCTTGCAGTGTCGCCTCGGTTTCAGCAACACTTGTGTGGAACCCGTTGTAGCGCAAATGAGCAACGAATCCTGACATCCTTTCAGAAACACCGGACACCGTGGCCGGGAATTGCGTTGTTTTCACTCCACCACCTTGCCGACCAGTCGTTCAGTAATTTCCCGGGGCATGGAAAACTGATCGGCCTGTGTTTTCAATAAACAAACGAGCGTTGCTTGAAGCTCAACTGGATCGTCGCTGAGCTTTGCAATTCCAAGCCCGGAAAGAGCTGCCGCCCAGTCCAGCATTTCGGCAACACCGGGCTTTTTCTCAAGATCCTCTTTGCGCAACGCTTGAACAAAACCAATGATTTGCTGAGCAAGACTTTGATTTATTTCCGGCAAACGCGCATTCAAAATTGCCAACTCGGTACTGGCATCGGGATACCCGACGTAACTATAAAAACAACGACGCCTTAAAGCATCGGATAGATCTCGCGTACCGTTGGAAGTCAGAACCACTAAAGGCTTTGACGTTGCTGATATTGTTCCAAGCTCGGGAACGGATACTTGGTACTCAGACAACACCTCCAATAGATACGCTTCAAACTCCTCATCAGCACGATCTATTTCGTCTATTAACAAGACCGGAGCCGTAGCTTGGGTAATCGCCTCAAGTAGAGGCCGCTTCAGTAAATACTCCTCTGAGAAGATTTGCGACTCGAGCCTATCGGCTGCCTCACCGCTTGATGCTTGAACACGCAATAACTGCTTTTGATAGTTCCACTCATAGATTGCCGTGTTGGCATCCAACCCTTCATAGCATTGCAAACGAATCAGGTTAGTGCCTCGCAGCTTGGACAACTGCCGGGCGATCTCGGTTTTTCCAACACCGGCAGCCCCCTCCAGTAACAGAGGGCGCTGCTGTTTCATCGCAAGATAGACAGCCATCGCCAGCTCATCGCTGGCGATGTAGCACGCTGTCGCTAAGTCTTGCTGAAGTTTCTTCCAACTCATAACGTATAACGTAATAGTGTGAAAAAACTACCCGTGTAAGCCAAGCTTATTGGCTGTCTTCCAAACACGCCAATGATCGTGAGGCATATGTGTGTGGGTTAAACCAAAGGCCCTGAACGCATCGTTAATGGCGTTTGAAAACGCGGGCACTCCACCCACATTTGGACTTTCACCAACCCCCTTTGCACCAATAGGATGATGCGGGCTTGGTGTCTCGGTAAAGTCAGTCTGATAGTTTGGCGTCTCCCAGCTTGTGGGGATAAAGAAATCCATTAACGTACCAGTCTTAATGTTGCCCAGTTCGTCGTAGGCAATTTCCTGCCCCATGGCGATAGCCAATGCTTCTGTCAGACCACCGTGAACTTGTCCCTCGATGATCATGGGATTTATGCGAGTACCACAATCATCCAGCGCGTAAAACTTACGCACATCAGAAACACCCGTATCAACGTCTATATCCATGACGCAGATGTAGGCGCCAAAGGGATAGGTCATATTCGGCGGATCATAGTAGCTCACTGCTTCCAATCCCGGCTCAACACCCGGGATAGCTTGTGTATACGACGCAAAGGCTATTTCTTTCATCGTTTTGAAACGTTCCGGCGCACCTTTAACAACAAAGCGATCCACTTCCCACTCGATATCGTTGTCATGCACTTCTAACAAGTACGCAGCGATCATCTGCGCTTTCGCACGAATCTTTCGTCCTGCCATGGCCGTAGCTGCACCGGCAACAGGTGTTGACCGCGACCCGTAAGTACCTAAACCATAGGGTGCCGTATCCGTATCACCTTCTTCTATGGTGATGTCATCAGCAGATATACCAATTTCAGTGGCCAGTATTTGAGCAAACGTCGTCGCGTGCCCCTGTCCTTGTGAAATCGTCCCTAGACGAGCCAATGCGGAACCCGTGGGGTGGATCCGTATTTCACAACTATCGAACATACCCATTCCGAGAATGTCGCAGTTTTTAACGGGGCCAGCACCTACGATTTCAGTGAAGTGACACAAGCCAATGCCCATTAATTTTCGGGTATTACCAGCTTTGAATTCCTCAACTTGTTTTGCCTGCTCTTCGCGAAGCTCTTTGTAGCCGACGGCTTCCAGTGCTTTGTTCCAAGCGGTATGGTAGTCGCCCGAGTCGTATTCCCAACCTAACGCTGACTGATAGGGAAACTGTTCTTTGCGTATAAAATTCTTAGCGCGAAGCTCAGCTGCATCCATGTTCAACTTTATGGCTAGCACTTCAATCATTCTTTCAATGAAGTATGCCGCCTCCGTTACACGGAAAGAACAACGATACGCAACACCACCCGGGGCTTTGTTGGTATAGATGCCATCAACCGCCAAGTAAGCCGTCGGGATATCGTACGATCCGGTACAGATGTTCATGAACCCGGCTGGGTATTTAGTGGGATCGGCACACGCATCGAACGCACCATGATCAGCCGTTGTATGACACCACAAGCCTAAGATTTTCCCGTCTTCGGTTGCCGCTATTTTGCCGTTCATCCAGTAGTCCCGCGCAAATGCTGTGGAACTAAGATTTTCCATCCTGTCTTCTACCCACTTGACAGGCTTGCCCGTCACAATCGATGCAACGATAGAGCAAACGTAGCCGGGATAGACTCCCACCTTGTTACCAAAGCCACCACCAATGTCCGGAGATACCACCCTTATGTTGTGCTCAGCAATGCCTGACAACAAGGAGGCAACGGTTCTTACAACATGCGGTGCCTGAAACGTCCCCCACAACGTGAGTTTGCCGTTGACCTTGTCCATCGATGCAACCGATCCGCACGTTTCCATGGGGCATGGGTGCGTGCGATGGTAGTACACCATCTCTTCTGCAACGACTGGCGCTTCGCTCAGTATGGCTTCAGTGCCCGGCTTGTCGCCTTGCTCCCACGTAAATATATGGTTTGGATGACGACGCGCTCCATGTGCACCTTCTTTGGCGTCGGCGATGTCTTCTCGCAGAATGGGAGCATCAGGAAGCTCTGCTTTAAAGGGGTCAACCAGCACCGGCAGTTCTTCATACTTAACTTGCACTAGATCGACAGCGTCCGCGGCGATGTAACGATCCTCCGCAATAACGAAAGCGACCTCCTGGCCTTGGAACAAAACTTTGCCATCGGCCAGCACCATTTGCTTATCACCAGCCAACGTTGGCATCCAATGAAGATTTAATGGTTCAAGGTCTGCCGCAGTCAGCACGGCTACCACTCCCGGTAACGCCATGGCTGCGGAAGTATCAATTGATATAACTCGTGCGTGCGCATGCTGCGAGCGAACGAAATCTCCAAACAGCATGTCAGGTAGTTTTATGTCATCGACGTAATTACCTTTGCCTTGGGTAAAGCGGGCATCTTCTACACGTTTTCTCGATGTACCTAGGCCTTTCAGCGCCGCTTTTCTATCTTGAACAGTTTCTGCTGTCGCACTCATGCCGCTGTCTCCGATTGATTGAGTTCGTCCGCCGCAGCTAGAACGGCTTTGACAATGTTTTGATATCCGGTACAACGACATAGGTTGCCTGCGATTCCAAAACGTACGTCTTCCTCAGTCGGATTCGGGTTTTCTTCAAGCAAGCGATGCGCACGTGTGATCATTCCCGGTGTGCAATAACCACACTGCAACCCGTGATGCTCTTTGAATTTTTCCTGCAGCACATGGAGCTTGTCCGGATCGCCCAGACCTTCGATGGTGGTTATCTCTTTGCCTTGTGCCTGCACAGCAAACAACGTACATGACTTAACGGACATGCCATCGATCTCGACGGTGCATGCTCCGCAGTGTGAGGTTTCACAACCAATGTGCGGACCGGTAATCTCAAGCTGCTCGCGCAGCACATGAATTAATAGTTCTCGTGGTTCGGCCTCAGTACTGACGCTCGAGCCGTTAACATTTAACGTAATGGTTTGTTTCGACATTATCATCTCCTCCGCTTACGCTCTAGCCCAAGCTTGGCGAATAGTGCTTGTTAGAATGATGGCAGCCGCGTGCTTTTTGAATTCTGCGGGCCCTCGGTTGTCATCCACCGGCTCAATCTGCTCCATGGCGGAAGCAACGGCGCTGGCAATACTGTCCTCAGACACGCCATTACTTTGCAAGTGAGACGAAGCGTCGGCGCAATAAAGCGGCGTATCTGCAAGATTTGTCAGAGCGATAGATGCAGCGGTGCAACTTCCATCGGCGCCCTTGGTCAATAAAACTGCCGCAGCCGCGGTGGCGTAGTCTCCGATCTTGCGTTTCTGCTTGCCGTAGGAATAGCCGCCTTCACACGCAGAGAAGCGAATCTCTGTCAGGATTTCCAATTCATCGCGTGCCGTAAAGTAGGCTGCCTCGTAAAACTCACGGGCCGCTACCGATCTTTCACCATCTGGCCCTTGGAGCAAGAACGTCGCGTCCAAACATTGCATCACTGCCGGCATGTCATTTCCCGGATCTCCATTGGCTACGTTGCCGCCGATAGTGCCCATATAACGAACCTGCGGATCAGCAATCTGCAGTGCGGTCTCTCTGATGATTGGCGCTGCCTGGAACAGCTCGTCGCTCCCGATAAGTTCGGCTTGGGTGGTCATCGCACCAATGCGGACTTCCCCGTTGGAGACATCAATGTTCTTCAACTCTTTAATGCCCTGAAGATCTATAAGATGCTCCGGCATGGCCAGTCGAAGTTTCATCGTGGGAATCAAACTGTGCCCGCCAGCGATTACACGGGCTTCGTCCCCCAGGTCGGAGAGTAAGGCTAACGCCTCCGGCACGCTGCTAGGTTGGTGGTACTCAAAGTTTCCGGTGATCATAACCCCTCCTGAAATTGTGGTTATCAGAAGGTTACGATAAAAGCCGTAATCGGCTAAGCGCTATTGCAGGAACACGGTGTCTAATTCACCAACTACGCTCGTTTGAATGAACGACGTTCGTGCAGATAACACCTATCTTTATGAAATAGTTGAAGTATTTTAACGCAACCAATTGCGAATCAAACTAATCCAACCGTACTCGCTCAGTCTAACAATGGAACCGGCAGACTCAATTTAGACAGGTTCGTGGATAGCATCGCCGGAATTATTTTCCAGCACTTGTAGCAAGCCGATAACCCGATTGCGACTCACCGGCACACTCTCTAGCGAGGGATAATCTTCAAATAAACAGACACCGGTTTCGCCTCGCTTTTCAAAAGCATTCACAGCATGGATATTGACGAGGTAGCTGCGATGCGTTCTATGGAAACCGTGAGGCGACATTTTTTTGTCAATCTCGCTTATCGACCATGGGCAGAATAACAGCCCCGATTTCGTGTACAGCTGCGTGTAATGCCCGTCGGCTCTGGCAGCTGCCACCTGGTCAAGATCAAGATAGTTAATTTTCTTATTTTTTTCGAAAGGCAATTGGACAGTCGATGCCGTTGAGTCCGGGGCAGACGTATCGCTCGCTGCAGGCTTTGGCGTTGCCGGCGGGCTCAGGTCAGATGCCGCTGGGGCTACCCTAGTTATCGGAACGTTTGTGAGAAAGTTCGTCGTTACTAATAGAAATGTCCCGCAGATAACAAAAGAGGCAATGGTGACGGTTAGCGCCAACGTATGATTAGCCATGACCACCGGCAGCGGCTGGAAGCTCTCATCTAACAGAAAAGTAGTACCCAGCATTGCCGCAAAGTGAACGGCCGCAACGGACAGACCAAAGACCACTGAACCCAAGATGATATTTTGACGGGTGCGTTCGCCGTACGCGACCCTGATGGCCGTGATACCGGCAATTGCCGCCACCAGCACCGCCAGCGCGACCGATAGTAGGTTGAACTGGGGAATCATGCCGCGGATGGCGTACATGCCAACGTAATGCATCACGATGACACCACCGCCCAGAACCAATCCCGACGCAATCAATCGAGCGGGAGTTCTCGCGGAATAATGCAACATGAGCAGCGCTGTTCCGACGACCAATATTGCGATAAGAGCCGAGCCCAGCGTCTGTAAGGAATCGTAGTACACAGGGACTGCAAACTCATGGGCGAGCATTGCCACAAAATGCATAGACCAGATACCGCCGCCTAAAATAAATGCGGACATGATGACAAGGGTTTTACGCTTATATTCCGGGAGGGAGGCAATATTGTTGGTAATGGCTAATCCTGTGAACGCAGCCAACAGCGATATTGCTATAGATGCGAACACCAGAAATAGATTGTGCGAGATGGCTACCACTACCTGCGACCTCGACGCTTCGCACCCACTAGCTTGTCAGTTTCAGAATTTAAATGTTGCAAGCCCATGCGATGATTTTACACCGCTTTCCCCAGACAATCTAAGACATTCTTGAGTCTGGGCAGCGCAAAAATAGTCACCAAGACCCGAATAATGGTGCTGTCAGCTTAACTTTCTAAGCTGCGTCCGCCAGTTGACGGCGCTGACACACATCACGTCTCCCCCTGCTCCTGAAGCGCGGGATGTTCGCTCAAAATGAGTTGGGAGGTTGTCTCACAAACTGACGCGTCTGCGGCTATTTCATCATTCAGTGTGGAGAGCGCCTCGGCTGAGCGACACGCCACTTTCACAATGGCGTCCCAACTTCCTGCGAGCGAATAAATTTCCGTCACGCCATCAATTTTCAATAAACGACTGACGATGGGAGCACACGGCTTTGTTGAAAATTTCACGAAGACCAGCGCCCTGACATCCAAGCCTGCGTGCTCGTTTAAAACCACACGATATCCTTGTATCAATTCCTGAGATTCAAGCCTGTTTATTCTCTCCTGTACTGCCGTTCTTGATAAACCAATACGCCGTCCAATTTCAGCCGTCGGCATACGCGCATTGGTCTGAAGCTGCGCAATAATCTTTTGATTAATTCTATCGAGTTCCATAAATCAAAATTCCAACGATATGACGCCATATTACGTCACATCGACTGGTTGCCCCAACAGGCAAAGCTGTTAGCTTGTGAGTCAACATTGACTCCAAGCATGGGTAACGCCAGATGAAAGTAATTAAACCAGAAACCTACACCGGTTCTCGACCTTGGGATGCCTTGCCGATCGATGATATCGAAAACGCCAGTATCAAATTACATTGGACAAGCACACCGTACCAATGGCACGTGAATGATGGGCCTGAGGTGTTTGTCGTACTACGCGGACAAGTTGAAATGCGAACAAGACAGAACGCTAAAGTTGTCTCCTATCAACTTAATGAGGGCGACATTTTCCATGCTGAAGAGGGTGACGAACACGTGGCGCACCCGGTGGGAGAAGCGAGGGTGTTGGTAATTGAAAGGAAAGGAAGCATTTAAATCGGTTTTTGTGGCAGACGGCCTACTTTGTATCAGTCTGTATCAAATAAGCGTCGGAATGCGACAATCGTAGCGTGGTTTAAGCATAAAGCTTGTGCAAAACTCTCACTCCTTTGGCTGGAGTAATCCACGTTGCTAGATCGGCAGAAGATACTGGTCGTAGATGATGATTCAGAAATCAATGATTCTTTGTGCACCAACCTAGAGCGTTCAGGATTCATTGCCGAATCGGCTGCAAATGCTGAAACGGCAAGAGCCCGCCTACAAAGTGGAGACATTGATTTAATCATTCTCGACATTATGATGCCTGGCGAAGACGGGCTAAGCCTGTGTCGCTTCATACGAGAAAACGACGGAACACCTGTCATTCTTTTAACGGCACTTGCAGACGACACTGACAGAATTGTCGGCCTGGAAATGGGTGCAGATGATTACGTCACTAAGCCGTTTAACCCCCGCGAACTAGTTGCAAGAATTCGCGCCGTGCTACGACGAGTCAATGGCCGTGAAGACTACTCTGTAAAACGCAAAGACTTTCCCGAATTCGGTCATTGGCGGTTGAATGAATCGCAGAGTGAACTGACTCGAAATGATGGTTTGATTGTGTCTCTGAGCAGTGGAGAACTTAAATTGCTGCTAGTACTGCTCGCCCATCCTGATGAGGTACTGTCCAGAGACGACTTGATGCGCTTACTACAAGGTCGCGAGACGCATGCCTATGAACGCAGTATCGACAACACGATATCTCGTCTACGGCGAAAAGTAGAAATTGATGCATCTTCTCCTAGACTAATCAAAACAGTTAGAGGTGATGGCTACAAACTGGTCACTAATACAGACGATATTCAATCGTGAAGACTTGGTTCTCACGATTTAACTTGTCGGGACAGTTTATTCTGTTACTCGTGGTTACGATCTTAACCTCGCAGATACTCAACATTCTGTTTTTGATGGGTGATCGTAAACTGAGTATCAGGACAGATCGATACTCAATGCTGATTGATGATTTCACCAACGCTGCGAAAAATCTGCCGCCCCACACAAAAGAAGAATTACCTCTATTGGTCAGTCGCTTATCCAATGGCCGTGGCAATATATTTTTGTCGGTAGAGAATCTTGCAGGACTTGCTTGGAATCCTGAGGAGGTTCCTTCCTATCAGAAAAAACTGTCTGAATCGCTGTCTGAAGCTCTTGGGCGAGATATTGATGCCGTTCTAATAAATCGCAAAGTGGGTAGAGGGCAAAACATTAGACCCCCACTACCCCACGGTAGACAATCCGGCGATAGGCCTTCAAACAGAGGCCGTCCTCCGCCTCCCGGCAAGTTAGAAGCTATAGCCTCCGCTGAAGTTAGCCCGGGAATCTGGCTCAACGCAATGCACCCACATACTGCGGATGCAACATTTACATTAGGTGCGTTTGCAGCAACTGGGATTACTCTGTTGGCCGCCATTCTCGCAGCCCTTGTGCTCACCCGACGTTTAGTCAGACCCATTCAAGACCTTACCAGTGCTGCAAAACGTTTCGGTCGTGGCGTCAATGCACAGCGTGTTCCGGTATCGGGCCCACATGATATTCAAGTGGCGATAAAGGCCTTTAATGGTATGCAGGAAAACCTCGAAAGGCTAATCGATACGCAGCGATCTACGTTACGCGCAGTCGGACATGATTTACGAACACCTATTACAGCTTTGCGAATAAGAGCGGAAGATATTCCTGCTGAAAACGGAAGAGACAAATTCATAGCCACTCTTGATGATTTAACCGTCATGACAGAAGAGATTCTACGCTGGGCAAAAGATGTCTCTTCGGTAGAAGAGATGGCACCCGTCGATTTAACCGCTCTTGTCTCCAGTATTTCTGATGATTACTCCGACCAGAAAAAAGACGTATCGTTTCGCGAGTTCGATGATGCAATAATTCTAAATTGCCGACGCGTAGCGCTAAGAAGAGCTATCGTTAACTTGATAGACAATGCTTTAAAATATGCTGGAAACGCAAGACTCAGCATTAGCGTGATAAGCGAGGGCTACGTCGATATCAATGTTGACGACTCCGGCCCGGGAATCCCTGAAGAAAAACTGGACGCGGTGCTTACACCTTTTACCCGGTTAGAGACGTCAAGAAATCGAAATACTGGAGGTATTGGATTAGGCCTATCTATTGTTCAGTCGGTGGCATTAGGACATGGCGGCGCACTGAAGCTTGAGAATCTAACGCCGGGTTTCAGAGCAACATTACATCTACCGTTAGCAGAGCAATAGTTACCTTCTTTAAGAACTTGTATCCATAACAGAAAGGCTTAACAGCGTAATGTCATCCTCGGGCGGCTGCTTAGAATTCAATCCCACTACGCTGTCTGTTACGGCTTTAACGTTATCTTTAATCGACAAATTTTTCGGAGCAAGTTTTTCAAACAGCTGGATAAGGCCGTCCTCCCCAACAAAATCTCCGTCTTCTTTTCTATGCTCAGTGATGCCGTCTGTATACAAGTGCAACTTAGAACCTGCCGACAGGATTCTGGAGTCAACCTTTGCTGAGAACATCTCGTCAAGCCCGATAGGCAAACCCGTTTCTATACTCAATGGTTCTACACTGTTATCCGGATTCTGCAACAACGCATCACAATGCCCAGCCGAACACCAAGTCAACACACGATCTTCTGGGGAATAAATACCGGCCCATGTGGTTACGAACCAACACGCATCGTTGTTTTCGCTCAGAATCGTGTTAACGGCAGTTAGCATGGCAAGCAAGCTTTCCTCGCCGTTACTTTTTGTCTCCGATGCTTTGTTAAATGCAACCATTCTGAGCAAATCGTGAACTCTACTGGCGTATATGGCAGCAGGAGCTCCTTTTCCACAAGCATCGGCGATGACCACGACGATGTTGCCATCAGGCAGTTCAAAGTAGTCATAAAAGTCCCCGCCCACCTCGTATGCAGGCTGCATACTGCCAGCCAACTCGCAGCAAATCTCTCCGCTCGAAGACTTGAAAGAAAGGGTTTGTTCTGGACACAATGATTTTTGAATATCCGCCGCTTTCTTTAAATCTGAATCAATTCGCTCCTTGTTTTTACGTAGTTCTTCATCAGCTTCGCGACGCTCTAATAACTGCTTTAATCGTGCGGCGAGAAGTGCCTCTTCAATAGGCTTAGGCAGGTAATCTAACGCCCCGAGCTCTAGCGCCTTAACAATGATTTCCATATCCTGCAAAGCAGACACAACGATAAATTTTGTGTTTAAGCTAGACGTTGCTAAATCGAGTTTTTCCAGTACCTCAATACCCGTCATGCCTGGCATCATGATATCGAGCAGCACTAGGTCGTAGGTTGTTTGTTCGAGTTTTTCTAACGCTTCAGGGCCCGACTCGGCCTCATCCACATCGAACTCACCCAGTACTGACAACATGATGTCTAAAGTAAACCGATTGTTTTCAATATCATCAACAATCAGAATTTTATAGGCGGGCATATCACTGTCCATAGTCTTATAAAACCTTGTGGGCTTTAGAGTCGTTGGTCTGACCGGAGAAGGCTGGAAGAACTACCGTAAAACGCGTGCCGACCCCACTCTCTGACCACAAAGTGATGTCTCCTCCCATAGCTCTGGCAAGCTTACGACTTATAGACAAGCCTAGACCGGTACCACCGTACTTTCTCGCCGTAGAGTTTTCTGCTTGTTGAAAGTCTTGGAATAATTTTTCCTGCTGCTCTTCACGAATACCGATACCGTGATCTTCTACCGAGATTTGGATAGTAGAGTCGGATGCGTTCCGTGCAACGATTTGTATGTCGTCGTCTTTTGTAAACTTCGTGGCGTTAGATATTAAGTTGAGCATAATTTGTTTCACTCGCCGACCGTCTACCCACGCAGTATGTAAGTCGGACGCGACATCGAGCGAAAGTTTATTCTTGTTATCGGTCGTAAGTGATTCAGACATAGATACAGAATCGGCCAATATGTCCTGAATGGAGCTCTCAGCAAGTTCAAGCTCCATTTTTCCAGCTTCGATTTTCGACAAATCTAGAATCTCATTGATCATAGATAATAGATGCCGGCCAGCTGATTTTATTCGCCCTAAACTGCTTTTTCGTTTGTCGTCACTAAGCCTGTCGTAGTTTTTTTCTATGGTTTCGCTCAAGCCGATGATGGTATTTAACGGTGTTCTAAGCTCATGACTCATGACGGCTAAAAACCTGGATTTAGCGGCATTTGCGGCGACTGCCTCATCTCTCGCATCCTGCGCAACTGTGGACAGCTCCTCCATTTCTATTGCGTGCTGCGCCAATGCTTTTTGTTCTTGCTCTAGCTGTCGCGTGTTTTGAATTTGCCGTTCGCGCAATTCATTAAAAGAGGAGACCAATACGCCTAGCTGATCCCCGGAATCCCACTGGACAGGTTCATATTCATAATCTGGTGAGAGATTGTTATAACCGGCCAAGGAGCTTTTGGTCACCGCAGAAATGGGCTTTAAGATAAGCCTGTTAAGTGCGACTGTGGTTCCAATAATAAGCGCTAAGGCTATGGGTAAAGAGGCAAGAAGCGTACGGTATAAATCAGATCGGTTTTTCGCCAGCAGACTATGCAAACTGTACTCGATGGTGAGTTGCCCGATAACTTCAGCCTCCGCGGTACCTTTGTTGTTCACGATGTCAAAGGCAGCAGATTGAATCGCTTTTGTATCCTCGAGCACTCCGACCGATATGTTCTCTTTGGGTACTTCAAAGCTGAACATGAACCCGCTGTTTTCAACCGGCGTATTGTCTGCAATCTCAACTGTGGCGACGCTAAGCACATCAGGAATTAACAAGAGTGCTTCTAAGATCGCTTGAGCCTGCGTGACGTTGTAGTTCCAAAATTCTACAGCCAGCGCATCTGACGCGCTGATGCCCACTTTGTCAAATTGTGTAATTGCACGTTGAGTGGCTGTTTCACTCGCCTTTAACTGAACAAGCGCAACACCCAGCAGGGTAAGTGCAAGCATAAGAGGCACGATGATCAGCAAAAATTTCAGCTGAACTCCTGCCCTGAACCACAAACGCTTGAAAAACGACATCGTAAGCCCTTGCGCAGACTTATTGAGACGTCATCAGTTGTGCAACCCACTGCCCATCGACGACTTTGTTAATACTAACGAAACCGGCAATATCCCCTTTGGCATCAAAGTCCACTGTGCCAGAAGCTCCTTCATAGTTGACGCTACCACCCGATTTCAAAATGGCTGCTGCTTTGGCAAATTCTCCGGGATAAATGACCTCTCCCTCCGGCCCGGATATCTGGCGTAAGCCTTCAGATATCATGTCGCGGTTTGACGATTGCACTGCCTCAATCGCTAAAGCCATCATAAAGGCTGCGTCGTAGGAGTTTGCAACGAAAGGTCCCGAAGCAGGTATACCGGCTTCATCCGCTAGTGATTGCCATATCTTGAATGACTGACGTGATTCATCTGCTGAAGTGGTTAAAATACTAATACCAGACAACAACGCCGCGTCGATAGTATCGATAAGTTCTTGCGACAATAGGCCATCTGATCCGAATACCGTTGTTATTTTTCCGCCCACAGCAGCATCTTTCAAGAGCTGGGTGCCACTCGAGCCGTAGTAAGCAAACAAGGCTAGATTTTCTGAGCCACCTGCCAAGGCGTCAACCTCTCGTTTGTAATCAGATTTCTCAGGCTGATGAACCTGATTGATGACAACCTCCCCACCAAGCTTTTCAAAAGCTTGTGTAAAAACTTTTGCCAAGCTTGTATTGTACGCATCGCTGGCAAAACTCACCGATAAAGACGAGACACCTTGCTCGAAAACATAGGCGGCCATCGCCTCACCCTTATAGGAGTCCGATAGGGCTGTTCTAAAAACTAAATCCCGATCGCGCAAATTGGTGATGAGATGAGATGCTGAGGCCACCGAAAGGGTAACCACTCCCGCCGGAATAGAGACAGATTGCGCCTGCCTGAGTGTGGCCCCAGAACACACAGGGCCAACGAGCGCACTGACACCGTCTTCTTCAATCAGCGATTTAACGACCTCAACGGCTTTACCAGGCTCACACGCGGAATCCCTGTATAGCAACTCGTAGTTCTCACCCAGCACTCCACCCTGTGCGTTTACGTGCGTAGCTGCGAGCGCAGCACCGGCTTTCATATCAGCGGCTAATGCCGCAACCGAGCCTGAGAGAGCAAATGGTGCACCTATTTTTGTTTCGGCGTTTGCCGATAAGGCTGCAAGTGCCATAGCAGCCATTAGAGCAGCTTTTCCCGACCGTAGGAGTGTGTACATTATTTCAATTCCATCATTGATATCTACCCAAATACGCAGCCAAAAATACAACGACTAAGCTGATTCCGCATCGATAACGATGGTCAAATGATTCCATCCATTCTCACGCTTATAACTGCAATCTTCACTGAGATTTTTAACCAGAAAAACTCCCAAACCACCTAATTCACGATCGTCGAGTTCCAATGTTGGGTCGGCTTCAGGCGCCTCCTCTAGAGGATTAAAAGCCTCTCCATCGTCAAGAATGTCTAAACGATACTTCTCATGGCGTACTTCTTCATGAATACGCACAGTGACAGTCCCGCTCGTTCCGGTCGGGAATCCGTAATACACCGCGTTAGTGGTGATTTCTTCCATCGCAAAACGTAGCTTGTACGCAATGGAGCCGGAAACCTCATGGTCTGAAAGCCATTGGGTCAACCAGCTGACCAGCTCTTCCAGTTTTTCTATAGAATTGCTTATCGATTTTTCGGCCGCAGTCATCGAAGATACTCCGGGATCAGTCGATTAAGGCAATAGCATCATCTTGAGTCTCAACGACCTTGAGCAATCGGTTAAGCCCACTGATGTTTAGAATCTCCATCACGTCCTGCTGGATACTGTGCATGGCAAACCGATCGCCGTGAGCACGCATAGCTTTGGAGGTGTAGACGATCACGCGCAACCCGAAACTCGACACATACGATATTCCGCCCATGTCAAAGACGATGCCAGGGCGCTCACCGGCGATAATTTCCTTAACGGTACTTTCCAACTGACCGGCTGTAGCGGTGTCTAAGTCTCCAGTAAGTTTGAGAGTCGTAACGCCGTTACTGACATGCTTTTCAATTCCTAGTGCCATCGTCAGTTGCTACCTGATTACCTAGAGTTGCCGTTAAAAATCGATCCAATCGTCCGCGGATCCGGACTTTTTTAGGTCAGCGATATACTGACGTCCGTACTCTACACCTATTTCGTAAAGTTCGTCAAAACGCTCAAACGAGGTCACACCGACGTTATGAGGCACCGGCGGATGCAGGAGCAAGTCAACACGGTTGATCGCGTCCTTAAGAACAGAGGAGTTGCTTAGCATTAGGGAATTTGCCAAAACCCCTCCCAAACCGGGGTAGTCGTTTGCTTTCGCTAGATTGAGCTTAGACAACACGGCCTGAAACGAATTTGGGCGGTCCTCGTAACGACACTGTATGAGGTCATCACTGGGGATTTTAAACGTCACACCGACGAAGCGTCCTCCGTACTTCTGCTTAGCGACTGAGATCGGAAAATTGTTCATTACCCCACCGTCTATGTAGGAATAGCCGTTTCGGATGAACGGCGGCAATATCCCTGGTAATGATCCCGACATCCGCATGGCTTCCCAGGCTGGCCCGGTTGTCAGCACTTCCGCAGTGGATTGGGTGAGATTTGTAACGGTTGCATGAATCGGTATATGACTCTCCTCCAACCAGCGATCTTCAGAGATTTCCTTCAGAACACGATCTAGCTTCTTAGGGCTGAGCAATCCGTAGAACGGTAGCGTGTAAGCGCTAAACGGCTTCTGCTCAGTAAACGCATAACGAAATTTTCTGGAAATTTCTTCAGTCGTATCACCAAGCGCATAGCCAATCGCAACTCCGGCCCCGGCCGAAGTTCCGCCAATGGTGTCGATGGGAAAATTACCGTCATTTAAAGCTTGCAAAATTCCACAATGGATGGCGCCCAGACAACCGCCGCCGGAAAGCACGAGGTTAATAGCCCGCCCCTGCGCCATTCGACCAACCGATGCCCATCGACGAGTATCATCAATGTGCAAGCGGTAGTGCCATTCCGGTTCGAACACATTCCAAAGCGCTCTGGACGATTGACCGAATTCAGCCGATCCTGTGCGCAGCACGACAAGGCCTGGTCGCTTGCCTGTTGCTTTAAGCAGGTTTTCAAACCACGCAGGTAATGCGCTTGTTCCATCTTTAACAATGACGACTAGCGTGTCCACCTGGTGCACAATTTTATCCATCCAGGTTTGCGGCTCATGAGCGTTCGCTAAATAGACAACAGTGTCGTGATCGCTCTCCAAATGAGCAAATACATCGGCCGCTAAGTGACCGGACAGATTCTCATACGCTTGACCAATACCTGCCAATTGGCAAAAAGCCTCGCAATTAAAACTGGCCACTCGAGGATTATCGGAATAGCTCTGCATAAATTTTTGCGTAACGAGTTCGCTGACCGATTCCAAATCCTCGAACATAAAAACGCCGATCTGCCGATTGACGGCCACATTCGATGCAGGCTTACCTGTTGTCGGAACAGGCGTGGCCGCGCTGAGAAATCCAGCGAGTATTTCCGGCACATCCTTAATCAGTTCTTGCAGATTTTGCCTGTCAAGGCCGTAAACGAAACAGTCATTTTGCGCTAACAGAGTGTGATCACGTGGGCACTGGTGATAAAAGCTGTCCCACCCGGCCATATCACCTCGAGAAAGCTGGCCCTGGTAGGTTTCTTCATCAAATCTGGCTAAGCGTCCAGAACCGACGAAATAGACCCAATCCGCATCGTCTCCTTTTGAATATACCGGCTGCTGAGCCGCTATACGTTTGGACTCAAGCCGCTTGATCAATTCAGACAATTGGTTGAGGGGTAGATCCCCTAAACAAGCCAATGCCTCGATAACAGAAATTTGATCATGTGCGTCCATTGGCACAGATTATATCCGTAAGTTTGAGCAAAAAATGACTATTCTGCAGTTAGCGGAACAGCGTTTTTTTGTACCCGGACAGTCGGGTTTCGATCGTGTCAATTGAATAGTGCTGTCTATACACTTCTACCCAATCTATTGATCCACTGTATGTTGAAGGCACCTTAAGGCTCATATTAAAACTACACGGATTCTTCAGATAAGCATTGGAGCAAGCCGGCCATGCGTCTTAATTGTTGTCAGGAACAACTATTTGACCTTGGCTGATAGGAACACTGGTACCGGAAACACGCACGGCTTCCAAACGCGTGCCAGCCACATCAATTTCCAATTGAATCTGACTGGGTCTGCCCATGTCGTAGCCTTGCTGTATTTCAAATGTCTGTGAGCCTTCATGGAGCAAGCCGGAAACATTGAGTTGTGACGCCAACAAAGCAATGGCTGAGCCTGTCGCAGGGTCTTCAGGAATACCACCACTTGGCGCAAACATTCTGGCGTGGATAACACGGCTATCTGAATCGATGCAATAAAGATATCCGCCAGTCCCTCCATACAACTGAGGCAGCGTTGTGCAAAGCGGTTCGCAAGCACGGGCCCGAGACAAAGCTTCACGGCTGGCTACGGGTATAAAAATGAACGTGGGTCCACCAGCATGAGCTGACGGCCCCATCGGTTCCTTCAGAACGTCAGCCTCTTCCAAGCCATAAGCTGCTGCTGCATTTTTTACGTCAAGAACAAGCTGCCCTTCGCTAGCGGGCGCGTCGACAGGATACGGAACAACTGGTGCAGTGAGTTGAGCTCTTATCTCCCCTGATTTCCGCTCAACCATCACGGGAACAAGACCTGCTTGTTCCTCAAGCCTTACCTCGGTTTCAAAATCACCTTCCGCGCCGTATATTTTCTGGGCGATAAAAATCGCACAACCAATAGTGGGATGGCCTGCAAAAGGAATTTCTTTTAATGGCAAAAAAATTCTTACTTTGGCTGTATTGGCTGGACTATCAGGGCGTTGAATGAAAATAGTTTCCGGCAAATTAAATTCGCGGGCCAAAGTCTGCATTTGCGAATCAGTTAGATCGTCTGCTTGCTCAACTATCGCTAAAGAGTTTCCGGTAAATTTGCGCGATGTAAAAACATCAACAGTATGAAAATTATACATATCGTTTCTACCTGACAGGACCGGGCCAAACATCTCTTGGCTCTGTGCATTCGATAGTCATGTTGGCCCCTTCCGTCGCAACCGTGTTTATGGATGAAGCATCCAAATTGTCGATACAGTAAACATTGATACCAAAAAACTCAGGCGCTGAACGTTTACGATGAAATGTATAAATGCCACAACGTTTGCAGAAATAATGTCTGGCAACTCGAGTGTTCCACTGGTATTCCGAAACAGTATCCCAATCTGATTGAAGCGTGAACTCAGACTCATGCACTTTAAGCATATGTGCGTTTTTCTTTACACACAACGAGCAATCGCAAGTTGTAAATTCCGAAATGGTCGTGTTCAAAAGAAACTTCACGTTTCCACAATGGCATGAGCCATGATATTCACGCATTTCGCTCACTCTGTTGCTGCCAAGTCATTAAGAGCTGTGCCGGAGAGCCTATACCCTATCCACTCAGACTGCGGTTTCGCACCAATCGCATCGTAGACATCAATGGCGGGTTGATTCCAATCCAGCACACTCCAGTCCATTCGACCGCAATTCTTTTCTACAGCAATACGGGCGAGCCCGGCCATTAACTTTTTGCCTAAACCATGGCCGCGATTATTAGGGGATACGTATAGATCCTCTAGATAAATACCATTTTGACCAAGCCACGTTGAATAGTTAAAAAAGTAGACCGCCATGCCCACCGGTTCAGCATCCAGCTCGCAGATTAGGGCATGTGCTGTGCAACCGTCTGTGAACAGGGTAGCTTCAATGTCCGCAACGGTTGACTTAACTTCATGCTCAGCCTTTTCGTATATGGCGAGCTCCATAATAAAACGATGGATAGTTTCTGCATCTGATTTGACGGCTTGGCGAACATTAATTGTACTCATAACAGATACAAAAACTCGTGAGGTAAAGTTGACTGATAAGGCTTAAAGCGCCGACATCCAAATTTTTGCGGCGACGCTCTAAGCATATCAGTGCTTAACCGAGTTGTACGTAACTATGCCGGGGTCATGTGAAAGAAGCAGAGTTTGTTTCCATCGGGATCTCTCACATAGCCGCCGTAGAAAAACGGAAACCGTTGTCCGGGTGCCCCTTCATCCGTGGCGCCAAGTTCAATGGCTTTTGCATACAGCGCGTCAGCCCCCTCAGGAGAGCCTCCGGGTATGGCTACCATTTGACCGTTACCACACTGGTGATCTGACTCGTCTGCCGGAGTGCAGACAGCAAGCATAGCCCCGCCCGCATCAGTTCCGTAGAACTTTATTCGATCCAGGCCCATCAGCTGTTTACCATTAACCAGCTCGAGCAAGGCGTCATAAAAGCTCAGCGCTTTTTCAAGGTTTTTCGTACCTATAGTTGTATATCCGATCATGCTTAACTCTCTCTATATCGCGGTTTGAAACATATTTTTCCGGGTCGCGTTTTGCCAAATGACAAATATCGACGCGACCTCCAGGAAAGAAGATAGCATATCTACCTATTGATAGATAGATATTCTGATTCGCAAATATCTAGATCGTTATCCGTATCAACTTTTAAATCTCACGCCCTGAAGATGCGCACGGACATTCTTTCTAAAAGTGGACTGCCCTACGGAGGGGTTAGGGTGTTCGAGTTAGAGCGACTATTAGGTCGCTGTGCTGTGGCCACTGTTGGCTAAGGGCGTCTCTGTCTCCCAACTCAAAGTCGTTTTCAGTAAAACCCGGTGCCATGGTATTTCCAAAAACACTGTACTCCCCTCCGGGTTTGACGCGGGCCCCCATCCAAGTACCCGCAGGCACTAGATGTTGCAACTTTTCACTAAAAAGCACATTTTGACCCAAGACAATGAGTTCATGACGCCCATCAGGGTGAAGCAGTAGAAGCTCGATAGGGTCACCCAGATAAAAATGCCAAAGCTCATCGCTAGCCAGTCTATGCATATCGGAGAATGAGCCGGCATCGCGCGTCATGAGTGCAATGATGGCGGTGTATTGAGGCCTGCCTTCGGCAGTGGCAACAGCAGACTGGTAGGTTTGTGTGAACAGAACATTTTCTGTACCCATCGGCTCTAGCTTCCAGTGCTCTACGAGTTGTTTGATCGATGGACGAGTGGTATCAGACATTGGAATCTTCAGTTACTGAGTTTGAATCTGATCTAAGACGACTATTTCATTATTTTTCATCGTCACAATCAGCATATCGCCAGAATTAGCGTAGGTGCTGGTCAGCGCACTGATGTTGACCTGATGTGAAACTAAAACCCGAACCGTTTCATCTCCATCGCTAATCCAGTCCTTTATGTGCTGACGAAGCGCAGAGGTTTGTGCAGGCTCTGTACTCCTATCTTGGAAAAACGAATTTATAACTGGAAACTCAACAGGCTCTCCAAAATTCAGTAGTACTGCGGTTTCAACACAACGACACCATTGACTACTCAAGATATCGGCTTTTTCTACACCATTTTCACGAAGCACATTGCCAATATTTTTAGCTTGTGCTCTACCAACATCCGATAAGTTTCGCTGAGTTTCACATTGATCAATATTGAATTCTGCAGGGTCACCAATACCAGGAGCTAAAGCATGTCTCATAATGATAATGGCTTTACCCTCATTAACTTGTTGCCATGAGTCAGTGCTTGCTGTGTCTTCTGCCTGAGCTGCGTTAATAGTCTGAAGGCTTAAAACGGAGAGCAGTAAAGCTAATAGAGCAAACGACTGAACAGACTTATGCACCGCGTTTAGTTTAAGTTTCATCGTATTTCCCTTCATGAAATTCGCGTCGTAAGAACCTTGATACCCGCCACTCCAAATGCAACTGCAAACGCGCAGTCAAACCATTTTTGCAGCCGGGTGTAGCGTCTAGACATCGAGCTGTTCGAAAATAAAATGGCATAGGAATGAAAGACCAGACAACTCTGAAGCCCTACAGCCACGATAACTAAAGCCAAAGTGCTACCCGAGGCACCCGCCGGCATCCCAATTGAAAAAAGCGCCCCAAAAAACAGGATAGCCTTGGGATTCGTTATATGCAGCCCCAGTCCGTGAAAGTAAGCTGACTTTGTCGATTGCACCCGGCCGGAAATTTCCACGCTAGAAGACCCGACAAATGCCGAACGTGCTGATCGAAATGCCAGATACAAGAGATAGCAGGCACCCATGTAACGAATAACTTCAAACGCCCAAGCATTAGCCAACATGATGGCTCCAAGCCCCATTGCGGCCGATACGGACCATAGCCATGAGCCTGTCGTTATTCCAGCAGCCATCGCCAAACCGTTTCGACGCCCATTACTCATGGACGCCCCCGCAATAGCCAGCGTGGCAGGCCCGGGACTGGCGGTGGAAACTAATGCTGCCAACAGTATCAACGGAAGATTGACTTGATCGACCATATGCTTGCTACATGATTGTCAAAAAATTATTTAATCACAGTTTGCGTTTAGGTGAAGAAACTGTTCGTTGGGGATACCTTTCCACTGGTACATATCAGCCCGCTAATGACGCTTTATCATGTGATTTCTGCTAACAAGTAATTTATAAGTGCTTGCTTAAGCAGACTTTGTTGAACGGGTGGAACAATCGCGTGTGTCAAGATAGGCGAAGCTGCGTGTAGTTAGCCCACTACGCTCCAGTTGAGCTTCACTGAAAGGTTTAGGGCGAACGCAATGGAACTGCAACGGAAGACATTATATTGACCCAGCGCATTTCCGATTCTATTCAGCTATTCAATTTTAATTAGAGATGTCTCTAATGCACTATGACTTAGTTATAA
Source organism: Granulosicoccus sp. (assembly GCA_020627685.1). Taxonomy (GTDB): domain Bacteria; phylum Pseudomonadota; class Gammaproteobacteria; order Granulosicoccales; family Granulosicoccaceae; genus Granulosicoccus. The sequence continues at coordinate 20,846 of JAHDGK010000019.1, read as the reverse complement.
GTGCTTCTTACTAAAAAAGTAATCCTTTCTAAAGGCGGCCACTTTAGTCTGGCGCTTTTAGCACTCACCTTCAGCGACAATTGAGGCCATTGGCCGTGACATCAATCAAAAAATTTACGAGGATACATTTTTAAGGTTACATCAGCGTTAATTTCTTGACGTGTTTTGACTAGACTGGTGCCCTCAGTAAGAGCAACCGGCATTAAAAAGTGCTTTTTCATAGTCTTAGTTTCACAGCAGTTGATTATTACTTCATTTCAATCACATCACCATTAAAAACACGATAATATTCTCGCCACCCGATTATTAGTCAACAGAACCATGATACCAACGGAGCTTGGATCGATTGCCTACACAGGAGTCGTACTGTTTGTAGCCTACCTTGTCAGAGGTATATCGGGTTTTGGCTCCGGGTTGATTGCCATTCCTTTACTAACACTCGTACATCCATTGACCTTAGTGGTACCACTTGTGGTTATCTTGGATTTTATGGGATCAGCAGCACAGGGCGTGAAAAACCGCTCTTCTATCGCTTGGCCTGAAATCCTGCCATTGCTTCCGTTTACGCTCATCGGATGCTTGTCAGCGTTATACGCATTCAACTCCATAGATATCAACTTGCTCACCAGTGCAATGGCGGTGTTTATTGTTATTTTCGCGATCTATCAGCTGCTTCCCCTACCCGATCTTAAAGGAAGCAAAATTTGGTCAGCACCCATCGGTTTTTTTGGAGGTTTAGTCGGCACGCTATTCGGAACGGGTGGCCCCTTCTACATGATCTACCTGAACTTACGCGGCTTGGATAAGACGCAGACGCGTGCGAGCTTTGCAACTTACTTTTTTATAGACGGCAGTATCAGAATAATTGGATTTGTTGTAATCGGACTAATCGGATTACTTCAAATGAAAACATTACTGTACTGGTTACCCGCCGCGGCTATCGGGCTTTTGATCGGCGGGAAAGTTCACACCAGTTTATCTCCTAAAACATTTAAGTACTTTATTAGCCTATTGCTGGTACTGAGTGGATACAGATTATTAACCAGGTAAATAAATATGAGCATAAAAACTGATTTAGACAACAGCGCTTCAGACATCTCGGCACTTAGTGGGTATATTTCCGAGCCACATTTAAATGCTTGGCACAGCGAATCACTCTCCGCGGATACATTACTTCTGAACTTACCCGATGCTTGCATCGATGAATTCGATAAAGCGCTAGCACGAACAGGTGATGTAGAAATACCTGATACATCCAACCGTGAGCACTTTAAGCATTGTGTGGAATTTTCCGAGCAACTACTGCAACGGTTAGACAGTAATGCACTGGGTGCTGTAATCGTCGACCGTATTCCATCTGAGCGGTACCACGAACTCGACAACAGACGAGTCTGCGGCATGTTCTCCTCGTTTGTCGGCCCACTCATGGCACAGAACTTCGCAGGCCTAACGCTGTACGACGTCAAGAACACAAACCCAAAGAATCCTGAAAAAGTTCGTAAGTCCATAACGAACCATGCTCAGCCGTACCATACCGACGGCGGCTGGCACAGAGTTCCTGCTAAATACGTGGGTTTGTATTGTGTACGAAATGCCCAATCCGGCGGCGGGAGTAAGATCACCAGTATGTTGAGCGCCTATAAGGCGATGGTCGAGTCTCATCCTGAACACTTAAAGACACTTCTAGTCAGCAGCCCCTGGGACATGCAGGGTGAACATGCTAAAGACGAACCTGGATTCTTAATGAACCCTATGTTCGAGTCCTATGACAATCAGTTCGTATCGCGGTACTACGACAGCTATGTAAGAAACGGCTACCGTGTTAAAGGTGAAGAGCTGCCGGCTAATCTGGACGCCGCATTGAACACCATGAAAACGGTAATCTCAGAACAGCCTGATATTCGTTTTGAAATGTCTGGTGGTCAATTTCAGTACTTGAACAATTGGACGGTACTGCATGCCCGCGAAGCATTTGCAGACACAGAACAAACACCAGAGGAAAAGACCAGACACGTTATTCGCGTTTGGAATAACTAGAATGGCGAAGTAGACTGCTGTGTCCTACTGCCTTCACGTTGGAGGTAGTAGGACTACAAGATATTTAGAACGACAAGCTTTTAAGTAGTAACCGCCCTCAATCAGTCTTGGTCACCCACTTAACGTTTATATTTTCATCGGTACCCGGTGCCACAAAGTACGGCGTTACAGCATCAAACATTTCTTCTGTATCAGTAGCCGCCCTATCCGGGTTTTCTGCAGCTCGTTTTTTTAATTGAATTTTGCACACGTCATCAGGCTGATCGATAAAATGCAAAACATGCAAAGCATCTGATTCGATTGCAAGACCCACCAACCATTGGCGCTGTTTTACCGTATTCGCGGGAAAATCTAATACGACGGAAATACCGTTGCGCAATAGTTGAACGATGACAGCCTTTAGGCCAGCTTTTAGTTTGCCAGACTTTTCAATATAGGCAGGCAGATCCGTAATCTCGCCCGGATAGAGATTAGCCAGAAGATCATCTTCACTAAGGCAAATGAGGTGCATCTTCTCAGCCAGCTCGTTCGCAAACGTGGATTTTCCGGAGGCCATCTTTCCACAAACTAGATGCAATGTTGCTTGGTTTTCGTCTTTCTCCAACGTAGCTCCTTAATAAAACCTATAAGCGCTTTCGCATTAAAGTAGCACTATCCGGACAGAGTGAGGAAAACTGATGAGTTTCTCTAATTTCTCTTGGTACTAATTCGCGTGGAATAACCGAAAATCCACGATGTGAAAAATAGATTTGTGCGGTTTCAGTTAAGAGGTAGAGTTCAGTTATCCCAACCTTGTGCGCATGGATTTCCAAGGTATTTACCAAAATCGTTGCCGTTCCTTTCCGCTGAAAGTCTTTGGAAACTGCTAATGAACGTAGTAACCCGAAACGCCCGTGAACTTCCAAGCCTACGACACCTCTCACACACCCCGGTTGGCCGAAGCCGAAGAAACACATTTCTCCTCGCTCGGAGAGATCTTCAGTTGTAAGACCCTGTGAAGTGAGCAGGCTTAATATTTCTGCGATGGGCGGATCTACGAATACCTTATCCATAAGGTGATTATGAACTGTTAGATTTTCTATGTCACGCCATCTGATCTACTTAGATATACGACTAGGACCGAGCAAGCAGTTATGCAGCCTCTTGTTGTAGAATCATCTCGATAGCAGGTAAGCGTATTTCAAACGTGGTCCCCTGCCCGATTTCAGAATTTACAGTAATTGTTCCACCGTGATCTTTTATAATGCCGTAGGAAATAGAAAGCCCTAAGCCTGTCCCAACCCCAACTTCTTTTGTCGTAAAGAAGGGGTCGAATATTTTGTCTAAGTTTTCCTGTTCAATGCCATAGCCATCGTCTTGAATCGATATAACAACATATCCTTCAATTACTCGCGTCTTTAGTTGAACATGTCCGCCAATTTCAACCGCATGGCCGGCATTGACCAATAGGTTTAACAGTACTTGGTTGATTTCTCCTTGATTAGCATGAACTAGAGGAATCTCGTCAAAATCTGAAACCACCTCACAACGATTTTTAAAATCGTTTTTAACAATCTTCAGAGTCGATTCTAGACAGCTGTTGATATCACACGCTGTTTTCTCATCACCGTTGATGTGAGAGAACTCTTGCAGCCCTTTGACGATCTCTTTTACTCTTAAGGCGCCGTCTATGGTATCGCCCAATAAGGAGTTAATATCTTCATTGATAAACTCGATATCTTCCTCTTCTTCCAGCTCGGCTATTTTTGTCATCAGAGCAGCGAGCTCTTCTTGATCAACATCCCTACTGCTCTGAAATAACTTGAGAAGACTTTGATAAACGTCGACGTATTCCGACAGTGATTTTACGTTACTGTGGATGAATGCAATGGGGTTATTGATCTCATGAGCTATCCCCGCAGAGAGTTGTCCCAAAGAGGCCAATTTTTCTGACTGTAGCAGCTTCGCTTGCGTATCGGCAATGGTCTGATTTGCAGCTTGTAGCTCAAGCATCTGCGCATTTATTTTTTCGGTTCTACGTTCGACATGATCTTCTAGAGAATGATTCAGATCAATCAGTTCTTTTTCAAACTCGTTTCTGGCAGCCTCTGTTTCTCTAAGTGCTGTGGACATGTGGTTAAACGCTATGAGCGCCTCACCAATCTCATCGCGACTTTTAACAACCAGCTGCCTTGAATAATCACCCTCAGAAATAGACTTGGCAGCCGACCTTAACCCGCCCAGGTTTTTAGTTAGGTAGTTTCCTAACAACAAGGAGAACAATGCTACAAGCGTCATTTCTACAACCGCTATGAATGTAGTCAGTTGCCTAGCCTGCTCTATCTTATAATTGATGCTACTGGTGTTAATACCCAGCTCTACGCGAGCGTATTCGATGCCACCTTCGGAGATACTCGCTGAGGCATCAAAAACACCATCGTCCACATCGGCTAAATCAGTGTCTTCAACAAATGGCTTTTCGGCTTTACTATCGACTTCAGTGGTACTCAAAATCGTTCCACCTGTCTCTCGAATTCTCACATAGGCAATATCCGGATTACTGGCAAGCTCCCTACTAAAAGTATCCAAAGATGCTAGGTCGTAGGACAAGACGGGGTCCTTAGCGGTGGATGCGAACAGTTTGACGGTAGTAGAGGCTCGCTTTGTGAGCTCTTCATGTGCGTTTTCACGCATAAAACCCATGACGGTGACGATGAGCAAGGCAAGCAAAATCGCCTCGATCAACGCCACCCCAATAATAGTTTTAAAACGAAGAGACATAGTGAATAGTTAGTTATGCTTTTTCTTAGTCATCCAGCGCTGTGATTTGAAGCTTGCGCACATCATCCCAGTCTTTATCTTCAGCGCTTTGAATGCCTTTAAAATTTAAACTTTTCAAAAGCTCAACCCCAGAGTCACTACCTTCCAAACCCGCTAAAGCATTAGCAACGAGTTCTCGGTCCTGCTCAGGTACTTCTGGGTGGGCCGCAAACGCATGCGGTGTAAAACCGTCAGAGGTCCAGAATATTTTCAATTTATCTCGGACGGCTGGATCGATATTATTGAATGTACGGACAATCCCGCCACCCGCAGGTAGCAGACCACGAGCAACAGATAGGTATACAGAGTCGTGTGAAGAAACATACTTAGGTGAGAATTCAATATCTTGTTTATTTAACTCGGCTTGAGACAGAATAGTCGCGGCAAATGCGGCCGGTGACGGAAAGGCAAGAGTTTTTCCATCAAGATCTTTCAGTGTCTCGTATTCACTATCCTTCTTAACAACAATGATTCCTTTGATTTCCTTGTTACGCTGTTTAGCCAAGGCAATATATCCGGGAGACTGGTTATAAACGGTAAAGTGATAAGGATTCATATACGAAAAATCGTATTCGCCAGCTGCCAATCGTTTTTCAAAAGTAGGAATATCTTTTGCGGTCGCAAACTTTATGGTTAAACCAGTCTCCTCACTCAGTTGTTTTAGTATGGGTCCCCATAATCGCGCTAATTTCTTTGAAGATTGCTGCGGCACTATCCCAAACGTATATTCCTGTGCCTGAGCAACTACGCTCGTACCCAGCAACATTCCCGCGGCCAATAATAAAACAGACTTTCTCATGATATAAAAACTCCTTATCTATTCTGTGCAGAGTTAGGGACTGGATGCCCCTCAGCACTTTTTTTAATTATTTTTAGGCTAACCGGCAGCTCTGAAACCCACTAACTCAGATTCAACGCGGCTTACTTCAAACTGACCAACCAATTTAGTAAACTCTTCCGCTGGAACAGGTGGGCTGTAGTAATACCCCTGAATAAAATCGCAGCCATATTCTTTGAGGATATTAAGTTGGTTTTCATCCTCTACCCCTTCCGCAACTATCTCTACACCTAGATCGTGTCCCATTCGAATCAGGTTATTGACAAGGTTTCTCGACTCTTTAGATTCAGACATTGGCGATATAAACGAGCGATCAATTTTAAGAAGATCAACAGGCATTAAGCTCAAATGGCTTAACGACGAATAACCAGTCCCAAAATCATCAATCGAAAGCATGACACCTAAAGACTTAATATCTTTCAACATGCTTATAGTTTTCCAGATATCCTCCATCATGAGGCTCTCGGTAATCTCCAACTCCAGATTGGATGCTTTGATACCCGTCTCCGTAAGTACGGTTTCAAGACGCTTTATGAATGTATTGTCCTGCAGCTGCTTTGGGGATACATTTACGGACACAGTGGAGTTCTCGTCTAAAACCCCGTACCAACTCATCCATTGTTGAGCCGCTTCTCCTAGCACCCACTGCCCAACGTCAATTATTGCCTTGTCTCTTTCGATTATTGGAATGAAGTCGTTTGGCTGCACTAATCCAAGCTCTTTACTATTCCAACGTATCAGTGCCTCAGCACCATGTACTGAGCCATCGTTCGCATTGATTTTCGGTTGATAATATAAAACAAATTCATTGTCGCTTAGCGCGGCATCCAATCCGTTTTCTAACGCATTTAAACTGTTTTTGCGTTCATCCATGCAGGCTTTGTATTCAATAACAGTCTGCCCATTGAGGTCACAGGAATGCCGATATGCAGTAATCGACTTCTCTAACAAACTAGACGCTGTAGTATTTACGGAGTCAACGGCTACAAAGCCAATATCATAGGAAAATTTAATTTTTTGATCGTCGAACTCAGTTGATAGTGGAAATTGATCAACCAGTTCTCTTACTTCGCTTTCAACGTCTACACAACTTTCAGATAGTGAGACCAATGCACAATAGCGATGAGTATCCAACGCACCTAAGGCCACACACGCATCTACATTCATAGAGGCAGGAACAATATGCTTCATGAATTCGACGATTTTTACACGACCAATTCGATCTTGAATTCTCTCAAAATCATGAAATCCAAAGTAAGCTAAGGCATAGTTCTCTGCAGATTTTGCGGATATCTTACCGTCCACTATCTCTAAAAAAGATGTGTGATTTAGAAGGTTTTTCTCAGTATCCAGGAAAACTCTTTTTTTCCATTCAGAGACTGCATCGGTTATTTCGTTAATGAGCTGCGCATCATCCCACGGCTTAGCCAGAAATCGGCTCGCAGCCCCACGGTTTATCGACTCAACTGTAGCTTCCTGATCGCCGTTTCCGCTAAGGATGATACGAGTCATTTCCGGTCGGATAGCTTTCGCTTTCTCCAACAGGTCGGCGCCGGTGGATCCCGGCATCGTGTAGTCGGACACCAACACAGATATCGTTTTACTCTCGATCAGTTCAAGCGCTTCTTCGACTGAATCGGTTGTGAGTATATTCAGCGGTGTTTTACGAAATGCGCGCTTAATTGAGCTAAGAATTGATCGCTCATCATCAACAAAAAGAATGTGATTTTTCATTGTATTCTCACGTCTTATTCGTCTATCACCGATGTCTTATTTAAAAAATTTGAGTCTATTCAGCCATCGGGCTGTACAAAACACAGTCATTTGGTAACAGAGAGCGTCGCACCGTTTTTCTTTAAAAACTTCAAGCCAACCTTTGCATGACTGGCTGACATCTGAAATTTCGATTCTTCCCACTCTTCTACCGCTTTATCAATTTCTTGCAACAAAACGGCATCGTCCCAAGGTTTTGTCAAAAACCGACTTGCTGCTCCACGGTTTATCGACTGAATCGTCGCTTCCTGATCCCCATTTCCGCTTAAAATTATTCGAGTCATATCTGGTCGTACTTTTTTTGCGGTTTCGAGAAGCTCTGCACCGGTTTGACCCGGCATCGTGTAATCAGAGACCAATACTGAAATGGGGGTTGAATGTATAAGCTCTAATGCTTTTTCGGCAGTGTTTGCAGTCAGCACCGTATAAGATGAACGACGAAATACGCGTTTTATGGCACCTAAAATAGACGGCTCGTCATCAACAAAAAGTATGTAAGTTTCCATTTTGCCTAACCCTATAGCCCCGATAGAGCAACCACACGGTGTGTTTTCGGGCATTTTCTGACACACACCAACGCTGTTACGGCTGTATCGGCTGCCGTTGGCGCCAAATGGAGATCTGAACAAGCACAGACTTTGAAACGCTACGCCTATTTACTGATTACACCAGTCTGGGTCGCAGCTTTTATGTGATGGGGTCTTCAAATTATCAGTAGTCGGCGCGATGCGGCCTAAGACCTGAATACGACGCATACCTACTAAAGTCTCAAAATATTTCGCTTTCAAGCTGTCGCAGATACTCCTTCATAGCATGAACACGCTTTTCACCCTCAGCCTTTCCAGAGTCGGTTTGAAGCGTTTTCGCAATGGAAAACAGTTTGCTAAAGAAGTGGTCAATGGTATACCTGGAATCATCGGGAATTCGATGCTCACAGAAGGGATCATCTCCACTGTATATAGCTCTGTTTAGCATTCCGCCAACGGCGAAACATCGTGATATGCCAATGGCACCAAGCGCATCCAATCTATCCGCGTCTTGAACAATCTTCGCCTCAAGTGTTAGCGGCGCCATGTTGGCACTAAAACTATGGCTTTCGATAGCGTGGAAGATTGGATCCAAAAAACTATCTGGGTAGCCGACCGATTTTAGGTAATCTATGGCGGCCTGAGCAGAAAAATAAGAAGCTTTTGATCGATCAGGATGATCTTTAGGGAGCGATACTAAATCGTGTAGCCAGGCTGCGGGTAGGACGATGTTCAAATCACCTTGGTGTTCCCTGCACAAGCGCTTAGCTGTATTAACTACTCGCTGAAAATGCAGGAAGTCGTGTGCTGAATCAACAGCTGCCAGCTCACGCATTTTTTTGGAAAATGTATCGTCCCAATTCTGAAGGTTATCATTCTGCTTCAAGTGCAATTACCCGAAATACTTCCACAACATTCGTAAAGCGCTAAGGCCTAAAAAAATTGCAAACGCCACTTTCAGCTTACGAGGCTCCAACGAATGAGCCAGTCGAACACCGTAGGGTGCGGTCACAACACTCATGGAAAATAATAAAACCGCTGCTGGCAGATTGACAAACCCTATAGAACCCGGTGGACGGCCTTCAACACCAATACCCGCCCAAATGAATCCGCAAACGGCAGGCAACGCGATGGCCAGACCGAAAACCGACGCCGTAGCCACAGCCCTGTGAACTGGCACGGACAACATGGATAAGACTGGCACCGATAAGGTTCCCCCGCCAATTCCCATCAATGCGGATGTAAAACCTATGGGTAGCGCGATTGCACTTTGAGAGATGCGTGATACTGGCGGCGCAGACGCTAGGGTGATTGTTTTCTTGATGGCCAAGTTAACCGAGACAATCAGAGCCACAACTCCAAAGATAAGGGTAAGTCCACCCGATCCAATATATTTAGACGCGATGCCCCCTATTAACGCACCGATAAAAACTGCTGGAATCCAGCCTTTCAAAATGTCTACATCGATGGCACCGCGTTTACGGTGGGCCCTAGCTGATGAGATCGACGTGGGAATAATAGTGGCGAGCGATGTGCCGACTACGAGCAACATGGCAATACTATCGTGTATGTCAAAAAGCTCTACGATGACAATTAAGACCGGGACAATTACGATGCCGCCACCTACTCCCAAAAGCCCGGCGAGAACACCCGCAATGGCGCCGGTTAGCATTAGGCCTAACGTGAGTCCGATCAATACTGAAAACGAAAATCCAGCCATTGTTATTTACTATCGCTCTGTTGAATACTTCAATTTTACTCTGGACCGCTAGCGATACTCTGCGGCAACATCGCTTAGCTTCGTGCGATAGCTATTTAGCACAAGTGCACCGCCCAGTAGAGCCATAATAGCCATGGCCCAGTAAGTTTGGCCACCAAAGTTTTGGTAAAACTGGCCTGACAACCAAATTCCAATAGCCATAAACAATGTCGTTAGAGTAGCCAGTACACTTTGTGCTTGCGCCGCATGGTTAGGATCAACTCTTCTAGAAATAAAATTCACGGATGCGAGGAAGGTGAGCCCGAATGTAATGGCGTGTAGTGTTTGCAGTATAAACAGCACCCAAACGCTTGGATCCATCCCCGTTATGCACCAGCGAACTATACAAGTGAAACAGGCCAATAGTAGACAGTGCCTGGCAGATACCTTTTTCGCAATTCCCGTAAATCCCCACATTAAGGCAATTTCAGCAACAACGCCTGCGGACCAGAGTAGTGAAGACACCGTGTTGGAAATTCCCAACTGCCCCCAATGTAAAACGGAGTAGACGTTGTTAAAACTGTGCGATGCGTTGAGTAGTGCTGCCCCGAAAATCACAGAACAAATACCAGGTTGTCGAAACAGGTCCATTCCGGCCATCAGACCACCAAACAACCTCTGGTTAACAGACTTCTTATGGATATCGGCTGTCGCGGCCTGGTGCTGAGACTGTGGACGCTCACGAAAAGTTGGCAACAGATAAGCCGCAAGCAAACGAAATGCTGCCGTTAACAAAATGATCCAGGCAAACGCTCCCATGCCTATTTTATCAAACAGGGCGCCGGCTAAAATGATGCCCACGACAAACCCTACAGAGCCTAACGCCCGAATGCGTCCATAATCACTGCCACGCCGACGTGTCATATCTAAAGCGGCAGCGTCCGTTATGGGAGAGCTGGCGATGATAAATAGCCCGGATATGGTCCAAACAACCAGAACGTGTATAGGCTCTACTCGGAACAGCAACCAGCCCCCGACCACCAGTGCGATCGCATTGCAAGCGATGATCGCCGAACGCCAGTCCTTCAATCTGTCAGCTGCACTTCCAATCACAATATTGAACAGTACGATTGCAAATGGAGGCGCTGCGAGAATAACCCCGCTCATAGAGGCTGAGATTCCGATGGACTCAAACCAGATGGCCACAAAAGGCATGACACTACCGATGGCCAAGAAAAAAACTGCGTAGTACGTGGCGACGCGAGTTTCTTCAGTCAACGCTGAGGTTTGCCGACCAAACATTGATAGGGTATCCGGGAAAGCCGAGGTCTGAAGCCTAATTCAGAACATACGGTGCTACAACGCCATATCATACCTTTTTAACACTTAAGTCTTGTGAAAATACCCTCAGGCAGTTTATTGAATATTCCGTCTTGGCTCTTTCTCACAAGCATGCACAGCTAGGTGGAACTTCCACCTCAATTTATGTGTGCAGTCTCAAAAGCACTTTGTCTAAACATTCTGTTTTCGCTTATTCATAAACGCCTGATGCGATTCAGCGGTCCCGTCGTGAAACGATCCAGTCCACTGATCCCATGGCATTTCCAGCCCGCCATAGTTGCAGGTAAAGTAACGATGGTGAAGCTGATGATGAAAGGTGCCCAACGGCAAAACCAACTTACCGCCAATCACGATGCCTTGGTAGCCAGTGTGCGTAGTGGCAGCAGACAACGTGAAGTACATTAAATGAAACGCAATAAGTAAAGGTGTTGACGGAATAACGAAATGAATCAACACCGTGCTTAGATAAATAAGATGCTCCACGGGATGCATGGATAAACCTGACCACGGTCCGACATTGGTATTTCTATGATGAAGCGCATGCACCCTCTGATACAGCTTTGAAGTATGAATGAGTCGGTGAATTAAAAAGAAATGCGTTGTCTCCCACATCGGTAGTAAAAAAATGAGTAACACTAACCAGAGCCACTGCTCAGGCATAGACAACGCAGGTGCATAGCCATTCGCCAAGGCCCACAACATCAAAGCTTCATAGGCTGTCCAAATGGAGACCCCACTCACCAGCGTCCAAAACATGTTGTCATGTACCTGAGACTTAAAAGTGAATTGTCGGCTGTTACTCGCAAACGGCCTGGCATCGTAACGACGCTCATCACCTTGCTTACGAGCAATATAAAAATACCAATGCAAGCCACCTGCGACCAATCCCATGAGCAGCAGGTTTCGAATTAGAAGATGTGCAATCCAACCCGGGGCTAAAGTTTGTGTTTGGGAAAGCTGAGGCTCAAAAATGACAGATGCCGCAATGGCGAATAGCAAAATAATAGAGCGTTCCGACACAGGAAACCAACCGCTAATCATCCATCGAACAATACTGCGTATATCAGGTGGCCATCGAAAATAGGGGGACACGGCCACAGGTACCGGTGGTGTGAAATTCCATGTTTTTCTCGCCGTGTCTGATTCACTCGCCGTTTTTTTAGTCATTCGCTTAACTCAAGTGCGTGGGGCAATTTCGCTACGGTCCGGAGGCCACTATGCCGTAGATTTTTAAGTCTACAACCGAAAATCGAGCGTACACAACTGAATTTGTTTCACTTATGCATCAAATAATTTAGTCTATGAGGATGTTTAGTCATCTACCCTCTCTAAAAGCGCTTCAGGCCTTCGAATCGGCGGCCCGGCTGTTAAGTTTTGCAGATGCAGCAAACGAGCTTTCTGTGTCTCCGGGAGCCATTAGTTATCAGATAAAAAAGCTGGAAGAGGCTTTATCAACTCCCCTTTTCAAGCGTAAAACACGCAGCGTGGAATTGACCAGCGCAGGACAGACACTTTTCCAAATAACGCATAGGCAATTTCAGGAACTCGACTCGGCGCTATCCAGTATTGCCCCTGCCAAGCAAAATACACCGCTGACCGTTTCGGTGAGTACTTATTTCGTAACCCGGTGGCTATCGCCACGCCTTGGGAAATTCCTGAATAGCCACCCGGATATCACAATACGTTTGCAACACTCGGTCAATGACCCGGATTTCAACGTAGATGACACTGATGTTGCTATCCGTTGGGGAGACGGATCATGGCCAGGTAGCAACGCACACTTACTATTTTCGATGCCCATGATTGCAGTTTGCTCGCCTGAACTATTAAACGGTAAACACGGCTTGCGCTCTTTGAACAACATAAAGCATCACACAATGCTCCGAGATCAAGCAAGTACGGATTATTGGCCAGAATGGTTAAAGAAAGCCAACCTAGAACAACCATTAGCAACTGGCCCTGTGATAGTAGACCCCAATGTGCGCGTTCAGTCTGCTATTGACGGGCACGGTATGACCCTTGCCAACCCCTTATTAGATTCAACGATATCTGAAGGGGCGCTCTGCGAACCCTTTGATATACGCTTAGAGGGCTACGGATATTATCTCGTGTACAGCAATCAAGCCGAAGGCATTCGCCAGTACCAAGTATTTCGTGATTGGCTTCTTTTGGAAGCGGAATCGATGATTGCGTGATTGGTGCAAGCTACTTCGAGTACCTTGAGACAGTACCAACCGATTTATATGGCGAGATTTTATACATGACTTAATGATATCTTAATGTCAGCGACATCTACCTTCCAGCACCACAATCGGGACAATGCTTAGGGTTTTTCCATTTTGGAATGCGGGCATCACAACTACTGCAGATAATTACGTTTGAGCGCTTCTCAACGTGCCAATGTCCAGGCCCCTGATGCCTTCTTGACGCTCTTCGACGGGTAATATTTCTTTCTTCTTCTTTGTGATTTTCTTGCATGATTTCCTCATACATAAGAAGTGATTATTTCTGGTCAAATTTCAGCTTCAAACATAAAAAATACTACAAGCATGGTGTATCGATCAACCCTTGACCGATTGGATTTTTTTTAACCGCACTTTCTGTCGCTCTTTCTTCATAGGGCAAAATAACTTTATTTACGCTGCTCCTGAAGTTCCTTCGCAATTGATTTAAACGCTGATTTATCTGTTTCTGGCACGTCCAACCAGTCACAGTCACGTATAGCACCTTCAAGCGCATACAGGTAGGCTGCATTGAAATCACCATATGCATCACCTTCGGGATACATCATGCGAAACGCCTCAATAGAACCAATGCGCCTCAAATGCTCTGGGCTCTCTATGCCTGCGAGAACCATTTTCTCTGCCAGCTTGGGACCAACATTTCGCAACTGCTTGGACAGTAGTTTTACTGAGTCCACCATCGACTCCTAGTCAGCCTTTACCATATGCCATATTTACTCAAAATAGCATTCCGTTCTCGATTGAGTTTCCATGATTTTACCGACGTCCAAGCGATCCCCACACACGCAAACACCAGCAGGACATGAATTAGAGTGTCGCTTGTCAGCATCTCAGGAAGCACGTCTCTCCCGGAAAACAAGTTTGCTATCACAGCGCAAAACAACAGCAGTTGCGATGGGAACGATATCTTTTCAAGCTTTTTCTGCTCGTTATCAATTTCTTTAGTTCTAGCTCTGGCTATTTCTTTAGACATATTTCTTCTCTAGGTTTTGATGGCCTGATATCGCCTCGCCTACAAAAAGTATAACGCCCTATAAGATATTCTGTTTATTCAAAGAGTTACCTATTAAGCAAAAAAACACACCCAATTTGTTAGATACCCTCACGCCCCAAGTAAAGGTAAGTGTTTGCGCTGCTGATAAGTCAAGGCCAGCTTTATACAATGCTTGACAGCCTCTTCTGGCCACGGGTTTGACAAGGGCAATACTATCGCTCTATTTCCCTGAAATTCCAGCACGTCACCGTACAACTCTCGATAAGTATCAACCAACTTAGTTTGACAGTTGAAATAGAGGAAACAGTGGGCTGGAGACTTTAGCTTCCAATCCATCCTGAGCGGACTTCCTGATTTAACGCTGTAGCTCGGCTCACCCCATTTGAGCGACTCGTCTATATCGCCTAGTTCTAACTCTTCAGCAATACTAAAGACTATCCCCCTAAGCTCCTTAAGCCGTGACCGGGCATTTTCCGGATATTCATCAAATCGTTTCTTAACCGCATTTTGCATTGACTTCACTTTGAGAACCTCTCGTGAACGGGAGAATGCATAGAATCGTAAACCATAACAAATTCAGCGATTACAGCGCCTCATTATGAACCTGCCTAATCTAGCAAAGCCTTCATTGTTTGGCTTTCTATCTCTGAACCCGGTCGTAGCAATTCAACTTCCCCTGTCGGTTCGAATCCAATACTAGTGTAAAGGGAGATTGCCGCAACATTGGTGGTGCTCACAGATAAAGACAGGTATCGGACATTCTGTCCAATCGCCCATCTACATGCGTCTTCTAACAAGGCCCTACCGATACCATCTTTTCTATACTCAGGGGCAACCCACATTTGATATAACGTTGCGCTATGAACAACGGTGCCGTTTATGACACAAGAAACAAGCCCAACGTAGGTGCCTCCTACCACTGCAACAAACATTACAGCATCACGGGCTGAGGAAGGAACTTTCAACCTTGATTTCCATTGTTCAGTCTGAAACGCTGACTCTCGTTCGTAGGTGGATCCGAATGAATCGGGAGAATCTTGCAGCGATCTCAGTCTTAAGGCTTTGTATTGTAACCAGTCGCTTTCGGCAAGTTCTTTTATAAAATACTCAGTCATAGAAGCTTAGTTTGAATCATTGCACCTGCATTGTCATAAAATAGAAACTGGCAAACGAGATTCAGGCTGGCTTATCTGTACCGTATATCCGACAGCATTCAATCTGTCCAGATACCAATCTGGGAGACCGTATTATCCTTTACCTCAAGATACAGTCTTTCGAGATATTCGTCGTCATTGACTGAGGTTCTTAATTTCCACAAAACCACCACACAATCCTTTTTCCGGAGGACTCCAAGGAACTCGGGTTTGTCCGTAAATTTTGTTAAGTATTCATCTTCATCCCACTGACGCTCTACATCTAACTTACTTTCGAGGTCTGATGCGTCCCGTTCCGGCATGTGTTTAGAAAATTGCTCCCAATCTTTATTGTTCGCACCAATAATCGTATCCAAAAGAATCGGCTTTGCCAAATCACATATTTCTTGATCGGACATTTCCTTCAGGTCCATTTTTCCCCTCGTTTTGAAATATAACTAAATTCGTCTTTGATCCCTCATCAAAAACTTGGTGTAGAAATACAAGCGTCATTATAGAGAGCCACAGCCCGATGTTTTTTGTATTGAACTCTCTTAGAGGATCTTAGGAAGATTAGGGGCCCTTAAAGAAACGCTTCTAGAGCCTCAACATACTGTTGTGAATTAGATATTGTATTGTGCCCTGCCCCCTCAACAACTTGAACCAAAACGGGTATATCGAAACCCTCTATCAACCGTCGCGTATGATGCATTTCAACTACTGTATCGTTCTGTGCCACTATGATTAACGTATCCGATCGTATAGCTTTCACTCTGCTATACGAGTCGTGTTTGTCCTTTAACATAAACTCCATAGGATAAATTGGAAACTGCTCTTGCGCTATACTTTGAATACTGTCGAACGGAGTTATCAACACTAGTCTATCCACAGCTCTTTGATAAGCCACGTGAGTCGCCACGGCACTGCCAAGGCTTCTGCCTATCACAGACACACTATCATGCGTCTTTATCATTTCATCGTATATCGACAAAGCATCGGAGTAGATTCCTTCCTCCGAAGGATTACCAGAACTTCCACCATAACCGCGATAGTTCACTAGGTAAACACCGTAGTCCGCAAATAGGTTGCTAAATGCTTTAGCATTAAACGATACATTTTCTGCATTACCACCAAAATATAGGATGGCTTTACCTCTACCCTCGTTGAGCACATGGGTTTTTATAACCTCACCTTCGTTATGAAATGCTCTGGTACTAAACTGATTAGGTGTTTCAGGTGATGGGAAATAGATGAAGCTACGCTGCATAAAATACAGATAACCACCTAATCCGATATACACGAGAACAGCTACCCGAAACACGCGCATTACAAATGTTATTGATTCTCGCATTTCACTATGAGTTGATGTCACTGACGAAATTACTACTATTGTTTTTGGAAGCCTAGCTTATGGCCATCACAAAATAGGCACTTTGGTTACTGTCTGTTTAAACACACAAGAGCGGCCATACAGTACTTTATGCCCCTCTTAGAAGGTTTTTAGTTATTTTTTCTTTTTCGCGACATCGCAAATATTATTTATTTGCTCTTTTCCCATGCTTCGAATAAATCTGAAACCAATACGCCATTTATCTTCATTCCTTGAAGATTTGCATCATTGATTTCCACGTTCGAAAGATTTAAATTTGAAAATGATGCATTCGCAAGATTTACGTTATTGTATCTAGCACCATTTAAATTGACATTTTCGTAGGAGCATTCCTCGAGGTTGACGTCATCAAAGGTTGATTTTCGAAGGTTCGAATCGTTGAATCTACCGTTCTCAATAACTGCCCAAAACCTAGAATCGCTTAAATTTACGCCATTGAAAAATGCGCTGCTCATGTCTGCCCTTTCAAACTCGTGCCCTCGAAAATCTTTGTTTGGAAAGGGGTCTTTGCTATCAGACATCGTAATCTCCTTGTTTCATTGGTATTTACTATTCTCATCCCGGCTGCACTCTGATCATTGGTCAGAACAAACCAGACCTATTCGCGGGAGATGCGGGAATAAGAATATCAGTTCACACACTATTCTGAGTAAAAATCACGAGAACAATCACTACCACGACCTGAGAAACCATCCTCGGATGTTTATGTCGTGTTTACACGACTAGCGACTAATTTTAGCCCCCTTAAAGACAGGCTATTAAAAGAACATTCACAGAATATGTGGGGCTTTGAGCTGAACATAATTCGAATACTCAAACGGCTAGTATTACTTCATGATTGCTTTTTAATTACTAAATTTTAATACCATATCAACATCAGGAGAAAATCCAAGCCGCTCATATATCGGGCGACCCGCGTCTGAAGCTAGTAGTCGAACAAAGCTCACGCCATAGTTTTTTAACCAAATTAAAGCGTCTTGATTCAGCTTCATCGATACTCCATGTTTTCTGTATGGTCGGCTTGTATATACATCACCAATAAACCCATAGTGCCCCTTGGTAAAGTATCGAAAAGGAATATCTGATTTAATAAAGGCACCTACCATTCCTACGATACGGTTATCCACTTTAGCCAGAAAGTGAATGGCCATATTTTCCTTATACATTTTATCGTAATCTTCTACGATCATTTCACGTGCATTCTCGGCCAAGTACTTGTCGTAACAAAATTCACGGAACATTTCGAGTTTCATATCGACGATACACCCTATATCAGTAGGCGAAGATACCTCGTATGTAATTTCCATGCTTTTAAGACCTCTCGATTTCTAACACTTCACCGGTTGACGGAGGCTGACTGGAGCTGCGGCACAGGGACGATCTTTCTCGTTTCGCTTGCAGCGGTTGGTTAGTTTGCATGGCGATTAGACCATCTAAAATGTTCGATCGCTATAGTCGCATTATCTCTAATCTCATTCCACACATCATTGTTGATAAAAGCATCGACTGTCCAAAGCTCAACATTCTCTCCACCAGAGATTCTATTCAGTTTCTCATCAATTGCGATAAGAAGCTCCAGACCTGAACGATCAGACAATTTCAAATACGGCTTTGCCGCATGCAGAAAATTGTTAAAGTCTATCGCTAGATCATCAACTGAACCTTCGCCAATCGTTTCGAATAGATCAGACCTTTTAGATATCGTTAAATCCGCAGTTGCCTGCTGAAGTTCTCGGAATATCCAATTCTTGTCTATAGACATGTTTGCAAACTAACGCCTAGCCCATCGACAAATGACCTAAGTTGTGGGTTGTGGCGCAGCCACATTCCATGGCTTTGGCAATTTGTCCTTTGCGGCGGTGTATGGTTATGCGGCGGATTCACGACTGACATCCCAACCTGGAAATACCAATACTGCGGGATGACACCTTAGGGCACGAGCAAATACTTTTGCACGCTCAACCCCCAAATTTATCCGATCATTCTCAATCGCAGAAATTGTGGACTGCGGAATATTCGTCAACGCTGATAACTCGGACTGACTTAACTCTTGAAGCTCTCGTAGAATTCGGACAGATTCGCCCGGTGAAACATCTACCCGCTTTTTCGCTACTCTGTAATCACTCATTTTGTTCTGTAATCATGTGCGGTGAGATCTATCACCTCAACTATGACCTCCTGGCCTTTTACTCGATAAATCACGCGGTATTGCAGCCCTAATCTACTGGATCGCTGCCCTTTCCTCTCACCACTTAATGCTTCGTCGTGGAATCCTTTAATCTCTCCTAATCCCACTGGGCCTGAGAGATAGACGATATCTTTCCATTTCTCATACCGTTTCAATACCTCAATCGGTATTTTTACGAATTTTCGAGAAAGTCGCTTATGTTCTAGGATTTGCCACATACTATAAAAAGTATGTAATAACTAATATGGTATGTCAAGACTTGGACAGAGCTGCATAACGCCTAGCTCACGCGAACTTGACTGCGACCGACCGGAGCGGTAACGAAGGGACCGAGCTGTCATTTTCGCTTGTAGCGATTGGTTATGCGGCGCGGAATTTGATCTTCTGTACATCTGACAAATCCGTCGACTTTCTAGCAAACCATAGATCATAGTTGTACTGCATTGCTAACCAACTCTCAGGAGATCGACCTAACGCTTTTGCAAGACGCAAAGCCATTGCAGGGCTAATACCACTTTGCCCATTAATCAATCGATTCAGTGTTGAGGGAGACACGTCTAAGCTTTCCGCTATTGCCCGTACGCTTATCTCAAACGGCTCTATATAAGTCTCTCGAATAAACTCACCCGGATGTGGTGGATTGTGCATCTTCACTAGTGGTAATCCTCATAGTCCAACAACTCTACGTTGCCGTTCTTGAATTCAAACGTTAGTCGCCAATTCCCACTTACAAAAGTGGACCAACGACCTTTTAGTTTCCCCTTTAACGCATGCAATCTGTATCCAGGGATATCCATATCCTCTATTGACTGCGCAGTATCAAATGCTGTCAGCATCAGACGCAAGCGTTTTTCATGGTTTGCCTGTATTCCTTTCTTAACGCCAGACTCATAAAACTGTCTGAGGCCTTTATGTCGAATACTGGTTATCATTCAAGAATTATAGCATGTTGCGCATCGCGCACATCTGTCGGTGCAAAAAATGTGTGATAAGCCGCATAACGCGAAGCACAGCGGCGACTTGAACCAGCCCGCGGCTCTGGGCATCGCCCAGGTCCGCAGGCTGGCTCAAGTTGTCCGTCTGCTGCGTATTGTTATATTTCTGGCCCAATGCTAGCATGTGTATTCTAAATATCATTATACACATGGTGACTTTATGCGAACTAACATCGTAATTGATGACAAATTAATGAGCGATGCCCTGAAATCTACAGGTTTAACCACGAAAAGAGAAGCCGTAGAAGAAGGACTTAGATTACTAATTATCCGAAATAAACAACAAGCGATCAGAAAATTACGCGGAAAGCTCAAATGGGAAGGAGATCTAGATGAGATGAGGGGCGCGAAGTGATTATGGTCGACACCAGCGTTTGGGTCGACTATTTCAATGGCAATGACACAAAACAGACGGAAACGCTGGACAATGCTTTGATCGACGGCTTGGTCGTAATCGGCGATGTAATTTTTCTGGAAATATTACAAGGCTTTAGAAATGATAGTGACTACAAACAAGCACAAAGAACCCTTAGCACCCTTGATCACTTCCCAATGCTTGGCACTGCAATGGTTGCTGATTGTGCCAGTAACTATCGAACACTCAGAAAAAGTGGCATTACTATTCGGCGTACCACTGACGTAGTTATTGCCACCTTCTGTATCAAGAATAAACTACCACTTCTCTTTCAAGATCGTGACTTTATTCCTTTCGTTGAGAAGCTCAAGTTAAAAGCTGCAATCTAAGAAATATAACGCCTAGCTCATGCGAGCTTGACTGCGGTTGACCGGAGCGGCAGCGCAGGGAAAGAGTCGTCACGCTTCGCTTGCAGCGTCTTATAGTAACTCCGTTCCATCTACTCACTTTACTCAAATCCTGATTAAGTGGAAC
>JAHDGK010000018.1 GCA_020627685.1 Granulosicoccus sp. | reverse complement strand
GTATTAGCATCCGCCGGGCAATTATCATCAGCATCAGCAACCGTGTCGCCGTCGCTGTCTGTCAACGCGTCACACGCATCGCCAATACCGTCACCGTCTGTATCGGTTTGAGCAGCGTTTGCATCGTTTGGACAGTTATCAGCGGCATTCAATACGCCGTCGCCATCCAGGTCTAAACCATTCGTCGTGTCGCAGACGTCACCTGTTCCGTCACCATCGGTATCTGC
This sequence comes from Granulosicoccus sp., assembly GCA_020627685.1. Classification (GTDB taxonomy): domain Bacteria; phylum Pseudomonadota; class Gammaproteobacteria; order Granulosicoccales; family Granulosicoccaceae; genus Granulosicoccus. The sequence goes on along the minus strand of JAHDGK010000018.1, from coordinate 85,346 downwards.
CTGATCTGCATTAGCATCAGCGGGGCAGTTGTCATCGGCGTCAGCAACCAGGTCGCCGTCGCTGTCTGTCAACGTGTCACAGGCATCACCGATACCGTCACCATCCGTATCGGTTTGCGCAGCGTTTGCATCGTTTGGACAGTTGTCAGCCGAGTTGTCTATTCCGTCATTGTCTAAATCAAGGCCGTTCGTTGAATCACAGACATCACCTATTCCATCGCCGTCAGCATCTGCTTGATCGGTGTTTGGAATAGCCGGACAGTTATCACCTGGATTGTTTACAGAATCGTTGTCTGGGTCCAGTCCATTAGTCGGATCACACACGTCACCGATACCATCACCATCGACATCCGCCTGATCACTATTCGCATCGGTAGGACAATTGTCTAGAGGGTCGTTAACATTATCGCCGTCGGGATCCAAGCCATTAGTTAAATCACAAGCATCACCGATACCGTCACCATCGACATCTGCCTGATCACTATTCGCATCAGTTGGGCAATTATCTGCAGGATCATTTACCCCATCATCATCTGGGTCCAGGCCGTTGATGGCATCGCATACATCGCCGATGGAATCACCATCAACATCGTTTTGATTCGCATTTGAGATGGCCGGACAGTTATCTACGGCATCTCGAACTCCATCGCCGTCTGTATCTGTGTCGTCCGATAAATCACACAAATCGCCAAGACCATCATTATCAATATCAGCTTGATCAGGGTTAGCACGTGCAGGACAGTTATCAACATCATTATTAACGCCATCGCCATCCGTGTCGTCATCGTTGATCAAGTCACACGCATCACCCGCTCCATCATTGTCGATATCAGCCTGATCCGGATTCGCATTCGCGGGGCAATTATCAGTCTCATCAGGGACGCCATCATTGTCTTCATCCTTGGGAGGATCTTCTGCATCTAGAGCATCAGTGCCCTGCGCAGTTTCCTGAATATTGCTCAGTTCATCGTCGTCACTGTTGTAACTATCGGTCTCATAATCGTTTTCACCAATGACAACCGTTGCGCCACTACCTGCGTTCTGATTACGCGAAACATGCGCAATGAGCAGCGTTTGTTCGGTGTTTGAATAAAAATTAACATCAATGAGTGGATCCGAGTTTTCAGTTACTGTGACGCTACCTTGCCAGTCGTTACCTTCACGTGTGAGTAAAACAGCAGTACCGTTAACAAAGGCGGTGGCATCCACAGCCGCTTTACGTTCCTCGGTCGCATCAACCATCTCGACGGGTAATTTCAATTGCACCACCAAATTCACCAAAACCGGTGGTGCTATCGGTGACGTCGAATCGTTAAACAAAAATCCTTCGCGGCGTTCTTGAAGGTTGGAATACCCGTCGTTGTCGGCATCCATGGAAGTATCGAATTCAGTGAACCTCAACAATACGGGGCTTGAAACAGACCCTACATTCAGCGGTTTACTTGCACGGGCCAGAGGTAGTTCTTCACCCTCTACTAGCTCAACCCATTCTATGGATACAACCGTTGAGGAGAGAGGCGGTAAGGTTGTTTGAAATACGTATTGGCCTTCGGCATCGGGGGTGATCTGGAAAGCCTGACCGTTGATCGTTACGCGCAGAATAAGATTCTGTCTGACGATAGTTCGCGACTGCAGCAGTATGTCTGGAGCAGTAAAAGCCATGTTGGCCATGCCGCCAGCGACACCGACAGTGTTGTTATCGTTCTGCTGATTGCAACCGGAAATAAACGAAAGCGTTGTTGCCAATAAAACTGCACTAAACAGTCGAGACAACAGTCGTTTGAAGCGTCCTTGATTCATCATGGTAGTTGATCCACTACTACTGTTACGGGCACCCCTGCACTAGAGCTACCTCCTCCACCAGCTGCTGATGCCAGCACACCCACCACCAACAATCCAACCGCGCCATAAAGTAGTTTTCGGTTAAAGGACATACCCGATGTTTCAACCGGCTCGTTAGGCACTTGTGCAACAGGTGCTTTCGGTGTGACTAATTGGCGCTCTATGGGGTCAAACGCGAAACCTTGTAAGGCACGATTACCGGCGGTGTCAAAGGCTTCGATGTAATACTGAATAAACGTTGCAGCGGGTGGTAGCTCTTCACTAGAAACGGTTGCTGTGTAAATACCACTATTACCCAGCATGTTTAGTTGGCGATTCAGATAAGGTGTTGATTCTGCAAAGCGGTAGTACAAGGTAACACTTGCAATTTCTGTGTTATCCACCACCGTGGCTGCAAATACCTGACTGTCCCCGGCATTTCCAGAAGAGACAGCTTCGAACTCTATGACGGGTGGTTCGATATCCGTTGACTGCGCATTAACCACACCCGGCATGGAGAACAGCTGCAGTAAGGTGATGAGCATCACCACTAACCGTTTGCTAACGTTGTCTAACATAAATTTGAATTACCTGATGGCGCGTATTTAACGCTTACCAACTAATAGCTGACCAGTCATTGCCTTCGCGGCTACTGGTCAAACGAATTGATTGCATATTGGATGGCGGCACAGCACGACTACCGTCGGCCCTCTCAATAGATTGTATTTGCAGCGTTCCGTTAATCTCACCCGTCGCATTACTTGTCGACACATTGCGGATTCGGACATCAATGCCCACGCTGTTTTCAAAAACCTGCATAAATTGTTGAACACGAAGTCCAGAGCGCTTAGTCAAACTGACAACCTGTCCAATATCCCGACTGCTGATCGCGTTCTGTAAATCTGTAAATTTTCTGTATACCGTTTGCAGCTCGTCGTCAGTGATTGCACGGGGAGCAGCGTTCACCACACTTGCATTGTTCGCTGCAACTTCAGTTGCCTGTGATTCAGCAACTATAACGACGTTACGATTTTGCGCTCGGCTTTCCGCCTGAGCAGCCGCGGCATTAGCTGCCTCAATTTCGCGTGTGCGCGCTATTCTTTGTTCTAACACAGCCCGTCGTTCTGCAGCCGCTCTTTCCTCGGCAATGCGCCTATCTGTTGCTAGACGATCGGCTTCAGCTATTTGTCTTCTAGCCTCTTCCCTCGCGGTTTCTTCCAGCGCATCAAGTCGAATTTTGTCTGCCCTGGCTGCAGCAAGTTCTGATGCTGTGCGAGCTTGTTCTAGTTGCTCGAGTCTGGCCGCCTCTCTACGAGAGGCCTCTGTCGTGGCGGCTTCATCTGCAGCAGCTCTGGCTCGCTGCCTGGCTTCTTCAGCGGCAGCTTCAACTCTAGCCTGCGCCTGTTGCCTTGCTAGCGCTTGTTCTTGTCTGAGAGCTTCAGCTTCTTGCGCCGCGAGCAACCGCTGCTCTTCCAGACGAGCTGCTTCGTTAGCCGCAGCTTGTTCTGCTTCGCGCTGCAACTTCAACCGTTCCTGTTCAGCCGCTAGTTGTTCAGCCCGACGTACTTCTGCCAATCGAGCAGCTTCCGCCGAGGCTGCTCTGGCTGCAGCGGCTTCCGCTTGGCGACGTTCTTCTTGCCTTGCTGCCTCAGCGGCTTCCAAGGCCTGTTGCTGACCTGCAGCATCCGTTTTCAATTCGGCGATTCTTGCTTCGATAGCTTGGAACTCAGATGCGCCGTAACCATAAAGCGTTCTATCCATCGAACTCAACGCTTGCTCAGCATCGTCATAAGCCCCGTTACTGACCAATGCTTCCAAGGCTGCTAACTCATCGCTAAATCGCACCCAAAGCGAAGAGGGTTCTGCAATGTTGCTTGTAGTATCCACAGCTGCGTTATTGAGTGCAGTGTCAGTATCAATAGCAACGGGATCTGTCGCTGCAGCCCCCGCATTCTGATCACTCTCAACTGGCGCGTTTAATGATGGAGACAGTTCCGCATTCTGAGTATCTGATAAAAACTCATCATCGAACGCCAGTTCAGACTGCGAAGGAATAAGCTGATCAAGTTTCCCGGAAAAATATAGATAGCTGCCACCACCCACTAACAGCAAAGCTGCTGTACCTAAGGCAAACCATCTGATCAAACTTTCTTTTGGATCTTCTTCGGGCTGTTCAAAAGTGGTTGCCAACCCTTCGCGCCAGTCATTGCCAAAATCCAGTTCATCACGATTATCGCGTTTAAGTGAACTGAACTCCTTCTCAAGCTCTATGTCCTCATCATTTGCCGGCGACTGCGTCAGCGGACGAACGTTGTTCGGTCGAGTGCTCGCAGTCCGCTTTTTATCTACCGGGCGAAGATCAGGTGCATTTGAACGAGTGTCTTCTAGAAAATCTAAGTCGTCTGCATTTTTCGCACGCTTGGCCGTCGTAAGCGGCGGCGGCGGTTCTACCGGATCACCGGGTTTCGGTGGCAAAAGGGGTCCCGACTTTGAAACCGGTACCGGTGGTCGAATAGTAGGCATGACCCTACGCTTGGACTTTTTGGCGACTTTTCTGCGGGCAGTTTGCTCTTCATCGCCTTCCGAAAGGAAGTCGAACATGGACTCGTGGTCCGGTTTGTTACGATCGAATTCTGGTTTCGACATAAGCTACGAGTCAACGTGATTCAGATACAACGTGTATCACAGTTTTTAGGATGAGCATGCCCTAATGATAAACGATATAGGGTCGTCAATAACCGGTAATAGTGTGATGCTACAACGGTTTACCGCATAATTACCGATATGGTAATCCGCAAACCTGACATTGGATCGCTAATCGACGCTAAGGCGCAAGGTCCAGATCTCAGCTGCCAAACCTAAAGGCTGCGATTCAGGCAATAAAATAGTTACTGAATCTGCCTCTGACGGCCCTGTCGCAAGCCATGCGCCCGACGTTAACCCGGATCGCGATGCCTGAATACCGTTGATGTGAGTCGGTGAATGCACCACTCGAGGATCAGGGAGCAATGTCTGCGCAATCTGCTGCCCGTCCGTGTTTTCCCATACAAGTCTGACGAATGAATCAATACCCTGGACACTTCTTCCCGGGGCTGGGTTCACACTGGCACTGGCAATAGAGCGGCCGCGTGCGATTGGCGCAGACCCAATAATGGGTTCCGATATATTTGCTGAATTCCTCGCCGAAAGGTTCAACTCCGTTGATTTGGCTAGCCGCTCCTGCGGTGGGACAACAAACAAGCGATGCAAAAAATGGCCGGACTCATCAAAACGAATGAGCAGCCTCAAATCGGCGGACGCTGTATTTGAAATCAGCAAAACAGCTAGTAGCAAAAACCACCTGTTCATTCGACAACTACCTGCCATGTCCAATTGAAAATCCCCGCATGTGGTGCCGGTAGCTTAATTTTCCCACTGATGTCGCTAACACGCAGAGCGACGGTATGGGTACCTACAGGTGGCGAAAGCACAAGTCGGTTAGGTTCGTTTTCACTAACAGTCTGAGGGACACCGTTGAAGGTCCACTCAACTAACTGGACGTCTTCCCCGAAAATAGGACTTACCAGAAATTCCTGAGTCTCTCCGGCGTTAACCTGTATGGTCTCGGCATTGGGAGAAAACCCACGAATACCCTCTGTTAAAGAATACAAGCGCAGTATCCACTGCTCGCTATTAACGGGACCGAAGGAGGCATCGAATGATCGCATCCGGCTGTTAAACGTTGGTCGAAAAATACCGCTTGCTCGATACAAGCCGCCTTCAAAAAGCCCAACGCCAGCCTCACCAAAACTTTGCGGTAAGGGAACTGACGGATCAATCCAGTGTGCCCACGGTACGGCGGTAGGATCGGTCAGCGCCGTCACATTTTTATAGCGCCCTTCTTGAAAAAGGAGTAACCCTGATGTCTCTTCTATCAGGGTATCCACATACTCATCTGCAAGGTCGACAAGACTATGCCCCATCTCGTGAACCGCTATTTCAGGAAAATAGGCAGACGTTATCGCAACACTTCCGCCACTGTTACCACTGCCTCCATAACGACGGTCGTTCACCAACAAAACGATTTGATCGACAGACGGATACTCTCCCAATGCAGTTTCAAACATAGACAGGGTATTAGCGCAAATGAGCCTGAGGACGCCACCACAGTTGTACGCACTATCGAACGCTGTATCTCTACTGTCGACTTCTTCGTTGTCATCGGCCCCCGAGTTAACAGACACCGTGTTGATCATATGAATATTGAATGCGCCGATATGACTGCCGATACCTTTGTCTGCACGGATACTGGCTATCGCATCACCTACATGTTCGCGGAATAAAGCCTGTTGATCTTCCGCGTAGCCATCGCCCAATGCAACCAAATGCACTCCCCTGCCTTGCTTACTCCCTAATAAGGTTCGGCCCGCACCGGATGCAGTCAGTGGGTACAACGTTATCGGTACAATTTCACGGCTGGTTGTTCCTTGTCTATCACGTGCCGTTATAACAAGGTTAACGTCAGTGACATCGTTAACGTCAGCAGCGGTTAAGGTGATAGAACCCGCATTGACTTCACTACTAATAAAATCATTGCTTTCAACGCTTATGGTGACGGTGTCTCCGTCTAAATCATCGGGAAATACCTGCGCTGTTACGCTCTCTCTAGCGTTGAGCTCAACAGGCAATTGAGTAATGTTCAGCGTTGGAGGGTCGTTGACATCGATGACTTCAAAACGTACTCCGGTCACTTCAGTGAACAAGCCCTCAGGATCAGTGACACGAAAAGTGACATCGCCACTAAAACCAATGTCTGTCTGGTTGGGCTGCCCCAATAATAGACCGGACGTCGCATTAAGGCTTAGCCAGGACGGCAGGCCGTTAGCGCTATAACGCAGATCCGTGTCGTCAACATCTGTGGCATTCAATTGAACTTCAAAGCTGCGCCCTTGCTCCGCTACCCGCGGGATGTCGGCCGACAAAACCGGCGCATCATTGACCGATGCAATCGTCAGTTCAACATTGACTTCCTGCCCGTCAAAACTAATGTAGCTGAAAGCATCTTCACCGAAGTAATTATCGGTAACCGTGTACAAAAAAACCTGCCCCTCCGCTTGTAGGGTCAGCACTCCCTGCGCAGGCAAGGAACGTATGGTTGCAGGGCCTTCAGCCGGCGCGTCCTCGGAATAAAACCTGCCGCGCAGCAATGTGTCTTCATTGAGCACGAAACGCTGAACAGCAGCGCCGCTCTCACGAAAACTCAGTTGCGAGTTAATGATTTCCTCATTGCTACCGGCGGAATCATCGATAGGAGGAGAGATGGTGCTGCTACCCGAATCACAAGCCGTGAGCACAACACAGCACGCTGCAATCATTGCAGCGCGTGGTGTTCGGATAAATCGGTGAAGTATTCCTTTCATGTCACCTCAGACTATTTGCCTAGTTAGGCCTATAAGTCTTGATGTTCTAAAGCCGTTTGAATGTAGATTTTTCGTAACTCTGTGCTGACCGGTCCCGGTTTTCCATCACCCAGCGGAATCCCATCAATGTTGACTACCGGCATAACAAACGTAGAGGCACTCGTGATAAACGCTTCGCTAGCTTGTCTTGCTTCCTCGATACTGAATGGTTCTTCAACCACGGTGTACCCTGCCTGGGAGGCAAATTTAAGAACTGCTTGTCGAGTAATGCCGCTTAGAATTTCATGACCTAGCTGTCGAGTCTGGATCTTTTTATCGGCCGTTACGATATACGCATTGTTTGACGTACCTTCCGTAACCAAACCGTTTTCAACCATCCATGCATCGTGGACACCTGCGTCAACAGCAGCCTGCTTGCCCATGCAGGGAGCAAGCAAACCGACGGTTTTTATATCACGTCTTTTCCAACGTTGATCTGCAATAGAAATAATATGTAACCCTTGCTCAGCCATTGGTGATTCAAGCAGGTTTTTAGCTTGGGTGAACATCACCAAAGAAGACTTGGCATTGGCCGGATAAGCAAAATCTCGATCTGCCACGCCGCGTGAAACCTGGAGGTATAACAAGCCTTCGTCCAGATTGTTCATCTCAACAAGTTTTAATTGGGCTGCGACTATTTCTTCATCGGAGCAAGGAGGCGCCATCGCCAGCTCTGACATTGATCTAGCCAATCTTTTTAAATGTGCAGTATTGTCGATCAGTCGACCTTTTAATACGGTGGACACTTCGTACACAGCGTCGGCAAATAAAAATCCACGATCAAGAACCGATATCTTCGCGTCCTCTTCAGCTACAAAATCACCATTTACATAAAACGTTCGATTCATTATTCGGGGTAATCCTAAAATCGCCGCAGCGCTGCTAGCGGGTTAAGTCGTTAAAAAGTCGTGAATTTCACTGCTGAAATAGAGTGACGACGTCCGGTATTGCCTGAACCTCAAAATTCGGCGGTTCCAAATGCTCAGGCCAGTCGTGATTATACGGGTTGAACCATAAAGTCTGTACTCCAACGGCGGCAGCACCGTGAACATCTGTCACGGGATTGTCGCCGATGTGAAGCAGAGCGTCGGCCGGAATATCCATATCAGCAAGGCATTGGTGGAACATATCGGGCGCCGGCTTCTCCAAGAGTGTCAAATTAGCGGCATATATTCGCTCAAAATGCTTTTCAATACCAATACTTTGCAAATCGGCGTTTCCGTTGGTGATCGCCGCTAGCCTAAATGTCTGATTCAACCGGTCTAGCATATCGATCACCCCTTCGTACAAAACCACCTCGCTACGCGCTTTATAAAAAACGGCAAAGGCTTCTTCGGCCCACTCTTCCGGGTATCCATACTCAAGCAGCAGCGTTTTCAAACCCTGCTTTCTGATGGCTGTGACACAACGTGTCAGCTCCGGGTACGCCGCCCTCACCTCTTTTCGGAACTCCATTAAGGATTCGGGGCTATGCACTTTAGTGATGGCCGGGGTCTTTTGCTTATGCCATTCGTACAGGGCTTTTTCCGCATTTCTTATAGCCGGCGCGCAGTCCCACAGCGTGTCATCTAAATCAAATGAAATCGCTTGAATTCGCGAAAGCATATTGGGCGATTGGTCTGGCGACATTCGGGGATTCCTTAAGCGCGTCTAGAGCGCACTATACTGTGTCGATGAGCAACGACTTAATGATAGATGCACCAGCTTATAAAAGCTGCCACGGAATGCAGTTAGCCTACAGGCGCCAACAGGCTGCTGTATCGAATAGTGATAAACAAGCCGACGAAATACCACACGTTGTGTTCTGCGGCGGATTTCATTCCAACATGATGGGTACTAAGGCAGCGGCGCTTGCGCAGACTTGCTCTGAGCTAGGCGTGTCATACACTCGATTCGATTATCGCGGCCATGGCGAATCTGAAGGAGATCCTGCGGCTTTCTCACTCGCAGATTGGTTAGACGATACGCTCTGTGTGTTGGAAGACATTCACGCTCCCCTGATTCTGGTGGGCTCATCGATGGGCGGCTGGCTTGCCTCACTTTGTGCAATCCGCAAGGTAAATCAGCTGCAAGGCTTATTGCTCATCGCAGCCGCCCCCGATTTCCTGCAAGAACTAATTCAGCCGCGACTCACTCCGGCAGATATCTGGGATCTGCAACAGGGCCAGACGCTGGCATTGCCTAACGCGTACGCAGACCCTCACCCACTCACACAAACGCTACTGGAAAGTGGAAACGCACTATCGGTATTGAATCCGTCATCAGCGCAAGCTGACAATCAACTGGAGAAGCTTGACTGCAAAATCCGGCTGATTCATGGAACCAACGACACTGATGTACCGTACTCTTTGTCATTAAGGTTGATGGAGAACTGCGTTAACGCCGATGCGCAACTTACCCTACTCAACGGTGCAGACCATCGCTTGTCAGACGAAAGATCACTTGCGTGCATCCGACAAAATCTCAAAGAGCTTATTCATAGTTACCGCACCTAGCTCATGAAAATCGACGCAGCGATTGCACAGACCGAACAGTGGTTTTTGCAAAACACATGGACCGTATTCGATTTTCAAAAAAATGCCTGGCAAGCCTGGCACGACGGAAAATCAGGGTTGATACACTCGCCTACTGGAAGCGGGAAAACGCTGGCAGCTTGGCTGGGACCCGTTCAATCGCTACTTGCCAATGGCTCTGAAGACGACAGACTGCAGGTTCTCTGGATAACGCCTTTACGCGCACTGGCAAAAGATACGCGGGATCATTTACAGGACGCACTTGATGCTTTGGATATCGATGCGTCTGTACAAATTCGCACCGGCGACACGTCCTCCAGTGACAGAAACAAGCAACGCGATAAGCCGCCATACGCTCTGGTAACCACACCTGAAAGCTTATCAATCATGCTTAGCTATCCGGGATCAGAAATTGGCTTATCCGGCATTCACACGGTCATCGTCGATGAATGGCATGAATTAATGGGGTCAAAAAGAGGCGTACAGCTTCAACTGTGTCTAGCGCGGTTACGATCTTTATGTCATTCACTTTCGGTTTGGGGAGTTTCCGCGACCCTTGCTAATTTGGATGAAGCGTTAAGCGTGCTGCTCGGGCCTGGGAAAGACGGCTCCATAATACAAGGGATAGTACCTAGAGCTATAGAAGTTAACAGTGTCATTCCAAACGACAAGGCAACGTTTAAATGGTCGGGACACTTAGGGCTTCAATTGGCAGAACCGGTTATAGACGCAATAAGTTCTGCAGGCACAACGCTGTTATTCACCAACACGCGCTCACAAGCAGAGCTATGGTTTCAAGCCCTACTTGATAAGAAGCCTGAATGGTTGCATACCATTGCTCTTCATCATGGCTCGCTGGATAGAGAACTTAGAACCTCGATTGAAAACAGACTTCGCGATGGAAACCTACATTGCGTCGTCTGCACGTCATCACTAGACCTCGGTGTCGACTTCAGTCCGGTAGATCAAGTACTTCAGGTGGGAAGCCCCAAAGGCGTTGCCCGCCTTGTGCAACGCGCAGGTCGAAGTGGCCATCGCCCGGGCAGCACCTCACGCATTCTGTGCGTCCCAACCAACGCGCTGGAAATGATCGAAATCGATGCCGTTAGACGTGCTCTGGCTGAAGGACGAATTGAGGGACGGCGCCCACCCACACGCTCACTCGATGTACTAAGCCAACACTTGGTCACGATTGCCATGGGGACAGGCTTTGTCGAAAAGGCGATGCTCAAAGAGATCAAAGATACCCATGCTTTTCACGAGATCACGGATACCGAATGGCAATGGGTCATGGATTTTATTTCTCGTGGTGGACAAGCTCTACAAGGCTATCCGCAATACCACAAAGTGCTGAATGTGGCAGGCACTCACCGTGTTATGAACAAAGAAGTTCAACAAAGACACAGACTCGGGATCGGCACTATTTCAAGTGATGCGCAAATGAACGTATCGTTCCGAGGCGGAAAACGATTAGGCACGACTGAAGAGAGTTTTATAGCGCGATTGAAACCCGGCAATACGTTTCAGTTTTCGGGAAGACAACTAGAGCTTGTCAGCGTTAAGGACATGACGGCCTATGTTAAAAAATCCACGCGCAGAAGTAAGGTCGTTCCACGATGGTGGGGAACCCAACTACCGCTGACCAGCGAGCTGTCTGACTCCGTGCAAAACACATTGTATCTTTGGAAGGAAAAACAGGCGACATCCCCCGAACTAGATTGCATGAACGATGTACTTACGCTGCAGCAAGCATGGTCGTACCTACCGGGGCCTAAAGATTTTCTTATAGAGTCCATAACAACACATGAAGGACATAGCCTGTTTTTCTTCCCATTTGCCGGCAGATTGGCCCACGAGGGCTTGTCTATGGTCATTGCCTCTCGTCTATCTGAATTGACGCCATCAACGTATACATTGCAGATAAATGATTACGGCTTCGAACTTCAAAGCCCGGAACCAATTGACGTCGATTTGGATCAACTCAAAACAGTATTCACACCCGAGAAGCTCCTTGAAGACATTCTAAAAGCTATCAACTCCGGTGAAATTGCCAAACGCAGGTTCAGAGATATTGCCCGCATCGCAGGACTCATATTTGATGGTTATCCGGGAAGATCCAAAAGCGCGAAACAATTGCAGACATCGAGTGGATTAATATTCGAAGTGTTGAAAAATCACGACGCCGACAACTTGTTGCTTGAATTGGCTCATCGGGAGGTTTTAGAACAACAACTGGAATTTCATCGCTTAGAAAACACCTTGAAAAATCTGAGTAAAAAACAGTGGAGACTCGAAGAACCCGAGCGTTTAACGCCATTGTCGTTTCCTTTATGGGCGGAAAACTTAAACAGCCAAACGCTGACATCTATGAACTTTCAGGACAGAATTAACAGTATGCTGGGCAGCTTAGAGCACGCCGCTTTAGAAACACTTGATCAATAGACAATACGTGCGTGTATGAGCAACTTCGAATCGTGTTCACTTGCGATACAGTGCCAGGGGCAATTGCTATTACTGCATCCGCAGGGCGTCATCTTCTGGCCTGAACAGCATATTTTATTTGCGGCTGATGTCCATGTGGGTAAGGAGCATCGCTTCGGACGTGCCGGCATACCTATTCCCGGTGGCATCAGTGAAGCAACGCTTGTCAGTTTATTTTCATTAGCCGAGGAAGCTGGTGCTAAACGACTGATTATTTTGGGGGATTTTATGCACAGCGCCCCGCTATCCAGTGAGTCATGGCTAGCCGAACTCAGTCGACTTCTCGATAAGCATGCTAACGTTGCGGTCGAAGTTGTTGCAGGTAATCACGATAAGTTAAGCGGCCAATCAACTATTGATTCTCGTATAGCGTGGCATCAAACCTCACTAACAACAGACCCCTTTGTTTTAAAACATGAGCCCGGCAAAGATGACAAAGGGTTTGTATTGTGTGGTCACGTGCATCCGGCATGGCGTCTAAAACAGTCACGCCGCGCATCGCTTAAAACACCTGCTTTTTGGTTTACCAAAGACTATGCCGTATTACCTGCCTTCGGGCATTTTACGGGGGGCGTTGTTGTTGACGCTAACCTTACGGAAGATTCAATTTATATGATCGGGGACAACAGCGTTGTGAAGGTTCCCCTAGATCGAACACATCCTAAACGCCAAACAAGGACGTAACTCAGCTTTCCAGTGTACGGGTCCCATGACGCAGCCGCGATTGGCGGCGGTACTCTCTGGGCGTGCTTTCTTTCAACTCACGAAACCGTCGATTGAAGTTGGCAATATTGTTAAAACCGGTCTCATAACAAATAGTCGTTATCGGGGTTTCCGTCTCAGACAACAACTCGCACGCTTTACTAATACGCACTCGATTTACAAATCGATTAAAACTGTTTCCAGTGGCTTTGGCAAAGAAACGCGAAAACGCGCTGTCGTTCATTCCTACTTTTTTAGCCATCTCACCCAGCGAAATATCCTGTGCAAAGTTCTCGCTAATGAACTGCGTGACCTCCTCTATTTTATCTTGCGATGCCTGATCGGCTTTAGATCTGATGGCAAGTGTCGAGAGCAAGGTATAGTTATTCTCACCCGATAATTTATGGAGCAATTCGATTAACAGAGAAATGCGGGCTGGCCCTGACGAATCCCGTATCGATTGAAACATGCCTTGTGCCCACTCGGTATCGACCGACAGGAACTCCACTCCGTGGCGCGCTCTTTCCAACAGTGGAAGAATGGAGAGCAACTCCGGAGCCGTCTCTGCCATTTTAGGCAGGAGGTCCATACGAAACTGAACCGCTAAGTCTCTCAACTCAATGACTTCACCAGGCTCAGTTTGGCTTATCCAATTGTGCGGCAATCGCGGCCCGGTCAGTACCAGGTGTCCCGGTGAAAATCGGCCCACGTGATCACCAACAAATACCTTACCGGTGCCTGCGATAATCAGGTGCAGCTCGTAGTCATCGTGGTAGTGCCAGCGCACCAAGTGGCAAGGAAACCCATGTTCAATATAGTGAACAGAACGCTCCGTGCCGTCTGTAAATTCAAATTCCGGAGCACTGCCGGACGATGGGCGTAGGGCAACTGACATAGCAACTACTCAAGTCCGATAGGCAAAAACATAAGCGTGCCTGATTTCACGATGAGCTTTCGCAAGAGCTACGCCCGTATGGGGAAGCCAACGACAGACTACTGCACAAAGCCCCAAAGTGAGCACGATCGCATTCTTTTGCACACGCATATAAATTACTCATCCGAGAGATTCAGGATAGCTGCTTGGTTTGCGGCAAACCTAACGTACGACAATCATAAATGTACCGCTAATACTAAACAGGCTCATTTATATGCTTTTTTGCAGCATATTGGCGAATTCGCTCAAAATATGTCACATTTGGTTAGTAAATAGTAGAAGTGCGCCTTATTAGTTGTTTTAAAGACAAAGTGAACTGTCGTCGACAAACTTCAAACACTATCTAAGCGCTTCGAAAAACTGCTTCAGAATATTCGCCGACTCATCAGCAAAAACACCTTCAGTGACGGCAACATGCGGCTCGACGCCTGCAACACGTAAAGAGTCATGAATACTGACAACCGCCCCCGTTCTTGGCTCGCGAGCACCAAAGACCAGTCGCGACACCCTTGACTGCAACACCGCGCCACAGCACATCAGGCATGGCTCTAATGTCACATAAAGAGTTGCGCCGTCTATTCGGAAGCTCCCCACCTCCTTTGCAGCAGCTTTGAGCGCCAGAATCTCAGCATGACCCGAGGGGTCTTTGTCCTCAACACACCGATTTCGCCCTTCTCCAATAATGGAGCCAGACAATACAACCACCGCCCCTACTGGAATTTCACCGGCCGCAGCAGCCTCCTCAGCCAGCTCGAGAGCCCGGCCCATGTAATGACTATCCAGTCGTTGTTGATTCAATGCTACCAACCTGACTCACCTCGCGTTTAACCCGCGCATAAAAAAGGGAGCCGAAGCTCCCTTTCTACATTCAAGCTATCGATACGACAGATTAGCTGGAAACAGCCTCGCCTTCTTCAACTGCTTTCATGCTCAGTCGAATTCGGCCCTGCTTGTCAACTTCCAGTACCTTCACTTTAACCATCTGGCCTTCTGACAACTCGTCAGCCACGTTTTGAACACGTTGCTCAGAGATTTGAGAGATATGAACCAGACCATCTTTGCCAGGCAGGATGTTCACGAACGCACCAAAATCCATGATTTTTTGGACGCGGCCTTCGTAAATAGTGCCCACTTCAATATCAGCAGTAATCAGCTCGATACGACGACGCGCTTCTTCACCGGCTGTACGATCGCTAGAGGCGATCTTGATGAGCCCATCATCACCGATGTCGATAGTTGCGCCAGTCTCTTCAGTTAAGGCACGGATAACTGCTCCACCTTTTCCGATAACCGCAGCAATTTTTTCAGGGTTAATCTTGATGGTGATGAATCGTGGAGCATGCTCTGATAGATCGCCACGTGGCTCTGCAAGAACCTTAGCCATTTCACCTAGAATCCAGAGACGACCACCTTTAGCCTGCTCTAGCGCTTTTTCCATGATCTCGCGAGTGATACCTTGGATCTTAATATCCATTTGCAGCGCTGTTACGCCGTCAGCGGAACCCGCAACTTTGAAATCCATATCGCCAAGATGATCTTCATCACCCAGGATATCTGACAATACAGCGTAACCATCGTCTTCTTTAATAAGACCCATCGCAATACCTGCAACCGGAGCTTTCAAGGGTACGCCAGCATCCATTAATGCCAAGCTTGTTCCGCACACAGAGGCCATAGAGCTTGAACCATTGGATTCTGTGATTTCCGAGACGACACGAATGGTGTATGGAAAATCTTCTTCATTTGGCATTACTGCCTGAACACCACGCTTTGCCAACTTACCGTGGCCGATTTCACGACGCTTCGGTGAGCCAACAAAACCAGTCTCACCCACAGAATATGGAGGAAAGTTGTAATGCAGCATGAACGCCATACGAGTCTCGCCGCTCAATGCGTCGATGATCTGAGCATCGCGTGTCGTACCCAATGTGGCCGCTACGATGGCTTGAGTCTCACCACGAGTAAAGACAGCCGAGCCGTGAGTACGAGGCAAAATACCCGTGTGGACCGAGATAGGACGAACCGTATCAGTGGTACGACCGTCAATTCGAGGCTCACCCGCAATGATTCGCGAACGTACAATTGATTTTTCAAGCTTAGAGAAAGCATCTTTAACATCGCCGGCGCTGTAACCTTCTTCGCCTTCAGCTGCTGCCAATGCTTCAACCGCTTTGTCTTTCGCAGCGCCAACAGCATCTTGACGAGCCATCTTGTCTGCAATTTGATACGCAGCAGTCAGATCAGCGCGAGACGCAGAATCAACTTGAGCAGCCAGAGACTCGTCTGCTTCTGGAGCTGACCAATCCCATGAAGTTGCGTTGACATCTGCAGCCAATGCCTTGATAGCCGTTACCGCTGTTTGCAGTTGCTCGTGCCCGAACATAACCGCATCAAGCATGGTTTCTTCGGAGAGTTGATCGGCTTCTGATTCAACCATGAGTACCGCATCGTCTGTACCAGCAACAACCAAGTCGAGCTTAGACTCTTCCATCTGGGAGACGGTCGGGTTCAATACATATTCGCCATCGATGTAGCCTACTTTGGCTGCGCCGATTGGACCTGCGAATGGCATTCCAGAACAAGCTAATGCCGCTGATGCACCGATAAGAGCCGGAATGTCAGCACTGATTTCCGGGTCAAGGGACATCACTGTGGCAATGACCTGCACTTCGTTCAAAAACCCTTTCGGGAATAAAGGACGAAGCGGACGATCGATAAGTCGTGAAATCAGTGTTTCTGATTCTGATGGACGACCTTCACGCTTGAAAAACCCACCGGGGATTTTTCCAGCTGCGTAGGTTTTTTCCTGATAGTTGATGGTCAACGGGAAAAAGTTTTGACCCGGCTTGGCTTGTTTTTGGCCAACCGCGGTAACGAGGACGACGGTGTCGCCCATGCTGGCGACGATAGCGCAGCTCGCTTGACGGGCGATTTCACCCGTTTGAAGCGTGACTGTTTCGCTGCCAAACTGAAATGTTTTTGAATGTATGGTCACAGAGGGTTCCTGAGAAGAAGGGCGAAAGCTTCGATGAAGTTTGTCGCGCTCGCGTTAGCGGCGCAGACCCAGGCGCTTGATCAGGTTCTGATAGCGGGTGGCGTCTTTTCCGTGCAGGTAATCGAGCAGCTTACGGCGCTGGTTTACCATTCTCAGCAAACCACGTCGTGAGTGGTGGTCATGCTTGTGTTCTTTGAAATGTTCAGTCAGGTGTGAAATTCTCGCAGACAACAATGCTACTTGTACTTCTGGTGACCCCGTGTCTGTAGAGTCAATTTGGTGTTCTTTGACGATTTCCGCCTTTCGTTCAGCGCTTAAGCAAGACATTAAAAGTAATACTCCGAAAATACTAAATATGTGTTTTACACGATTAAATGGGAAGCACCCGCTAACAATCAGCGCGGGTAACCCCTAATTGTACCAGCTCAGGTGAATTGAAGCACCCGCCGGGGTGCGACTTGTTCGCCAGTTTCTGAGAGCTCACCTAGCCCGACCATGACGCCATGCTCGTCATAAACCCGGCACACCCCCTGCGCACTTGAATCAGCTTTCGCGATCGGCACACAAAATGGCGACTGCCCGCGTCGAAAGGTCGCTAATCCCTCTTCCGAAATGGAAACGGCAGCCAGATGGCTCAACCCGGCATCTAAAGGCAGAAGCAGCTCATCCAGGGATTTGAAATCGGCGGTGAACCGGGATTCTAAGTGTTCCATCGTCAGCATTTCCAGACGCTCAAAAGGCGACACGAATGTTCGCCTTAATGCCGTGACATGAGCACCGCAACCTATAGCCTCCCCGATATCGGTCACCAATGATCGAATATAGGTACCTTTAGAGCACTTCACCGCCAGTCGGGCAGTTGAGCCGGAAAACGAAAGTACTTGCAAGTCATGGATCGTAATTGAGCGCGCCGGACGTTCAACCTCTTTGCCTTCACGTGCCAATTTGTACAATCGCTGGCCATCAATTTTGATAGCGGAGACCATAGGCGGTACTTGCTGAAGCGGTCCCTTAAACTGATTACAGACGAGCTTAAATTGCTCCTCTGTCAGATCGGTCGGCACATCACGCGTTTCAAGCACTTCCCCGTCGGCGTCAGCCGAATTGGTCGTTACACCCAACTGCAGCGTAGTTTCATAACCTTTGTCAGCATCGAGAAGAAAGGCGCTTAGCTTAGTCGCCTCACCGAAGCAAACCGGAAGCATGCCTGTGGCCAGAGGGTCCAGACTTCCGGTATGCCCAGCCTTTTGCGCATCAAAAAGTCTTTTCGCTCTCTGAAGAGCATGATTGGAGCTACCGCCTGACGGTTTGTCCAACAAAAGAATACCGTGTACCGGGCGTCCCCGACGTCGACGAGCCAATTTTTTAAGAGGGGTCGTTACTGCGATTTTTCGAACTGGCGTCACTGTCGTCGCCATCGGTGTCAGCGTTGTCGCCTTCATCTTCGCTGGTGGTATTCGTTGCTACCGCATCAGCAATCAATGCAGACATATGCGCACCACGCTCAGCAGAATCATCGTAGTGAAAACGCAACTGTGGGACCGAGCGCGTATTCATTTGCCGGGCTAATTGCCGGCGCAAAAAACCCGAAGCACGCCCGAGTGCTTCTTGAGTTTCCTGACGCTCTTCAGGATCAAATAAAGAGAAATAAACTTTAGCCACAGACAGGTCACGCGACACCTCAACCGATGCAATCGTCAGCATCGGAGAGATACGCGGATCCTTTAACTCTGTTCTGATGAGACCAGAGAGTTCACGTTGAATGAAGTCAGCTACTCGGTGACTTCGGGGATAATCGTTCGGCACTTGCGTTTACAGTCTCAACGTGAACTTCAATGTGATAAAGAAATTGCCCGCGCTATAGCGTTCGGGCAACTTCCGTTCTTTCGAATACTTCAATAACGTCACCCGGCTTCACATCGGTGTAATTCTTTACACCGATACCGCATTCCGTTCCCATACGCACTTCTTTAACATCGTCTTTGAAGCGTCGGAGTGACTCAAGCTCACCTTCGTAGATAACAACGTTATCACGCAGTACGCGAATAGGTTCGTCCTTACGCACCACTCCGTCGACAACCATACAACCGGCGATAAGACCAAACTTCGGTGAGGTAAATACCTCGCCAACTTCAGCGTTACCAATAATGCGCTCGCGCACCTCAGGTGCCAGAAGACCACCCGCCAATTGCTTAGCCAAGTCTATGAGTTCGTAGATGACGCTGTAGTAGCGCAGATCAGTTTCCTGCTCTTGGATGAGTCGTCGCGCAGCACCATCTGCACGGACATTAAAGCCAACCAAGACAGCGTTTGAAGCAGCCGCCAAATTGGCATCTGATTCGTTGATACCACCAACGCCACCACCGACAATACGAATTTCGACTTCTTCAGTTGAAAGCTTTTCTAAGGAGTCTCGAATGGCTTCAAAACTACCTTTAACGTCTGCTTTTACAACAAAGTTAACAACCGGCATGCTGCCTTTGATTTGCGAGAACACATCGTCAAGTCTGGCTGGACGTCGCTCTGCCAATCGTGCATCACGTTGCTTACCGTAGCGAAGTTCAGCAAGCTCGCGCGCACTCTTTTCATCGGCGGCAACCAGCATTTCATCACCCGCATTCGGTGTTGCAGAGAGACCAAGTACCTGCACCGGTGTGGATGGACCGGCCTCTAGAACGGCCTGACCGTTCTCATCGAACATCGCACGAACACGACCCGTGACCTGTCCACAAATGAAACTGTCACCACGCTTGAGAGTTCCTTCCTGAACAAGGATGGTGGCCACTGGCCCCTTACCTTTGTCAAGAGAAGCTTCGATAACAACACCCGCAGCATTACCTTCAGGTACAGCGGCCAACTCAAGTACTTCAGACTGAAGTATCAGAGCTTCAAGGAGCTGATCGACACCTTCACCGGTCAGAGCAGACAATGGCACGAACTGTACATCCCCGCCCCATTCTTCTGAGATGACTTCGTGCTGAGATAGCTCATTTCGGACACGTTCAGGATCGGCGTTTTCTTTATCCATCTTGTTGATGGCAATGATCAGCGGAACATCGGCAGAGCGTGCGTGTTGGATACCCTCAATAGTTTGAGGCATAACGCCGTCATCCGCTGCAACAACCAGCACGACAATATCGGTAGCCTGAGCACCACGAGCACGCATTGATGTAAATGCTGCGTGACCCGGAGTATCAAGGAAGGTGATGACACCGTTTTCAGTTTCGGACTGGTAAGCACCGATGTGCTGCGTGATACCGCCAGCCTCACCAGACGCTACTCGTGACGTTCGGATGTAATCGAGTAGAGAGGTTTTACCGTGATCGACGTGACCCATGATGGTTACGACAGGCGGACGAGGTACTGCGTCGCCTTCACGCTCACCGGCAACCAATGCCGCCAGCGCTGCTTCGACATCGTCTGCGCTCATTGGGTTAGCTTTGTGCCCCATTTCCTCGACTACCAGGATCGCAGTATCCTGATCGAGAATTTGGTTAATCGTAGCCATGACACCCATCGTCATCATCGCTTTGATAACTTCTGCAGCCTTAACCGCCATTTTGTTGGCCAGTTCGGCAACGGTTATGGTCTCAGGGACATCAACATCACGGACGACAGGCGTTGTCGGCCTTTCGAAAGCATGCTTCGCTTCGAAATTCGCCGGTACTGCTCTCTTGGCTTTACCCTTACGTCGACCTGACTTGCCCTTGGCAACATGCAACTGGTTACGACCATAACGGGTATCGCCGCCACCGCCACCGCCGCCAGCACCACCTTTTCCACGACCCTTGCCTTTCGGCTTGTCGCCGCCACGTGAACCACCGCGATCATTACTACTGGCCGCTTGTTGAGCTTCCATAGCAGCTCGGCGCTGCAGCTCTGCAGCGACACGTTCCTGCTCACGTCGCTCACGCTCACGCTTCGCGTTTTCGTCAGATTCTTTGCGTCTTTCGGCAGCAACCTGTTTCTCAGCCATGCGCTCTGCTGCGGCACGAGCTTGTTGCTCCATTTCGAGACGGCGCTCAGCTTCTCGAGCAAGCCTCGCCTTCTCGGCCGGTGAAATATCTGCAGCCGGCGCAGCCGGTGCTTGTTCTGCCTGGGCTGCAGCTGCGGCAGCTTGTGCCTCCGCCTGGCGCATGGCCTCTGCGGCCGGATCGAGCGCAGGTTCATCGCCGACAGCAGCATCATCGTTAGAGGTAGAAGCTGCTGCGCTAGCTGCGGCAACTTGGGCCGCTACCGCTGCAGCCGCATCATCGGACGCTTGCTTTGCAGCTTGAGCAGCCACTTGATCTGCTACATCAGAGGTATCAGCGACTTCGGCAACCGGGGCTTGTTCGGCAGGTGCGGTGTCAACAGGCGCTGCATCTTGCACTTCAGGAGCAGCCTCAACCGCTGCCGGTGCTTCCGGCTCCGCCTCAGGCTCATCGCCGGGGCGAACGTAAGTACGCTTTGTGCGCACTTCAACATTAACCTTGCGTCGTCCTGATGCATCAGTTTTAAGCTCGCTAACCCGCTTACGCTTAAGCGTAATCTTTTTCGCAGGACCACCCGTGCCCGCCTGACCTCGCGACTCACGAAGGTGCGTTAGCAGTGTCAGCTTCTCCGAATCGGAGATCATGTCGCCTTCACCGGTCTTGGCAATGCCAGCATCGGAAAGCTGCTCGAGCAGCTTGTCGATAGGCGTACCTACTACCTGTGCGAGCTGTTTTACTGTTACTTCAGCCATAGCTTCTCTTGTCTTTTCCCCGTACAACCGGTTGCCCGGAAGGTACTGCGTTCAATCAAACATGCCGACTTACTTTGCTGCTGCAGTGGCCTCTTCGGCTTCTTCCTCAGCAAACCAACTTTCTCTTGCCTTCATGATGAGCGTTGCAGCTAATTCTTCGTTCATACCTTGCACTACCATCAGATCATCAACTGACTGGTCTGCAAGATCGTCAACAGTCACGATTTCGTGGCCTGCCATTTCCAGTGCTAACTCTTCGTTCATGCCTTCCATAGCAATTAATTCTGCCGTTGGCGTATTGCCACCCAGCTTTTCTTCAGTCGCAATGGCCTTCGTCAACAGAGCATCTTGTGCACGACTACGAAGTTCATCAACGATCTCTTCTTCAAATTCATCAATATCCAACAGCTCGTCACGCGGCACGTACGCCACCTCTTCCACTGTTGTGAAGCCTTCCTGTACTAGGATCAAAGCGACTTCTTCGTCAACATCTAGCTGTTCTACGAAAGCTTGAAGCGTGACCTTGGATTCCTCTTCGCTCTTTTCTTCTGCCGCCGACTCATCCATGACGTTGAGGGTCCAGCCAGTAAGCTCAGAGGCCAGCCGTACATTTTGACCGCCACGTCCGATGGCCAACGACAGCTTTTCATTTTCTACTGCGATATCCATGCTGCGCTTGTCTTCGTCGACAACGATGCCTTTAACTTCTGCAGGCGCCATTGCGTTGATAACAAACTGGGCCGGGTTATCGTTGTGCAAAATGATATCGATTCGCTCGCCCGCCAATTCATTGGAAACCGTCTGAACTCGCGAACCACGCATACCAACACACGCACCCACCGGATCCAAGCGAGGATCGAGTGATGACACAGCGATCTTTGCGCGAGCGCTAGGATCACGAGCTGCACCGTTAATCACTATGACGCCCTGTCCCACTTCAGGCACTTCCAGCTTGAACAACTCGATAAGGAATTCAGGAGCTGTACGCGTAACGAACAGCTGTGGGCCACGTGGCTCACTGCGCACTTCGCGTAAATATCCACGTAGGCGATCGCCCGGTCTCACTGCTTCACGAGGAATCATGTCTTCGCGGGATATATAGGCTTCAGCGTTGGATCCCAAGTCCAGGTAGACCCCACCACGCTCTAGACGCTTGACAATACCCATGACCAACTCACCGACGCGGTCGCGATAAGCATCAACGACTCTTTCACGTTCAGCTTCACGCACTTTCTGTACGATGACCTGTTTCGCTGTTTGAGCAGCAATTCGGCCGAAATCTACTGATTCGATTTCTTCTTCTACGAAGCCACCGAGTTCGAGGCTTGGGTCGTCATATTGCGCAGCAGAAATAGTGATTTGTCGCAGCGGGAATTCCATCTCGGCGTCGTCAGCGACGACTTCCCAACAACGGTAGGTGTTGTAGTCGCCGGTTGCCCGGTCGATTTTGACGCGAACCTCGATGTCACCACCGTGCCGCTTTCGGGTAGCAGACGCGAGCGCCGCCTCCAAAGCTTCAAAGATGATGCCTTCATCAACGCCTTTTTCGTTGGACACAGCGTCCACGACTAGCAGTATATCTTTACTCATTGCCCGTGAGCCTCAATTCGCAAGTACATAGATGCACTCCCACTTGATAAACAATTAATTCGTTTCGCTAACACGCTAAGGAAGACGTCCTTTCACGTGAGCTTGTTCAACATCAACAACAGGTAAATCGTAGTCGATCCCGTCCACTTCAACCGTCGCAATGCCATCTTTCACAGCGATTAGCTCGCCTTTAAAGTTTCTGCGACCGTTGACACCATCGGCCATTCGTACCCGAACCTCTTCACCAATCTGCTCGGCAAAGTGCGCCTCTGTAAACAGAGGGCGGTCGACGCCGGGGGAAGAAACCTCCAGTAAGTAGGCACTTTTAATCGTGTCTTCAACATCCAGAACTGCATTAAGCTGGCGACTGACGGCCGCACAATCTTCCATGACAATGCCTTCCGGCTTATCGATGTAGACCCGTAAAGTGGTTCCGTTTTCTGCCTGGCCGAATTCTGCGCCCACAAGCTCGTAGCCGAGCCCGGTGACTACCGGTTCGATCACTTGTACGACTGGAGCGCTGGCTCGTTGCATAAACTAAAACCTTGAAAAAAGAACGACTAAAACTAAAAAAACCGATTAACCAAAGAAAAAGGCTCCGTACGGAGCCTTTTAAAAATTCTTATGACTGACTCTGTGAGCAGATACGGATTGCTCACCTAAGCACCGCTACTATCCGCAAGAGAAACACTTGCAAAGGGAGTTCGCTGCTAACTAATCCACTAAGTATAACAGTCTGGCGAACTAGCCGCCAGTGTTGTAACCACTACTGTTCATACTCGTCTGATCGATGCTGCAATAGCAATGCCGATGTGAATAACAGTCAAGTATTTGTCGCGAAAATAGCTTTTAAGCATCCGGGTCTGGGGCCAATCTCAGCAACTCGTCGCCCTGAGCCACTTGATCCCCAGCGGCGACAGCCAGAATTTCGACCACACCCTCTTTAGAGGCGCATAAATCCTGCTCCATTTTCATAGCCTCCATGCTGATCAAAGCCTGACCGGCAGACACAGCATCGCCAACATTGCAGTGAACCGCCACGATTCGACCGGGCATGGGTGCAATAATCGCATCGTCTGTCTTACCCGATGACAAGCCCGCGCCCGAAACCACCCGCCCATACGAGGCCGATTGCGCGCCAATTTGCACGTGAATCTGCTCATCGGTGGGCACAACGCAAACCGGACATTCAACCCCGTCGATGATGCTACGAGTGAAAGACAAACGCTTAATGTGCACGCCAGCTTTTGGATAATTATCGATACTGTCGCTGTGAATGACCCAGCCATCGTCTTTATCACTTTCAATCGCCCTAAGGGTATGAGCAACATCGTCGATCTCTACTTCAATACACCGCTCACAACTCCCCCATATCTGCCAGCAACCTAATTGTCGAGCAGTGGCCAGAGTAGTGGGTTCATCCGCGCCGCCGAGCGCTGACGGGTTAATTAGCTCATGGCAGGCCACCGCAATCAAACGTGCCTCATTCGTCTGTTCAATCAGACTCTGTAAATTTACGTCGATAAAGGAGGTGTCGAAATCGCCACTGCAAACTTCATCATGACTTAACAAACGCCATAGAAACTCGCGATTTGTTTTTGTCCCTAATACTTTTGAAGTTGCTAGCTGATCAGCGAGAGTTCGGAAAGCCGACAGCCTGTCAGCAGAGTGCGTTATCAACTTGGCCAATAGAGGATCGTAGTAAGGGAGTATTTCGTCTCCTTCCACCACCCCGCTATCCACTCGACCGGAACGTGCGAAATCAAGATATTGCAGGCGTCCTGTGGCGGGTAAAAAACCTGCAACCGGGTCTTCTGCGTATAGGCGAGCCTCTACGGAATGCCCCTGTATTGTCAGCTCCTCTTGCCTTTTGGGTATTTCACCACCCGACGCTGCCTGCAACTGCCACTCAACAAGATCAACACCTGTTATGGCCTCAGTAACGGGATGCTCCACCTGCAACCGAGTGTTCATCTCCATGAACCAGAAACCGTCTGTGCGAAGCCCTGCGCTGCCATCGACAATAAACTCTATGGTTCCGGCGCCTTCGTAGTCGATAGCGCGCGCCGCCGTTACAGCCGCTTGCGTCATCGCTTGTCGCACATCGTCGGTCATACCCGGAGCAGGCGCTTCTTCTATCACCTTTTGATGTCGCCGCTGCAACGAGCAGTCGCGCTCGAACAAATGCACAACGTTACCGTGAGAATCACCAAAGACCTGCACTTCGATGTGTCTGGGCTTGGATACGTATTTTTCAATCAACACATGCGCATCGCTAAAACTTGCCTGCGCCTCTCGTTGAGCCGATTCGAGACTTGCAGCAAAATCATGCGCATCATCGACTCGTCTCATACCTTTGCCACCACCCCCAGACCGTGCTTTTATGAGTACCGGATACCCAATTTCAAGAGCCTGCTCTGCTAGAAACTCTGGATCCTGATTTTCACCATGATAGCCGGGCACCACTGGCACACCCGCTTTTTCCATCAGCAGTTTGGCGGCATCCTTTCGCCCCATTGCGCGCATGGCGGCAGCAGAAGGACCGACGAAACAAATACCATTGGCAACGCAGGCATCTACAAATTCGGGGTTTTCTGACAAGAAACCATAGCCGGGATGAATGGCATCGGCGCCTGTTTTCTTGGCCGCATCGATAATTGCGTTTATGGATAAGTAGCTTTCAGAGGCAAGCGCTGGCCCTACACAAACCGCTTGATCGGCCTGCTTAACATGCTGCGCGTTTCTATCGGCTGTTGAATACACAGCCACCGTATTCATACCCAGCTTCTTTGCACTTCGAATAACACGGCAGGCAATTTCACCGCGGTTGGCAATGAGTAGTGTTTTTATCATTGCTTACATCCTGAACACGCCGAAGCGAGTCTCCGGTATGGGTGCATTCAGACTGGCCGATAAGCTCAAAGCCAATACATCACGTGTTTTTCGGGGATCAATAATACCGTCGTCCCATAATCGAGATGATGCATAGAGTGGCCGCGACTGCGCATCAAATTGTTCAACATAAGGTTGTCGAATGGCTTGTCTTTCTTTCTCGCCAAACGGTTTGCCTGCTCGTCGTATTCCTGCCTCTTGAACAGAGACAAGGACGTCTGCCGCTTGCTCACCACCCATCACAGATATACGCGCATTGGGCCACATCCATAAGAACCTGGGGTCGTAAGCCCGCCCGCACATACCATAATTACCGGCTCCGTAAGAGCCACCAATGATGAGGGTTATTTTAGGCACAGCAGCATTACTGACAGCCATAACAAGCTTGGCCCCATGCTTGGCGATCCCCCCAGCTTCCGCAGCTTGCCCCACCATAAACCCGGTAATGTTCTGCAGAAAAACCAATGGGATTTTACGCTGACAACACAACTCAACGAAGTGCGCACCTTTAACCGCACTTTCGGAGAACAACACACCGTTGTTTGCGATGATACCCACAGGCATACCCATGATATGGGCAAAGCCTGTAACCAGCGTAGAACCATAAGCCGGTTTAAATTCATCAAACTCAGAAGCATCAACAATGCGTGCAATAACGTCATGCACATCAAACGGTTTCTTAGCGTCTGCCGGAATGATCCCTAAAAGCTCCTCTGCGTCATAGAGAGGATCTCGGACAGGGCGCAGCTGCACAGTGCCAGGCTTGGCTTTATTTAATGATGCAATACAATCACGGGCTAAGGCCAATGCATGCGTGTCGTCCTCAGCCAGATGATCTGCCACACCGGACAAACGCGTATGTGTATCCCCTCCACCTAACACTTCGGCGGAGACTTCTTCACCGGTTGCCGCTTTAACCAGCGGTGGCCCGGCAAGAAATATCGTGCCCTGTTCTCGAACAATGATGGTTTGATCAGACATCGCGGGGACGTAGGCTCCTCCGGCAGTACAAGACCCCATTACGACAGCAATCTGTGCAATACCCTTGGCAGACATGGATGCTTGGTTGAAGAAGATACGACCAAAATGTTCTCTGTCAGGAAAGACATCATCCTGATTGGGTAAATTGGCGCCGCCACTATCGACTAGATATATGCACGGCAGCTCGTTTTGTTCTGCAATGGCTTGAGCTCGTAAATGCTTTTTCACGGTAAGCGGGAAATACGTACCGCCTTTCACCGTGGCATCGTTGCAGATAATCATGCAATCGATGCCGCAGACAGGCGCTACCCCTGCAATGACGCCCGCACTCGGCACCTCATTGTCATAGTGATTCCAACCGGCGAATAGTCCAATTTCTAAAAATGCACTGCCTGGATCAATCAAACGAGAAATGCGTTCACGCGGCAGCAGCTTACCTCGAGATATGTGCCTTTCTCGGGTTCGCTCACTTCCGCCCAGTGCAATGCTGGCCGCAGCACTTTCAACTTCGTCGATGCTAGTTAGCAGCGCATTACGATTGTTTGTGTAGTCATCGCTATTGCGATTAATGCTTGAGCTTAGCTTCACGAGGTTTCTGCAAAAAGTTCGCGACCAATCAACATACGACGAATTTCACTGGTACCTGCGCCGATTTCATAGAGCTTTGCATCTCGCAAGAGCCTGCCGGTCGGGTAGTCATTGATATAGCCGTTTCCACCCAGCGTTTGAATAGCCTCCAGAGCACACCAAGTTGCTTTCTCGGCCGAATAAAGAATACAGCCCGCTGCATCTTTGCGTGTGGTCTCGCCCCTATCGCACGCAGCCGCTACCGCATACACGTATGCGCGGCAGGCACTGGTTGTTGAATACATATCAGCAAGTTTGCCCTGCATGAGTTGAAACTCACCAATGGCTTGGCCGAATTGCTTACGCTCGTGTACGTATGGCATCACCACATCGAGGCAGGCTGCCATAATCCCAACCGGGCCACCGGCCAAGACAACTCGCTCGTAGTCTAGCCCTGACATCAGAACATTAACCCCGCGACCTTCGGCGCCCAACACATTGGCTGCTGGAACACGACAATTATCAAACACAAGTTCACAGGTATTTGAGCCCCGCATACCTAATTTATCGAGTTTCGGGGATGTGCTAAACCCATCCATTCCACGCTCAATGATAAATGCGGTAATGCCTCTGGCTGCAGCGGCAGGATCGGTTTTGGCGTACACCACCAAGACGTCAGCGTCCGGGCCGTTTGTTATCCACATTTTATTGCCAGTCAGAACGTAGTCATCGCCCTCTTTCTTGGCATTAAGCTTCATTGATACAACATCAGAACCTGAACCCGGCTCAGACATGGCAAGTGCACCTACCTGCGTGCCTGCAATGAGACCCGGCAGATACTTGGCTTTTTGTTCATCGTTGCCATTGCGTCTAATTTGATTAACGCACAAATTGGAATGCGCCCCGTATGACAATCCAACCGAAGCACTGGCGCGACTGATTTCTTCGATGGCTACGCAATGGGCCAAATAGCCCATCCCCAAACCACCATCTGCTTCTGGAACTGTAATGCCGTGAAGGCCCAAGTCGCCCATTGACTTCCATAAATCCATTGGAAAGTCATTGCTACGATCTATCTCGGCTGCTCGTGGCGCTATTTCATCGCGCGCAAAACGGGCAACTGAATCCCGTAAGGCTTCGATATCCTCTCCTAATGAGAAATGCATCCCTGAGTTAAACATAGACAAGATCCTGAATGGGTTGGTCGTTAAGCTGCAGCCGATGAGACTGCATCTTGTTTCACGTTACGGAAAGATTCTAGCGCAGCCCTGCGCTCTACGTCAGCTTCCCGCATCGCGGTGCATTTAACGATACCAAACCCCCTAATTTGTGCCGGTACATTAAGTAGGGTTTTGGCCTGTTCAACATTTCGAACATTCAGCTCACTCAGTACCAGAGACACATCGCTTTCAAATTTTTCTATCCATGCTCTTTCTGTACGGCGCTCTTGCGTGTGTGAAAAAGGATCGATCCACGTGCCGCGTATTTTTTTGCCATGTTGCAATAGCTTGAACAACGGCAAGATGCTAGATCCAAATTGGCGTTTTTTCGGACGTCCATCTGGACCGGGCCTACTCAAAATCGGTGGAGCGAGATGCAGGCTAAATTTAAAATCCCCGGTAAACGTCTTTTTCAATTGCTCCGTGAAAGCGGGTAATGAATATAATCTGGCCACTTCATACTCGTCTTTGTAGGCCAGCAGCCTGGCATATTCCGTAGCAACGATGGTAGGTAGAGAATCATCCAGGCCTAACTGCGTACACGCATCAACCACTTCGCTCACTAGCGCCTTATAGCGATTCGCCAATCGCTGGTTTTGATAGGCGACCAAATGTTTTTCACGATGCCTTAGTAGCGACTGAAGCCCGGTTTGTGTCGTAGCATTGTCAGCGTTTTTCGATAACGCTATGGTGTCCGCTTTAAGCAACTCGGGCTCAAGCCTCAACTTACGACCCCAATAGAACGCATGCTTGTTTGCGGCGACCGCCACTCCATTAAGCTCTATGGCCGACATTAATGATTCATAGCTCAACGGAATGAGTCCACTTTGCCACGCATACCCCAGCATCATGATATTGGTCGCAATGCTGTCGCCAATTTTATCTTTAGCAATTTTTCCAAACGCATGGAAGTGTTTAGCATTTTTGGAGACCTCACCGATACGTGCCTCCACAGCGCTGTATTTGAAATCGATATCACGATGATGTATGAAGCTTGCAACAGGTGCAGTAGTTGTATTAACGACAGATTCAGTTCTATTTCCATCACACAAAACGGAACCCTCTGCGGATGCAGCAACAACAGCATCTGCGGCAATCAGCAGGTCAGCACTGCCAACAACGATATGCGGACTGGTAACCATTGACGGATGACGAGCCAAACGCACATGACTTAACACGGCTCCGCCTTTCTGAGCCAAACCTGCCATATCCAGAATCATCGAAGCATGACCGTCAACATGAGCGGCCATACCCAACAACGCACCGATAGTTAGCACGCCCGTCCCACCGACACCGGTTATGGCGATATTCCAAGTGACATCGTTGAGAGAAGGAACAACGGGCATTTCCAACGTTTCAGTGACTGTTGGCATCGCTGGCTTTTCAGGCGCCCTCAACTCCCCCCCGTCAACCGTAACAAAAGAGGGACAGAAACCTTGCACACATGAAAAATCTTTGTTGCAACTCGATTGGTTAATGGTTCTTTTGCGGCCCATGGGCGTATCTATAGGTTCAATGGATACGCAGTTGGATTGTATTGAGCAGTCGCCACACCCTTCGCAGACATCACTATTAATGATGACCCGTTTTGCTGGATCGGGCATCAAACCCCGCTTACGCCTTCGACGTTTTTCAGCGGCACAGGTTTGTGCATAAACAATGGCGTTACACCCTTTAAGCTCCCGCAATGTGCGTTGTACCGAATCCAGGTTTTCCCGATGCTCTATCGTGACGCCTGCGGGTAATTCACTTAGCGAGAAATTTTCCGGCTCATCGCTAACGACATAAATGGGTGACACCCCTTCCGCATGCAGTTGGTGAGCAATATCTGTTGCGGTTAAATCACCATCAACGGCTTGCCCACCCGTCATAGCAACGGCGTCATTGAACAGCACTTTGTATGTCAGGTTCACTCCAGCTGCAACCGATGCACGTATAGCCAACAAACCGGAATGAAAATACGTCCCGTCACCAATATTGACGAATCGATGTTTTTCATCGGTGAAAGGACTCAAGCCAGTCCAGGAGACACCTTCTCCGCCCATTTGTGTGAACGTGGATGTATTTCGATCCATCCACTGCACCATATAGTGACAACCAATACCGGCCATAGCAGTGGAACCTTCGGGGACTTTCGTTGACGAGTTGTGCGGGCAACCCGAACAGAACCACGGTTGTCTCTCGATAGGTGCTGCCAAGGACACACGTTCATCAGCACGTTTCTGTAAGTACTCGAGGCGATCTTCAATGCGTCGCTTTAACGATTCTTCAAGTGGCAACTTCAACAATCTTGCAGCAATAGCACGCGCTACCCTGGACGTTGAAAGCGCAGCGGACAACGGTAAAAAAGGTTCATCGTTTTCATTAAATTTACCGATAATTCTCGGCCTTACATCTGAACGCCAGTTAAACAGCTGCTGTTTAATTTGGTGCTCTATAATTTCGCGTCGCTCCTCAATGATGAGCACTTCTTCCAGTCCTTCTGAGAACGATCGAATCCCACTAGGCTCAAGCGGCCACGGCATACGCACCTTGTAAAGACGCAGCCCAATCTCATGCGCCGTGTTTTCATCGATGGCAAGTTCGGTTAACGCTTGCCTGACATCTTCAAACGCTTTGCCGGTAGCGACAATGCCAAATCTAGCGTTCTTGGAATCCAGCACCACTTGATCGATTTTATTGGCTCGCGCAAAAGCTAATGCTGCGTAAGCTTTATGTTCCTGCAGTCTGTCATCTTGAACCAACGGCGGGTCCGGCCAGCGAAGATTGAGTCCACCATCCGGCATGTCAAAATCATCGGGCAACAGAAAGCTTTTGTTCTCATCACCCAAGGACACCACAGCGCTGGTTTCTACCGTGTCCGAGATGACCTTGTACCCCACCCAAGCACCGGAGTAGCGAGACATAGCGATGCCGAATAAACCGAGCTCTATAAATTCGTGAATAGATGACGGGTACAACACCGGCATAACAGCTGCCATAAAGGCATGATCGGACTGATGCGGCAGTGTTGATGATTTAGCGGTGTGGTCATCTCCGGCAAAACAAAGAACACCTCCATGCGTGGATGTACCTGCCGCATTACCATGCTTAAAAACATCACCGCATCGGTCGACACCGGGCCCTTTGCCATACCAATAACCCACAACCCCGTCTTTGTTAGCCTGTGAAGACAAGGGAACTTGCTGCGTTCCCCAAATGGCCGTTGCAGCAAGATCTTCATTAACACCTGGCTGAAATCGCACCCCATGACTATCCAAATGCGATTTAGCCAGCAGCAACTGTTGGTCATATGAACCTAAAGGCGAGCCACGGTAACCGGTAACAAAAGCAGCCGTATTCAAGCCTGCCTTCTGATCACGGCGCATCTGAGCCATGGGTAGCCGGACCAAGGCCTGAGTTCCCGTCATAAAGGCACTGCCGTCCAACGCAGTGTATTTATCATCCAGAGAATGAGTGACACCCATCTTCGCTACCTCGGCATTTGATCGTTGGACTAGTGTGCCCTGATTTTCTTAGGACAGGTTTGCGATTTTATGTGATGCCTATTGCGCCTTATAGGATATTCATCCTACTATTTGCGCTTTATTGTCAAAAATATCCTAATCCAATGCCTGATAGTACGGATTTGAAACTATTAAGGGCGCTCCAGGCCGAGCCGCAGCTCAGCGTGGCTGAGCTCGGTGAAAGAATCGGACTAAGCCACACCCCGTGCTGGAGGCGCCTAAAGAAACTGGAATCGGACGGGCTGATCATTGAGCGGAACGTGGTTCTGGACACCGATGCACTCGGTCTTCACATCACGGTCTTTTGCTTCATTCGGCTAAAACAGCATGACAAAGCCAGCATGGAAGCGTTCGAGAATGCCGCCAGAGCGCATCCCAACGTCTTACAGTGCTACACCATGTCAGGTGAGCAGGACTACATGCTGCGCGTCGTCACCGCATCGATAAAGGACTACGAGAAGCTGGTTAAAAACGACTTGCTGAGTCTGCCCACGGTGGGGCAGATCAGTTCATCGTTTGCTATGAGTGAAATAAAAAATACAACTGTGCTACCTATTTAAAAAAACAGATAGCGAGCCTATTTGACAAATGCGAGCCTACTGCCGGCTTTTCGGAATAATTTCGTAACCTTCCTCTTCCGGCTCATCGTCTGTCATTTCAGCAGGGAAACCGTCCGCAAGGACCTGAACGTTGGCAGCCTCCTCCAGTCGTTTAATAATGTTGGGCGACCACTCGCGCATACCATACCGCTCTGCACCGTCTTTCATGATTTTTATCATCAACGGATTTATCTCTAACGGCACACCTGCCCTGTCAGCCACGGATTGAAACAAACCAATATCTTTAAGTACCAGATCCATCGTGAAGTTAATATCTCGTGATCCGTTGAGAATTACCTGACTTTCGGTTTCATGAACAAAGGAATTACCTGACGATACTTTAATGGCCTCATAGGCCGTGGCCATATCCATTCCGGCAGCTTTGCACGTCACCAACGCTTCGCTAATACTTAGTAAGTTTGCAGTAGCCAGGTAGTTTGTTACCACTTTCAGTACCGATGCACTGCCCAGTTCACCGGTGTGCAATATTCGCCTGCCCATCGCTTTTAATACGGGCAGTAGTTTTTCAAATACCGGGCGATCGCAACCGGCAAAAATGGCTATGTTGCCCGTTGCCGCGCGGTGACAGCCACCCGAAACCGGGCAATCTACGGCGAAACCACCGGCTTCTACAATCTTTGCACCTAGGCGCGTGACCTCTGCTTCGTCTGTTGTGCTCATTTCGGCCCAGATGGTCCCGGGGGTAAGCCCCTCCAACAGCCCATCAGGACCTTCCACAACACTTGCACTAGCAGCGGGAGATGGCAAACAGGTGATGACGATATCGCACTCAGCCCCCATCTTTGCCGCACTATCGCCAAACTTGGCACCTTTGTCTAAAAGTTCCTGCGCGGCACTTTTGTCTAAGTCCCTGACAGTGACATTAAAACCATTGCGCACCAAACTGCCTGCGAGTTTTCCGCCGACATTGCCCAAACCAATAAAACCTATATGCATTTTCAAGTGGTGTCCTAAATTTTTCTTCATTATGTTGCTAACTCACTTAGCGATACAAGCTCAAATGCGACGTAAAATTACAGCTCTAACCCTTTGAACATTAGCCTGTCGATAAGCAACGCCGTTCACTCGCGCAAAGGGTACCCGTGAGTTATTTACAGACCTAGCTTTTTCGCTAACGTCATTCGACGCCAAACTTACCTGTGGTTTAACACAATTGAAAAATATCGGTGATAGAGTGACGTTTCGGGAGTTTGTTGCGGGACGTTTTTTCGCTCATCACTCGCAGCGCTTCTTTTCTTTTAACGAAGTTCGGAGACAGCTCTATGACGACAAACCCAGATGATCTATCGTTTGACGAATTCGACGAATACATCAACCCCCGACCCGCTGAAACAGATTTTGACAGAATTGTAGACAGCGCATTGTCCAGACGAGATTTATTAAAAAGCGTGATGGCTTTCGGTAGTGTCGCAGCTTTTGGAAATGTACTCATCAACACACCAGCCAGCGCTGCTCAAGACAGGTTTGCATTCGCAGCCATTCCAAGCAGTACCGCTGACAACATTACGGTACCACCTGGCTACAAGGCTCATGTGGTTACTCGTTGGGGTGACCCCTTGTGGTCGAATGCACCAGAGTTTGATCATGCAACTCGTGGTAATGCGGCAAGCCAGGCACTCTCGTTTGGTGATAACAACGATGGAATGGAAGTCTACCCACATGGTGACAAGTTCATACTTATCGTCAACAACGAATACACTAATAGAGGAGTCATCTGGGGTAACCGTCCCGAGGGTAAAGCTGAGAACAACGATGACATATTAAAAGGCATGAACGCACATGGCTTAACGTCCGTTGAAATCGCAGAGGACAACGGCGCATGGTCTGTCGTCAAAGACAGCCCGTTTAACCGTCGCTTTACACCTGATGTTGAAATGGATATCACCGGCCCTGCACGAGGCCATGACCTCATGAAAACTAATGCTGATCCTGAAGGGACAGTTGCAAGGGGCACATTCAACAACTGCGGCAACGGCTCTACTCCTTGGGGCACCTACCTAGCCTGTGAAGAAAATTTCAACGGCTACTTTGCAACTGCGGATGAAGAACACCCTGTATCCGATTCGATGAAGCGTTACGGCATATCACCCAAAGGTCGTGGATACGGCTGGGAGAAAATTGATGACCGTTTCGATTTGGCTAAGGAATCTAATGAATACAATCGGCATGGCTACGTCACCGAAGTTGATGCGACAGACCCTACCAGCCGTCCCAAGAAACGCACCGCATTAGGCCGATTTAAACATGAAAATGCTGAAGTTGTAGTCAACAATGACGGGCACATTGTCGTATACATGGGAGATGATGAACGCGGTGAATTTCTCTATCGCTATGTATCAGACGGCGTCTATGCCCCGGGTGGCGAAACCGATTCCTTATTAGAAGAAGGAAAACTCTACGCCGCAAAATTCAACGATGACGGTACCGGCGAATGGCGGGAACTTTCGCCAGAAGCCACAGGCATGGCAAACATGGCGGAAGTTTGTATTCACACTCGCATGGCAGCCTCAGCTGTAGGTGCTACCACCATGGACCGACCAGAATGGGTGAGCGCAAACCCTATGGCTGCAGAAATTTATTGTTGCTTAACCAACAATAGGAATCGCGGTGTCAAAGCCAATGCCGGTGGTGACGAAACGCCTGTAGGTGGCCCTAACCCTCGAGAAGCGAATAAATACGGCCAGATCGTTCGCTGGCGTCCAGACGGGGCGGACCACACAAGCAGCACTTTCAGTTGGGACCTGTATGTACTCGCGGGCAACCCCGCTGTTCATTCTGATGACAGAGCTGGGTCTGCCAATATAAACGAAGGCAATATGTTTAATTCTCCGGACGGTTTGAAGTTTGATTCCAACGGCATGCTATGGATTCAAACCGATGGCAATTATTCCAATGAGAAAGATTTCGCCGGGCAAGGAAATAATCAGATGTTGTTGGGAGATCCGGTAACCGGAGAAATTCGCCGGTTTTTAACGGGGCCTAAACAAGCTGAAATCACCGGGCTGACGTGGAGTCCGGATAGACGCACTATGTTCGTCGGAGTCCAGCATCCTGGAGAACGAGGCGAAGGACACTGGCCAGATGGCGGTGAGTCTTCTACACCTCGTTCGGCAATTATTGCGGTAACACGCGATGACGGTGGATTGGTGGGCTAAACCCAATAAGTAACTGAAGTGCACCGGCTATCGCCGTTAGGCGATGCCGGTCACTTTGGCTGTATCAGAGGCTCTCTTCTCTTAAAAACTCAACATCCCTTTCGATACCATCACTTGAGCTGCTTACAACGTATTTGACCGCGTAGGCGTAGTCAGGATTGAAATAGTAAACACGCGTCTTTGACCATGTGTCCTTGCGACGAACGCAAGTTACTTTAAACGCATCCATGTTTCCAAGAGCCGTATCGATATTCACTTGGCCGTCTACTTTACAGCTTCGTTTAGTTTTCGGTTTAACCTCGCCACGGGAGTTCACTTGTTGGTAAGTGAAAGCCACCTTGTTACCCTTAGCAAGCGGCCAGAGTTCACCCACCTTTGTGAGATTCCTGTGTTCGCCAGAACTCCATTCACCAGAGCCGCCACATGATCCCCAGGAAACTGCTGGCGCTACTATTTCACCTGAACCAACCCACTCACACCCGTTTTGGTTTACTCCAGCGTAAGTACCATCGTCATTGATCGATAGAATATCGTAATGCCGCTCTTCCCCTTTCAACTTGTCTATTTGGACAACTCGAGTCCCTTCAACACGTCCAGGCTTTTCCATCGGTTCTAGCTGTGCCAATGGCGCATTTTCGGTAACGGTTGTTGTGATTGCGCAGCCACTTAGCACCGCAAACACAGCAATCGATAACACACTGTAGGGTTTCATACATTTCATTTTTTCTGTTCCTTCCTATCTGAGTTTGGCGTTATAGACGTGGCTCAACTCTATAGAAAGGAACACACCTAAACATCACCTGTTCGGGGGATACCGCGACACAATAAATCCGCTTCGTGTTGATGATCTTGCAGATCGTAGCACCAGATCCAATAAGCATCTGTTCACAAAACCGTACGGATAATTCAATTATTAAGCCTTATGTGTCGTACTTCTCATGCCGTGGGTATAAATCTGCTATGCGCATCCGCCGCAACATAATAGTGCAGAAAGTTGAAAATTAATCGCGACTCCAGAGTTGTATTTTACAACGAGCACCTCGTACGTACCTCTACACGCGCTCACAATGAGATGAACTTTAACTATGTCCTTACGTAACAAAGTCGTTGGAACACTACTCGGTGTTTTTATTTTGTACGTTTTGGCCGCGTGGTTCGTCTTAAGTTTCATTTACACACCAGCGTTCAGTCAATTAGAACATGAAAACGCCAGCAACCAATTGCGTCGCGTCCATGAGTTTATGGAACTTGAAAGAGTCGATGTCGATTTTCTCGTTAGCGATTGGGCGGAATGGGACGACACCATGCTATTCGCCAAAGGCGAATACGACGACTACATTGAAGAGAATCTCTCCGAGGCCTATCTATCGTATTTAGGTATGAACTTCGGAGCCATATTAAACGCGGACGGCGAAGTCGTTTGGGGTGAGTCCTACTTAGGCGACGATGACGTATCGACTATCAAAGATGTATTTCCCGAAGGACTCGCGAAGCGCGACGCATTAATGTCTCCCATGGAGTCCGGTGAATACGCGACCGGGTTAATCGATACCGCACACGGGCCTGCAATCGTATCGTCTGCCAGCATTTTATGGAGCAGCGGCGATGGCCCCTCAGGCGGCATATTTGTCGCGGGAAGACTGCTTAACGCTGAGCATATCGAGAGAATCGGGAAAACGGTTCTGTCTAAAGTAGAGCTATTGCCAGCAAAGCACGATTTGATTCCAGAGAAATATCATTCGGCATTAACCGAGTTGATGGTCGGTGACGTATCTGACGTCTTCGTACAAGATGCCGACTATATGTATTCTTTCAGATTGCTCAAAGATCTTAATGGCGAAAATTTAGCACTCCTGAGCGTCCGAGAAGATGCCCATATATCAGGGCTGGGTTCTGCAGCTCTTAATATGACGATCTTGACGCTTTTAGTGGCTGCAACAGTGGTAACTTCATCCTTATGGCTTGTCTTGAACGGCACTTTGTTACGCCCTATTGAACGGTTGACGGCTGTTTTACGAGGAGATCACGAAAAGTCTTCTAAGGATTCCGATCGCGATCTAGTCGCAACCGTCATGCGTTTAAGCGAATCCCGCGGCTCTATCTCAAAAAGAAATGATGAAATTGGCGAGCTAATTAATGCCTTTGATGATTTGAGTACGTCATTAAAAGACGCTACAACGAGTGTCTGGCGCATTGCACATTTAGACGGGCTAACCGGGTTGGCAAACCGTCGATTGTTTATGGAAAGCCTAGATCGTGCAGTGGAGCAGTCCTCAAGCTCACAACCCGTTGCGGTCCTTTTTATTGACCTGGATGACTTTAAAATCGTCAACGACGAAAAAGGCCATGATGCAGGTGACAAACTCCTGATTGAAGTTGCCTCCAGAATAGAGTCAGTGGTGGGCTGCACCGGACGCGTCTATTCACCCGAGAACGTGATTGTCGAGGACCTGGTCGCCCGCATTGGCGGCGATGAGTTTGTTGTCTTACTCTCAGCTGAAGGATCCGCAGCAGCGGCAAATCGCATTGCAGCAGATATTGTTTCAACCGTCGCTGCTCCCTACCAGATAGATGGCCAGTTATGCGAGATAGGCGCGTGCGTCGGTATTGCCTCATGCCCACAAGATGCGGACAACATGGAAAATTTGCTGAGCCTTGCAGATTCTGCAATGTACGATGCAAAGACAGCCGGAAAGAATACGTGGCGAAACTATGTTGCAGGTTTTGACAGGAACGCGCAGAAAAAGATTGCGTAGTGATTTTGGACTGCTTGTTTGCGTGAGTGAGAAGTCTCATCGCGGCGCAAGCGCGGTACCGAGTGTCCCCTAGTCTTTAAGACGAGCACAAAAAAGCCCCTAACGAGAGGGGCATTTTTGTTTGTTAGTTGCAGCTTCTATACAACTTGGTAGCGGGGGTAGGATTCGAACCTACGACCTTCGGGTTATGAGCCCGACGAGCTGCCAGACTGCTCCACCCCGCACCTGTGCTGACCCGAGAAGTATAAGGCGCAATGGTTTTATATACAACCGGTTCAGGGCAATTAGTTATATAAAAATTGAGACAGAAGTTTCTCCGGGATTCAGCAACTTATTACGCTTTTTTATTCGAAATTCGAATCTCAGATACCCAGTGCATCAAGTCTAATTTTGCCCCAACCAAGGGCCAAAACTTCCAAAAATGCCGTTTAGCCTGGTTTCGGCCAAATTCAGGAATGGGTAAAAATACCCAAACCCCTTGAAACCCGCATAAATGCTGACAAATTGACGCCAATGGCCGCAATAATCGTCATAAATCAGTCTTTTTAAAATTAGACATTGGCAATTTACTGGCATTAACCGCGCGTTTTATTCATAATGAATTCAGGTTCGGGAGATTTAGTGTGAACTACATCTCTCTTTTTGAAACATAAATGTTAACTAGTTCTCTAATCAAAACGAAGGTTAAAAAGCCTTCCAGCAAACCAAAAACTCGCTCCTACACTTAAATTTCATTCACAGAGGCCTTAGGCGAACAGCCAGATTCAAAGATGCAAACAGACGTTCAAAAGTTAGCAGCAGGTCCGGAAATACTGCAGAAATGCGGTAAGAGTACCGATTGCGCATCGAAAGGCGGTGATAAGATTTTCATGTCATTTCAAGTAGGAAAGCTGAAATGAAGTTGTTTCTAACATCAGCATACAAAGAACACTCGCGACTCGATCGTCTTCTGCAACTGCAAAAGCAGGATGCACATAAACAGCATGAGCTTGCCGACAATCCAGCCGAAGCGGACGCAATAGTATTCGTTGAGAACACGCAATTCGAAGATATCCTTTTCGAAAAGCTACTCAAGCACCCGTTGTACCGCACGTACCCAGAAAAGGTGTACATGTACAACGAGATGGACCGGTCGTGGCCATTGTTACCTGGCCTCTATTGCAGTTTGTCGGCATCACTGGCTTCGTACTCTGACCAGGTTGCGTTTCCGTACATCAACACCTGTAATGAGAGTATCCAGGAAATACACACTAAAGAAATTGAACGGCAATGGCTGTACTCATTCGTGGGCTCTTGCAGCCACAAAGTTCGTCGACCGATTCTTGATCTGCACGACGAGGCCGCACGAATTGTCGATACGTCAGAGTTTTGTGTGTGGGACCCGGCTCAGACATCTAAGTACGGTTACCAAAAATTGTTTACTGAGGCTATGGAAGGCAGTAAGTTCGTCTTGTGCCCCAGAGGTATCGGCCCCGCATCGCTACGTCTCTACGAGACGATGGAAGCGGGTCGTGTTCCGGTGATTATTTCTGATTCGTGGGTCGCACCCTCCCAAGTCGATTGGAGCTTTGCGGTACGTATCCCTGAATGGGAGATTCATCAGATCCCTAAAAAGCTAAGAGAGCTGGAAAACGAATGGCAGGACCGTGGCAAAGCTGCACGAGCCGCTTGGGAATCTAAATACGCGCCGGATCAAATGTTCAATACCTTTGCTTCAACACTCGACGGTATAACACGATCAGCAAATCTTCCTATTCAGTCTATGAAGATTTCCAAACATAAGTGGCGTGTTTATCTAGAGCAGCAAGCCCGCAACTGGTTGAAACCACCCGCCGGTGTATCTCGCCCTACCCCAGCAAGCGTTCTTAAAAACTTGTCAGCCAGCACCGGCTTAACCCGACTGTTTTCACGAAAGGTTTAAAGCCGAAAGCTTTGCAAAAAGAGCTTTCTCACAAGGAGCCGGTTATGGCTCCTTGGTATTTCTAATCGAACAACCTTTGCTACGCAAACGCCGCAATGCAGGCACCCATGATAAATCCGGGTGCGATACCTAGAGCAATCACTGCAAATCCATTTACCGCTAAGCCTGCTGTCACATCCCCTGCAGGGCGAACATCAGTGGTGTCGACAGGATCATCAAAGAACATAAGCTTGATAATGCGCAGGTAGTAGAAAGCACCTATAACGGACATGATGACTGCCAGAATAGCGAGCCACGTGAAGCCTGCGTTTACGGCTGCCTGCAACACCGATAGCTTCGCATAGAAACCCACTGCAGGTGGTACGCCGGCTAGCGATATCATTGCCAGCATCATAACGGTCGCAAGCAAGGTATTACGCTTGCCTAATCCTGCAAGGTCAGATAATTCTTCTGCTTCAAATCCTTCACGCGATATGGCTAGCAACACACCAAAGGCCGCTAAGGTGGTGAACGCATAGGTGATGGCATAGAACATTGCTGCGCTGTATCCATCGTTGGTAGCACCGACAATACCCAACAACAAAAATCCTACGTGAGAGATCGTACTGTAGGCCAGCATGCGTTTAATGTTCGTTTGAGCAATGGCAATAAGATTTCCCACCACCACAGACAAGGCTGCCATGATGGCAAGCATTTGCTGCCAGTCTGCATTAAGCGTTTCAAGACCACCAACCAACAAACGAATCAGCATGGCGAACGCGGCAATCTTGGGTGCCGTTGAAATAAACATGGTGACTGAAGTCGGCGCACCTTCGTATACATCAGGTACCCACATATGAAATGGCACTGCACCCAACTTAAACGCAATACCAACAATAAGAAACGTTAAGCCGAAACGTGCGCCGATAGTTCGCTCTGTAGACATAACATCGCCGTTGCCAGCAAGAATATCGGAGATGACATTTAAGTCGAGCGAACCTGATGCACCGTAGATCATAGACATGCCGTACAGCAACATGCCTGATGCCAGTGCTCCCAATACAAAGTACTTCATGGCAGCTTCAGCGGCTCGTCCGTTGTCTCGATGCAGGGCAACCATGGCGTACTGCGACAACGCCAGTAGCTCC
Source organism: Granulosicoccus sp. (assembly GCA_020627685.1). Classification (GTDB taxonomy): domain Bacteria; phylum Pseudomonadota; class Gammaproteobacteria; order Granulosicoccales; family Granulosicoccaceae; genus Granulosicoccus. The sequence continues at coordinate 43,401 of JAHDGK010000018.1, read as the reverse complement.
AGACCTAGATAGACCGTTAGCATGTGAGTGGCGGAGACCATGATCATCATGCCGGAAACCGCAAATAAACCCAGCACGAAATACTCGCTGCGCTGAATTTTCCGGGCACCCACGTAGTCACGCGAATAGAGAAAAATACCTATTGCAACAACCAGCAGCCACGTTTTCAAACTGGCACTCAGCGAATCAACTGTGTAAGCGCCACTAAAACCCGTCATGGTGTCTGACCCCAATTGGGATATGGACATCATTAACGTGATGACGAGCGTTAGCTGTGACAGCCAGTACACCGTGTTTGACGTGGCTTTCGTAAACAGGCCAACAACCAACACCGCACAGGTGGCCGCCAGCAGAAAGATCTCGGGAGTCGCGATCTGCAAGTTGTCCATGAGGCGCTCAGTACTTAGGAGTTGAAATGTGTTGCACGAGATTCTCAATCGATGCGTGCATGACGCTACCGATGACGTTTGGCCAAACCCCTATCAGCAATACGAATATTGCAAGGATTGCCAGCATCCAGAACTCGCGAGGATTGATGTCAGTCAGCGCTGCCACCTTGTCGTTGCCAATCGGGCCCATGATGACGCGCTTGACCATCCAGAGCGTATAGGCAGCACCGAGAATCAAAGTACTCGCGGCCAGGAACGCTATCCAGAAATTCGTTTTGAAACTTGCCAGTATGACCATGAACTCGCCAACGAATCCTGAGGTACCCGGCAGCCCGGCATTAGCCATGGCAAAGAACACCATGAAGGCGGCAAAAATGGGCATCGTGTTGATGACACCACCATAGTCGGCAATCTCACGGCTGTGGATGCGGTCGTACATAACACCAACGCACAAGAACATGGCAGCCGAAATAAAGCCGTGGGAAATCATTTGCACAATGGCCCCTTCCAGACCCAGTGCGACACCGGCATCGTCGCCTTTTGCGATAAGCCTAAACGCGATGAAAATACCCAGAGTGACAAAACCCATATGCGAGATAGATGAGTACGCAATGAGCTTTTTCATATCGCGTTGAGCAAGCGCTACAAAGCCGATATACACAACGGCAATAAGCGATATCGCGATCATGAATGTATCCATGAACGAACTGGCATCGGGTGTCACCGGCAGACTGAATCTTAAGAATCCATAACCACCCATTTTCAACATAATGGCGGCCAGTACGGCAGAGCCCGCAGTCGGTGCTTCAACGTGAGCGTCTGGAAGCCAGGTATGAACCGGCCACATGGGGATCTTGACCGCAAAGGCTGCAAGAAACGCTAAGAAGATCCAGAACTGTTGATCCTTATTTAACGCCAGCTCGTGCATGCTTAAAATACTGAACGACCCACCTTGCTTGTACATATAAATGAGCGCGATGAGCATGAACACCGAACCCAGGAATGTATATAAAAAGAATTTTACGGTGGCATAAACGCGACGCGGCCCACCCCAGATACCAATGATCAGAAACATCGGTATAAGCGTGGCTTCGAAGAAGATATAAAACAGAATGGCGTCGAGGGCTGAGAACACGCCGATCATAAGACCGGTCATAATCGAAAACGAACCCAGATACATCGCAGGCCGATCTTTAATGACCTCCCAAGCGGAGATAACAACAATGACGTTGATGATCGTGGTCAGGATGATTAACGGCATAGAGATGCCGTCAACGCCTAAATCATAATTGATGTTGAAACCGGGTAGCCAAGCCACCGACTCGGTGAACTGCATAGCGGCAGTGGTCGGGTCAAATCCAAAATACAAAGGAAGACTAACCAGCAGCGTCAATATTGAGGTTGCTGCAGCTAGCTTACGCGCCGGGCCATCGCCCAGGGCGATGATCAGAAATCCTGCCAGAATTGGCAACCAGATCGTCAGACTTAGTATTGGGAAGCTCAATGGTTCAATCTCTATTGGGCGTGATAATCAGACGAATAGAAACCATGACAACATGGCTAATAAGCCAAGGATCATGGCAAACGCGTAGTGGAAAAGCATACCGCTTTGCAGATGACGGGCAATACCTGCAAAGAAGCCGACGCTGTTCGCTGTGCCGTTGACAAGGGCTCCGTCAATCACCTTCATATCGCCCTTCTCCCAGAGTTGCTTGCCTAAGCTAACGCTGCCGCGTGCGAACACCGCTTGATTAAAGTCATCAAAACCGTACTTGTTATCCAGAATTTTGCGCAAGAACCCAAGCTTGCTATCAAGCATCGCCGGAATAGACGGGGCCACCATGTAGAAAACATAAGCCGTCGCAAATCCGGCAAATGCAAGGTACACCGCCGGCGTCTGGAAAGCGTGGAGTACGAACTGCCACGGTCCGTGATAGTTCTCACCCAATCGACCTAAAACATCGTGCGCAGGCAATACCGCAATGATGTCTTTGAAGTAATCGCCGAATACCACGGCAGACACAGTCAGCAGACCAATAATGACAGACGGGATCGCTAACAAGATGAGCGGTACTGTGACAACTCTTGGCGACTCGTGTGCATGATCCAGCGTCTCTTTGTCCATGCGCGGCTTTCCATGGAAGACCAGAAAAAATAAACGGAAGGAATAGAACGACGTGACAAACACACCGCCCAGGACAGCCCAAAACGCAATGGATGCGCCGGGAATCGTCGACATATGCACCGCTTCGATAATGATGTCTTTAGAAAAGAAACCAGAGAAGGCTGGAAAGCCAATAAGCGCTAGCGTGCCGATAAGAGATGTCCAGTAAGTGATAGGCATTTTCTTACGCAGCCCGCCCATCTTACGAATGTCTTGCTCGTGGTGCATAGCAATGATGACCGAGCCTGCCGCTAAGAAGAGTAAGGCTTTGAAAAACGCGTGAGTCATCAGATGGAACATGGCTGCTGAGTATGCGGACACGCCGAGCGCCACTGTCATATACCCCAGCTGCGACAAGGTGGAGTACGCAACCACTCGCTTGATGTCGTTCTGGACCATGCCAATGAGCCCCATGAAAAACGCGGTGAACGCACCAATAATCAAGATAAAGCTCAGAGCAGTTTCGGAGAGCTCAAACATAGGCGACATGCGAGACACCATAAATATGCCGGCCGTTACCATGGTTGCCGCATGGATTAGCGCTGATATGGGTGTCGGGCCTTCCATGGAATCGGGTAACCAAACATGCAACGGTGCTTGTGCAGACTTACCCATAGCACCAATGAACAGCAAGATACACAGTACGGTGAGCACATCCCATTCTGCCGAACCGAATATATTGATGGTTTGCCCGACCAATGTGGGCGCGGCTTCAAACGCATCGGTGTAAGCCAGGCTGTTGGTGTACATCACGATACCCGCGATGCCGAGAACAAAACCAAAGTCGCCCACTCGGTTTACCAAGAAGGCTTTCATGTTGGCGAAAATAGCGGATTCTTTCTTATAGTAAAAACCGATAAGCAGATAAGACACAGTGCCCACCGCTTCCCAGCCAAAGAACAATTGCAGGAAGTTGTTGGACATGACCAACATCAGCATCGAAAACGTAAACAGCGATATGTAACAGAAGAAGCGCTGATACCCGTCATCGTCATGCATGTAGCCAATGGTGTAGATGTGCACCATGAGCGAGACAAAGTTAACCACCAACAGCATCATGACGGTCAAATTGTCGACCAGAAACCCAATTTCGAACTTGATGTTGCCGCTAACTAACCAGGTGTAGAGAGTTTCGTTAAACGGCGCAGCTCCACCCACAACGACGTGGAAGAACGCGTACACAGAAAGCAATAAGGAAAACGCGACACCGGCAATCGTGACTCGGTGGGCATTGGTACGGCCAATGCGTCTACCGAATAAACCGGTAACAATGGCAGCCAATAAAGGCGCTAGCGGGATGAGTGTATAAAGTAGCTTCACGTTGGCTAGCCTTTCAGTGCGTCAAGGTCTGCAACGTTGATGGTCGACCGATTACGGAACAACACCACCAGTATGGCAAGCCCGATGGCTGCCTCCGCCGCTGCGACGGTGAGAATGAAAAATACGAAGATCTGCCCTGCCCCGTCTCCCAGAAAATGCGAGAAGGTTACGAAGTTCATGTTCACCGAAAGCAGCATGAGCTCGATACACATCAACAAGATGATGACGTTCTTTCGATTGAGAAAAATACCCACGACGCTTAAGCAAAACAACAAAGCACCTAAGGTGAGGTAATGAGACAGTGTGATCATAGTAGTAGGTATCCGTCTCGATCAGTTGCGCTTTTCAGCAGGCATGTCAACCACTCGCAAGCGATCACTTTTCTTAACGCTTATCTGCTCAGATGGCGTTTGGTATTTCGTTTCGGGGCGACGTCTCATGGTTAACGCAATGGCTGCCACGATAGCCACCAATAGAATGATGGCGGCAATTTCAAACTGGAACAGAAAATCGCTATACAACAAACGCCCCAACGATTCGGTGTTGCTCATAGCCTCAGCTGATGCCCGCTCAGGGGCAGGAAACTGTTCCGCTTTAAAGTAGCGCTGTGTGATAAGAAAGACCATTTCTACCAGCATGATCAAACCCACCAGAATGCCCACCGGCAAATATTTAACAAAACCTTCGCGCAGCGGCTCTACGTTGATATCGAGCATCATGACAACGAACAGGAACAGCACCATAACGGCACCCACGTATACCAGCACGAGCGTAATAGCGAGAAACTCTGCTTCGAGTAACAACCAGATTGCAGCACAGGTAAAAAATGTCAGTACCAAATACATGGCTGCATGGACTGGATTGCGAACGGAAATCACGCGCGACGCCGCAAAGACCATGATGGCTGCGAATAGATAGAAAACGAACAGTTCAAAAGTCACTGGATGTTCCTTAGTTAAACGTACACGCGCTAGTCAATTATCGAAATGCCGAATCGGCTGCACGGTCTGCAGCGATCTGAGCTTCGTACTTATCACCAATGGCCAACAGCTTGTCCTTGGTCATTATCTGCTCACCCCTGTTTTCAAAGTGATACTCGAAAATTCGAGTCTCAACAATGGAATCGACTGGGCACGCTTCTTCACAAAAACCACAAAAAATACACTTGAACAGATCGATGTCATAACGCGTTGTTCTGCGCGTTCCATCATCACGTTGATCCGAATCGATAGTGATGGCCAGTGCCGGACAAACCGCCTCACACAACTTACAAGCAATGCAACGTTCTTCGCCATTGGGATAACGACGCAGAGCGTGCAAGCCTCTGAAGCGATGAGACTGAGGCGTTTTTTCTTCTGGGTACTGAATAGTGATATTGCCGGACACGAAGTAACGCCCTGTCAGGCTCATGCCCTTGAGCAACTCCCACAAGGTAAAACTCTTGATGTACTTACTTATTTGTCCAGTCATGTTTGTTTTCCAGATCCTTGTTAATTAACTCTCGTTAAGCGCCACGAACGACGCTGAACCAAGGACCAATTTCAAAATATATGGCAAACCCGACGACCGCTATCCAAACGATGGTAACCGGTATGAATACTTTCCAACCCAAGCGCATTATCTGGTCGTAGCGATAACGCGGAAATGTTGCTCGTAGCCATAGGAACAAGAACAACATGGAAGCCGTTTTAATCAGGAACCAATGAATGCCGTCGCCGACACCATCGATAGGTGACATCCAACCACCGAGGAACAGAAGCGCCGTCAAGGCAGCGATCATGATCATGTTGGCGTATTCAGCCAGGAAGAACAGCGCGAAGGCCATGCCTGAGTAATCGACGTGAAAACCTGCAACGATTTCAGATTCACCCTCGGCGACATCAAACGGCGCACGGTTTGTTTCTGCCACACCGGAAATAAAATAAACAACGGCTAGTGGTAACAACGGGAACAAATACCAATTGAAGAAACCGCCAGCCTGAGCCCGCACAATGTCGCCCAAGTTCAAGCTGCCTGCCATCATGAGTACACCAATGAGAGCGAATCCCATGGCAATTTCATAGGCCACAATTTGCGCAGCTGAGCGCATGGCACCCAAAAAAGCGTACTTAGAATTAGAGGCCCAACCTGCGATGATGACGCCATAAACACCGATGGACGTCATAGCCAATACGTAGAGTAAACCCGCGTTGACATCTGAAATGGCCCAACCGTCTGCAAACGGAATAACCGCCCAGGCAGCCACTGCCGGTGCCAACGATAAAATAGGCGCTGTTAAGAACAAGAAGCGTGAAGCATTGGTTGGAACGATGACTTCTTTAAACATCAATTTAAAGACATCAGCAAAGGGTTGGCCTAAACCTTTGAAACCGACACGGTTCGGCCCTACCCGCACTTGCATAGATCCGATAACTTTTCGCTCTGCCAGGGTCAGATAGGCGACACACAAAATCAGCGGCACGAGCACCGCCACGATTTTGAGTAGAGTCATTACTGTGAGGATTAACGCATCCATTAGGCTCTACTCACCTCTATTTCGCCAAACAACTCACCGAGCGCTGCTGTTTCAGGCAAACCGGCCGGCACCCAGACACAGCCATCGGGAACGTCGTTGTCCAGCTTGCAGTTAAGCGATACGGCAGAACCGTTCTGCTTTAAATTAACAGCATCACCGTCTTTCAATTCAAGCTTTTGCATTTGGGCATCGGCCATCGAAACAAATGCCTGCTTCCCGTCCATCGATTTTTGTAGAGGCTGAGAACGACGCACAATGGGGTCTGTCGCGTACATCGGTGTTTCACCGGCCCGCAGAACACTCGACGCACTAGGTGCACTATAGGCGGGAACCGAATCGAACTGAGTCATGTTACTCAGCTGCACATTTCCGCACTGGCTTTGCAGTTCTTTAGTGATGGCTTCAGGGCTATCGTAAGCAAAGCCGTCCAGCTCCAGCTCGTCAGCAAGTACTCTGAAAATTTTCCATGCCGGTCGCGCATCACCTGGAGGCGATGTGATGCCACGGGAGCTTTGCCAGTTACCCGTCGCATTCACATAAGTGCCAAACGTCTCGGTGAATGTGGCGCTTGGCAAAATGACGTCAGCGTGGGCTCGTAAGCTGTCGCTAAGATATGCGCTAATAGCCACGACACTGCTTGCACCTGCCAGACTGTTTAATGCCTGTGAAGGATGCGCTGCATCGAATTCGACTTCGCAGCCAACCAGTAAGTAGGCCGATAGCGGAGACGCTAACATGGCGCCAGCATTTAGACCGCTGCCAGACGCTTTCTTACCACCAGCAAGACGATGCGGTACAGCACCTGCCAACCAGGCTCCTGCAGTATTCGCTCGCTCTGGCAACATGCCAAGTGTGGCACCCGTGGACTTTGCTATGGCCATAGCAACGTATTGCAATTGAGAATAGGCAGGATGCTGCACAGCGATATTGCCCAGTAGAAGAGCCGCGCGATCACCGTTGGACAACGAATCAGCGATTCTTTGATGACTGTCGGTGATATCGATTGACGGGATATCCGACATCGCGGAGACATCCGCACCACATGCCTTTGCCACTCCGACTAACTCACCAAGCATGTGATCGTAGCGAGTAGCAATATTTTCGCAAGCATCGAAATGCAGTGGAAAACGTTTCGGGTTTATGAAACTAATCGCCGCGCCTTTCATGGCCGACTTTCTGAGTCGCAACGCTGCAATGGGTTGGTCTTTACGGATGTTCGAGCCTACGAGTAAAGCGGCATCAAGCGTTTCCAGATCGTTAAGCTGCATACCCAACCAAGGCATGACCGGCGCTGCATCCTGGGCTGAAAAATCCAGCTGCCCCAAACGATGATCGATGTTGTCGGTTCCTAAAGCTCGGCCCAGCTTTTGAGCCAGGTAAAGCTCTTCCAACGTAATGCTAGGCGACGCTAGGACACCAAGATCCTGACGACGCAGATGATCGGCAGCGGCGGCCAATGCCGTCGGCCAATCGCAGGATTGCAGTTCACCATCAATGCGCACCATGGGCGATTGAACTCTGTCTGCGTTATTTAAACCCTGGTAACTAAAACGATCTCTGTCGGCAATCCAGACTTCGTTGATTGATTCGTTTTCGCGCGGAACCACACGATTAACGGTAGTGCCGTCCATGTGTACAAACACATTAGAGCCGACTGAATCATGCGGTGACACTGACGGCTGCTGCGACAGTTCCCATGAACGAGCTGTGTATCGGGATGGACGGGCCGTCAGAGCACCCACCGGGCAAATATCGATAACATTGCCTGAGACTTCCGAGACTACTGATTTCTCAATGTAGGTGCCGATGCGGACATTCTCGCCCCGCCCTGTTGCACCCAATTCCCGGATGCCGGCAATCTCTTCACCGAACCGAACACAACGCGTGCAATGAATGCACCGCGTCATTTCAGTCGCGATAAGAGGACCAATGTACTTATCGAATACAACGCGTTTGCCTTCGGTGTATTGCGAAGCGCCATTGCCATAACCCATGGCAACATCTTGCAATTCGCACTCACCACCCTGATCACATATGGGGCAGTCAAGCGGGTGATTGATCAGTAGAAATTCCATCGTGCCTTTTTGTGCAGCACGGGCAAGCTTTGATGCAGTGTGAACCACCATGTCCGGCATAACAGGTGTTGCGCAAGCAGGTAGTGGCTTTGGAGCTTTCTCCACTTCAACCAAACACATACGACAGTTGGCCGCGACCGATAGCTTCTTGTGGTAGCAAAAACGTGGCACATCGATACCCGCGGCATCGGTGACCTCGATGAGCATTTGCCCACGCTGAGCCGTTAGCGGTGTGCCGTCAACGGTTATCTGAATAGTGTCGTCACTCATGTATCAATTTTCGCAAAAATGGCAGCTTCGGGTGCCGGACTTGATCTATTTATAACAGATCAGGCGACTGCTCCCAGTTTGTCGGACACCATACTGCGCCCGTTTTCAATGTAGTACTCGAACTCATGCCGGTAGTGTTTTACAAAGCTTTGTACTGGCATTGCAGCGGCATCACCCAAGGCGCAAATAGTGCGGCCGGCGATTTTCCCTGCGACGTCTTCCAACTTTTCAATGTCTTCGGGTAAGCCCTTACCTTCAACAATTCTTGTCAGCATTCGATACAGCCAACCGGTACCTTCACGGCACGGTGTGCACTGCCCACAACTCTCGGAATAATAGAAACGCGAGATGCGCCTTAAGGCCTGCACCATGTCAGTGGTTTCATTCATCACAATGACAGCACCCGAACCCAGCATGGAACCGGCAACCTTGGATATGGAGTCGTAGTCCATATTAGTTGTCATCATAATTTCGCCAGGCACAACCGGTACAGATGAACCACCGGGTATAACCGCTTTCAACGGAATGCCATCTTTCATACCGCCGCTCAGTTCAAGCAATGTCGAAAACGGCGTGCCCAGATTAATTTCAAAATTACCTGGTTTTGCAACGTGGCCGGATACTGAAAAACATTTTTGACCACCTGCGGTCTCGATGCCCATGCCCTTAAACCATTCTGCACCATTACGCACAATGGCCGGTACGCTAGCAACCGATTCGGTGTTGTTGATGGTGGTCGGGCGACCGTATAGCCCAAAGCCTGCAGGAAACGGTGGCTTGAAGCGTGGCTGGCCTTTTTTACCTTCCAATGATTCAAGCAGCGCTGTCTCTTCGCCACAAATGTAAGCACCTGCGCCGAGAGTGCCGATCACTTCTATATCAATTCCACTGCCTTTGATGTCGGAGCCGGCCCAACCGTTTGCGTAAGCATCCTTAATGGCCTGCATGAAGTTCTTATAGACTTGATCCATGAACTCACCGCGCATGTAATTATAAGCAACCGATGCACGGATGGCATAACTTCCAATAAGCATTCCCTCAACCAGTGCATGCGGGTTGAAACGGATGAGGTCTCGATCCTTACACGTGCCGGGCTCAGATTCATCGGAGTTAATAACGAAATAACTCTGCCCACCGTTTTTAGGCATGAAGCTCCACTTCAAACCTGTTGGAAAGCCTGCGCCTCCACGACCTCTTAAGCCGGAGTCCTTGACGATCTGCACCACGTCATCAGGGGAAAGCTTCTCTTCGAGAATTCGATTCCAGGCTTTATAACCACCAATTTTCAGATAGTTTTCATACGTCCACGGCTCATCAAACTGCAGTGTCGTGTAGCAAACCTGATTCATTGGCGGTAAGCCTTCAGGTAGCGTTATGTCACTCATGATGTCTCCCCTATTCCCGAATGGTTATCAATCAAGCGCATCGAGAATTTCATCTACTTTTTGCGGCGTCAGCTGCGTGTGATACACGTGGTCGACCTGCATCATGGGTCCACCTGAACACGCTGCCAGACACTCTTCTTCTACTTTGAGAAAAATCTTACCGTCGCTGGTTGAATCGCCCAGCTTAATGCCGTACTTGTTTTCCACGTGATTAACGATGGTATCGGAGCCCATCAACATGCAACTGATGTTGGTGCATATGGCCACGCAGTGTTTGCCAACCGGCTGAGTTTCAAACATGGAATAGAAACTGGCCACTTCATACACAGCGATAGGTGGCATTTCTAACTTTGCAGCAACAGCGTCCATTAACTCAGTAGAGAGCCAACCCAGATTTTGATGCTGAGCAATACTCAGCGCTGCCAACACAGCACTCTGCTTCTGGTCATCCGGATAGCGGGTAAGCCACTCGTCGATCTCTTCAATCGAGTGCTCACTCAACACGGATTCCGGTGCTGGCAAACTGACGTCGGCTGGTACTGAACTCATGTATACGTCTCTATCAACAGTTTTTAACGATCTATCTCACCGAACACGATATCTTGCGTGCCGATAAGCGCGACCACATCTGACAGCATGTGCCCCTTAGCCATTTCATCCAGCGATGCCAGATGAGCAAACCCGGGCGCACGCACCTTTAATCGATAGGGTTTGTTAGCCCCATCGGAGACAAGAAAACAACCAAATTCACCTTTGGGATGCTCGACGGCTGCGTAAGCTTCACCTTCCGGTAAACAGAATCCTTCCGTGAATAACTTAAAGTGATGAATAAGTGATTCCATATCACCTTTCATATCACCACGACGCGGTGGAGCAATTTTGTGGTCTTCGGTAAGAACCGGCCCTTCATTGTTTCTTAACCACTCAATGCATTGTTTGATAATACGATTGGACTGTCGCATCTCTTCGATGCGCACCAAGTAGCGGTCATAACTGTCGCCGTTGGTGCCCACGGGGATATCAAAGTCCAGCTGGTCGTACACTTCATAGGGCTGCTTTTTACGCAAATCCCATTCGATATTAGAACCTCGCAACATCGGACCTGTAAAACCTAATTGGAGCGCACGCTCGGGAGTCACGACACCGATTCCTACCGTACGCTGCTTCCAGATACGGTTGTCAGTCAGCAAAGTTTCGTATTCATCGACGCACTTAGGAAAACGCTGTGTAAAGTCGTCGAGGAAATCGAGCATGTTGCCTTGACGCTTATCGTTAAGCTTTGATGCGGCGGACTTACTCGTGAATCGCGATGCTTCGTACTGCGGCATGCGATCGGGTAGATCGCGGGCAACACCACCGGGGCGGTAGTACGTTGCATGCAAACGTGCACCTGAAACTGCTTCGTAGCAATCCATGAGATCTTCACGTTCGCGGAAGCAGTACAAAAATATAGACATGGCGCCGATATCCAGACCATGTGCGCCTAACCACATAAGGTGATTCAGAATTCGAGTAATTTCATCGAACATGACGCGGATGTACTGAGCCCTTAGAGGTACTTCAACACCCAGCAATTTTTCTATGGCTAAAACATACCCGTGTTCGTTGCACATCATGGATACGTAATCGAGACGATCCATATAACCAATAGTTTGGTTGTAAGGCTTAGACTCCGCGAGCTTTTCAGTACCGCGATGAAGAAGACCGATATGCGGGTCGGCACGCTCGACCACTTCCCCGTCCATCTCAAGCACAAGACGCAATACGCCGTGCGCTGCCGGATGCTGCGGGCCGAAATTTAATGTGTAGTTACGTATCTCAGGCATCGTTTTTCTTCGCAGCGTCGCTTTCGGTCTTACTGGCTGACTCACCTGTGGCATAGCGTGAATCTTCGCGTATGACACGCGGCACTAATACACGGGGCTCAATACTGACAGGCTCGTATACCACGCGCTCTTTAACGGAGTCATATCGCATTTCAACGTTCCCGATAAGCGGAAAGTCTTTTCGAAATGGATGTCCGGTGAAGCCATAGTCCGTGAGGATGCGCCGTAAGTCAGCATGGCCATCGAAAAGAATTCCGAATAAATCGAACGCTTCTCTTTCGTACCAGTCAGCGTTATTCCAAATAGGCGTAACCGATGGCACAACCGGCATTTCATCGTCAGACGCTGCGCATCGCACACGGCAGCGAACGTTATGATCGAGTGACAACAGGTGGTACACAACCACAAACCTTGGCTGATCTGTTGCGGGCAAATCGAGTCCGGTGTCGAACGTTAAGCTACCGGTTGAAGAGGCATTAACAGCTCGACTGAAACTTGCCATATTGCCTGTATCGGTGGACCATTCGGCCGAACCGTAGGTGGCGAAGTCGACACCGCACAGATCGCTCATTTGTTTGAATGAAAGGCTGGCGTCATCGTGCAGCTTCTGACAAACACTGAGTAGTTGATCTGGTGCGACGTCAATAACGACCAAATCGAGTTCGACTCGAACCGAGTTGTTTTCAGGAAATGCCGCCTTGAGCGCATCTCGCATTTGTTCCGCACGTGTCGACATGATGATCAGCGAGCTATGGTGTTGGTTGTACGAATTTTTTTCTGCAACTGCAAAATGCCGTACAGCAATGCTTCAGCAGTCGGCGGACAGCCCGGCACATAGACATCGACCGGAACTATGCGATCGCACCCTCTGACCACCGCGTAGGAGTAGTGATAATACCCGCCGCCATTAGCGCAACTCCCCATAGAGATGACCCACTTAGGATCTGGCATTTGGTCGTACACTTTGCGCAAAGCCGGCGCCATTTTGTTCACGAGAGTACCAGCGACAATCATGACGTCTGATTGCCGGGGACTCGGCCTGAAGATAATTCCGAAACGATCCAGATCGTATCGAGCAGCACCCGCGTGCATCATTTCGACCGCGCAACAGGCAAGGCCAAATGTCATTGGCCACATAGACCCTGTGCGAGCCCAGTTGATTAGCTTGTCTGCGGAAGTCGTTACAAACCCTTCCTCCAGAACTCCCTCTATACCCATGACTTTATTCCCACTCGAGCGCGCCTTTCTTCCATTCGTATATAAACCCTATTACCAGGATAAACAGGAAGACCCCCATAGCAGCGAAGGCAGTACCGGAAATGGAATCCAGCGTAACCGCCCACGGAATAAGGAACGCGATTTCGAGATCAAAAATGATAAATAGAATGGCAACTAGATAGTAGCGAACGTCAAACTTCATTCGCGCATCCTCGAATGCTTCAAAACCGCATTCGTAGGGAGAATTTTTGTCCTTACCGGGATTGGAGGGTCCAGCCAGCCGACCGACCGTGAGAAGCGCTACACCCAGGCCTAGACCGATGACGATAAACAGGAGAACGGGAAAGTATGTAGCTAGCAACTGATACTCCGGAACCGAATTTAAATGGACGACCGCTATGTGTACGCTTTGTTTGGACGAAGCGGATTACTGAGTCAGCAATCGCGGGCTTTTACCAAATTACGTCACGACACTAGTGAACGGCTCTCGCAATTATCGCAGAATTTTTGCTCTGGCTGTCACTATCGACGCATCTAAATTCGCGCTCAGGCAATTATGGCCTGAGCACCGGGTACAACTGAACTAAATATGGTGCCGACACCCGGACTCGAACCGGGACAGCTTGCGCCACTACCCCCTCAAGATAGCGTGTCTACCAATTCCACCATGTCGGCATAAGGGATCGGCCGTTGCGGCCAGCCGGGAATGATATATTAAATTCTCGGCGGTGTGGGTGCTAGTTGACAGGTTTTGGCAAATCAGATGCCGCGTCACCTTCGCTCTCAGTCACGCCGCCCGGCAAATCATTCGATACTGCCGGCGCCTCTTCAACAAGCCCTGGAACATCTGTGACCGAGCTAATACCACTGTCGCGATTAGCAGCCAGGTAAAACAAGAAAATACTGGTGGCAAAAAATGCAGCAGCCAGGCCGGTTGTTGCACGCGTCATGAACGATGCTGCACCACCCGCACCGAAAACAGTGGCAGATGCTCCACTACCAAATGCCGCACCAGCATCAGCTCCTTTGCCATGCTGAATAAGCACGAGACCGATGACTGCAGCAGCCAGAACAACATGAATTACTAACGCTAGGGATTGCATGGTTTTTCAGTATTTTCCTTTGACTGCAGACTTTAGCCTGCAGCTTCACAGATAGCGAGAAACGATTCAGCATCGAGAGCTGCACCGCCGATCAGGCCGCCGTCTATATCGACCTGAGAAAAAAGAGTAGCTGCATTGTCAGGTTTGACACTGCCGCCGTAGAGAATGCGCAAAGCCTGCGCCGTCGCATTATCATGGGACGCGATTCTAGCGCGAATCATGGCATGGACGTCTTGAGCTTGTTCCGGACTTGCCGTTTTGCCAGTACCAATGGCCCAAACCGGCTCATAGGCAACCACCATGTTTTCAAATGCCTGCACACCTGCCCCGTTGAGTACAGCATCAAGCTGTTCAGCGATAACCGATTCAACTTGCCCGGCCTCACGCTCTTCAAGAGTCTCTCCAACGCATAAGATTGGCGTCAGCCCTGCCTCTTGAACGGCTTTGCACTTAGCAGCCACGATATCACTGGACTCGTGGTACATGGCTCGCCTTTCAGAATGACCCAGAATGACGTACTCACAGCCGTACTCAGCCAGCATTGTGGCCGATACTTCACCGGTGAAGGCACCGGAAGTCGCCTCAGCGCAATTCTGCGCACCAAGATGCAGAGCCGTATTGCCCAACACTCCAAGAACATCAGAGATGTGCACAGATGTGGGACAAACAAGCACTTCGCACGAGAGTTGCCCGCAGCCGGCAGAAACCGCTGTGGCAAGATCGACGACGGACTGCCGGGAACCGTTAAGTTTCCAGTTTCCTGCTATGAGAGGTTGGCGTTGTGCCAAAACGGAATACTCCAAGGATTTAGCCGCGGAAGCATACCCCGATTGGTCAATTTAGTCCAGCATCAAAACACGATGCGGGTTACGAATTTAACCGAGAGCCTCACCGACCACTTTTGCCACTGAGTGGCAAATTTGCTCGACATCGTTGGCAACTTTACCTTCAACCATCACCCTGACGAGAGGCTCTGTTCCCGAAGGACGAAGCAGGATACGACCACTATCACCCAACTCAGATTCAGCATTCTTGACAGCTTGTTGAATTTGATCGTTGGACTCGAGATCGACTTTCTTCGCTGAAGGCACATTGACCAGCACCTGAGGATACAGCTGCATGTCTGCGCGCAATCGGGACAGTGAGTCTCCGGTGGAGCGCATAACCGCTAGTACAGCCAGCGCGGCAACAATGGCATCTCCGGTTGTCACTCGATCCAAGCAGATAACATGGCCAGAATTCTCTCCACCAAGCTCCCACCCTCTCGCTCTTAGCAACTCCATGACGTAACGATCACCAACCGACGCACGCTCAAACGGGATATTGAGATCATTCATGGCATGCTCAAGCGCCAAGTTAGACATGAGTGTTCCAACGACACCACCTTTCAGTGTGCCTTCGGTATGCCTGGCTTTTGCGAGGACATAAAGAATTTCGTCACCGTCAACGATTTCGCCACGATGATCAACCATGATGATTCGATCGCCGTCACCATCAAGTGCGATACCCACGTCCGCTCTTTCCAACAGCACATGAGCACGAAGATTATCTGGAGCCGTGGCACCGCAATCTTTGTTGATATTCATACCGTTTGGATCAGCGCCGACAGAGACAACTTGCGCACCCAACTCATCAAACACCTGACGAGCGACTTGATAGGCAGCGCCATTGGCAGAGTCCACAACGATCTTCATGCCATCCAGGCGCAATGAAGATGGGAATGTACTTTTACAAAATTCGATATAACGACCGGCAGCATCATCAACACGACGCGCTCTACCCAAGTCTTTGGAGTCGACGGTGGTCATCTCCTCACGCATCATCGCTTCGATTTCCAGCTCGATGTCGTCCGGCAATTTACTGCCTTCTGTTGAGAAAAATTTCAGACCGTTATCGTAAAACGGATTGTGCGAGGCACTGATGACAATGCCAGCCGCTGCGCGAAAGGTGCTAGTTAAATAAGCTACCGCAGGAGTCGGCATGGGCCCAAGCATACGGCTGTTGATGCCAGCTGAAGCCAGACCCGCTTCTAATGCAGATTCGAAAAGATAGCCGGATACCCGCGTGTCTTTTCCAATCAGAACCTCTCGGTTGCCTTTCGATGCCAGAACTTTACCCGCAGCCCAACCGAGCTTCATCACCACCTGGGCGGTCATGGGATACTCGCCTACACGACCCCGGATTCCGTCTGTTCCGAAAAATTCTCTAGCCATTACGCTGATCCTGTTCTTGTCCTACTGACTTATCTATAGTTCATCAACTGCACGATACACGGCCAGTGCATGTGCTGTTTCTTCAACATCATGTACCCGCACAATCGATGCGCCTCTTTGCACGCAAAGCAGCGCTGCAGTGACAGATGCTACTACTCTACTCACCGAATCATTGTTAAGAATGTTTGCAAACATGCGCTTTCGGGATAATCCGATCAGCACCGGGGCATTGTCACAGAGTGTTTCCAATCCTTGCAACAACGTCAGGTTATGTTCCAAATTCTTACCAAATCCGAACCCCGGATCAATCACGATCTGTGATGCCGGGATACCAGCATCGATACAAACTTGACGCCGATCCATTAAAAACTGTGTTACCTCTGCCAATACATCAGAGTATTCAGGTGCTTGCTGCATACTTCTAGGCTGCCCTTGCATATGCATCAGGCATACCGGAAGTCCTGTTTCTACTGCTGTTTCTAATGCATCCGGCTCGCGCAAAGCTCGAACATCGTTAATAAGCCTGGCACCTGCCCCCGCACCTTCACGAATAACGGCAGATTTGCTGGTATCCAAAGAGATGATTGTGTCAAAACGAGTGTTAATCGCCTCAATGACCGGCAGAATGCGATCCAGCTCCTGCTGCACCGACACATCAGCCGCGCCGGGCCGGGTTGACTCACCTCCTACATCCAAGATGTCAGCACCCGCAGCTAACATGGATTCCGCGTGCTCAAGCGCCTTATCTAGACCTAGAAACCGACCACCATCGGAGAAAGAATCCGGGGTTACATTGAGGATCCCCATGATCTTTGGACGCGATAAATCCAGAGTTTTATCTCCGCACTGCAAGGCATTTTGCGAGGATTCCATACTGTGTTTCTCCAAACGAAAAGAGCCGCTTTCGCGGCTCTTCACATTAACAATGACTGACCTGCTAGCTGGCACGTTTAGGTGCCAGCACCACTCTTAATGCAAACTGGGTGAAGGGTCTGCCGGATCAGCAGCATCATCATCTGACTGATCTTCTTCTTTCGATTTGCTATCCGGTGTTGAACTGGCTGACTTACCGCTTGAGTCATCACCGCCCCAATCAGCCGGAGGCCCTGGCTCACGACGATCCATCAAACGATCAATTTGACCCAGATCGATGGTTTCGTACTTAAGCAGCGCATCAGACATCGCGTGCAGGATATCCATGTTGTCTTTGAGGATCTTCTCAGCTGCCTCGTAATTGTCATCGATAAGTTTTCGAATCTCGAGGTCGATGCTTTGAACGGTCTCACCTGACATTGGGTTCTGCTTAGACGATGGCTTACCTAAGAAGACTTCGCCCTCTTCCTGTTTGTAGGCCAAAGGTCCTAATTTGTCCGACAGTCCCCATCGAGTCACCATGTTTCTAGCAATATCAGTGGCTCTCTCGATATCGTTAGATGCACCCGTTGTCACCATATCTTCACCGAAGATAAGTTCTTCAGCAATACGACCGCCGTACAAGGTAGCAATCTGGCTTTCCAGCTTGCGCTTGCTGTGGCTGTATCGATCTTCTTCCGGCAAGAACATGGTTATTCCTAAAGCACGGCCCCGAGGAATAATACTGACCTTGTATACGGGATCGTGTTCTGGCACTAAACGACCTACGATGGCATGACCTGCCTCGTGATAAGCCGTGAGCTTTTTCTCTTGATCGCTCATCACCATGGACTTACGTTCTGCGCCCATCATGATTTTGTCTTTGGCGCGCTCGAAATCACCCATGTCTACCTGGCGTTCATCAGCCCGCGCTGCAAACAAGGCAGCTTCGTTAACGAGGTTGGCTAAGTCTGCTCCAGAGAAACCCGGTGTTCCGCGAGCAATGAGCTCCGGCCGCACGTCGTCTGCAACAGGAACTTTGGCCATATGAACTCGTAAGATCTGCTCTCGCCCACGCACATCAGGCAGAGGTACGACAACCTGTCGATCGAAACGACCAGGACGAAGTAGCGCCGGATCGAGAACATCAGGACGGTTTGTCGCTGCAATGACAATAACGCCTTCGTTACCTTCAAAACCATCCATTTCAACCAACAGCTGGTTGAGTGTTTGTTCACGCTCATCGTGACCACCACCCAGGCCTGCGCCACGGTGACGACCAACAGCATCGATCTCATCGATGAAGATAATGCAGGGAGAATGCTTTTTCGCTTGTTCGAACATATCTCGAACTCGGCTAGCACCAACACCTACGAACATTTCGACGAAGTCAGAACCAGAAATCGTGAAAAACGGCACTTTAGCTTCACCGGCGATTGCCTTGGCAAGCAATGTTTTACCGGTACCCGGTGAACCCACCATGAGTACGCCGCGAGGAATTTTGCCGCCCAGCTTTTGGAATTTGCCAGGGTCGCGCAGGAACTCGACGAGTTCGGATACTTCTGACTTCGCTTCTTCAACCCCTGCGACATCTGCGAAGGTGACTTTGACTTGGTCTTCGTTGAGCATGCGAGCCTTGCTCTTGCCAAACGACATAGCGCCACGGCCACCGCCCCCGCCTTGCATCTGACGCATGAAGAAGACCCAGAGACCGATAAGCAAGATGAACGGGAACCAGCTGATGAGAATGCTCAGCAACATGCTTGGGTTTTCAGGCGGAACACGCTCAAAATTAACCCCTGCACGATTCAGCTCACCGATGAGCGAACTATTGTCGGTTTCAGGGCTGTAAGTCGTGAACGGCGTACTGCCATTACGAACACCCGTAATCTCGACACCGTCGAATTTGAGCTGATCGACCTGCCCTGAATCGACACTCTGTAGAAAATCAGAGTAGGCAATCGTGTTACTCGCCTGTCTTTGTCCGCCTAAGTTGTTGAAGACAGTCATCAGTATGACTGCAATAACAACCCATAAAAGGACGTTTTTTAGTAGATCACTCAAAGACTTACCTCACAATGCCAGACATCTCTGGCTGGTCCGTTATCCGTTTGATGAGTAGTGCTACCCTCATCATATCAAGTTCCTTGCCACTACATATACTTCGCGACTACGAGGTCTTGAAGCGGCAGGTTTCCTCACTTTTACGTTTTTGAATCGATTTCGTACTTCTTTCATATAGGCGTCGAAACCTTCGCCTTGAAAAACTTTTACTGCAAAAGCCCCGTTTTCAGTCAGAAATTCACTGGCAGACTCCAGTGCCAACTCGACCAAAGCCATCGCTCGCGCCTGGTCAGAGGACCCCACACCGCTTAAGTTGGGCGCCATGTCCGACAAAACAAGGTCTGCACGACGATTTCCCATAATTTGAGTGATCTCATCGGCTGTTGCCTGTTCTGTGAAATCTCCCAACACAAACTGTACATCGGGCAATGCGTCCATCGGCAGAATATCTGACGCCACAATCACCGCTTTGTTTCCGGCTTGACGTGACAAATACTGCGTCCAACCACCCGGAGCTGCCCCCAATTCCAAAATGACAGAATTAGGCTTGATGAGATTGTCTTTCTGATCGAGTTCTATCAATTTGTAGACTGCTCGCGAGCGATAACCGTCAATAGCCGCCTGTTTTACATACTGATCGCTGGCATGCTCCTGCAACCATCGGTTACTACTTTTAGAACCCGCTCGACCCACAACCGTTCAACCTTTAGAATCACGAACACAAACGCAACTGCGTGTGCGTTCCACCGATGTCGATTGTAGGGTGTTTACACCCAACTGCCAGCGCATTTTTCGCTCCATTTTGTAATTTCACCCAAAGAACCCTATGAAAAAATCCCGAGTTCTGGACAAGGCGACTATCAAGTACCTTCGTTCACTCGCCCATGCGCTGAAACCGGTTGTCCGTCTTGGCCAGAATGGCCTCACAGACGCTGTCATCAAAGAACTCGACGGTGCTTTAAGTCATCACGAGCTCGTCAAAGTCAAACTCAGCGAGTCAGAGAAAGACGCTCGCCTTGAGCAGCTGGCAGCACTGTGTGAATCCGTGCGAGCAGAATGCGTTCAACAGATCGGACATACTGCAACCTTGTTTCGACGCAACGAGAAAAAACCGGTTATCGAGCTTTCACTCGCAAAGCGCTAGTGAGAGCGTTGATGCCCGGATTTAGCAGGCAAATAGACCGTTGCTTTCAACCCGGATAACCGGGTTGAAGCGGCTAAGTCTAAGCGCCCCTCATAAGTCTCAATAATGTCTTTGACGATTGAAAGACCCAAACCATGCCCGGCAACGTTTTCATCAAGACGAACTCCACGCCCGGTCAAGCGACCAAGCTCCTCGGGCGAACACCCAGGACCATCGTCCTCTACTTCAATTAAGATTCCATTAGCTTGTCGGATATTCACCAGCACAACAGAACGGCTCCATTTGACGGCGTTGTCCAGTAAATTTCCTATTAACTCCAGCATATCCTGACGATCGTGAACAAGCTCGACCTCAGGTCCGACGTTATAACGAATATCCACCGCCTTCTCTGAATAGACCTGCTCTAGCAATCCAATTAACGCGGATATTTCCGACTCGATATCGAAGCGCTGCCCGACAGTGCCACGACCTGCAAGACGCGCTCTTTTAAGTTCACTCTCAATGAGTCGTCGAATGGCTTCCGTATTTTGCGCAATACTCGTGCGCTCATCCGGCCCAATTTCATCGGATTCCGCCGACCGGAGTAGCAGGTTCAGCGGTCCCTTAAGAGAGTGTGCAAGGTTACCTACCGCATTGCGAGACTGCCTAAGACGCTGATCAAACCGTCGGAGTAAACGATTAAACTCTGTCACTAAAGGAGCAATCTCGGAGGGTACATCCTCGGATAAAGACACCGCCTTGCCATGTTCGAGTTTAAGCATGTCTTGCCGTATGGCATCAAGCTTTTGAACAGAGCCTCTGACAATCCAGCGCTGCACACCCAGAGAAGCCGCTAACAAGAGCGCTGCAATGATGGCTGCGAACCATTGAAATACTCGAAGACGATATTCTATGGGTGCGATGTTCTTGGCTACAGAGATCGTAAATTCGTGACCTTCCCGATTGAAGCCTCCGGACCAAACCAACAGGGGCTCACCCGACACACCTTGTAGGCGGCTTTTGTGTTGCTGACCGGGCACCATTTCAGGCAGACTGAAAAATTGATCCCACGCAGAACGAGACAGCAACTGTTGAGTGCCTTGCTGCACCACAAAATAATCACCGGAGACCGGTGTTTCGTAAGCAGGGTTAAGTTTGTAATTACCCAGACGTAAACCGCCTTCCGAAAGCTCAAGCGTTGAAACAACACTTTTCGCCTCTGCCTCTAACGTTCGATAGACAAAGCTCTCTATGAGCAACCGACTTCCTAAGGTCGTCGTCCACCAAAAGACAAACATCAACGCAATGAGACTGCTGACAAGACCTACCTGAAGACTGCGCTCAAGAGAGTTCAAGTGGTCGGGTCGTTAAATATATAACCCTGACCCCGCTTAGTCAGAATCATTTGATTGCCTATTTTTTCGCGCAATCGCCGTATGTACACTTCGATTAAATTACTGTCACGCTCAGAGTCTTGATCATATACATGCTCTGACAAATGCGTTTTGGACAAAATACGGCCACTGTTTAGCATCATGTAGCGGAGCAACCTGAATTCAGTGCCGGTCAGCTGGTGAGTCTCATTGTTCACCTCAACCTGCTGGACGTCTTCATCGAGCTTTAACGTGGGAGTTTCTATGCGATGCGATGTTCGACCGTGACGCCGGTAAATAAGCGCACGAATGCGCGCAATGAGTTCTTCAATATGGAAGGGTTTGCCGAGGTAGTCATCGGCGCCGGCTTTGAACCCATCGACGCGTTCGTACCAGGCATCTCGGGCGGTTAAAACGATTACCGGAACCCTATTGCCTCGGCCTCGCCAGGCGTGCAATACATCCATGCCCGGTTTTTGAGGCAAGCCCAGATCAAGCACAACCGCATCGTAGGGTTCAGTGTCGCCCAGATGTTCGGCATCAACGCCGTTATCAGCTACATCTACAGCGAAACCTGCTTTGACCAAATCACTTCGGACGTAAGCGACCAGTTCCGGATCGTCTTCGACGACTAACAATCGCACGATTCTGTTCTTTTGTAATGCACGGGAACCCAGTATAGCTCCCGCGCATTAAGACTGCTTAATCGCTCTTAGCCCTTACCACGCCATGGGATTGTCTTGTGAATGACAAAACGCATGATTAGGTCGAAGAGCAGGCCCAACATTCCCAGAAGAATAATGGTGACCCAGATAATTTCGTAGTCGGACTGCTTTCTGGCAACGTTCTCTACGAAGCCGATACCGGTAGTACCCGCGAGCATTTCTGCAGCCACCAACGTACCCCAACAAACACCAATCGAGATTCGTATACCTGTCAAGATTTCAGGCAAGGAGTTGGGCAGAATGACAGAGCGAACAATTTGCCAACGCGTAGCCCCCAGTGAATGCGCCGCATGAATTTTAGACAGCTGCGTACCCGTTGCACCCGTTCGTGCCGAGATGACCATAATGGCAAACGCCACCATAAACAACAGGAAGATCTTACCGTCATCCTGAATACCGAAAATAGTCAGAATTAGCGGTGCCCACGCCAGCGGTGGTACAGGACGGTAGAGTTCGATCATGGGATCGAAGAACCCTTTAGCGAATCGGGACAATCCCATAAACAGCCCTAACGGCACACCAAGCAATATGCCCAGAAACAAGCCGGCTATAACACGCATGATGGAATCCCATACATGACCTGTAGGCACTGGAACAGTTGGAGAGTCAAAGTTTCCAGTAGCAATTGCCAGCACTTTCGATTTGAAATTGGCCTGAACTATGCCGTCTGAACCGTGCCGCGGATACTCACCCGGGATGAGGTCAGCAATAAAATCAGGAACAAGGAAGCCCACCATTTCTGACAACGGCTTTTGCTTGTACCAAAGCAGTGGGAATCCTTTATAGCCCACGTCAGGGTCGGACAGTCTTACCAACGTTGCAAAAGTATCAGAAGGTTTCGGTAACCAACGTCCAGAACCCTGCTCACTACACGCCGTGTTACCGGCAAGAATGGTTCCTGATGGCATTGCAAAGCTATCAATAAGTTTTAACGATCCCTGCTTTTCCTGCTGCACCTCATGAAAGTTGGCTAATGCAACTTCGATAGGATCCAAGGCGCCCGGAGGGAAAACCGCCCCGTTGTCCACACGCTTAAGCAACTTACCCATGTCGCGTGCAAAGTTCTTTACAGCGTCAGAGTTGCTGGCAGCTGATAGATCTTTGAGCTCTTGATCGAGTGTCTCAACGTCTACAATGAACTGCTCGTTAGTGTTGCGGATTTTGCTGAAATCTTTGGACACTTCAGCCATCGGCTTGGCAACAGAATCAAACAATGCGCCACGTTCTGAAGTGGGTTCGACAGGCACTTCTTGTGTGCTGTCGCCCCAGCCGGGTTGATTCTCGCGCGCCTGAATTATCGCGGCATCTGCACCTTCGGGTAATTCACCCGCTTCCAGGATGGCTGTTAAATCTGTAATGCGCTGAGCAACCCCTTCAATAGCCTGCAACGTAGCATCGTCGACGCTACCCTCAGAGGCCATTGACGTCAGGATGCCCTGAGCCCTGTCCAGATAAGGTTGAAGCTGTGACCTGTCCTCATCCGAGAACTCCGGGCCACCGAGGACATTCGTTATTCGTTGAAGCTGAGCGTTTTCGCGATCGAGTATGACTGTACCTTTTGGCAAGCGCTCGTCGAATGGAAACGATGAACGCATGGGGTGGACAGCCGTATTAACCTTAGCCACCTGGCACAGTTCGTTGGCAGCGTGAGGAAAAAACGCCCTCGCCGCGTCCCATGAGAAATACAGCCAGACCAATAGAATGGTAGCGACGCCTGACACAATCCAATGCCAGCCACCCAAAGCTTTCACAGGGTTGCCAAATACCGCGTCGGTTTTTTCCGTCTTGATAAGCCTGCGACCGTAAACCCAGCAGGAAATCAAAGCCAGGATTAGACCGATAAACAGAGCCCCGATAATGAAGCCTCTTAAACCAGCAGCACTCATGATGACGTCGTCCCCATGATTTCTTCTTCCATATTCCAGATCATGGACAGAATTTCTTCACGCGTTTGAGTAAATTCAGGATGGTTTTTGATTTCCCTGGGATCCTGGGTCAGTCCCCACTCCGCGAATGGCAGAGAATACTCTTTGTGCAGACGCCCCGGTCTAGGCGCCATAACAAATAAGCGCTCACCCAGAAGCAATGCTTCTTCTACTGAGTGGGTAATAATCATGATGGTCTTGCCGGTCTCTTTCCAAATCTTTAATACAAGCGACTGCATCTTTTCACGCGTAAGAGCGTCGAGAGCCCCGAGAGGTTCATCCATCAGAATAAGATCAGGGTCGTTAATGAGGCATCGAGCTAGAGCCACTCGTTGTTGCATACCTCCGGATAGCTGATAAGTCGGCGTGTCGCCGAAACCTTGCAAGCCCACAATTTCAAGCCATTCCTCGACCTTGCGAGCCGTCTCTTTTTTATCCGCTTTTTTCATGCGGAGACCAAAATCGACATTTTCAGCCACTGTGAGCCATTCGAACAAAGCGCCCTGCTGGAAAACCATGCCTCGCTCAACACCCGGGCCATCGATTTCCGAGTTACCGAGCGTCAGCTCCCCACCTGTGGGCCGTAAGAAACCTGCAATGAGATTTAAAAGAGTCGTTTTTCCGCAGCCAGACGGACCGAGAACTGAGAGCAACTCTCCCTCCTTCAACGTAAAACTGACATTTTTGAGCGCGCGTACGACATCCCCGTTGGGCGTGGTAAATGTCATATCGATCGCGTCAGCAATCAGATCACTCATAAAATACTCCGTTGGCTCAACCGCTAAGTGTATCGTGAGCGACTAGGCCTCGACTAGCCATTTAAACAGTTTAAACGCGCCATTCTCACCGCCTGCTTCGAGGCAAACCGCATGGGATCAAGGTTTCTCCTTTAGACCCAGTGGGCACAGATTTAACAAAAATTTGGAGCCATCGACTTGACACGGCCATAGATTGCTAAGTAGGGCTGGTAATTTGTCGTGTTTTGGGTACGATAAGGCTCAAGTTTGTGCAAGATGAGCGGCTCGGATAGAAATGGCCCGAAATCACAATTTTTATTTCGATAAAGACGGCACGCCCTGCGCGCGTGGCCCTGCGGCTGAAAAGACGCTGATGAGTTTCCTGGAGCAAGACGTTCAAGGTAGCGATCACATCTGCCGGGACCTCATGGATGATCTCACTGCCATCGAAGATGAATCTGATGATTCCAGAGAGTTCATCGGGAATGCCCACCGCATAACGATAAGACCTGAAGGCGTCGTTATAGTATCCAACGAACCCGCTGAATCAGCTGACGAGACTAGCCAGGAACTCCCCCCTTCTGAAGAAACTTACGAAGTGGGCTTAAAACATTTTCGAGAAGTGTTGGAGGACTGGGAAGCTTTTATCCTAGACGATCAGTTGGATGACCCACTAGGCGAAGACGACTACCTATAAGCTGGCAATTTACAGCTCAGCTCGCCTGACAAGTGATACCCGATTAAAGTGCATTAATTGTTCAGGGTGATACCCTTAGCGTTCGCATTAATCAGGTCAGATCATGAGCAATATTCTAGAAACACTCTTTGCAGACGAAAACAAAGGTGTCATGGATGAGGTCCAGAAAAATTTTAACCTCACTGAACAAGAGACCCGCGTAGCCGTCGAAGAACTTATTCCGGCTCTTTCACGTGGCCTGCAAAAAAACACCAAAGACGCACCCGGCATGGACGACTTGCTGGAGGCTTTGCGTACCGGTAGCCATGAAAAATACATGGAAAAGCCGGGCACTTTGGGTGCTCCTGAAACGACCAAAGATGGTAACGACATCCTCGGGCATATTTTCGGTGACAAGAAAGTCAGCCGAGAAGTTGCAAACCGCGTATCCAAAAAATCCGGCTTAAGCAGCACCTTACTGAAGAAAATGTTACCGGTGGTCGCCTCTCTCGTAATGGGCGCGTTGAGTAAAAAAGTCCTTGGCGGTGGCGCACGCACGAGTGGACGCAGCCTTCCGCGCAGCCGATCTGAGAGCGGTGGTCTGCTAACGACGCTACTAGATAGCGATCGTGACGGTTCTATTTGGGATGACGTTCTTGGCTTAGCAGCAAGAACGATGTTGCGCTAAGGTAAAGTCACACATAAAGGAACGGGCAATATGTTGAAAGAATTAATCCTGGATGCCAACAAATGCACAAGCTGTGTTCAGTGCGAGCTTGCTTGCTCTCTAGAGCACGAAGGCTTATTTGCGCCGGCTTTCTCTCGTATAAAAGTGTTTGAGTTTGAACACGGTAAACGCAACATCCCGTACACCTGCACTCAGTGCTCAGAAGCCTGGTGTATGAAAGCCTGCCCGACAGATGCCATCAGTATTAATCAGGAACTGGGGACAAAGTTTGTTAATGAATCGTTATGTGTGGGCTGCAAAGTTTGCACGATGGCCTGCCCTTACGGCACGATCAATTACAACACCCGCAGCGGTAAAGTCACGAAATGCAATCTTTGCGATGGCGATCCAAAGTGTGCTGAAGCCTGCCCTACCGGCGCCATTGTCTATGCCGTTCCTGCCGGAGTAAGTTCATGAGCTGGCACAACAGAGTTTTAATCGTCAACCTAACAGAAGGCACGTCACGTACAGAGCCACTTAATACGCAATGGCGCGATGACTATCTCGGTTCACGTGGGCTTGCCACGAAATACTTAATGGAAATGATGGATCCCGCTGCGGATGCCATGTCCCCGGAAAACGTCCTGATTTTCGCGACCGGACCATTAACCGGCACCATGGCCTCCACCGGAGGAAGATACGCTGTTGTTACTAAGGGTCCGTTGACCAACGCCATCGCCTGCTCGAACTCAGGCGGTAAATTCGGCGCTGAACTAAAGCTTGCTGGCTACGATTTACTCATCTTAGAAGGACGCTCAGAAACTCCCGTATACCTGCTTATTCAAGATGACAAAGTCAGCATAGAACCTGCAACTGAGTACTGGGGCACCACCGTCTGGCACACAGAAGAAACCATAAAGACCACCCTACAAGATCCACAAATTAAAGTGGCGTCAATTGGTGTCGCTGGTGAAGTGGGTGTTCGCTACGCCTGTGTAGTTAACGATTTGCACAGAGCGGCAGGTCGTTCTGGGGTCGGTGCTGTTATGGGATCAAAACACCTGAAGGCTATCGCTGTGCGAGGCACTCGCGGTGTTAACGTCGATAATCCCAATCAGTTTATGAAAGTGGTTAGTCACACCCACAAGCTGCTGGAAGAAAACGCCGGCCGTAAAGACTTAACTGAATTTGGCACTAACGCCATGATCGACACCATGAACGCATTCGGTGGCCTACCCACCCGAAACTTTCAAGATGTCACATTCGATGGCACGGACAAAATAAATCCAAGTGCCATGGTTGATGTAAACGAGAACGGACACAAAAACCTCATCACAAACAAAGCCTGTTTTGGCTGCACCATCGGCTGTGGCCGCATTGCTCACATCGATAAAAATCATTGGGCAATAAGAGAACGACCTGAGTACCACCATGCATCAGGCGGACTCGAATACGAAACGGCTTTTGCATTCGGCCCTGTGGTTGGAGTCGATGATATCGATGCGCTGACGTTTGCCGGTTACTTAATGAACGAACACGGAATGGACCCAATCTCCTTCGGTGTTACTCTCGCTGCAGCCATGGAGCTTTACGAACTTGGCATCATCACTCAGGAAGAGACAGACGGCATTGCACTGAATTTTGGCAACGCCGAAGCGCTCACTGTCATGGCAGAAAAAACAGGGCTTAACCAAGGCTTTGGAAAAATGTTGGGCTTGGGAGCAAAGCGACTTTGCGAGCATTACGGCCGCCCCGAACTCGCCATGGTCGTTAAAGGCCAAGAGTTTGCCGGTTATGATTCTCGTGCACAGCAAGGTATGGGTCTGGGCTATGCAACCAGCAATCGCGGTGCTTGTCATTTGAAACACGACGTGTTCGCCGAAGACATGCAAGATCAAAGCGGCAACGGTAAAGCTCAGCCGTGCAAATACTCGCAAGACAAAATAGCCATGGTTGATTCCATGGGTATTTGTATTTTCACCTTGGGTGCTTGGGACGTTGACGAACTACAGCAACAAGTCAGTGCTGCTTGCGGAGATGATTGGACGCAGGAGCGCTTGTTGGAAACCGGTGAGCGCATCTGGAATCTGGAACGATTGTTTAACTTACGTGCAGGTATCACTAAGGCTGACGATACTCTGCCACCCCGGTTGTTAGAAACGCCCGCCCCCGCAGGGGTTGCCAAAGGCCGTGTTGCCGAGCTCGATATCATGCTTCCAGAGTATTACAGTTTGCGCGGTTGGAGTGACGAGGGCCAGCCTACTCCCGAAACGTTGGAACGCTTAAAACTCGGCGAGTACCGTGCCTCTTAATATTAAATTTGGTGGACCACTTGTCCGGTTCAAACCGGAAGATTGTACCGGCAACACGGCTTCTATGGAAAATGTAGAAGGATTGACACTGACAGCACTGCTGAACGATCTGGGCATTCCGGAAGAGCAGCGCCTGTTAGTCATACTAAACGGGGCTGTAATTGCGGCAGATTATTACGAATCAACGCAACTGAGTGACAATGATGATTTGTCACTAATGCCCCCGATTCAGGCCGGGTAGTCACAACGACATCCGGCAGACTTAACATTTCTTAACCCGCCTCCCGGGTACTCCTGCGGTATGGTTTAGGCGTATTTACAGAGCCGTAATACCCTGAACATGTTGTATTTATCAGGAAACGTCCTATAAAAAGTCTAGGCAACAATTTCGTCAGGAGAGGCACAATGGGTAACAATCTACACAACGTAACGCGCAACTTGCGTGAACTCATCAAAACGCTTCCGGCGGTCAAGGCAAACTGCAGCGCAGAAGTCATTAGGCGGCATTTGCAACTCATCGCCCACTTTCAAAAACAATACGATCAGCTGGTATCAGCTAACAGTCAAATCGCTCACGCCTAATTAATAATAATTCTCATTACCTTTATTAAGTGAACTGATTCTATTAACGTTTAAAGAAGTTCAGCCGTTGAACGTTTAAACGGCACGATTGTCGTATAGATTAAGTGAACAGAAGCAATTGACCGAAAAAGGAAAATAGAATGACTGATATTAAACGACGTAAGTTTGTTACCTTGTTTAGCGCCGGTGCAGCAGCAGTTCCTCTGAGCGCCCTTATAACGAGCTTGCCGAGCCACGCGGCTGACCCCATGGTCGACCCGGAATCAGCTCAGGCTAAGGCACTGCAATACACCAACGATGCTCCCGAAGGCAAAATGTGCATCAGCTGCGCGTTGTACACTGAAATTGCTGGAGAGTCGGTTGGAAGTTGCCCACTATTCCCTGGCAGTTCCGTCGGTGCTGAAGCTTCTTGCAGCGCATTCGTACCGAAGTCTTAAGCTAATGTTGGTTCGGCCCCTGCGCATTTGCGGCAGGCGGTCAACATCAATAACACGAAAAGGCCTGCCCTCACCGGCAGGCCTTTTTCGTTGTGGCTAACCGTTTGCTTGATCCCACTTAACCACAGGCTTTTCTTTCTTAATCCACTCGTAGATACCTTTGGTGACGTTGTGGACCGCTTCGTACCCCAGCCGTTTATCCAAAAGCTCTGCTATTTTTGATGAGCGTACCCCGCGCGCGCAGATCAGAACAAAGGGTTGATCCGGCGACACATGCTTAGACAACTCATTGAGCCAGGCGTTAACGTCATACCGTCCCTTAGCGTCGAAGAAGGTAATCCCATGACTTCCTTCCAACACCCCGGTTTGTAACCATTCGTCTTCGCGCCGAACGTCAATAATGGCGACACCTTGCTCCTGCAGGGCTTGCAACGAAGGGTTATCCAGTTCCGTAACTTCCGCCAACGCGACCGCTGGAGAAGTGAATAAAAGTAAAAATAGAGCTTTTCTAAGAAGGGACAAAGCGGCTATCTCCTGCAAATGTGTAATTCTCGGACACCAACGATACGAAAAGTTCTGCAAAGTGGCCTTCAAGCCCGTTTTCAGGCTAGCATTTGTAGATTGAGATCAATTTCGAGAACTGAAACCATGGCCACCAGCCTTTTAACGCTACTTGATGATATTGCTTACATCCTAGACGATGTCGCAGCAATGACAAAGATTGCAACTCGCAAAACAGCGGGTGTGTTGGGTGACGATCTCGCGCTTAATGCTGAACAGGTATCTGGCGTCAGAGCTGACAGAGAACTCCCTGTTGTATGGGCGGTCGCGAAAGGCTCGGCATTCAATAAAGTCATATTGGTACCGGTAGCTTTGTTAATTAGCGTCGTGGCGCCTTGGCTCATAACGCCCTTGTTGATGATTGGTGGGCTTTATCTGTGCTTTGAGGGTGTGGAGAAAATATCCCACAAGTTTTTGCATCCTGAAAAAGCCGAGGCTGATCATAAACAACTCATCGACGCCATCACCAATGAAGACGTTGATATGGTTGAGATGGAAAAAAACAAAATAAAAGGCGCGATCCGCACCGATTTTGTTTTGTCTGCCGAAATTATTGTTATTGCGCTCGGTACCGTCAGTGCATCCGCTTTCAGCGTTCAGGTGGCCACGCTCATCGCTATTTCAGCCATTATGACCATCGGTGTTTACAGCCTGGTTGCGGGTATCGTTAAACTCGATGACGCCGGGGTGTACCTCAGTCAAGCCACTCAAGAGCGCACACCGGGTGCTATCAGTACCGCTATTGGCAAAGGCATTCTCTGGTTCGCACCGCTACTCATGAAATTCTTGTCCGTGGTGGGCACTGCTGCCATGTTTATCGTCGGCGGAGGCATTTTGACACACGGCATGCACTGGCTTGCCGTGCTCATCGAGAAAGCAGCCGTGGGTGTCTCAGCCCTGCCCGTATTCTCTGATATCAAAGGAGTCGGCACGGTTGCTGAACAATTAACCACAACGCTACTGAACACAGCCGTCGGCTTGGTCGCCGGAATCCTGGCTCTACTCGTGTTTACAGCCGTACAGAAAATGCGTGGAAAACCTGCCCACTAAACAAGACACCTAAGCAGCAAGATAGCATTACAGCCGGGTTGATTCTTAACCCGGCGCACTACCCTCATTGGTTGACCCGCTCTCAGATTCCAACAACCCAATATTGCGTGCCCGTTGCTCCCACTGCTTTCTGGCCAGCACTTGCATGTCTGCCGCATTGTCCTGTTCATCGACAATTTCCAGCCCCAAAAGCGTTTCGATAACGTCTTCCATAGTAACCAGGCCCGCGGTACCACCGAACTCATCAACCACCATGGCAATGTGCTCACGCTTAGCCGTGAAGTGACTAAACAAATCAGGAATCGGGAAGGATTCTTCAACAGCAAGAATATCGCGTCTTATGGTTTCCAGCGAATTATCACCGTTGCCATCGACCAACTGTTTTAACATCTGGTCCTTAAGAATGTATCCGGTCACATGGTCTTGGGACGTATCAAACACAGGTATACGGGAAAACCTTAAATTTGGGTGAGTATCGTGAAAGTCTCTGATGCTCGTCGTTTGATCGGCTGCCACCATGACAGTCCG
Organism: Granulosicoccus sp.; assembly: GCA_020627685.1. GTDB lineage: Bacteria > Pseudomonadota > Gammaproteobacteria > Granulosicoccales > Granulosicoccaceae > Granulosicoccus. The sequence continues at coordinate 11,311 of JAHDGK010000018.1, read as the reverse complement.
TGGCGTCATAACGTTCTTGGCAAAAATAGTGTTGAATCGCAGCAGATTTCTCAGAATATTAGACTCTCCTTCGTCAAAGACACCTTGCTGGGTTCCCAGTTCGGCCATGGCGCCGAAATCAGCACGACTCAGTACGGACGCTTCCTTGTCCTTTTTTAAGGCTTTGGTGATTATTTGACTGACAAAAACCAGCGGTGCCAGCACCCACATGACAAACTTTAAGCACCGAACAGTAAAACCTGCCAGCTCGCGCCAATAGTTTGCACCAATGGTTTTCGGGATGATCTCTGAAAGCAGCAGAATGGCTAGTGTCATCACTACAGGCACCACCGCAGTGGACATAAACGATGCGCCCCAGATTTTGGTCGCCTGTGCTCCGACGCCTATAGCGCCTACAGTATGGGCAATGGTGTTAAGCGTCAGAATAGCCGCTAGCGGTCGATCTATATTGTCCTTAAACTCTTTGAGCGATGTTCCCAGTTCTTCTCCATTCTGAATTTTCATTTGGGTGAATGACGGCGTGATGCTCAGCAACACTGCCTCCCAAATGGAACATAAGAAAGAAAAAATGATTGAGACAAACAGGAACACGATTAACAATGTATACATGAAGCTCTGAGTCCGTCGACACTTGCGCAATAGCGTAAGTCTTGATTTTACCTGATGTTGTATCCCTACTGACCGAGAATAAGCCGCAAAGATGACCCCTGACAATCACGACTTCTGGTTTCTGCCTCTGGGCGGCTGTGGGGAAATCGGCATGAACATGAATTTATACGGCCACGATGAGCAGTGGTTGATGGTCGACTGCGGTGTCACCTTCCGAGATGCCGATGGCAGCAACTCCAGCGGATACGACATTCAGATGCCCGACCCGGAATTCATTACTCAAAAGCCTGAGCAGTTACAGGCATTGCTGCTTACTCACGCCCATGAAGATCATATTGGTGCGGTTGCCCACCTATGGAAACGCCTACGCTGCCCAGTCTATGCCACAGCGTTCACTGCCGAAATGCTCAGACGTAAACTGGTTGAACATGGGCTGCAGGATAAGGTCCCTGTTCATCTTGTCGATGCGGGAGATCGGATTCAAATAGGTGTATTTGATGTCGAATGGATACCCAATACGCACTCTATTCCCAGCCCCTGTGGGGTGGTGATACGCACATCAGCTGGCAGTGTCTTTCATACTGCCGATTGGAAACTGGACAAACACCCACAGGTGGGTCATGACTTCAGCGAAACAGTCTACCGAGCCATCGGTGAATCTGGCGTACAAGCGATGGTATGCGATTCCACCTGTGCGGATCAGCCCGGGCATTCACTGTCTGAAGGCGAATTATATGAAGGGCTTTACCAGCACATCCATAGTGCAAGCGGCAGAGTCATCGTTGCTTGCTTCGGCAGCAATATCGCAAGACTTCATACCTTGGCCAAAGTCGCCTCGGCAACCAATCGGCACTTGGGCTTACTGGGCCGTTCTTTAATCACCACCGCGTCAGCAGCAAGAACCACAGGACTGTGGCCGAACGAAGCCAGCATGGTTCAATCCGAACATTTAGCCTACTTACCCAGAGAAACCTTACTTCTTGTTGCAACAGGTAGCCAGGGAGAACCCCGAACAGCATTGAATCGCCTTAGTCATGGCAGCTTCCGGGATCTGTCTTTAGAGGAAGGCGACACGGTGATATTCAGTGCTCGCGCGATACCGGGAAACGAACTATCTATTCAAAACCTTATTGCCCGACTCAGCGCACGTGGCATTCGTGTCATAACGCCGGAGGAATCTGAATTACCGATCCATGCGTCAGGACATCCCGGAGCAGAAGAACTACGCAGCCTCTATGATTGGGTTAAACCTCGCGTTCTGATTCCGGTTCATGGAGAACAATCGCATATGGCAGCGCAAAGCGCCCTTGCAAAAACTTGCGGTATCAGCAAACAACTGACCGGCAAAAACGGAGATTTATTCATGCTCGCACCCACCACTGCCATTCGACGTAACGCAGTGAATTGTGGTCGGCTCGGCGTGGGTAAACAGAACCTGGAAAAAATCAGCTGCTCGTGACGGCGCTTTAACCGATTGCCGCTACTCGAGGCTCGCGTACTTCTTGCTCACCCATGAGCTCGGCAGCAACGGGTATTAGCCGATACCCGATATTACGCAGTCGTTTTAGCTGCCAACCATTTTCAGTATTGAGTAACAGCTTTTTTCTAAGGCGGCAGGCTGCGGTATCGATACGGCGGGTGTCATTAGAGGCAGGCAGGGACCAAATAGACGTCATTAATTCACTATTGCAAACCACGCGATCCCGATTAGAAAACAAGTAGTAAGCCAGCTCGTATTCCTTTGGGCTTAAATCAATTATTTTGCCCCTGCGCGTTATTTGTCGCTTAGTCGCGTCAAAGTCAATATCACCCACGACGAATGATTTGCTGGTAGCTGCTTCGTTAAAGCGGAGGGCAGCCTGTAATCGGGCTTGCAGCAAAGATTCGTTTTCCCGCAGATTAAAAAAGTAATGAGCCCCGCTATTGAGGAGTGTCACAACAGTATGCTCGGCATCGCAGTCGGATAAGACAATGATGCGTTGACCCGGAAGCAATTGATCCAAAGGACCTAATTTGTAGTTTTCGAATTTCCTATGGCATAACACGGTAGCCGCAGACTGACTCGACAGCTGTTCGCACTCAGCCGGAACCTGAGATAAAGATTTTACAAAAGAAACCCATTTGCTCCGATAGCCGCTTCGATTCAGCAAACTGGACACATACTCCGCATCAGTAAGACAGTTGGAGATGACGAATACCTGATCAGAATTCTCATCTGATGGCGACAAGTAATTCTCAAACGTTTGTGTACGAGCGATGGACATTCAGAATACCTCAGAGAATAATCGTTACACAGTTTGTTCGTGCTAACTGTGCGAGATTGAGTGACTCGTCCGTAACTTAGTCATACAAACTACGACCACGCGCACGCGTCATTGCGTACTAAAGCCATGGTGAAATCTGTTCATCGAAACGAAAAGTGACCACACTTGCATTATTTGTTTTGCTGGTCGGTGTGGAGTTTAGTATACACGCAGTATTTCTAAAGCTAACTTTAGAATAGGAAAGGAGGCTAGCGTTGCTCTTAGAAAATACATTGTAGAATTTACAACGCTCTGCTCATTACCGTTTGCAAGGCTTTTGACTAAGAGTTTGAAATTCAACAAATAGAGGAATTATTTCCCGCCTCGAAGTTTAACTTGTCCGTACGGTGCTATTTTACGATTTGTCTGTTAGCGCTAGAAATCCAGCCATTACCGCCAGCGTTTGGACCAAGAGGCAGGGACGGAATGGACCCACGCTAGTGCGTTCCAAAATCGCATGGGCAAAAAAAAGCGGACCCCGCAATGGCAGGATCCGCTTTTATTTTTAGGCTTGTCGTGATTATTGACCCAATGGAGCTCCATTACGATCGAGACCATTTAGCTGCATGCCATCCGGGCCTGTGCTCTGTGGATCCGCTACCCAAGGGCGCATGCACATTGGATCTTCAACGCACGGATCTGTGAGTGCTTCAAGGAATAGCACCAGCTCTTCCTGCTCAACGGCCGTGAGGTTTGCGTTAACGAACTGATCGTCGCCAGTGTTTCGGTCGTTTTCCAGCTCTTGCAATGCCAGCGCACTATTCGCTCTGGCTTCAGGGTAAAGAGTCGCGCAGTCAGCCATCGTGCTGAACTGTTCTACACCACAGACTCCACCTCGATTAAACCAATCGTTGACCGCCTGGTCAGGATTACTGTAATGCGCTACCACTTGCTCTAAGGTGTCATAGGCACCTGCATGACCGTAAGGACCTGTTGCAGAGACGTTCAGCAACGTTGGCGTGCGGAACTTGTAACGATCAATCGGGTTACCGGTCTCTCGCTCACGACCAAAGTCATCAACATTTCCATTACCTTTGCCTTCACCAATCTGAATGACAGCAACGTTGTGCATCGCTTCGTCAGTAAAGAAATCTCCTGAATGGCAGTTTGAACAACCCGCACCACCTTGCTCAACCGGCGTAAAGAATAATATGGCGCCACGCTTCTCGGCTGCAGTCAGAGCATTGTTTTCACCATTAACCCAACGATTAAATGGATTGTCGGTGAATACCATTGATCGTTCGTATTCGGCAATTGCTAGCGCTATGTTGTTATAGTGGATAAGGTCTTCCGCTGTACCTGTAGGTTGATCGAATGCTGCTTGGAAGCGACCCAGCCAGGTGTTCTCACCCATCTCCCCTGCACCATCGCCGTAGTCACCAATTCGGGCAGCAAGACGCGACCGAAGAGTTTCGTTGTCCGCACCGGCTAGGAATGCGTCGGTTCTCATCTCAGCTGCTGATGTGACCGGGAAATGAGCTTGCGCTACCGTTAAGTTTTCTCCGGCCTCAGGGTCGGCAACATTAAATGCGGTATCAGGAGTTCTAATACGAGCACCTGCACCGTTATCAGCCGGGTTGGCATCGAGGTTTTCTACACGACCGTCCCAGAACATAACGCGATCCCACAAACCCATATTGAAAACGGAAGGCGCATTTCTCGGCACGTTGGGATGACCAGAATCTGCATGAACTCTACCCGGTCCCATCAACGTTGGATCGATAGCTCCTACCCCAATAGATAGAGATAGATCATCACCGCCGCCCAAATTCGGATGGTGACAGGTGACACAGGCAACTTCAAAGTTGCCACCCAGGCTGGTTGTAAAAAATAGATCCTTACCTAATTGCGCAACCGGGTCAGTGATTGCCGGGAGATTTCTACCTTCTTCAATATCACCGGTGATGTCGGCCGTGGCTATTCGCTGTCGCAGCTCTACATCTAGTGGATCTGTTACAGATCGTGCGTCACCAACAACAACACCATCGCCACAACTGCTGAGTAATAAAGCATTGAGCGCGACGGCAACACAAATTGATACTTTACGATGATTAGCTAGTAAGGCCACTTATATTCCACTCGACTTGCAATTCATATAACCGTATTACGACGCGCTCAGAATTCGGTGTAGCCACACCGTCTAACCTTGTGAACAGACTCACAGTTTTGTTTTTACAAATGGTAAACAAGCACAAATCTAGTGGTCACATACCGTTCGTTGAGCCATCGCGAATCACGAATAACGCTTTACAGCGCCTTCTCCGGAAAGCTTATCAGCATCATTAGAACAACATCGTTACTTATTTTTTACGTTGCTTGATCACCTTGTAATGAGAAGTCGATCAACTTCTGTAGCTTTGCGCCGAGTGCAAAATCCGGCTCTGCTGCGGACGAGTTTTTGATGGCATCAATAAAGCGCTGGTAGTTAGTAGGTACAGGCGCAGTTTCTACGGTTTGCCAATTGGCAGTTTGTAGATTTTCTCCCAGACAAATATTCAGGGTACTTACCTTGTTTTCGAAAAGTACTTCTAGACCACCCAGTGTTCCGTATATGCGCAGCCTTAAATCGTTGAGATGTCCACTGGCAAAACGGGTTGCCGAAATTGTTCCTATCGCGCCATTCTCAAGCTCTGTGTGCATAACAAAACTATCGTTAGCATCCAGTACATAATCTTGAATTTTTCCACCAGGGGCTTTATCGAATGTTTTTACAAGGCTTCTTGATGTTTTAGGCAAACTACCGGCTACAAAAGTCGCGAAGTCGAGTATGTGCACTCCCACATCACCTAATACACCATTGGAACCATGCTGGGACGATAACCTCCATAACCACTGCTCTTCTGTTTTCCAGTCTCCCCAGGCTGGCTGAGTTAACCAACTCTGCAGATAGGAGGCTTCGAAATGCCGGATGGAACCGATAGCGCCGTCGCTGACCAAGTTTTTTGCATATTGCAATGCTGGCACTTCTCTGTAACTTAAATTGACACAATTTACGATTCCAGCCGCTGACGCCTTTTCAGCCATCTCCAATGCATCGGGGTAATTAGATGCCAGCGGCTTCTCACACATAATATGTTTGCCCGCAGCAATAAACGGTAGGCTCGTTGCGTGATGAACGCCATCAGGCGTTGCATTCGATACAGCGTCGAATTCGTTCCAATCCAATAGCTCTTGAATTGACGTGAACGCTCGAGCAATACCGTGCTCTTTACAAAACGTCTCGGCCCGGTTGAGGTCAGTGTCAACACCGGCTACAACCTCTACACCTTCCTGACACGCATACCCTCTGGCATGGTTGGCAGCCATAGAACCGGTACCAACAATTGCGACTCTTATAGGCATTTATTTAAATCCATCCTCGCCTGCTTCGTGTAATTTCGCACCTCTGGCAATTAATGGCTCAATGGATTGTTCAACCGGCCTATTAGGAGCATCGGTCACTTGCTGCACTCGAGCTGCTGAGTTATGCGCCCAATGCACAGCATTTTTCAACACTCTCTGCACATTCGCATCGTGGTACGTCGGGTAAGTTTCATGCCCCGGACGGAAGTAGAACACGTTGCCTGCGCCGCGCTTATACGTCAGCCCAGAGCGAAACACCTCTCCACCTTGAAACCAACTAATTAGTACCGTCTCCAAAGGCTCAGGAACTGAGAACGGCTCTCCGTACATCTCCTCGTTCTCCAATTCAAAGTAATCGGGTAAACCATGAACGATTGGATGATTCCGACTGGTTACCCATAAACGTTCCCTCTCGCCTGCTTCACGCCAGGTTAAGTTGCAGGCAGTCCCCATGAGTAACTTAAACACTTTGGCAAAGTGGGCAGAGTGCAAAAGCAAAAGACCCATCCCCGACCACACGTGTCGCACAACACGTTCGGCAACCTCATCGGAGACATCACCGTGAGCAGCATGTCCCCACCAAATAAGAACATCAGTATCAGCTAGTCGTGCTTCAGAAAGCCCATGTTCCGGCTCCTGCAAAGTGGCGGTTGTGGCCTGTATCTCGGGGTCGTTGTTGAGAGACTCCGCGATACATCCATGCATACCGTTCGGATAAATTTCCGCAACGGTTTTATTCGTTTGCTCATGGACGTTCTCACCCCACACAACCGTTTTAATCATTTTGTTTAGCCTTAAAAATTTCGGTGACGACCCGTATGCCTGTGGCACTGCTTGAGCACCGAGAGAGCAAACGCTATCCACTTAAAATTACCACGGATTCGAGCTGGTCTTCCAAGGTGCTTAAGAAATGTACGGCTTGCTGAGTCCCAATTGCCGGTTATTCCCCTATTTCATTCTAGACACGCCCCGAATGGTACAAATTCTCTATTTCTGGTTGACATTGGTACATATGTTTTCATACATTCAAACCGTAATTTAGCCACTTGTATTACAGCGTTTAAGGAGCGGCCAAAACGGTTCCAAATACAGGTAAGAGTCCCGACCAACCAAAGCGGAAGTATTTATGACCGATCAGCTGTCCATGCCCAAGCAATGGACTAAGGAGCAAAAGCTATTTCCTCATCAAGTGGGGTTCACTTGCCCACCACATGATTGGGATGCCGCTCCAAGCGACTTTTCTAAAATCGCACCTGACAACGTTGGAGTCCATGGTTGGATGCTGCATGTCCCTGACTATCGACATCAGATTGCCCAGAGGAAACAGAATTTTGAGCTGTTAGAGGACTTCGTCCAGTGCATGGCAAACAATGGTGCCGATGTCTGTGGACAGGTCGGGTCTAACTGGGTCCATGCGAGCGGTCTGGGCGTCGAAGGCATCTCCAGCTTCTGTCAGCAAATGGAAGATAAGTACGGTGTCGCTCTGCACATGGCAGGTTATGCATTAGTAGAAGCACTGCGTGCTATGAATGTTGAAAAAGTAGCGTTGAATGCGGTGTATCACTGGCCGGATTGGTGGCAAGGCACCGTTGGGTTTCTAAAAGAGGCGGGCTTCGACGTCGTGTGGGCAGGCAACTTTGTCGATCAGGGTTGGTTTAAATCGCAAGAAGAGGTCAACGCCTGTCGATGGATTTTCGAGGGTGATTTGGCGCGTAAAAGCTTTGAATATGTGGCAGATAAAGCACCCCAGGCTGACGTATACCTTGCAAACGGTATGTGTAATTTTCGTACAGGGCCTAATGGGCAACCCATGCGCATGCTGCACCAAACGGTTGAGCTGGAGAACCTGTTGGGTAAACCCGTCATCGCACACGATACGGCACTCTACTGGCGAATTTTCAAATCTCTTTCACTAACACCCACTCGCGACTGCGGACAATTGCTAAGGACTTTGTGATGCATAAAATAATTGCCTTGTGGGCAGTGCCACGATCAACGTCCACCGCATTTGAATGGATGATGCGTCAACGTGGTGATTTGGATTGTTTACATGAACCCTTTGGAGAGGCCTGGTATCAGGGTGAAGAACCCTTCTGGCAGCGCTGGACACCCAACGACAAAACGACACCCGGGCTAAGCCTTGAAAGTGTTTGGGAGGATATAAAAGCACGCGCTGAAAAACAGCCGGTGTTTATCAAAGACTTCCCACACTACATAAATCACCTATGGGACGAAGAATTTCTCTCCCAATTCACACATGCATTTCTGATACGCGACCCTGCGCTCACCATTAGCTCTATGTTCGATAAGTGGCCCGATTTCGATGAGGGTGAAGTGGGCTTTCCGGAGCAACGCGCATTATTTGATTTATTAAGCGCCCTTAACGGATCACCCCCACCCGTTTTCGATAGCGGCGATCTTTTAGAGGACCCGCCAACGATGGTTAAAGCGTTTTGTGAAAGCGTTGATATACCGTTTATCCCCAGTGCGTTGAGTTGGGAGCCAGGCGCTAAAACTGACGACTATAGTTGGTGGGACGGCGGATCATTTCATCAGAACCTGAAAAGCTCTACGGGTCTTAAAGCGCAGAAACGTCGCTATGTCGAACTGGATGACTTACCCGAACGTGTAAAGCAAGTACACAGACGCATGAAGCCACACTACGACCGGCTCTATTCACACCGTATACGCAAGCCGCAATAAGTAGTTTTATAGGATTCATCAGGTTGAAAATTACAGCACTAACACTTTGGAAAGTACCGCTAAGCAGTCATGAGACGTATTACATGTCCGATGGCAAGCAATGCGATACCGTGACCACAGTTGTATTAAAAATAGATACCGATAAAGGTCTTTCGGGCTGGGGAGAAGTCTGCCCTATTCCACATTATTTACCGGCGTATGCAGATGGGGTACAGCCTGCAATAGAAGAACTAAAAACACTGTTGATAGGGGCGGATCCTGTAGGGCCTGAAGCTTTAATGAAAAAGCTGAACAATTACCTACCGGGGCATGACTACGCTAAATCTGCAATCGATACGGCCTTATGGGATTTAACGGCAAAAGCTGCCAACCTTCCCCTGTACAGACTCTTAGGCGGTAGGCAAAACACAGACTTGCCGCTGTATCACTCAATTACGTGCATAGCGCCTGACGCTATGGCAAAGATGGCAAAGGAGGCGCAACAACAAGGAGTTCAGCAATTCCAGGTGAAGCTAGGAGCGGATAACCATTGGCAAACAGATGTTGAGCGTCTTGTAAAAGTGCGGGAAGCTGTTGGCAACGGACCACTGGTTTACGGAGACTGGAATTGCGGTGCCAGTCAGTTAGATGCCATACGGGTGGCTCGCGCGGTGTCTCATCTGGATATTATGTTGGAGCAACCCTGCGCCACTTTAGAGGAATGCGCCAACGTAAAGTTGGCCGCAAACCTACCCATGAAGATTGATGAAAATGCATTCGATACCAGCTCGCTTTTACAAGCCAGCCAACTGCAGTGCATGGATGCCGTCGCTCTGAAACTCTCTAAGTTCGGTGGGCTGAGTAGTATGCGGCGTGCGCGTGACTTGTGCGAGCACCTGGGTGTGAAGATGTGCATTGAAGATACCTGGGGCTCGGACATCACAACAAGCACTGCACTCCATTTAGCCACCGCGACATCGCCGAGAGCTCTATTAAACGTCTGCGACTTGTCCGGCTACGTATACCCTCGCCTAGACCCTAAAGCACCGACCCGAAAGAACGGTACGATTCACGTCAGTGATGCACCTGGGCATGGAGTTACCCCGGATTTAGACGTGCTGGGAGAACCTGAGCTGATGCTGACCTGCAAATAGCACCGTTGTTTTAAGTCACAAACAGTTGGAATTACAACAAACGGTTACAGAAAAGCACTCATGCGGGACAGCAGGCTAGGTTAGGATCTTGACGATACGGCAAACTAACTGCATCACCAGAGTTACTCTTCTTGGTAGAAAATTCGCATGAATAGAAAACACGCTTCCCTGCTAGCCCCGTTTTTAATTGCCGCCAGCAGTGTCTCTCATGCCAACGGCCACCACGGCTGCAATTTTGAAACGCTCAATTTCTCCGATACCGCTGGAGAGCTTTTCTCTCAAACAACCGTTGATGCAACCACCGCCCTCACCACCTATGAGCTCTTCGGCTTTAGCTCAGACGACTGCGATACCGAAATCACCACATCTGCCACCTTCCAACGAAGTGTTTATGTCGCGCACAACTTAGACAGCATTGAACAAAACATTGCACAAGGAAACGGCGCGCATCTTGAGTCATTGGCCACACTCATGCAGATGCCAGAGAATGATGCTCAGCACTTCTTCACCATTGCAAAGCTCAACTACGACAATCTGTTTGGCAGTTCGACTACCGGGTACAGCGAGTGGTTAGATCGTTTGGACGCAACGTTAGAGGCTGATGCTCAACTTGCTAAATATAGTTTGCGAAGTAGTGGTTAACAATTATTGTGCGGGGGAATTACCTCACACCTATGCAGAATTGGACATAGCCTTTGTAACGGTAATAGTCCCGCATTACCACTCCACTAGCTGTGTAGCATCGAATTACTGATGGTGAATCGGTTAGTCCAATGCATTCATCATCTTCCGATAAAGTGAAGTAAAACGGAGTTGCAAGATGACGTTTTCAAAATATGCTGAAAGTGCCCTGAACCATGCAATCGCAACGGCAGCAACAAAAAACACCAAACAAGGCACTACCGCAATTCAACAAATACTTGTTTTAGAAATCAAAAATTATCGATTCCACTCTGGCGTAGTTGAATCTATCGTCAACGGTACGATCGACGCGTTTAATAATCATAAAGATGCATTTAACAATTCTCACACGCGAATAGAGACGTTAAAGCTCGTGATCAATAACTTCCTGGACAACATTCAAGAATTCACACCTAAGGGAGGAGAAATCACAAAGCTAGAGAAAGAGATCGTGGAGGCGGCTTATTACGAATCTTCTTTTAAGTTTATCGACGAAAGTGTTACTTATTGCAGACGTATTTTCTCCAATAATTAACGGGG
>JAHDGK010000065.1 GCA_020627685.1 Granulosicoccus sp. | reverse complement strand
GTAGTCTCAGGTTCCGTAGTCTCAGGCTCTGAGTCGCTCGCAAGGTACGATCCCGTTACACCAAACTCACCATTGTTAGCATATCCATTCCAAATGTTTGCAGTGATTGCTACGTCACCCGTCGAGTAGCCAGACGCGATTCCACTAATTACGCTGTTAGTGCCTTCTAACATTGTCACTTGATCAGTTGAAAAATTAACACTGGCAATCAGACAATCGGATGGCGACGGTGAAAAAGGCACTAACCCTCCGTTGTTATCATAAAACCACTGACCATTAGTGTGCTTAACGCTAATTAAGTGCTCAGCATTATTAGGATGCGGAGAAGAGCTGAAGCGGGTAAATACATTGTCTTTCGACCATAAAATCCAACCGTTACCAATCGCTTGATCCATGGCAGCAATACCGCCTGCAACATTACCCAAAGGCATCGTCACCGGACATTGAATACTGCTTGTATCTGGCGTTACGGGTTCATTGGGATTTGATATCTCACCAGATGAATGACCAAACGTTGAACCACTTACACCGAATTCTCCAAGATTGGCAACACCTGCCCATTGATTCGGCAAAATGTTTAAATCTCCACTCGTAAATCCCGCGTTGATACCCAGCACACTGCTAGATTCACCACTTAACAACGAAACAGTGTCGTTCGAAAAGTTTACGGTTGCTACCAGACAATCTGAATCGGTAGGATCAAATTTAAATAATCCTCCGTTGTTGTCGTAATACCAATCGCCATCAACATTTTTTACGGCAATAAAGTGCTTCGCGTTTCCTGGAAACGGCGCCGGACTAAACCGTGAAAAGACATTCTCTTCTGACCAAAGGATCCATCCTGTTCCTATCGCGTTATCGCTAGCGGCAATACCATAGCCCTTATCACCAACTGACATTGTCACTGGACATTCGCCAGCTGGACTGTCATCCAACATCCCGTTTGAGCCATCCGTGTAGTAAACATCAATAAAATCCCAAGTTGCGCTGAACGGCGCGGCACCATAAGAAGTTGCAATAATGCCAACAGCGAGACCGGTTTCGCCGGACAACCAACTGATTGGGAATGTCGTCTCTGGTGACAGATCGATCTTCGCTTGAGAAATTCCGTTGACGCTAAGTTGATAACTGGCTTTAACGCTCTGAGTGGACGGATTAACAGTCAGAAGAAGATCTATTGACTCCGCATCAGTTAATGGCAGCGGTAAACTTTTCACCCATTCAAAAACGCCATTGCGCTCAGCGCCAAACTGTACTCCACCATTACTACCGGTAGAGTCTGCAACCAGCTTAATATAATTGTCTTGATCGCCTGTACCTATGTAGAATCCCATCGACTGACTAGGTTGAGGCGACAGGCCGGAGAAAGGTGCCAAAATTCGAGTATGCACCGTAAACTCCTTAGTGCTTGGTGTGGCATTAATACCAAATTGAAAACCAAATTCCTGACTATTCAGACCATTAATAGGATCGCCACCGGGAATATTATCAATGGTGAATACACCGGCAGCGCCACCAGCAGTCAATTGATCTTGGGAAAATTGGTTTAGATAATCGGTCGTGCCATTATTCATCAATCCGGAAAAACCAAGATTGAATAAAAATCCTGCAGCCGTACTATTATTTTCCCAGTTATAGGACAAAGGTATCTGCGTTCCTCGTCCATTTTGGTCATCCAAAGCGAACGGATCGATCTCGTCATCTAAACCGTCATTGTCATCATCGGTATCTAATAAATCGGACGTGAAATCGCCATCAGCATCACTTGGCATATCCGCTGCAGAACAAGGATTTGTGTTGTTTGCCAATTCATCGCCATTACTAAATCCATCGGCATCATGATCCAGATGCGATTGAAGGTTCTCGCAACTACCATTGTCAATAGGTGCGGCATTAGAGTAATCGGAAGGCTCGAAGATATAGATTTTTTGTTCTACAAAATCTGCGACCCAAATGGTTCCGGGATATAAATCATCGTCCCCCTGAGCCGTGACATCCAGAGGTATCGTTCCTACGTTAGAAAAAAGTGCAGTTTTAGAGAGTACGGTTGTACCAGCATCATTAAGCTTGATTCGATAGATCTTATTATCGAACGCGGCGGCTAGCAGATCACCGTTCAGCTGGTTGTTTAAATTAGAACCTGTGTATTCTATTAAGCCGTTTACCGAGGTACCGAAACTGCTTAAAGAGCCGTTGGTGCCGGTTCCCTTATAATCACACTCTATAGGGTTGCTGTACGCCACCGGTGACTGTGGGTTAAGAGGATTGAACGTATTACTATTGTTTCCACGCGTCGGATTAGCATGTCCACCATAATATCCTTGGCCACTTATCAAGTGCAGTCCATCAAAAAACGTCGATCCCGGCTCTTTCACCCCATTGTTGCAAACGCCGTTTGGTCCCTCGTTGACAGGAGTTCCGCCCCATCCACTGTTAGGCCCGTTATCGATGGTGAACATGTGCCCTTTCTGCGTTACCTCGATGTCGTAGGCGTTTCTGAAACCTGGCGCATATACTTGAACGGGGCCTCCCGGGACAAGTTTTGCCTGATTTAAACCGTTATTTCCCCCAAAGGGATCGTGCGAATCCTGCGTTCCTGCACGAGTTTGATCGTCTAGTGTGGGAAGGTCGTAAGTCGTATTTCCAATTGCCGTAAGATCTATCGACAAAATGGCAGCGCTGAGAGCGTATTCAGGCAATAAGGCAAAATTGTGCGACGTGGCGCCTTGATTCGTATTGCCTCCAGCTGCGACATAGAGCATGTTGCTCGCTTCATCATAATGAAGGCCGTTCGTATGATGATTCTCCTCCGACCTAGGAAGTCCCCTAACCAAATCTAGTTTTTTCCAAACCCCATTTTGTTTATACAGCTTGGAGATCACTCCGGAGTTCGTATCGAGATTGGTTTCAGTGTGAGATGCTCCACCACCAATCCTAGGATCACTCGATGCAACGTAGATGATTGGGTTAGTTGCCGAACCGACAACTGTTAGTCCTGTGACCAGTCGGTTAACAATTGAATAATTGGGCTGTCCATTGTCATCATGATTAAGGATATCTCGGACTAACGTGATAGTTTCTTTATTCGTCACGCTATAGGCGTTAGCTCCATTTCGGTTTACAGAGTAAACGCTGATCAAGCCAAACATATCTGCCACATAGAGCTTATCGTCCGGCCCGAATTGCAATGAGGTGGGTTTTACATTGGAAAAACCAGAAAGCTGACTCTTTCCAAAACCGATGGATGGATTAACAATGGCCCTACTCTGCAAACTGAGCTTTCTAGTTGATGCGCTGCCATTGCGGCTTATAGCCGAACCTTGCAGGGTGTATACCTTTACACCACTGCTGCCAGTATGGGTAACAAACAATGTACCCAACGTTTCGCCTGATCTTTCAGGTTTAAACGTCACCTCAATAGCATGAGACTCGCCACCTTTTAGTACAACGGGACCTTCAAAATTTGTTGTGTATAAACGCTCATCTACTTCATGCATGTAAATAGACTCTATGCGAATTTCGTTATTCGCATCTAGCGCGTTATTCGTTAAAACAAAAGTCTTACTTGATGTTTCCCCCAAGTAGACCGTGTCGAATTCTATTTCTGAAACGTTACTGGTCAAAGACGGAGCAGGATGCTCTGTACTTTGCGCATACAGTGGCCCGCTAATCACTAAAACCAACCCTACTGCGACACTGAGAGCACCCGGTGGTGCCTTTGCTGAGCTTGTAAGTTTAGAGATACAAGTGTAGATTCGGTGCAAAGCACGCTGTACATAATGTGAGTACATAGCAGAATTCTGTTCTTATTCTTATTTCCGCTAGCAGGTTCTCCCAGAGTGATTAGCTATCGCAATAACATTAAGTGGGTGTTGAGATACAGTGCATAAATAGCCATCCACTTAGACTAAAAATGGCTAATAAATCACATTATCCGCGTGGCTTCCCAGAGTTACAAACCACTTTTTGCTACACCGATAATTAGGAATTTTCATTGGCCGGATAGTGGCTAAACCTATCCTTCAAAAACGAATAGCGTTCACGCGCACGGGAAATTGCACCACGATCAATGATTAAACGGTGGAAATCTTCCTGCTTTTCTGAGAAGAGCATAGGCGGCGCTGTTTCATCCACCCAAGGCCCACAGAAAATTGAATGTCCGTAATTATCCCCGGCTCTATTCAAACTCAAAAAATACACTTGATTTTCTATAGCTCGAGTGATGGCGAAATGATGCCAGCTATAAAATGACTCATCTCTGTAATAAGCGCCGGCATGGAGAATTACGTCAACGTTGTGAGCAAGAGCCAAGGCTCTGGACATTTCAGGAATCCGGATGTCATAACAAATAATGGGGGCAAGTACGAAGCCTTTAACGCTTAGCGTAAACATACGCTTGCCGCGGGAAAAATACTCTTTCTCCATAGATTCCCCGAATTGCGCCAAATGCATTTTGTCATAGAAGCCTATTAGCTCCCCGTTTGGTCCCACTGCAGCAATCGAAATGTAGTACCTGCCCGATTCCACTCTTGGGAAACTATATAGAACCGTTGTACGGTGCTTTTTAGCAACTTCCCTCCAGACTTGAAACGATTCTCCTTCCATTACTTCCGATAATTCTGAAAGCCTTTCAAAGGAGTCTCGGGAATAATCAATGCTGGATAACTCGGGAAGCAAAACAAGATCAGAATGCTGCTCGTCAAGTTGATCAGCCACCAACCTGGACGTATTTTCTAGATGCCGGTTTTTAATCTGGGCATTTTTTGTACAAGGCACGTGTATCTGACATGCAAGAACAGATAGTGAGTTGTCAAAATTCATGCTGCAACTTTTCCGCGAGTTAGATTCATATGGACGACAAAGAGCCTGGTAAAAGGGTGGGTAATTAGTACCACCGACAAACCCAGCATGGACATTCCATCGCCTATATTATTGTTTTTTATAACCTTTTGGGCGTCTCTTCAGCACATACAGCATTGTTTCAAGGCTGGATAATTTAGTGACGTAGATAGAACTAGCCGATACACTAAATATGTCGATACTGCACGATAGCTCAGCTAGCAAATGGCTCCTATTGTTGTGGTTTAGTCGGCTCCATCTTTTTTAACCGTCTGGAGAAAGAGAATCATGAAGTGGGAAACACCAAAAGCAATCGACGTACGTTTTGGATTTGAAATTACGATGTATTGCGTAGCACGCTAATACAACGCCGGCTCATTAGTAGCCTCTTAACTGATGCGCCAGAATGTTGAAAAGCCGGGTCAATCCCCGGCTTTTTTTAGGCTTAAGAAAACTTGAAAATAAAAGTACTTGGATCAGCCGCTGGAGGCGGATTCCCACAGTGGAACTGCAACTGCCCCATGTGTTCCGGTGTGCGCAACGGCACCATCAATGCGAAGGCCAGAACGCAATCATCTATAGCAGTCAGTAGCGACGGCGTTGATTGGGTTCTGTTCAACGCCTCTCCGGATATCCTGACTCAAATTCAGCAGTGTGGAGTTCTGCAGCCTGCACGCACATTGCGTGATACCGGTATTAAATCCATTGTTCTCTTGGATGCACAAATCGATCATACAACAGGCATTCTCATGCTCAGGGAGCACAAAAGCCCCCTATCCATATGGTGTACCTCGGCGGTCAAAGAAGACCTAAGCGAAGGAAATCCTCTTTTTAAGGTGCTTGGTCATTATTGTTCAGTTGACTGGAACGAACTGGATGTCAAAGGCAAGGAGCACCGTATTCCCGGAGCCGATTCAATCACATTCAACCCCCTTGCACTAACAAGCAATGCCCCTCCGTATTCACCACACCGCGATCAGCCGGTAGAAGGCGATACCGTGGGCATGATGATGAGTGATCAACAATCTGAAAAAAAACTGTTCTACGCACCCGGCCTGGGCGAAATGGAACCGCATGTATGGCAAGCCATGCAATCAGCTGATGTTGTTCTGGTTGACGGGACTATGTGGTCCGACAACGAGATGATTGAGCGTGGCGCCTCGTCTAAAACTGCACGTTCAATGGGTCACTTACCCCAAAGCGGAAGCGGCGGAATGTTGGAGTGGTTAGACAAACTGCCTGACCAGACACGTAAAATTCTGATTCATATCAATAATACAAACCCGATACTTGACGAGGACAGCTCGGAGCGAGCCTTATTAGAAAAGCACGGTATCGAAGTTTCGCACGATGGAATGGAAATAGAGCTCTAGAAAAGGGTAAGCAAGCTATGACAAAAGAGACAACAGCTTGGTCGAAGGAAGAATTTGAAAGCCGCCTTCGCGAACAAGGCAAGGCTTACCACATTTACCATCCGTTCAACGTTATGTTGAACGAAGGGCACGCATCAAAAGAGCAAATCAGAGCTTGGGTTGCAAACCGTTTCTGTTATCAAGTGGCTATCCCCATAAAAGATGCGGCCGTACTATCCAACTGCACTGACCGGGAAGTGCGGCGTGAATGGATACAACGAATTCTTGATCATGATGGATATGAACTGAACGGCATCAAGGATGAAGGTGGAATCGAGGCTTGGATACAACTGGGAATTGCCGTCGGTTTGAGCCGCGAGGAAATAACAGACCTCAGGCATGTGACACCGGGTGTTGCGTTCGCTGTTGAGGCTTATATCAATTTTGCCCGAACCCGGCCTTGGCAGGAATCAGTTTGCGCATCACTAACTGAGTTATTTGCACCCGCCATTCACAAACAACGGTTGTCCAGTTGGCCGGAACACTATCCATGGATTGATACTGAAGGTCTTATGTATTTTCGCAACCGGGTGACACAAGCTCGCCGTGATGTCGAGCATGGTTTGGCCCTGACCTTAGACTATTTTCGAACAAGAGAACAACAAGAAAGAGCGTTGGAGATTCTAAATTTCAAACTTGATGTGCTCTGGCAAATGAATGACGCAATGGCTGTACGCTATGGCTTACCCGGACAGGAACCGGCAGCAAACAGACCTGATTCATCCGTGTTCAATGTAGACGCATAGAAGATAAATCATGAGCGAGAACACAAGCGATATATTAGCCACACATAAGCCGACAATAGCCAATGGGTTTAGGCTTCAATTCGAAGAAGCGCAGGACACCTGGGTGCTGCTATATCCGGAGGGCATGGTTAAATTAAACCCCAGTGCATCTGAAATTCTTCAGCGTTGTGACGGTAAGGCCTGCGTCTCAGACATTATCAAATCACTGGAAACAACCTTCGATACCAGTGGACTCACCGATGATGTTCACGCGTTTTTAACTATCGCGCGTGAACAACACTGGCTAACGTTGGATTGAACCCATGACTGACACCATGTTAGAGCACGGATTAGCACAGGACCCCAACGCCACTAAGCCCGGACCACCCCTGTGGTTACTGGCAGAATTAACCTATCGCTGCCCTCTTCATTGTGCTTTTTGTTTCAACCCCGTCGACTTCGCCACACAAAAAGAAGAGCTCGATACACAGGGTTGGATTAAAACGCTAAGAGAGGCACGTGCCTTGGGTAGTGTTCAATGCGGATTCTCTGGTGGAGAACCCATGTTGCGTGAGGATCTTGAAGTGTTGGTTGGCGAAGCTCACCGGCTAGGTTATTACACCAATTTACTGACAACTGGCGTTGGCTTAACCGATGCGCGTGCCAAAGCATTAAAGGACAATGGCCTTGATCACATACAGCTATCCTTTCAAGACTCAACTCGCGAAATGAACGACTTTTTGTCTAACACGCGAACGTTTGATTTAAAAAACAAAGTAGCCGCAATGATCAAAGAGTACGACTGGCCGATGGTGCTCAATTGCGTCATACATCGTATGAACATTGACCATGTCGATAAGATAATAGAGATGGCTCTCGAACTAGGCGCCGAAACGCTGGAACTGGCCAACACCCAATACTATTCCTGGGCTGTGGTTAATCGAGATCACCTACTCCCCTCTCGAGAGCAATTGATCGCCGCTGAGAAAACCACTAACGAGTATCGCAAACGTTACGGCGACAAAATAAGCATCGTTTTCGTCGTACCGGATTACTATGAAAACCGACCTAAAAAGTGTATGAACGGTTGGGGCAACGTTTTTTTAAGTATTGCCCCTGACGGCACTGCATTGCCTTGCCACACTGCTCGTATGCTCCCCGGTGCCAATTTTCCTAACGTTGCCGATCATTCCATAAAAGATATCTGGTACGGATCCGAAGGGTTTAATCGTTATCGTGGCAAGGGCTGGATGAAAGAGCCTTGCCGATCCTGCCCGGAAAGTGATGATGATTTGGGCGGATGTCGATGTCAGGCGTTTCTATTAGCCGGAGACCCGGCAGCTGCTGACCCTGTGTGCGACAAGTCGCCTGACAGACACGTTGTGGATCGTGCAATTGAATTAGCACAAGCGACGAACACGTTCCCACAAGGCGAGCAACCCTTGGTGTTCCGAGACCCTAAAGAATCTATTCGATTATCGGAGCAACAGAGCTAGTTAGCTCATCCACTGACCACCGTCTACGTTGTAAGTCTGAGCAACAACATAGTCTGAATCGGAAGAGGCTAAGAAGACGGCCATACCGGTGAGGTCGTCCGCTGTGCCCATCCTTCCATACGGCACGCCTTCACCCACTTGTCTCTTTTTCTCACCGGGCTTCAAGCCTTCCCACTTCGCGAAGAATGCATCAACACCTTCCCAATGCTCCCCGTCCACAACACCGGGTGAGATCGCGTTTACGTTAATTTTGTGAGGAATTAAATTCAGGCCCGCTGACTGCGTCAATGAGATTATTGCTGCTTTGGAAGCACAATAGACGCTGACTAAACTCTCGCCCCGACGACCGGCCTGACTGGCCATATTGATGATCTTTCCACCTTGTCCACGGTCAATCATATGTTTGGCCACAGCCTGAAGAGTGAACAGCGTACCGCCGACATTAACCGCAAATACAGACTCGTAATCAGATTTGTCGATTTCCACAATAGGTGCTGCGGTAAACAGCGCTGCATTGTTAATGAGAATATCGATACCACCTAATTGATCGACAACTTCGCTAACTGCGGCCTCTATGCTCTCTTGCGAGGTAACATCGATGTAAACAGGGATGGCCGAACTACCAAGCTCATTAGCGGTAGCCGTTGCAGCCTCGATATTGATATCGGCTATGGCAACTTTCGCACCCTCTTCGATATATCGTGCTGCGAATGCTTTGCCAATACCGCGCGCAGAACCCGTGATAATGGCTGTTTTACCGTCTAACTTTCCCATAAAAGCACCCGTATTTCTATTTACTTTTTAACGACAACAATCCCATTCGGGGACACGTCATAGAGTTGCTTGTCCAACTCCGCGTCAAAACCAATCTTAGTACCTGCAGGTATCTTCACGTGTTTGTCGACTATGCAGCGTTTGAGTTTGACATCGCTGCCGACTTGCACGTTATCAAAAATAACCGAGTCCTGTACTTCCGCATTCTCATGTATTTTGACACGGGCAGACAAAATTGAATTCACCACCTTTCCACCCGACACGACAGAGCCATTGCCCAGCATAGAGTTGTCTACGTGACCGACTTCGCCGTTTTTACCTCTTACAACTCTTGCAGGCGGATGTTGTCCTTGATAGGTTCGAATGGGCCACGATGCCTGATAGAGATCGAGAGGCGGAGATGTGCTCAGTAAATTCATATTTGCCTCATAGTAGGAATCAATTGTTCCCACGTCACGCCAGTAACGATCCCTTGATACCCTGCCCTCACTACCGCCGAACTCATAACCATAAACACGTGAAGACTGAATTAACGTAGGCAGTATGTCATTACCAAAATCATGGCTGGATGACTCATTATGGTGATCATCCTCTAACGCAGTTTTTAGTATGTCTGTATCGAAGACATAGATCCCCATAGAGGCGAGCGCGTGTTCAGGGTCGTTAGGTAATGAAGTCGGCTGAGATGGCTTCTCGGCAAACTCCACAATACGACTTTGTTCATCAATCTCCATAACGCCAAATTCATGCGCTTCATTCACCGGGACTTTCATACAAGCCACCGTCAGTGCTGCCTCATTTTCAGCGTGTTTTCTTAATATGGCTTCATAGTCCATGCGATAGATGTGATCACCTGACAGAATCAAAACGCGTTTCGCACCACTTCTCTTTAACAGAAATAAATTTTGATAGATGGCATCGGCTGTTCCGTCATACCAAGATTTACCAGTTCGCATTTGAGGCGGTACAACGGTGATGTACTCGCCCATCTCTGGACTGAATATCGACCACCCATCACGCAAATGTTTCTGCAGAGAGTGAGACTTGTACTGAGTCAGCACCAGCACTTGTCGTAATCCTGAGTGCAGACAATTGCTCAGTGTAAAATCTACAATTCGATATTTACCACCAAACGGTACGCTCGGCTTAGAGCGATCTTCAGTTAATGGGTGTAATCGAGACCCTTGCCCGCCTGCAAGGAGAATACAGATAGTCTCTTCTGGGTTATAAATCACGTGTAAACAAGCCGTTGATGGATGCAGGCATTATAAACACCCTCAACCTATTCTAAAATGCGAATTTTCTATACGGATTCTTCCGCTTAGCAAGGCTATTCTGCCCACATTGGTGACTGCACCAAAACCATGCAAGCGTGAAGAGCACCACGGCGAAGCCACGCAAAAGATTACGCGTGTTGCCGCTTAGTTTTAGCCAACCAAACCAACGCCGCAGCTGCCAGCAAGAGAAACGGAATCATCGCTAAGTTGACCGTGCTCCAACCATTGACTGCTGACCCACCCGAACAGTTCATCAGTCCGCCGGATGCAAGGCTTGCCAGGGTGACGCAACCAAACACCATCATGTCATTTAAGCCTTGAGCTCGTCCACGTTCGTGAGGGGCATGAGCCGTAGCCAAGAGACTGGTTGCGCCAATGAATCCGAAATTCCAACCAATGCCCAACAGGATCAGCGCCACAAAGAAATTTCCTAAGGTCACACCCGCTAGAGCTGTGATACCCGCAAATGTGAGCACGACTAATCCGACCGCGATAATTCTCGGGGCGCCAAATTTAACAATAAGGTGGCCGGTAAAGAACGATGGAATGAACATGGCCAAGACATGCCCAGACACAATATCGTTAGCGTTGTCGCTGGTGAAACCACAGCCTACGACAGCCAACGGTGTCGATGTCATAACAAGATTCATTAGCGAGTAGGCAACCATTCCGCAAATAATGGCTACCAACACTGTCGGAGATTTTAGTAATTCCCAACGACTTCTACCCGATGCAACCTTAGCCAGCGATTCTTTCGTGTGCTCTATTTTTGGAATGTCCAGCAACAGAAACAAAAAAAGGCCGAACAGATTAATGATAACGATGGCAAGGTAGGTACCGATAAACGGGTTGGGCAAAAATATCCCTCCGAATAGTGGAATCATTGTCGCATCGAACAACAGCTTGTTTAATTGCGGGCCAAAAATGGCTGATAACAACCCTCCAGCCATGACATAAGATATCGCTTTTGGGCGGAAACTCTCCGAGGCGGTATCTGCCGCGGCAAAGCGATAAAACCCCTGAGCCGACATATAGATCCCCGTAAAATAGGAGCCCAGTAGAAGCAAAGGAAATGAGTCGTGAAATAGGCCAATAGCGGCTATGGTCGCGCCAACGGCTCCACCCAGAGCCCCGACGACAAAACCGAAACGACGACCTTTTCGTTGCATTAACGGCGACATCCACGGCGCCGTAGTCATTGACCCAAATACGATTAACGATATGGGCAACGTGGCAAAGCAAACATTATCGGCAAGCATGCCGCCAGCGAGGCCACCCACCACAAATATCATGGGCATTTGCGCACCGAGAATGGCTTGCGCAGCCACCAAAACGGCGACGTTGCGCCGCGTGCGCCTATCGTCAATTTCAGAAATCAAACGGAACTCTACTTAACTATTGTCGAATTCCGAGAAGTCTACACCGCGCTCAATAGAATAGGCTCGCATAGCTCGAATTCTGTCCACCGTATTCATCAGATGGCCCGCGACTGATTTCATTAAGCTGGTAGCAACAAGCGCATCATTTTCGATAACAGCCATTAATTCCGTCTCGCCAATGCGTAGAAACATGCTTTCTTCCATGGCAATAAGATCGAGTGGCCGCCGCTCATTGAGAATGACTGATAGGTCTCCAATCAGTCGCCCTGGTTCTATTTCTGCGACCAGACGCCGCTCCCCATCATCGGTCGTCCAATAAAGACCGGCTTTACCACTTATGCACAGGTAGGCAGCATCGGCTTGTTCATCTTTTTGAAAGATTCCATGCCCGGTTTCGGCCTTATACCATTGAGCACCGAAAGCCAGTAATCTCTGTTGTTTAACATCCAGTTGTCCGAACAACTCCGTTTTTGCGATTTCTTCAATCTTACGGTTTAGATCCTGACTTCCATCACCTTCCTCAGAAACGTCCTGCTTTTTCGCACCGTCTATGCGGCCATTTGAAATCTCGATATACAAATCGTAGTTTTGCGGGCTGGCAATTCGATTCTCAATAAATATTTTGGTCGTGTCCGGCATGATTTTGCTAATACGCTCACGCATCATGTTGCGAGTTTCGCTGTCATGACTCGCGAGTGAATTTGCCAGAATTAATATGTCGGGCTTTTTAATTCCTGCTCGACTGAAAGCGACCCTTTCCTTAAAGACAGCGGGTAGATTGTCACCACCGGAAGACGTCACTAAATCGTATATGGACTCAGCAGCTAATCGACGAAGCCCATTCTCAGTAAGCACGTCCACAACAATGTCTTCAATAAGGCTCTCTTTAGCACCGGCCATTTTGGATATACGGCCGAAAATAGCATTACCCAAAACCGTCATAACCGGTATGTATTTCTCAGCGTCAATCGTTTCAAACAAACCGTCTAACCGTTGAACCATATCCGCAGCACTGGATTTTCGTATCTCTAGTACACGATGTTTTAGCTCATCGGTGAAGGCCGGCCCCATTTGTTCCGCTGAGAACGCAAACGGTACAGTTAATAAAAGTGCCGCATCCTCTTCAGGTAATTCCGCATCACCCACTTCACGGCGCTTACTGATAATGTCACCGAGTCGGTGATACAGCTCCTCGTCCAGATTTAGTCGCCTGAATAAAGGGTGGTCTGTTCCGTCTTTACCAAAGGTGGACGTCAAACTTTCTATAAGCGTTGCAGAGAGCTGCGTCAGCTCTTCGGCCAGACCTTGCTCTTTTAATATTTTCACAAAGTCTGTCTCTTGAGACAGAGACAACTGGGTGAGCATTCGGGTCGGCATCGCATACAGTAAATTGCTGCCTAAAGGCGATATAGGATTGTATTTATCCGGGTGGTAGACGTACACCACATCATCAAGACCAGCCTCGGCTAGCCTTTTCGCGATCTCCGGTCGTAAACGGACGATCTCCTGGGTCAATTTTTCATGTTGGTTAAACGCTAAGGTGGATCGCAACGCTCGACGCACCATAAAGTCATCAGTACCCATGGCCTGTACTAGTTCGAACCACCAGTCTTTAATTTCTTCTGAAGACTGCAAACCCGCAACGGTTGGATCAATCCATTCAGTGTCAAACGGATCCACACTGTTGCCTGATTGTTCGGCCTTAACTTTGAAGTCGTCTACATCGATCGCATCGTCAATATCGTTGAGAGGCTTATTCTTGAAGGGCAATAGAATATTCTCACCCAATGTCCCCTGCATAATGTGCGGGTTTGAGTGTGCGTAGCCAATCCGATTAGCCAGGTTTACTTGATGAATGGAATTCAACTCGTGACCGGCAATTTTTACGTTACCTCTATACGGAATGACTTCTCGCGTTAGCAAGTCCGCAAAAGCCAAAGCCGCGGTTTCACTGTCTGTTTTTACGGCCACCCGGGCGCCTTGTGGAATCACCAGGTTAAGGTCTTCCAGAACCGTCTGTCCCTCTTCGTCACGCACTGTGACATCGTTAATCTCAATGTCACCCTTTAGACTCAGCACAGACTCCGGTGTCCCTTCAAAGAGACTATCGTTGACAAGCGGGCTCGGTGCGAATTTCTCCGTGACCGCTTCCCAGCGAAGAGCGACGTCTTGCGTGGTGTTGTAATACGCCAATAACTCCTTCCAAGGAGACGACATATCTTTGAATGCGGCGAGTGCCGCAACCAAAGCACCGACGGTAATATGTCCTTTTATAGCCAGGTAGCCACCAACCGAATAAAAGAAAAACGGTGTAAGTTGATTGATGAAATTGTTAAGAAATTTCATAAAAAATTTCTTTTGGTAAATCTCAAATCGAATGTTGTAGAGATTTCCCAGTCTGTTTGAAAACAAGGACAGCCTGTATCTCAGGCCACCATTGGTTCTCAGATCACTAACCCCAGCTGCTGTTTCGCCGATATCCGCAGCCAGTTTACGAACCTCTTGAATACGCGTTTTATTCAGCAAGTTTATTTGACGTTGCAGAATTGGAATGATCCACGCCTGTAGGGGTATTAACGCTATCGCTGCTAACCCAAACCAAACGCTCTGGGCGAACAGAAAAACCAGGATGGTTATCATCTGACCAGCCTGGAGTATGGGCTGGGACAACATATCACCCATAATGCCACCCAAGGGTTCGGCTTCTGCCGTCACCATGGAGACGAGTTCACCCTGGCTTGTTTTTCTAAAAAACGGTCTTGGGAATTTTAAAATGCGGGTGAGTAGCTGGTATCTAAAACGACGTAACAAGCGCTCAGCAAGCACCCCTTTCATCGTGTTTAAGCGCATTTTCAACAGGCCGTTTGCCAATACCGCCAGAAGAAATCCAGCGCACAAGACCATGAGGAATTCGACTTGGCTCAGGGACACTCCCAGGATGACAACACCTTCACCGGAGCCGCTTATCGCATCATTGATGATTCTCTTCGGGAGCTCGAGAGTGATGTAGAGAATGGGAAACGTAAGCAGCGTGATAAGCAACAACAGGAGTTGATTCTTCTTGGAATATTTCCAGATAAACTGAAAAATGCTCTTTTCCATCAATACAACTCCCGGTAAAGAATGCTAACGCTTATTAAAAGCCGCTCAAAAAACGAACCGCTTACGGCGATGAAACCTTAGTCATTAACTCGAACTAAACTTGTTTTGCTGACGCTTGTCTAAAACCAGCTTGATAACGTCTAAAATTTTCATGGCAATTTTACGCCCACCGATGCCAGAGCGAATTTCAAATTCTTCGAAATGAAAGCTAGCGGGACGTAAGCCGCGGGCTTTTAAATCTTTACTCAGGGTCTGGCGCATGGGCTTGGGACCACAAAAATAAACCTGCAATGCATCTAATGGTTCGCCCACTTTTTCGACAATCTCTTGTGCCGTAAGACGAGGACGGATACTTGATTCGATAACGTGCAGATGAAAGTTTGTAAGGTCGTTTGATAATTTTTCAAGCTCTGCAATGAAAACAGCATCTCCGCGCGTTTTAACACAATAAAACAGGTGGCTGGGCGCATCGTCCGGTTTCAGTGAATCCGCCCAAGCCTTAAACGGCGTAATGCCGATCCCGCCTGCTATCCATACACAGGTTTTTGCACCTCGAGGGCGTGTAAATAGCCCGAAGGGGCCCTTAACGCGCACTTCAGTATTCAAAAGGTTATCAGCACGACCCAGACTATACGTGAAATCACCCAACGACTTGATGGTGAAATCTAAGGATTTGTCTTCGCGTGGACCGCTACTGATGGTGTATGGGTGAGCCTCTTCCAAGCCTTTTTGGTTAACCGTCAGAAAAGCAAATTGACCCGCGCGGTGTTTCACAGCCGATTTTCCTTGAGGACTTAAAGAAAGATGAGTCGTATCGTTCGAATGATCAAACCTCGTGACCGTGTATCGATGACCTGCTCCTAACCATTCCTGAGGAAACAACGTATAGAGATATCCAAAAATTCCCAGGGCGCAGAAAAACAGAATATATAAACCTAAGGGGTCAACCGCATGAAAAGGTTTAATGATGAAGACAAAATGGAACACGGATAATGCGAAAAATGCCCCCATGAACTTATGCGTCCAACGCCACAAGTGGTACGGGATAAACGTGGCAATCGTTATTATCAGCAGAATCAAGATTCCATACAGGCTCAATTCTCCCATCGTCTCGGCAACGTCTGTTAGAAACGTCTCTGGGGCAATTCCGTCAATGTCAGCATCAATGGTGTCATGCAGTAATAACGCACCGAGTGCGGTAATACCAATCCATTTGTGTAATACGTAAATACGATCCAGTCCGCCGAAAACCATCTCGAGCCAACTAAAACGCGTAGCCATAAATTGCGCGAGCCCCATCAAAATTAGAGACAAGGAGCCAAGATAGAGACTGAAAATAGCTGTTCCCGGGTGCTCTGAGAACAAAGGAATGAACCAGTACAAGGGCAGAAAAGAGATGGCTAATACAACTACAACACCGGCTTTTTTCATAGAAACAGTTATCAGGGCCTAGGATTCTCCGGGTATGCTACCAGACAGCTCGGCAGCGGGTCGGATGAATGTCGCCTCCTGAATATTGGAAAATTGTGGGTATTAAAGCTGAGCCATATATAATTCCAACCAGCCGTCTCATCACCCATAGAAAACACATGAAAACCGTTCTTTTTATTCTTGCCATCGTGGCGCTCTGGCTAGTCGTTCAACAGGTACTAAACGGCAATAAGGCTAAGCAAAATATCGAACTTGGCGAGACTTTTTTGCAAAAAAATGCCACCGAAGACGGTGTGGCGAGCACAGCATCCGGATTGCAGTACAAGGTTCTAAACGCGGGTACCGGCAACATCCACCCCAAAGCCACCGATCGTGTCAAAGTGCATTATCACGGCACCCTAATAGATGGAACCGTTTTTGATAGCTCGGTGGATCGTGGAGAACCGATTACCTTCGGTTTAAATCAAGTCATTCCAGGTT
The DNA here is from genome assembly GCA_020627685.1 of Granulosicoccus sp. GTDB lineage: Bacteria > Pseudomonadota > Gammaproteobacteria > Granulosicoccales > Granulosicoccaceae > Granulosicoccus. The sequence goes on along the minus strand of JAHDGK010000065.1, from coordinate 4,045 downwards.
GGACCGAAGGATTGCAACTGATGGTCGAGGGCGAAAAAACTCGCTTTTTCATTCCTAGCAAGTTGGCTTACGGTAATAGAGCGGCAGGCCGTATACAACCTGGTTCAACCTTAATTTTTGATGTTGAATTGATTGGTATAAATGTGGACTAGCCACCCATGGCGTTTTACCGATTGGCTTAGTACACAAGTGAACCGGCAAGCCATTTCTCTGACACAGACAATGGCTCGTCGATTCTACGAACGTAATCCTCGAGTTGATCCTTAGACAATTTCCCAAGGCCAAAGTAGCGACTATCCGGGTGGGCAAAATAAAACCCACTAACCGATGATGCCGGCAACATGGCAAGATTTTCCGTCACCGAAATACCGGCATTACCCAGAGGGTCTATCAAGTCCCAAATGACTTCCTTCTGTCTGTGATCCGGATTAGCGGGGTATCCGGGAGCTGGTCGGATTCCCTGGTAACGCTCGCGAATGAGTTGTTCGTTATCCAACTGCTCATCGGCGATATAGCCCCAATGTTGGGTCCGTACTTCACGATGAAGATATTCTGCAAACGCCTCAGCTAAACGATCGGCAAGCGCTTTGGCCATGATGCTTTTATAGATATCGTTCTGTCGATCATAGTCAGCTACCAGCGCATCGAGTCCGCCACCCGCCGTGACAGCAAACATACCTATGTAATCAGAGACACCGCTCTCATCAGGCGCTATGAAATCAGCCAGTGATAAGTTAGGTCTGTCGTCCGGGAAAACTCGCTGCTGGCGCAGGCATCGTACGGTATTACTAACTGTGGTCCGGCTCTCGTCTGTGTAGATCGCAATATCATTGCTGTCGTTAATAGCATTAGCTGGAAACAACCCGATAACGCCATTGGCTGTCACCGTCTTGTTGCTAATAAACTCTGCCAACATCTCCTGGACATCGTCAAATAGAGACTGAGCTTCTTTTCCCACGGTGGGATCTTTCAAAATCCTGGGGTATCTGCCGCGAAGCTCCCAGGCTCGAAAAAAGGGTGACCAATCTATGTAGGGTACTAATGTCTCGATAGGCACATCGCGCAGAACCGTCACACCCGGTGTGTTCGGGACATGGATGTCAATTTCACGCCAGTCGGACTTCATGCGGTTCTCAGTCGCTGCGCGAAAATCTAATAATTGCGTTGCATCTGATTTAGCCTCAAAACGCTTTCTGTACCGTTCATAATCTTCGTTAAGCTCTGCAACGAACCGCGGCTTATGGGAGTCGCTCTGTAGATTGGAAGCCACCTGAACACATCGAGACGCATCGACCACGTGCACAACAGGCGGCGTGTAATGCTCAGAAATTTTAACAGCTGTGTGCATCCTTGATGTCGTAGCACCACCGATGAGTACAGGAATCGTAAAATTCTCGCGTTGAAGCTCCTGCGCTACATGCGTCATTTCCTCAAGCGAAGGGGTTATTAAACCGGATAGCCCTATCATATCCACGTTATGCAATTTGGCCTCATCAATAATACGGCTGGCCGGCACCATTACGCCTAAATCAATCACTTCAAAACCATTGCATTGTAAAACGACACCCACGATATTCTTACCGATATCATGAACATCGCCTTTAACGGTGGCCATGAGGATTTTCCCGGCACTGGAGCTCTGGGAGTCTGAGCCCTCTTCCATATAGGGCAATAACCAGGCGACTGCTTTTTTCATTACACGAGCAGATTTGACCACCTGCGGTAGAAACATCTTCCCGGCACCGAACAAATCACCGACTCGATTCATTCCGTCCATTAACGGACCTTCGATAACATCCAACGGCTTATCCAGTAATAAACGCGCCTCCTCTACATCTTCGGTTATGAATTCATCAATGCCTTTTACCAAAGCGTGCTCTAGCCGTTGATGCACTGAGTACTCTCGCCATTCATCTTGCTGTTTTTCGGTTTCGGTATCCTGGCTGCGGTATGACTCAGCAAGATCGAGTAATTTATCCGTGGCATCGTCGTTTTCATTCAAGATAACGGCGGTAACTGCGGCTTTTAATTCAGCGGGAATTTCTTCAACAATAGCAAGCTGACCAGCATTGACAATTCCCATGTCCATGCCAGCATCGATGGCGTAATACAAGAAAACAGCGTGTATGGCTTCTCTTACAACGTTATTGCCTCTGAAGGAAAAGGACACATTGGACACGCCACCACTCACCATAGCACCGGGTAGTTTTTCCTTGATTTGGCGAGTGGCTTCTATAAAGGCAATGCCATATTCATTGTGTTCATCAATGCCCGTTGCAATGGCAAAAATATTTGGATCAAAGATAATATCGTTTGGATCAAAACCTATCTCATCGACAAGAAGGTGATAAGCACGCTCACAAATTGAAACTTTACGCTCTATAGTGTCCGCTTGCCCTTCTTCATCGAAGGCCATAACCACAACGGCAGCACCAAAACGCATAGCCAGTGTTGCTTGTCGTAAAAATTCTTCCTCGCCTTCTTTCATGCTGATGGAATTAACGACGCATTTACCCTGAATACACTTTAATCCTGCCTCAATGACCGACCACTTTGAGGAATCGATCATGACGGGTACACGTGAAATATCAGGTTCAGCGGCTATAAGATGAAGAAAACGTTCCATGACTGCATGCGAATCAAGCAGACCTTCGTCCATATTGACATCTATGATTTGAGCGCCTTCTTCAACTTGCTGACGGGCAATATTAAGCGCCGTTTCGTATTCGCCCTCTTTAATTAAGCGTAGAAACTTTGCAGAGCCTGTAACGTTAGTGCGTTCGCCAACATTGACAAACAAGGACTCTTTGTTGATCGTACAGGCTTCCAATCCAGACAGGCGACATGCCTTAGGTGTAGTGGGTAATACCCGCGGATTTTCATCGATAACCGCCTCGCGGATAGCCTTAATATGTTCTGGCGTACTGCCGCAGCAACCGCCGATTACGTTCAAGTGACCCTGTGCCGCCCATTCGCCTATCTCCTCTGCCATTTGCTCGGCAGTTTCATCATAGCCACCGAACGCATTGGGCAAACCAGCGTTGGGATGAGCACTGACGTACGTATCGCTGATACCTGAAAGCTCTGCTATGTGCTCTCTAAGCTGTGCTGGGCCTAACGCACAATTGAGCCCGATGAACAAAGGCTTAGCATGCCGAACTGAATTCCAGAACGCTTCCAGTGTTTGCCCAGATAGCGTTCTACCTGAGGCATCGGTGATCGTCCCTGAAATGCTGATGGGCAGCACGATATTACGGTCATCGAAAACACGTTGAATGGCAAAAATAGCGGCTTTGGCGTTTAGTGTGTCAAAGACCGTTTCGATCATAATAATGTCGACGCCACCCTCTACAAGTGCGTCACAAGCCTCGTAGTAGTAGCGATCAAGATCATCGAAACTAATGTTCCTGAAACCCGGGTCGCTGACATCCGGGGACAAAGAGGCAGTACGGTTTGTAGGACCTAGCACGCCGGCGACAAAACGTGGTTGATCGGGGGTGAGCTTGGTGAATTCTTCAGCAGCCTGTTTTGCTAGTTTTGCGCTTTCAATATTGAGCTCGCGTACCAGAGATTCCATCCGATAGTCCGCCATGGAAACCGCATTGGCATTAAACGTATTGGTCTCAATAATGTCCGCACCGGCCTCCAGGTACTGACGATGAATGTCACTGATAATCGTAGGCTGAGTCAGCGTTAGCAGGTCGTTATTGCCTTTTAGGTCTGTTTCCCATGCGCTAAAGCGAGTGCCTCGAAAATCAGCCTCTTCCAGCGCATGCTCTTGGATCATCGTGCCCATTGCGCCGTCGAGAATGAGGATTCTGTGTTCCAGCTGGGATAAAAGGAGATCTGTTACCGGGTTGGCATTAGAAAGGGGGCGTTCTTTTGCGCTCAAATCAGGCTCGGTTTAACGTTGGGAAGCCCAACAATAGCACAAGCATTTAATTATATAAACATATCTTTATGTCTATTTAGCAGATAATGCACCCAGCTCTTGCCAGCTTAAAAAGCGGGCTGCTGCTTTTTGATGAGCTGCATCCTGTTCACT
>JAHDGK010000064.1 GCA_020627685.1 Granulosicoccus sp. | reverse complement strand
TCCTGTAGCCGGCCTGCGCAGGAAAGCTGACAATTCCCGGAAACTGTTTTTCAAGATCTGATGCTTGGGATTCGGGGACTACGGGGTTATGAAAAAAGCTACCAGCATTGCCTACCACTGCCGGGTCGGGTAGGCGGGACTGACGAATGCTTGTCACAGCACGGCTTATCTCGAGCGCGCTTGGAGTCTCCAAGCCACGGTTGTTCAATTCTTGTTTCAGCGATGAATAGTCGGCTTCAATCGCGCATTGAGAGCCTAAGTTAAATTCCACCTGTGTAATGGCATATTCGCCGGGGTGGTTTTTGAAAAAGCTATGCCGATAGGCAAACTCACAATCTGATACCGTAAAATCTCGCCATTCGCCTGTAGGCATATGCAAAGCACGAACCTTATGAATTCGATCTTTGACCTCAACGCCATAGGCACCAATGTTCTGTACAGGCGCGGCACCGACTGACCCTGGGATTAGGCTTAAATTCTCTAAGCCATTGGCCTCCAATGCCAACGTTTGTAAAACGAGATCATGCCAACCAACACCGGCACCGGCTCTAATTCGTTTATTGCCACCGTCGTCTTCCGAAATGACTTCAACACGTGTGTCGGCCATGTGGATGACAAGACCCGCTAGGTCCTTTGTTAAAACAATATTGCTACCACCACCTAAAATAAATACAGGCCAGGAATTACTCTCGGCAAGCGTGACCAATTGCTCCAACTCAGCGTCATTGCTTGCTGTTGCAAAGTGTTCAGCACGTTGGTCAAAACCGAATGTGTTGAATTGTTTGAGCGACTTGTTGTGTTCAACCATGTTCAAGCTGTTGAGTTGCGCGAACGATACGAGGCCAGCGAAGCCAGAGAGTGAGTGCTCTGACAACGAGTAGTATAAAGTACGAAATCCATATACCGTGATTTCCGAACGAAGGTACAAGCACGGCTGCGCTAATCATAAAGCACGCAAGCGATATCAACATACTATCTCGCATGCTGCGCGTCTCGGTGGCGCCAATGAAAATACCGTCGAGTAAGAAACTCCAAATTCCGAATAAGGGCGCCGCGATGACCCAAGGCAGCCAGTCTAATGCCATTTGACGAGCGCTATCTTCGGCAACCAGCAAGTTGACAATAGGTTCGCCCAATAGCCAGAAAAAGATGCTGAAAACGATGGCAGAAATACTGGCTAAATAGACACTAGCGGACACAGAACGCTTGAGCATTTTCGTATCTTTTTTACCGATCGCAAAACCCGTTAATGACTCGACTGCGTGCGCATAGCCATCCATGACATACGACGCGAAGTGCACAAGATTAAAGAGCACCGTATTAGCGGCGAGAATGATCACCCCTTGTTTCGCGCTCAGTGCTGTCATCCAATAGAAAGCAAACGTTAAGCAGAGGGTACGGATAAATAAGTCTCCGCTTATGGTAAAAAAACGTCTTAGGGCTGCTCTGTCTAATACCCAGTTTTTAAACGCTGTTTCTTTAAGTGCAGCCGCTATCAAATCCTTTATAAGAAAGATGCCTGCAGCTAGCGTGACGTACTCGCTGATAACGGTGGCAAGTGCGACTCCTTTGATACCCAGATCGGTTGCCATAAACAGCACAATTGTTAGTAAGACATTTAATAAGTTCAGCAACAACTGCAGACCCAGAACCGCCCGTACTCGCTGTAGGCCAATCAATGCTCCCAGAATGGCATACATGCACAACGTGGCTGGTGCCGCATAAATGCGCACATAGAAATAATCAGCGGCCAGTCCCTGCCATTCGCCGGAGTCGTCCATGGCAAAAAGCGCAATCTTCAATAGAGGGATTTGCAGGGCGATTAGTAATGTGCCGAGCAAAAATGCAAGCAGCAAGGCTCGAATACTAATACGCGAAGTAGATTGCAGATTGTCAGCCCCATACGCCTGAGCAACCAAACCACCGGTGGCCATGCGTAAAAATCCGAATACCCAAAAAATACTACTGAAAATAACAGCACCTACGGCTGTTGCTGCCATCCATTCAGGAGAACCCATGCGGCTCATAACCGCCGTGTCCACGATGCCCACCAGTGGCACTGTACCGTTTGAGAGCATGACAGGGACTGCTAAGCGCAGTACATCCCGTCTAGCGTGTTTGGATGGAGTATCAAGCGTATTCACGTAGCGATGATACGGTCTTATGTGAAATTACGGGCAAAAAAAAGCCGCTCTCAAGGAGCGGCTTTCACATAGGACGCACTTGAGTCCTATTAGAGTTTTATCAGGCTCACATTGGAACCTGATGAGAGCTACTTACGCAGCGTCTCTCGGGCGACCGATGCAGTCATAGACAAATCCGGCTGCTTCAAGCGTCTCTGGCTCGTACAGGTTACGACCGTCGATGATAAGCGGGTTGTTCAGTGACTTCTTGACCACATCCATATTCAGGCTGCGGAACTCACGCCACTCTGTGTTGATGAGTAGGGCGTCCGCACCATCTGTTGTATCCAACGCTGTACCTACCAGTTCAAGACGCTTTTCATCAGGATAGAAATGACGCATCTCGTTCATAGCCACAGGGTCGTAGGCTCTGACCGTTCCACCATGCTCGAAGATAGATTCGATCAGAACACGGCTAGGTGCTTCACGAAGATCATCGGTGTTCGGCTTGAACGACAGTCCCCAAACAGCGAATTTCTTGCCTTTGATGTCGTTGTCGAAATGCTTCATAAGCTTTTCGAACAGAACGTGCTTCTGGCGATCGTTCACACTGTCCACGGCTTGCAGTAACTGAGCTTCGTAGTTGTTTTCGCGAGAGGTTGCGATAAGCGCTTTAACATCTTTTGGAAAGCAGGAGCCGCCGTAACCACAGCCCGGGTAGATGAAGTGATATCCAATACGTGGGTCTGAACCGATGCCCACACGAACGTCTTCTATGTCAGCGCCTAATCGGTCTGCGATGTTAGATAGCTCGTTCATGAAGCTGATTTTGGTAGCCAGCAATGAGTTGGCAGCATACTTCGTCAGCTCTGAAGATTTTCTGCTCATAAAAATGAGTCGATCACGACGATTTCGGCAAAAGGGTGCGTACAGCTCACGCATAACTTCAGTGGCACGCTCATCATCGGTACCAATAACGATTCGATCCGGCTTCATGAAATCTTCAATGGCCGCGCCTTCTTTCAAAAATTCAGGATTAGAGATCACCGCATAAGGAATCTTTTCGTTTCGGGCTGCAAGGCCGTCTGCAATAACCGTCTCAACCATGTCACCAGTACCCACAGGCACGGTTGACTTGTTGACGACGATCTTGCTTTCAGTCATCCGATCAGCGATTGTTTTAGCAACGGCTGCCACATATTGCATGTCAGCAGATCCGTCTTCACCGGGCGGGGTGCCGACCGCGATGAATTGGACTTCACTGTGTGCCACAGCATCGTCCATATTAGTCGTGAAATCCAATCGTTCGGCTTCTACGTTACGCTTGATAACGTCATCAAGACCAGGCTCAAATATAGGGATGATTCCCTTTTTGAGGTTAGCAACCTTCGTCTCGTCAACATCGACGCATAAAACGTCGTTACCGACATCTGCTATCAAGGCACCGGTTACCAGTCCTACGTAACCAGATCCGTAAATCGTTACTTTCATTATTTGTCCTGAATAAAAAAGATGTAGTTGTTAGAACAACGTGATTCCAATCCTTTAGATTTCGGCATGTATGGAGGTTTTATGAGCGACATACTTCATATCTGTGCAAGAACCTCGATTGGTAACGTGCGAAACCGTACAACTTTCCTGATTTGAGAACTTGCTCAAACCGTGCCATGGAGTTGGCGAGCTATTTTTTGCCTGGGATGACCACAATTGCGTTAATTCGTGGCGAATTATAGTGGGAATGACACATAAAGATCGTAAGCAATAGTTACCAAATAGAACGCATGGGGCTGCCTTGGCATCACAAATTACAGTTACACACCGCATTCAAACAATGCGGGTAGTAACCGAGTGCATCAGGGGCGGGTGGCTACGACGATTTCGCGTTTCCCGGGAGGCCCCGGCAACTTTGTGACTTCAAAGCCTGCAGCTTCTAGCGAACGTCTGACAACGCCTTTCGCGCAATACGTGCTCAATTTCCCAGATGGTTTGAGGCCTTGGAACAACGTTAAGAAAAATTCTGTCGTCCAGCACTCGGGGTTGTTATCCGGGCTGAAAGCATCGAGGTAGATGGCATCAAATTGCGTTGCCGGCAATTCGCAACCTACAGCGTCTGTCCAGTGCAACATCACTTTTTGACCGGGTGCGAGTGTCAGGGGAAATCCGTCTTCCAGATATCTGCCTTCTGTATCAGCATCCTTAAGCTGGGATTTCATCTTGGTGGCCAGTTCAGGATTCGCTAGCAACGATGAATAATCCACGTGCTGCACAAGATCGCAAATGGACGGATCGTTCTCGAATGAGTGATATTCGAGTGGCGTTGCAGACTGAGCCGCGATGTCACAGGTCAGGAGCGTGTTTAGTCCCAGACCAAAACCGATCTCTAAAACCGTTGTCGCATTGCCAGCTTCGAGGCGAGCGGCTACGCCTGACGATTGTAGGAAGACGTAACGGGATTCTGTTTCAGCACCAAACTTAGAATGGAAGGATTCGGTGTATTTGTCGCTGAACAAAGTGGGCGAACCGTCGCCCGTGCTGATGAGCTTCAACAGCCTTTCAGTCTTTCACCTAAGGCTTCACAGCGAGCGAAGTATTTTTCTGTACTTCGTGGCATGGGAACTCTGGCACGAGCAACCCAGTTAATCAGATTTCGCCCGGCAATCAGTGTGCTCTGGGCTTCGTCCATGACGTAGCTGCACTCTCTAGAGCAGTCTGGCTGCATGTCTGGTTTCGCATTTCCTAGCGCTTCTCCAGCTGCAACAAATCGCGGCCAAATTTCAAAAATACACACATCAGATTTCATGGTTTCGCACTCATGCTTGGCGGCAGAGGCGTACTCGTCGAGCAGCGGTGCAATATTGCTGTACTCGGGGCGCGAGCAGTACAAGGCTTTCATGTGTGCTGACACCTTGTCTATGTTTGCCATTGCCTGAGACACTTTAATGAAGCGTGACTCATAGTATTTCGTGATGGGAACTGTAAATGCCCTGAAGGGTTCGCCCCAGAGTTCATCGATGCCTTCCTCGCCACTGAAGTGCTTAACTTCTTTGCCCAATTCCAAGGCTTCTTTGAAGTAGTCACCACACGCTTTCATTAATTCATTGGAGCGGCTGATACAAACGCCTTTTTCTTCCAGTTCAACAATAGCCGTGAAAATGTCGGTAGCGCGATTAAACAGCGCACCCGCGAGCATGGCGGCGTTGACGCGCTTCATGGCCGGGTCGGTCTGATTCTCGTAGTGGGCACGCGCGGTATCGAGTCTTTCCCCCGGGGTGTTGATGCCAGGTTCGGTATGGTGGAACGCCCGACGCGTCAGGTGATCAATGAGCATCTTGCGAGACGCTAGTGACTCTTCAACCGGCGGGTAATATCTCACCCAGTACCCGTCAAAAAAGATGTAGTCAGTTCCGTCGATGGACTGTCTGACACCGTTTTCAGGCGTTGACTGAACCGCTGTTAGTACAGGGTCAGCAGACGCTTGAAAAGCGGTTTCTGCGGGGCTACTCGATGCCTGGGCAATGCGCATGTAATACCGGTGTAACAACTCGAGACGCGCAGTATAACCAGATGGTTAGGTCGTGCTGATCAAAATTCGATGAAAATTAATACTAAATGGTGTTTAGAATTTGAGTTGAAAGGGCGGGATTTGGGAATTATTTCACCAACGAAAGGTAAATTATTGATAAATATTGATAATCACAAACCCGAATTGCCAAAGAAAAGCCTTACGCCAGAACATTACAAAAATAATTTCGTCATAAATAATTTTGCCAATGCGACGTTATCCACACGTGTCTGGGTTGATTATCCGTCCCACCTAGCGATGACGATAGCTCTAAGCGGTCTTGTGTGCCCTTCAATGGTCAAATTTTGATCAGCTGGGTCAAGCGCATTTACGAGAGAGTGATTGGGCATCCAATGTGTCGAGCGTTGTTCATCGAGACTGGTTTCGCATACTGATACGGTACGGATGTCACTAAATCCTGATGCCGACACCCATTCTTCAAGCCGAAGACGGGTAGGGAGTTCGTAGATGTTTCTCATATTCGCGTAGCGAGAGTTCAATACCAGTGTCTCAGAGTTATCACCCGGAATAATCAGAGTCTCTAAGATCAATTCGCCGCCGACGGACAAACTTTCCTGTAACTCTTTCAGATGCTCCTGGGGCCGTCGTCGGTGGTAAAGCACCCCCATAGAGAAAACGGTGTTGAAGACGCCCATATTCGGTGGCAGCGCTTCCATAGGCAACGGTAGAAACTGCACAGCGACATCTTTGGCATACAGCTGAGTCGCTTCAAACTGTTTTAGAAAATGCAGGCTGGGGTCTATCCCGAGAACCTGCTTGGCGCCAGCGTGACGCATACGCCATAGGTGGTAGCCGCTCCCACAACCGACATCGAGAACCAGCCGATCCTGCAATGGCGATATGTGCGGTTCAAGCCGGTCCCATTTCCAATCCGATCGCCACTCAGTGTCTATAGAGACTGGGCCGAATTGAAACGGGCCTTTTCGCCAAGGTATCAAGCCTTCCAGTGAGTGCCGCAATACGGTTTCGTCTTCTGGCGCAAAATTCCCATTAAGCGTCACAACGCCGCTTTGAATGTTTAGCGAGGATTCAGTAATACTCGGCAGCGAATCAACGGCTGCCTCCCAACGCGGTAAATGGCCATGTTTCAGAGCATGGCCCTGATTGACCACCGCGTCGCCAAGCTGCGACGCCCACGGGGCTAGATCTGTTTGGGCAAGCTCTTCAGTAAGCTTAACTGTATCGAAGGTTAATTCTGACAAGTGGAAATCCGAGGCCGCAAGGATAAAGGGTCGTAAAGATAGCGATGGATTTTAGACGAGCAATAGATAACGAGTAGAACTTACGCTTTTATCGCAATCAGTGAAGCAAAATTAAAGCACTGAAACCAGACCGTGCAATGACTGAACCCTGAGTCAAGCAATCGATCTCGGTGTTCATCGAGAGTGTCTGGAACCAACACATTTTCAAGCGCTGTTCTCTTTTGGCTGATCTCAAGATCAGAGTAGCCGTTTTGCTTTTTAAAGGCGTGATACATATCTATGTGCATCTCATTGAGCACAGTGTCTTCAAACCGTACCTTCTCACTTAAGATCAGCACACCACCGGGTTTGAGTGCAGACGCAATTTTTGCCATCAAAGCTTGACGAGCTTCGGGGCGAACAAACTGCAATGTGAAGTTCATTGCAACCACCGATGCATTAGACAACGGATGACTTTCGAGATCTGCCTCGTGCAAGTAAATGGGTACGCATCGCTCTGTTGGGATTGTGCTGGCGCTGGTGTCTACCAAAGAGCGGCTTGCGGCGATCATGGCTGACGCATTGTCGATACCGTGTATTTCACACCCTGAAATAGCCTCTGCATTACTTAGGGCAAGCGCATCACGCATAGCGATGGCTGTTGCACCAAGAGAGGAGCCTAAGTCGTACAGGCGAGTGTCGGCTTGTACGTAACGACTGGCCAACAGGGCTGATTGCGTGATGATAGATTCATAACCAGGCACTGATCGTCTGAGCATGTCAGGAAAAACATCGACCACTGCCTGGTTAAAACGAAACCCTTCAATATCACCCAAAGGATGAGAGAAGAGTGAATCTCTATTTGCCATAATCCGAGTGGAATACAGTTGGCTTACGCAAGTCTGTTTTCAAGCGTATCGTATAGCTTAAGCATCAACTCTTCAGTCGTGTCCCAATCTATGCAAGCATCTGTAATGGAGACGCCGTAAGCTAGATCTTTCGGATCTTTCAAGCTTTGATTGCCGGCATTGATATGCGACTCCAGCATGATGCCAATGATGGATTCGCTGCCGGCTGCCAGTTGTTCTGCAACATTTAACGCAACCAACGCCTGACGTTCGTGGTCTTTGTTGGCATTGGCGTGCGAGCAATCGATCATAATGCGTTGCTGCAGGTTTGCCTTCTCTAATGCGTCTTCAACAATAGAGACATTGACCGAGTCGTAGTTAGGTCCCTGATTTCCACCACGCAGGATCACGTGCCCGTAAGCATTGCCGCGAGTTTTAAGAACCGTTGCCTTGCCGTCAGAGTCAATTCCCAGAAAGCTGTGTGGATTGGCTGCGGATTGCATCGCGTTGATGGCAACATCTAAACCGCCGTCTGTGCCGTTCTTAAATCCGACAGCCGTTGACAAGCCGCTGGACATTTCACGGTGTGTTTGAGACTCGGTTGTTCGTGCCCCAATTGCTGACCACGTAAATAAATCGGAAAGGTACTGTGGGCTGATAGGGTCGAGTGCTTCTGTGCCCGTTGGCATGCCGAGTTCTGCGAGCCATACGAGTAGTTCTCGTGCGCGTGACAGACCTGTTTCTATATCAAAGGAGTCGTCGAGGTGTGGATCATTGATTAAGCCTTTCCAGCCGACGGTGGTTCTTGGCTTTTCAAAGTAGACACGCATGACGAGTTCAATTCGGTCTGAGACGCGTTCGCGTAAAGCCATAAGCTTTTGAGCATAATCTTTAGCCATATCCACGTCATGGATAGAGCAAGGGCCGACCACGGCTAGTAGTCGTTTGTCACGGCCGTCGAGAATGGCTTCTACGTTTGCCCGGCCGGCTTCAACAGTTTGGGTGCAGTTTTCTGAGCGCGGATAACGTTGTCTTAATTCGTTGGGGGAAATTAACGTTTTTTCGTTCAAAATATTGGTGTTGGATAGCGGTCGGTTGAGTACCGCTGCGGTAGAACTGTTACTCATTTGGTGAAACCCACGCGATAAGACATTCTTAAGGGCCAACAAGGGTACACCAGCGGCCGGGCTGCGTATATCCCGGCCCGCTATGAAAAACGGTTTATTTCAAGTTAGCCAGCGTGAGCCCGTTTTCGGCGGCGACTAAGTAGGCCCGACCTTCGAGGAGTGACTGCAAATCGTCTCCAATTAATGGTTCACGCCATCCGTGTAATGCATTGATTCCGTCGCCCGTAACCATCTTTTCCAGCAGTTTTTGCGGTGCAAGTAGCGATGGGGCGATTTCTAGCTCAGCAGCCCGTTGGTGGACCCAGGCATTGAGCAATTGCAGTTTCGCCAGATTCGCGTTGGTCAGCTTCTGTTTCTTTTTTATGGCAGGCACCGGGTCAGGAGATATTTCAGCCGCTTTTGCAATCGTATCTAGAATCTCAGCCCCGAATTTCTCACGAGTCTTTCTCTCTAGACTCCTGATGTGGGTGAGTTCCTTTAGAGAATCGGGTCGTTGTTGGGCCAATGAGACAATGACATCGTCTTTGAGCAGCCAATTTCTAGGTTGATTGATTTCTCTGGCCTTAACTTCACGCCAGCGCGCTAGTTGCTGGATAATTGAGAGCGCAGGCCCCTTGTATCGCTGAATGTTGCGTACCTTCTTCCATCGCTCGCCGGCGGGTTGATCGTATTTTTCAACCTTGGCTTGCTCTGCAAATTCCGGTGCTAGCCAATCGATTCGGTTTTGTTCCGTTAATTGCGCGTGCATGCCAAGGTATAGAGACTCAAGGTGAATCACATCGTCCAGAGCGTATTGAATTTGTTGTTCGGGTAGCGGGCGCCGGGTCCAATCGGCTCGAGTATGGGTTTTGGAAAGCTCGATATCCAAATACTCTTTCACCAGATTGCCATAACCAATTTGCTCGTTATACCCCAGAAGCGGGGCGGCAATTTGCGTATCAAACAAAGGTGTTGGTACTTTTTTCGTAAGCAGATAGAAAATTTCTAAGTCCTGAGATGCTGCGTGAAAAACCTTAACGACAGACTCATCTAACAACAGCTCAGAGAGTGCACCCAAATCATCAATGGCGATAGCATCTATGCACGCAAGTAATTCCTCATGTTTGACTTGTACAAGGCAGAGTTCGGGGCGATAGGTTCTTTCGCGCAGGAATTCTGTATCGATAGCGATGTAAGGCCGCTTGCGCAGCTCTCTGCATAGCGTTGTCAGCGCTTCGGCGGAATCGATATATTGGTGTTTTGGAACGTCAGACATGAAGTTTTAAAAGGAAAACGTATAGAAGATATCAACGGCTCGCTCTGCATTCTGAGCAGCCTCCAAGTAGAGCTTTTTAGTTAAATCGTAGCGTAAATACAGCGTGCTCTCCGGTTGGAAAACACTGCGTCCGTAGCGCAGCAATAAACGATCATTCAGTCGTCCACTGACGACGAGCTCTGTGTCATCACCGCGGCCTCGTGTTTCCAAAGCAAAATCCTGCACTCCCAGAGCACTGGCAATGCCACCCGCAACACTGCGACCGCCTCGAACAGTCAGTGCTAACGCAGCTGAGGCTAGTAAGTTTGCTTCCTGGTCGTTTGTGTCGTTTAAATCACGGCCTAATACAATGTAAGACAGTATGGCATCTTGTTGTTTATCAGCAGGCTCCGTAAACAGAGATGTCTCCGGGTTGGCAACTGTGCCTTCAATGCGGATACCCGCTTTTCGTTCGACGGCTTCGTCGATAGTGCGAACGGCATCTATAGCAAGGCGAGTTTGATTGACTGGGCCGACAAAAAGTATTTGCCCTGTTGCCTCAAGGTTCTGACCGTACTGTTTGTAAATGCCATCAACAACTTCTATTTCTCCGCCTAATTGAGGAGGGTTGGGGCTTCGCTGCAACACGCTGATGTCCCCGGTTAAGTTCGCTGTTAACCCGTATGCAGATAAACCGACGTCGTCGCCAAGGGATATATCTATATCAACAAGCAGAGGTAATCCACCGCCGTCGCTTGTTTTGGCGGTCTTTGTTTCTTTCTCTTCCTCTATATCTTCTATGATGACGATATCGTTGGAGACAGTGGCAGCTCCCTGTGGCAGTTCCCCGACGTCTATAACAGCCATGGGTATATCGATGGTGCCGCCAATTTTAATACTACGAGGCGTAGCATCAATTTTTATGCTGTGATTAACTTGTGATTCCTGGATGGGATCGCTTTGGATATTTAACGCATCTCCATCGAGTCGAACTTGTGCTGACCATGCATCCAGCTCTCGCCAATTCGCAGAGCCTTCTATAGTGATCTTTCCGTCATCGCTATTGAGCCCCCCATCGATAAACGCTCTGCGTCCTTTGACAGTGGTCGTTATGTTGCCGCCGGTAATGGGCAACGGTAATATCTCTGCGCGAATGATGGGTTGGTCAACTATGACCTCTCCATCAAAGCGTGGGTCAGTCAGGCTGCCAGATAGTATGCCGTCAATATTCAGTTCTCCCTTAACTTCGTCAAAGTCAGGCAGAAAGGCTTGCGCTATTCCGATATCAAAACCTTCTAGATTGACAGATCCGTCGATAGGTTTTTGCTCTTGGGTCGGGTCCAGCGTAAAAACAACTTTTGCATTCCCGAGGTTCTTTGAGCTAAGGCCGATGTCGGCATTGACTTCGTTAGGGTTAACCTGTGTCGTCAAGTCTAAATTGTCATAGGTGAATTCAACAATATTGTCATTCGCATCGACTACTTTGGCACCACCTTGTTTTATCGCAGCATTTAAAACAGTTGAAAATCCACCCGGTTGATCGGCACCCCATTTGATGTCCGAATCGAGTGATAGTTGTCCGGTTAGATTTGTTTGTGCAGGCAAAAACGGGTCGAGTCGATTTAACGCGTACTGATCTAAAGTCACCACTGCGTTGCCAGAAGGTTCGGCTAGTACTTCGTTTTCAAGACAGAGTCTGCTGCCTTCTGTCACCCAGCAGTGAGCATCTACTGCAAACTTTTTTAAGGCGTTGTTCCACGACAAACTTGTGGGTTTATCCAAGTTAATAATATGAGCGGGGACATCTAGAGTCACAGCGTCTAGACTGCCTGCCCAGTCCATAGCTTGGTTTAAAGACCCTGATGCGTTGAGATCTATTGCTGTCGCCTGCGGGCCATCTGCAAACAAGGCAAAGGAGTGATCGCTTCGTTGCCCTTGGAAATTGAATCGCCCGTTTTGGATGGTGTTTTCGCCGACAACCACACTACCTAATGCCAGAGTGACTGAGCTGTCCTTTTCTAACAACTCCTTGATATCGGCTTTTAGGCTCAGCCCGTTTATATCAATGTCGTTAAAGGCTAAACCAGCCGTGCTCGCCACAAGGTCGACATCCGGTTTATCCAATACACCTTTCATATTAACGTTGGCGTTGATACTTCCTCTTAGGCCCGGTAGTAATTTTTCTAACTCAGGCAATTGAGCTGTAGCCACTAAATCCCAACGATCACTTACCGCACCTGATGCGTTGATGTTGTTTTTGCCGTTATTTAAAACCGCACGTTCAATATTCCAGACATTGTCTAATGCCTTCGCCAGCTTGATATCTAAATCGAAAGGGTACCCTTGGAGTTGACCATCAATCGCAGCTTTTGGAAGATCAAGAGACCAATTGCCATCAACGACTGAACCGCTGGCTTGGATTTTCCCGTCTAGCATGCCTTTTAAATCTGGTCGATAAACTTCCGGGTTAATGTCCTCTATAGTCCAGTTAGTGTCCCAACTCACCCCGTCACTCCAAGAGACGTTTGCGTTACCCAGAGCTGATCCGTCTAGCGTGTCGATGCTAACGGCTGGAAGAGAGGCGCGTTCCGTGTTGGCGATTGCGCTGAGTTGCAAGGTTGTAAGTGGAATTTGCTCGCCTTGGACTCGAGTTAACAACGTAATGTTGTAGTCATCGAGCGATCCATCGATGGTCAGCGCGGTATTGCTCGCTGACACTATGGATTGTGATATCAGCGGCCAGCCTAAAGAGGGGCTGCTCAATTGAAGATTCACAGGAATCTTGGGGTCTAAGGGTTTTACAGAACCAGTCAAAGTGGCCGAAACACTTCCCTGGGCTTCAACGCCGACAGCTAAATTTTTCAGGGATTGGTTTAACGCGATAGCGACATTTGCGCTTTGATCCCCATCGCCCTCGGGAAGTTCGTTGGGCAGAATGTCTTCTGCTGTCAGAGCAATATCCAAGTCCAGTGGATAATCACCGGTCAGTTCAATGTTGCCGGACACGCTGGCTGTATAGGTATCGTATCGCGCAGATAGTGTGCTGATATCAACGACATTGTTGTGAGCTTCTGCGGAGAGCTGAATATCCTGGACGACATGGGGCGGGGCGTCGCCGGGTAGCTGAATACTCAAACGCTTAATGAGTACCTCGCTGATTTTTGCACCCACTGGCAAGGTTATCTCAGGAAGTTCTACGGGGCCTGTGCTTTGTTGGGGAGGCGTGTCGCTTGCGAAAGTTTGCACGTCCACGGAATCGATAACGACTCTGTCCAGGCAGAACTCCTTATCGAGTAAACACGACAGACTCCAGGCTGTATCAACTCCCTTGGCATCGACTTTTATGGCGTCGTTTTCAAAGTTGATGTCGTCTGCTTTGATACCGTGAATCAGATTGCCTTCGGTTCCTGTTAGTACTAAGCCGGGAACGCGTTTGTTGAGTTCACTGCTGGTGAGCGAAAAGCCTTTGTCTGTGCCAGCCAGGAAATATGCCAGCCCAAGAATAATGAGCAGCAGAATTAGCAGTGCGAGTAATAGGATTCCCAACCACTTGAAAAGCTTTTTCATTACAAGTCAGGCCCGAGGGAGATATGCACTCGCACGCTGCCATCCCTGTCATTATCACTGATGGGTGTTGCGACATCGAGACGAAAAGCACCGACTGGTGATTGCCATCTAACGCCCACTCCGGCACCCACCCTGTAAGCCTCTCCGAAGGAATCAAATGCTCTACCTGCATCTGAGAATACGGCGGCACTCCATTTGTCGAGAATACGGTAGTTGTACTCCAAGCTTAGAACTTCCAGGAACCGGCCGCCCACAGCCTGTTCATTGACCATGGGTGAAATGTCACGGTATTTAAACCCCCTGACACTCCTATCGCCACCTGCGAAAAAACGCTGAGAGACGGGGACGCCATCAAAGTCGTTGGATTGAATGGCGCCGTACTGAACAGAACCGATAAGTGTGTTGCGATCAGACAATGCCCGCAGGTATTTAAATGTTCCCAGCACTTTGAAAAAGTCGATACTGGATAGAGCCCGAGTTGAGCCACCCATAACAAGTAGCGTCTCTGCCTGACCCCACACGGGAAACGGCGTTCCTTTGCTGCGGCTTCTCGTATAGCTAAAACCAGGCAGTATCAGATCTGTTGTGCGAACTTCCACGTCTTCATCACCATCTTCCTCGTCTTCATCATCTTCCTCTTTTATGACCTCAAACCGTTCACGCTCCCATCTTAAAAATAAAGACTCGGTCCATTCTGAACGTGTTCTTGAAACGCGTTGAAAGTTGAGAGAACTCAAAAAACTGTCCGTATCTCCTACGGTGTCTTTTTTTAACCCGTACTCAATACCCCAGTAGTTGTATAACGGTTCATTCTTGCGCGGTATTCTGTAGGACACACTGGCACTTTGCTGTTCCTCGGCCAGCCCGACTTCAAAATCAAGAGAGTGTCCGAACCGGTTAAGTAGAGGTTTTCCCCACGCAAGTTTGGTTCGTAAACCGGTATCGGTGACAAAGCCGACGCCGACTGCCACTTGGTTGTTATCCTTTCGCTCAAGTCCCACTTTGACCGGAATCGTTTTTCCGTATCGCCGGTCCTGTTGAGGCTGTACTCTGACACTTTTAAAATACCCGCTGTTTTGCAGGTTTTTACTGAGCTCGCCGATTAGACTGGACTCAAATGGATCGTCTTCTTGAAATGGCATCCAACGTTCCAGAAAGGATTGCCTGAACGCGTTTTGTTCAAACACTATTGGGCCGAAGGTGTAACGCACGCCCGTATCTGCCACTAGCCTTATGTTGGCGCTGAGTTGTCGACGACTGACGCGGACTTCTGACTCCGTAAACGTAAAATCAAAGTAGCCTAAGTCTTGCGCTCTATCGAGCAGCGCTGATTTGGTGGCTTCGTAGTCGCCTGAGATAAAAACAGCACCTTGCAATAGTGGAAGTTCGGATAGGACGCCCACGTATTGGGCATCATCTTCCCCTGCGCCTTGAATACTAACGTCAATGGTTTCTATGAGTACGGGGTCATTGGGTGTGACTGCGATTTCCAGAATCGTATTGTCACCATCGGTCTTTTGTTTGACTTCTACATCGGAGCCGTAATACCCGAGCGCGCTCATCGCAGATTTTGCCAGCGCGGGGAGCTCGGCGACATACCGGCGAAGCTTTCGGACGTTATCGCCAGCCGGCGGGGTTCCGGCGATCAGTTCTACGTTGGTTTTAAGATCGCCCTCAACACCTGTAACAACAACCGATGTATCTGCATACACCGGCGTACATAGGATTAAACCCATGAGCGTAAATGCTGCCAGAGTGCTGAACCATTTCATAATCACTGGGCCAACAGGTGCTCAATGATTTTTTCACTGGCTGTTCCATCTCCGTAAGGGTTGATGGACTGACTCATTGCAGACCAGGCGTTTTCATCGTCAAGCAGTCGCGTCACGTGATCAACGATACTGCTCTCATTCGTGCCAACAAGCTTTACGGTTCCGGCCTCAACAGCTTCTGGCCGCTCTGTGGTGTCCCTCATGACCAGTACAGGTTTACCTAATGAGGGGGCTTCTTCCTGAATGCCACCGCTATCGGTCAAGATGACATGGCATTGCGTCATTAGCCAGGTAAACGCCAAGTAGTCTTGTGGCGGTATAAGGTGGACGTTACTACACGCTGCCAGATGCCGCTTAACCGGTTCTTGTACATTAGGGTTTAAATGCACCGGATAAACTATTTGCACATCATTACGTTGAGCAAGACTTGCAATGGCTTTACAGATATTTTCGAAGCCATCACCAAAATTCTCTCGCCTGTGCCCGGTGACCAAGACCAATTTTTTGTTTTCATGTAACGCTGGCAGACCAGCGGTCACCTGTTTTAGCAATTCCGGGCTGTCTGTTAACTGAACAGATACATCCAACAGTGCATCGATGACGGTGTTGCCAGTCACCGTAATTTTTGCGGCGTCGACATTCTCGTTGAGCAAATTGTTTTGCGAAGATGCTGTGGGTGCATAGTGATGTGCTGCTAATGCGCCGGTAAGTTTTCGATTGCCTTCTTCAGGCCACGGCGAATAAATGTTTCCCGTGCGTAAACCGGCTTCCACATGGTGAACGGGTATTTGATGGTAGTAGGCGGCCAATGTGGCGGCGAAAGTTGTGTTGGTATCGCCGTGCACCAAAACGATATCGGGCTTTGACTCGACAAACGTATTTCGCAAGCCTTGCATGACACCCGTCGTAATATCAATGAGATCCTGCCCTTGACGCATGATGCCTAAATCAATGTCAGGTTTTTGCCCGAACAATGACATCACCTGATCTAGCATTTCCCGATGTTGCCCCGTGGAACATAACGTATTTGCGATAGACGGATGAGCGTTGAGTCGCTTGACCAGTGGGGCCATTTTTATGGCCTCCGGCCGGGTCCCACAGACCACCATGGTCTTCAACTGTGTCGTGCTATCAGTCATTTAATCGGGTTCGCAATCGTCAGGGTAACGGGCCTGCCACCCGGCGAATCCACCATCGAGACTGTAGACCTCTGCAAAGCCTTTCTCGGCCAAATAGGCGCCTGCACTCTGGCTCATGTTGCCGTGGTAGCAACAGACTATTAATGGGACGTCCAGGTCTGCGTCTTCAATGAAGGCTTGAACACCTGAGTTGTCCATATGCTCCGCATCTGTGATGTGGCTCACTTTGTAGCTGTCAGCATCGCGGATATCGATAATATTGACCGGTTTATCCAGAATCATCTGATAAGCGTCTTCGAGGGGGATGCGAGCGTAATGCGACATGATGAAACAAGGGGTAGTAAGTGGGTGGGTGTAATTGTACTTGCTGACAGTCGATAGCGTTGGGCTTCAGTACAAGGTTTTTTACGCAGATGCCCGCGCAATCAATCACTTGTGGGTAGACTGGCGCCGCAATTTACCAAAAAGTTATATTACAGATGCCTTTATCCGTCCCCGAAACGCCTGCCGCATGGGGTGAGCCGTTGTTTCGCGCGCAGTTCAAAATGGAGCCTGCGGACTTTCAAGTATCCGAAGTGATGAATATCGAGTTCGATGGACAAGGTGAGCATTTATATCTGCATATCGAAAAAACGTCCGTCAATACCGATGAGATTGTCGAGTTGCTGGCGAAGGTGTTCCAGGTAGATTCTAAAGCTATTGGCTTTGCAGGCATGAAGGACCGTCACGCTGTCACGACACAGTGGTTCAGTGTGGCAACCCCGTCAAACGAGGATCCGCTTATTGCGACGCTGCTGGAATTCAGCACAGGGGACAAATCTGCACGATTATTAGAGGTGCATCGGCATTCGCGCAAATTACGCCGAGGTGCCCACAGTGCTAATAAATTTGTTATCACACTAAAAGACATTGAACCCGTGCTGGATGACCCGTATTCCGTATTCAGGAGTGCAGTCGATAACCGGATTGCATCCATAGAGCGGTTTGGTTTTCCAAATTATATTGGACCTCAAAGATTTGGCTTTGGTGGACAAAATTTTTCTCGTGCTCGTCAATGGTTTCGACAGCCGAAAAAACGTGCGTCACGACAGCAACGAAGCCTATGGCTTTCAGCAGCCAGAAGTGCCGTGTTCAATCAGGTGTGCGCGCAGCGCGTCAGGTCGGATAACTGGCAGCAACTCTTGGAGGGGGAGCCAGCAATGCTGGATGGGTCGAAGAGCTTTTTTGATACCAGCACCAGCACTAAAAGCGAGCTGGATAACCGAATCGCCACTTTTGACATTCACACCAGTGCTCCTTGGTGGGGAAGAGGGGCGACGCCAGCCAAAACTGATTGCCAAGAATTTGAAAATTCAGCCTTGGCAGAATTTGAAGAAATTCTCTCCGGATTGGAGAAAGCGGGTTTAGCTCAGGAGCGGCGTGCTCTTCGAGCAAGGGCCGTTGAGCTGCAAGCTCGATGGGTTAACGATTCCACATTAGAATTGAGCTTCCTCTTGTCTCCGGGCGTGTTTGCCACCACATTGCTCTGCGAGCTGGGCGTATGTCGTGAACCCGATAGGCGTCAATCCATTTAATTTAAGAGTAGACGCATGATTTGGGGTAAATTGCTGGGCGGCACATTCGGCTTCATGATTGGAGGCCCGATAGGTGCGGTGCTCGGTGCGGCTTTAGGCCATTCTTTTGACAAAGGCATGAATCTTCAGCTGTCACAGGACGTTGCTGATGAAGATTTGCCGCCGGGCGATGCCGATCGCATCAAGATGGCGTTTTTTACCGCCACGTTCTCAGTGATGGGGCACATCGCAAAAGCCGATGGCCGCGTCGATAAATCAGAAATCGCACTGGCCGAAGCCCTGATGTCCAGTATGAATCTGGACGCGGACCTTCGAGCGGCGGCTATCAAGCTTTTTAACGAAGGTAAGCAGGACAACTTCGACGCCGAAGCGCTTGTCCTTCAGTTTCGGCAGGAGTGCCAACGTCGCACCAGCCTCTATCGCATGTTTGTTGAAATCCTCATTCAGGCAGCGCTTGCTGACGGCGTGATGTCCAAAGACGAGGAGGCCGCGTTGATCAAAGTGGCGGCCGTTTTAGGATTTTCTGAGTACGCGTTTAGACAACTTGAAATGCTGGTGAGGTTCAGCATGGGAGTTGATCAACCCGATGGTGCGGATACCGGTCACAGCCATGGTCAGCGCAGGCAGCGTGCACCTGTTGATTCAGGCAGGCTCTCTGTGAACGATGCTTACAAGGTGCTAGGCGTGGAATCGTCAGATGACAAAGCGACAGTGAAGCGCGCCTACCGTCGGCTTATGAGTCAGCATCACCCTGATAAATTGGTGGCAAAGGGACTGCCCGATGAAATGATAAAACTGGCGACCGATAAAACTCAGCATATTCAGAAGGCTTACGAGCGCGTCAAGGAATCAAAAGGTTGGTGAGATAGCTAGGCGCTAAACCTCATTCAAACGGGGCATGAGCTGAACCAAATTACACGGACGTGTTCTGGCATCCAGTTGATGAACGATGAGTTCATTCCAAGCCGTCATACAGGCACTGCTTGAACCGGGCATAACGAAAACGTAAGTTGCATTGGCAACTCCGGCTAGGGCTCTTGATTGAAGCGTTGACGTCTTTATATCGTTGTACGACAGCACCCGAAACATTTCGCCAAACCCTTCAATTTCTTTGTCTAGAAGAGGCTTGATAGCTTCGGGTGTTCCGTCTCGCCCAGTAATACCGGTACCGCCTGTGGTCAGAACAACATCGACTTCGGGGTCAAATATCCAGCGAGACAAGGCGGCACGAATGGCGTACTTATCATCCCGGACAATGCTTTTTTCAACATTGTTGTGGCCGGCAGCACTGAGCGCTTCAACCAGCTTTTTACCCGAAATATCCTCAGCCTCTCCTCGTGTATCCGAGATAGTCAGGACCGCTATATTCAGCGCTTTAAAAGTCGCATTCGTCATCGGGATAAATGGCTCAACAAGTGATGTGGTTTTTAGTTTATACCCAAGCGCTGCATTCATGAAGTCTTGGAACCGGGTATTGGCTATTTAATGGGCTCGATAGTTCGCCCGAACTAGCACCGCTAGGGTAGACTTTCGCCCATGGCGGAAAGACTGCAAAAAATACTGGCTAATACCGGATTGGGCTCGCGACGCGAGCTTGAACGTTGGATTACTGCCGGCGAAGTTAAGATCAATGGCCAGCTGGCAAAGCTGGGCGACAGGGCCGATCTGAACGATGATCTGGTGGTAAAGGGGCGGTTCTATAAGGTCGTTTCTGATGATCAGGATACCCGCCGCGTCATCATCTATCACAAGCCTCTAGGTGAGGTCACTACCCGAGATGACCCGGAGAAAAGGCGCACTGTTTTTGATCGTTTGCCCCGATTGCATCACGGTCGTTGGATTGCGGTAGGGCGTTTGGATATCAATACCCTGGGCCTTTTACTCCTAACCAATGATGGTGAGCTGGCCAATGCCCTCATGCATCCATCCTCCGAATTAGAACGGCAGTACGCTGTCCGCGTTAACGGGCGAGTGAGTCCTGAAATGATCGAACGTTTGGCTACTGGTGTAGAGCTGGATGACGGCCCCGCGAAATTTGAAAAGATTGTTGCCGAGGCCGATACAGAACATGCGAACCAATGGTTTCGCGTCACCCTAAAAGAGGGGCGCAATCGCATGGTAAGACGATTGTGGGAATCTCAAGATTTGCAGGTTAGCCGCCTCATCCGAACCCGGTTTGGCCCGGTCAACTTGCCGCGCTGGTTGGCTCGTGGCAAAGTTCATGAAATGACGCCACAGGAGATAGAAGGGGTCGCGCGGGCCGCAAAAGTGGAGCCCAAAGTAAGCTCCAAACTTCGCATTATCCCGGTCCATCCGCGTCATCGCCGTAAAGCCCAGCAACGAAAACGTAAATGACAGACGACAAGCTTCTATACAGAGTGCGCTTTATCTCGGAAGATAAGGTGTTTGAGATATACGCCCGAGAGGTCTATCAAGGCGATTTGTACGGGTTTGTGGTGATCGAAGAGTTGGTTTTCGATACCAACACCACATTACTGGTCGATCCGGGCGAAGAGAAACTGAAAAGCGAATTTGAAGGGGTTTCCCAGACCATCATTCCTATGCACTCCATTATCCGTATTGATGCGGTCGAGAAGCGAGGAACGCCGAAAGTTGCCGACTTGAGTAGCAATGTGGCGCAATTTCCTTCACCAATTTACACGCAAGGTCGTACACCTGAGTCCTAAACAGGCTAAACTACTCGGCTTGGGTAGGAAGTAAAAGCAGTAAACCGGAGAGGTGGCCGAGTGGTCGAAGGCGCCAGCCTGGAAAGTTGGTATACGGGGTAACTCGTATCGAGGGTTCGAATCCCTCTCTCTCCGCCACTACCTAAACTAATAGTGGTAGTTGAAATGGGAGTTAGGGC
>JAHDGK010000017.1:81434-88593 GCA_020627685.1 Granulosicoccus sp. | reverse complement strand
GTTGTGTCAGCTGCTGCCATCATTGGCGTTGCTGCCAGACCTGCGATTGCAACCGCGATAGCTGTCTTAGTGAATTTCATATGAGTTTTCTCCAATCAGATATATGCTGTAAAAGCTATGTAGTACTACTTAAAAATTGATTTAACGAAGCAACTTTAGTCAGCTTGTCTGAATAATGCAACAACCAATTGCGTTTTTGCAAGACAGTGACAGAACCAGCGGCGTCAAACGAACTGAAGTGTAGAACAGAAACAACAGTTGGCTAGCTGGAAACCTAAGAATAACCGAGAATTTATCTTAAGTGGTTTTTTTGCAACAATTAATGTTGTGTCGGTGTCATTCCCTTGGCTGTTATGTGCAAATAACGGCGATAGAGTGCCTATTTGTTCGGCAAATAAAGTTAAATGCACATGCCCGCCAAGTGAATGGCGAATAAATTTAAAAAAATAAATTCAAAAAATTTTTATGGGGTACGAAAAAGTACTCACCGACATTGGTCAAAGACGAAAAGAGTTCTTCTGACTTAATTAGCCATACCCTAAAACGCAAAAAGCCTCAGCGACAAAATAAGTGTCGCTGAGGCTTTAAATGCCTACCTAACTAAATGCTATTAGAGGCTAGGTGACCTTGCTGGCGGCCTGACGTCTTTCCATTGCCCGTCGTTTTGCCTCTTCTGAGGGCTGATTGGGCTGTGCTGACTCCTCAGGCAGAGTGATGTTCAGCTCTAGGACATCACAGTCGTCTTGAGACTCCAACTGCACAGACAGAGCATCATCGCCGACTGAAACATATTTTTTGATGACATCGAGGATGTCCTGTTTCAGCATTGGCAGGTAGTCAGGCCCGCCGCGGCCAGTCCGTTCGTGCGCAATAAGTACTTGCAGACGGTCTTTTGCAAGTTTGGCCGATGTGTCTTCTTTATTGGATCTGAAAAATCTGAAGAAGCCCATAGGAATTTATCCGAATAAACGCGACAGAAACCCTTTCTTAGGAGCTTCCATAAAGCGATGTGGCTTGGATTCGCCCAGTAGGCGATCGATGGCATCAGAGTAGGCCTGGCCTGCAGCACTCTCATCGTCAAGGATGACAGGCTTGCCTGCGTTGGAGCAGTCCAAAACAGATGGAGATTCCGGAATGATGCCCAGTAACGGAATAGCCAGCAGGTCGACAATATCGTCAACGCTCAGCATTTGCCCGTCTTGGACCCGCGACGGGTTGTAGCGTGTAATGAGCAGGTGCTCTTTGACAGGTTCTTCGTTCATTTTGGAGCGTTTAGATTCGCTCTGCAAAATGCCTAGAATTCTGTCTGAGTCTCTGACAGAGGAGACTTCAGGGTTTGTTGTGACAATGGCTTCGTCGGCAAAATAGAGAGCCATTTTTGCGCCCTTTTCAATACCGGCTGGCGAATCGCAGATGATGTAGTCGAATTCGCTCTTTCGGAGCTTGTGCATAACGCGCGCGATGCCTTCTATGGTGAGGGCGTCCTTGTCGCGAGTTTGCGAGGCCGGCAGGATGTAGAGGTTTTCGATTCTCTTATCCTTGATTAGGGTTTGGTGCAGGCTGGCTTCTTGGTTTACCAAATTGACAAGGTCGTATACGACCCGTCTTTCGCAACCCATGATTAGGTCCAGATTCCGCAAACCGACATCGAAATCGATGACGACGGTTTTAAAGCCTCGTTTAGCCAGCCCAGTTGCGATGGACGCACTGGTAGTGGTCTTGCCGACTCCACCCTTGCCCGATGTTACGACGATTGTCTTGGTCAAGCTCTCACTCCCAAAAAAAATTCTGAATCAAAGCGGCTCTATGTTGAGCCTGTCTTTATCAAGCCATACCTGAGCGGGTTTGCCGCGTAATTCTTCCGGTATGGTTTCGAGCATTCGATAGTTGCCCGCTACCGACACTAATTCTGCCTCTAAAGACTGGCAAAATATACGTGTCGATGTGTTACCCGATACACCACATAACGCTCGGCCTCTTAGCGGGCCGTAGATATGAATATTATTATCTGCAATGACCTCAGCGCCAGGACCAATCGGGCCCATGACAATGAGATCAGTATCCCTAGCGTACACCTGTTGACCCGATCTTATTGGTTTATCAATAACAAGCGGCGTCTTGATGACGTATTCGATCTCTCTGGACAGTGACAAGTCGACATCCGGTGTGACATCGATCGTTGAGCTTGCTGTTTCATCGGCTTTATCAGATGAACTTTCAGCAGGCTTTGACGATGATTTTTCCTTGATGGATCGACCAACTCCGCCGTCTATCAATGGTAACGCGATTGACTGCGCCATCGGTGAAGATTTATCGCTTGTGCTTGCAACAATTGGAATTAATTTATGCCGTTTGATGCATTCGAGTAGACGCGCCGCGTCGATCTCTGATTCTGCTTTTTCCAAGACGGTTAAATCGATGACGACAGGCGTGTCTTTGAAGAAGCTTGGCGCTTGCTGCACCTTGTCTGCCAGCTTCGCATCAATCACGTCCATGTCACTGGTGTGGAGCTTGAGCGACATAAAGGTGTACATGCCACCTTTCAGCTCAACTCCTGGGTTGCTCGACACGTTTGCCGCTCCGTGATTTAGTGCTGCGTTAAGCAGCAGATTGTTAGACACTAGCACTCTAAATTGCACAAAAATTACGCACAAATATAAAAACTGTGCCTGGCAACGTTGCTGAGTTTTATTCCTAGCCCTGATTCTAAAGCAAATACACGTTTGACATAACTGATGTCTTCCACTTCGACACATAAAGATACGCAATCTTTGGAAATCAACGACGGTCAACCCGCCGTACGCAAGATTATCCATGTCGATATGGATGCTTTTTATGCATCAGTGGAACAGCGCGACGACCCGAAGCTCAAAGGACTACCTGTCATCGTTGGTGGAAAACCGAATGGACGCGGTGTCGTTGCAGCCTGTAGCTACGAAGCGAGAAAATTCGGTGTGCGATCCGCGATGCCCAGTGCAGAAGCTTATCGGCGTTGCCCACAGGCGGTGTTTGTTAAATCCCGCTTTGATGCTTACAAAGAAGCCTCTAAACAGATTCACACGGTCTTCAACGAATTTACCGATCTGGTAGAGCCTTTGTCCTTAGATGAAGCCTATCTGGATGTTTCAAACAATACCTTGTTTTCAGGCTCTGCCTACCGATTAGCCAGAGAAATCAAAACGATGATTTGGGAACGTACTCAACTGGTTGCCTCAGCAGGTGTCAGTTACAACAAATTTCTGGCAAAGATAGCGTCAGACTATGACAAGCCTGATGGTATTTATTGCATATTGCCCGAGGACGGCGAATCGTTCGTCGCCTCTCTGGCTGTGGGGCGTATTCACGGAGTCGGCAAGGTAACCGAACAGCGCATGCATGCCTTAGGCATACACACAGGTGCCGATTTGCGGCGCTGGAGTGAAGAGGAACTGAGCTTAGAATTCGGCAAGAGCGCTCGCTATTACTATCTGGTTGCTCGCGGGATTGATCATCGCCCTGTCAGGGTCAGTCGTACCCGAAAATCATTAGGTTCAGAGCGCACCTTTGGGCAGAATATTCTCAAGCGAGAGGAAATGCTCGACGTACTCGATACCTTGGCCGACGAGTTACTGCGTGAGCTGAGCGCAAAACAATGGGTTAGCACAACCGTGACGATTAAAGTGAGGTTTGCTGACTTCACGACTTACACACGGGCTCATTCGGAGAGCAAAGCGGTGTTGGATAAGTCCTTGGTGTCTAGGGTACTACCGTTCTTGCTGGACCGGGCGCTAGAGACCCGCGAAAACTCTCAGTCGTCCCATCCTACAGCCGCGCATCAATCGGCAAAATTCAATAAGAAAGGCGTGCGACTGTTGGGTTTGTCCTTTCGTGGATTGAGGCCGATGGATGAACACTCGCCCACGCAGCTGGAGATCGATTGGGATGCTGGCGAAGAGCCCGTTGTAGAAGAGCGCTAAGCGCTCAATACAACGTCAGGAAATGTTGTAGCTTCCATGGGTTCGCACAAGAAATATCCCTGTGCGCGATCGCACCCTAGTTGCGCAACCATGTCGAATTGAGCCTGATTCTCAATACCCTCGGCAACTACCTCTGCGCCAATGCTGTTCGATATCTTTACGATGGCTTCTACAATGTCCTGACTGTGGGTATCACTGGTAATGTTGGTGATAAAGGCGCGATCAATTTTTACTTCTGCAATAGGGTAGTCTCGCAATTCGAGCAACGAAGAGTATCCAACGCCGAAGTCATCGATGGCCAGCTGCACACCTAACGATGTGAGGTCCAGCAGTTGTTGGCTGAGGTGGTTGGAGTCACTGGCAAGTGCGGTTTCTGTGATTTCCAAACACAGCTTCGATGGATCGAAACCGGTTTTAGATAACAATCGCTCCACATCCGATACGATTCTGCCGTCTTCAAACTGCTTTCGGGACAAATTCACCGACAGCATGGCGGGTGACATCCCGTAGCGTGCAAGGCGTTGATAATCCTGCACGGCCTGGTTCAGTACCCAGCTTCCCAAATGATTAATTATGCCGGTGTCTTCAGCCACGGGAATAAAATCTACCGGTGAGACTTTGCCGAACTCTGCGCTATTCCAGCGCAGCAGTGCTTCCATACCGCAAGTCATCTTTGTTTTGATATCGATTTGCGGTTGATACTGCAAGGCCAGTTCTTGTTTTTCAATGGCGTGCTGAAGCCCGATTTCAAGCTGGTGTCGCCACATCGCTTGCTTTTGTTGATCGGAATTAAACACCACCAGCGAGTTATCGCTGCCGTTTTTCGCCTGTGCGCAGGCGCTGTCCGCCGCTTTTAGCAGGCTGGATACGGTGTTGCCGTGTTCCGGCGCGTAGGCGATGCCGACGCTGGCTCTGACTGGCACGTTCATTTCGTTCACGTTCAAGCCAGATCGCAGTGTTTTGAGCATGCCCTTGAGCATATTTTCGATGGCTGGGCGGCCTAAATCCGATTCTAGGAGTACCGCGAATTCATCACCCGCTGTGCGGGCAATCAGCGCATCGCTGGGCATAGCCTGCAATAAACATTTTGCGGTTTGACGCAGTAACTCGTCACCGGCTGCGCGGCCGTAGGTATCGTTAATCTGCCGAAAGCTGCGTAGGTCGACGATGATGAGCGACAGTTCGTTTTTCGTGCGGCTGCATCGTTGCGCCAGCTCATGGACCAGGCGGGTTCGGTTGGCGAGTGCGGTGAGTGAATCACTCATGCGATTCTGCGCCGGATGCATGCTGCCGTAGACTGACACGCTGGTTCCACCGTCACGTGTGCCGCGCTCTTTGATCAACAGCGATCGCCGACCGTAACTGGGAACTTCGAAACTAATGGTTGAATTCGGATCTCGTGCCATTTGGCGCGCGCGGACTCTTGCCCTATCTATGGCCAACGCATCCGGTGATATCTGTGCGTATAGACTGTTGGTGTCCGTTTTCGAGTAGGCCTTTGGCTCCAACTGCAGAGGCATCAACCGGGTAAGCTTTTCATTGACTGCGGTGAGTTGGCCACGCTCGTTGAACAGGGCGATAGCATCGGGCAAGGACTCTAAGGTGTTTTGCACCATGGAGCGAGAAGCCACTTTTTTCCGATAGCGCAGGGCGACGGCTACGAGCACAGCAACTGACGCTGCGGAGCCTGCTAACAAAGGGAGGGGTGATGATTGCAGTACTGACTGCACACTGCCTAGGGTTGTATTAAGGAACTGAGTGGTCGATTCGACCGTAATCGACGGTACAGCGGAGTCGGTGACGCTATGCGCCCACTGGGTCCAATCCGTCAAATGGCCAGGTTGTAAACTCATCCGATTCGATCAATCAACTCTACGAGCACGAAAGGCGATTAATTGCCTCACCAGTTGCCTGCATCAACGATTGGAATAGACCAAATCAGTGCCACAGGGTCAGTTCGGATTTTTGTCGAAGACAAAAAAACGATTCACCTAACATAAAGTAGCAGAGAATTTTGTGAACTGATCGACTTTATAAAAAATTGTGTCGATTTGGATCAACGAGTTACGGGGTGTTTCTCGTTAATTGCTTCAATGCTGAAGCGGATCCTTAGGCTATCAAGGGGTTTGATAGTAGCAGGCGGCTGACAATTATCAGCCGCCTGCCAAGTTAAGCTAATGCTTAAGTGCGCTCAGTAACTTCAACAACGTGATAGCCGAACTGAGTCTTAATCGGGCCTTGAACCGCACCGACTTCACCTTCAAAACAAGCGGTTTCAAATTCAGCAACCATTTGGCCTTTACCAAATGTGCCCAGGTGGCCGCCATCGCGGCTGGACGGGCAGCTGGAATGTGCTTTTGCCACTTCGGCAAAATCGGCACCGCCTTTGATTTCATCGATCAGTGTCTGGCACTTCTCTTCACTGTCCACAAGGATGTGACGTGCAGTAGCTTGACTCATTTTTTTGGTTTCCAGATCCCGAAGGATTCTTGTTGTGGAGGAGGTGGAGGTGCTGCAGGTTTCTGCTTCTGACTATCGACATCATCAGCGACGTGCTTCATGAATGCAGATAGTTGCTCCAGGACTTCAGATTTTTGTTCGGCAGGCATGTCTTGCTGGCCCAGCAGAAATCCCACAATAGCGCAGAGGTATTGTGAGGTGACGCCTGGGTCGGCTGATGCTGGATCGTGCTCTTGTAAAACAGCTTGTATTTCGCCAACCAGTTTGGTTGAAAGTTGTAGTTCACTCATGTGAATAAATAGGCCATTCGGGGCTGAACTTCGTTATCGACGGCGTAAGCGATATCGTCGTCTGACTGGGCAATATGCGATGCAGAATCCAGCGAGTGATGAACTTCTTTCTCGCTGGTTAAGCGAACCTGCTTACACAGTGGGCACTGATGCCAGCTGGTCGTGGCGTTGCCACTGCTTTCGCGGCGGCTGACCACCATAGGAGACTGGCAGCTTCTGCATTTCATATTGGGCATTTTTGACTTAAGTTCCACAGACGGCGATGACGATTTCACCGCCCGGTAGCAGCATTCGGAATACGCGCAATTTTACCTTAAGTTATTTACTAACCGCACTTAGAGTCGCCACAATTCATGCAAGTCTGACAACCATCTCTCAACACGACAGCTTTATTGTTGCATTTGCCACAGTGAGTCGCGTTGGCCATCCAGGGCTCCTCGTTAGAATCTGCTG
>JAHDGK010000017.1:66150-81334 GCA_020627685.1 Granulosicoccus sp. | reverse complement strand
AGCTTTGCTTGTACTTCATCGGGCTCGTTGCTTTTGAGCATGCCGATATCGATGAGGTGATGCTCAATGACTTCGCCAATTTCAGCAATGATGGAAGGCATGTATTTGCCTTTGTTCCAGTAGCCGCCACGCGGATCAAATACTGAGCGAAGTTCGTCAACCAGAAACGTGATATCGCCACCTTTGCGGAATACGGCAGACATGATGAGTGTCAGTGCCACAATCCATTGATAGTGCTCAAGGTTTTTGGAATTTATGAACACTTCAAACGGGCGCCGCATTTCGTGCTCAGTACCTTCGTTGAGCACGATATCGTTGATAGTAATGTACATCGCGTGCGCAGATACGTGATCTGGCGTCTTAAGCTTGTACGTCGAACCTATCAGCTTTTGAGGTCTTTCAAGAGTCTCATGCATTTGTATGACATCGGCCAATTGGCCGTTTGCCTTTGACGATGTTGACTTAACATCGGCTGCTGAGTTCCCTGATTCTGCCTGTACTTGCTCGTCCTGAGGCTTGTTGACCGTGTAGGCGACTATTTTTTTACTGATTTTCATGGATGTGTTTACCTAGAATTTTCCGTAGTAGCCTTCTTTCAAGGCATCGTAGAGATTGGCGGCGGTATGCATTTCACCGTCGTATTCGATCTCTTCGTTACCTTTAGCGCTGACGATAGATCCATCTTCTAATGTGAACTGGTACTCAGTATTTTCCAGGTCAGTTTCCTTAACCAATACACCTTGGAAGTTCTCAGGGTTGAATCGGAAAGTTGTGCAGCCTTTCAGACCTTGGTCGTAGGCGTACATGTAAATGTCTTTGAAATCGTCGAATTCGAATTCAGTCGGCACGTTAGCCGTCTTAGAGATAGAGGAATCTATCCAGCGCTGAGCCGCTGCCTGAACAGAGACATGATCCTTGGGTGTGATGTCATCGGCTGACATGAAGTAATCGGGTAGCTGAGCATCCGGATCGTCTGTGTAAGGCATAGCCTTCTCGTTAACCAACGCCTGATACGCGAGTAGTTCAAACGAGAAAACATCCACTTTCTCTTTAGATTTTCTGCCTTCACGAATAACGTTGCGCGCATAGTGATGAGCAAAGCTTGGCTCAATACCGTTACTGGCATTGTTGGCCAGCGACAATGAGATAGTGCCTGTGGGTGCGATAGAGCTATGGTGCGAAAAGCGCGAGCCATGTTGTGCCATCTCGGCCACGAGAGTCGGGTCGACTTCGGCAATACGCTGCATGTA
The DNA here is from genome assembly GCA_020627685.1 of Granulosicoccus sp. Lineage (GTDB taxonomy): Bacteria > Pseudomonadota > Gammaproteobacteria > Granulosicoccales > Granulosicoccaceae > Granulosicoccus. Next base: position 80,084 of record JAHDGK010000017.1, on the reverse strand, counting down.
GCGGCTATAACGCGCATGCAGAATTCGGCCGGGAACCTGATCACCAACGCGGTAACCGTCTTCTTTCATCTCCGGACGCTTACGCAGCATCTCACCTGTGACGGCAAAGGTCTCGTCCATGATTGGAGCCGGGCCTTTCTCTTTGGCTAAAGCCAGGCCTGTGCGCCAGCCGGCAATGGCCAGTTCGCGTGTGACTTTTTCTGTGAATTCTAGAGACTCTTCGCTACCGTACTTCATACCCATGAGGGTTAATGATGAGCCCAGGCCGAGATAGCCCATGCCATGGCGGCGTTTACGGCGAATTTCCCGTCGCTGTTGCTCTAACGGCAAGCCGTTTATCTCAACCACGTTGTCGAGCATACGAGTGAAGATTTCAACGGTGCGTGTAAAACGCTCCCAGTCGAAACGGGCTTTGTCTGTAAAAGGGTCAAGCACAAAGCGTGTGAGGTTGACTGACCCTAAAAGACACGCACCGTAAGGAGGAAGTGGTTGTTCGCCACACGGGTTAGTTGCCCGGATAGTCTCATCAAACCAGTTGTTGTTCATCTCGTTGACTTTGTCGATGAGGATGAAGCCTGGCTCTGCAAAGTCGTAGGTGGAGGCCATGATCAAATCCCACAAACGACGCGCTGGCATTTTGCGGTAGATGCGGCAGGCGACTAAGCCTTCATCGTTAACCACCACGCTATCGTGTGACGGCCAATCACGCCAAACAATTTGATCGGGGTTTTCAAGCTCGATATCACCGTCGTCTAATTCTTTTTGGCGGATAGGAAAAGCCAGCTGCCATTGTTCATCGGCTTTGACTGCCTGTATGAAATCTTCAGTGATTAGCAGCGACAAGTTGAACTGTCGCAGGCGTCCGTCTTCACGCTTGGCTTTAATGAATTCGAGCACATCAGGATGACGAACATCGAAGGTACCCATTTGTGCGCCACGACGGCCACCGGCTGAAGACACGGTAAAGCACATCTTGTCGAAGATATCCATGAACGACAGAGGGCCTGATGTGTACGCACCGGCGCCAGACACATACGCACCTCGTGGGCGCAGTGTAGAAAAATCGTAGCCGATACCGCAGCCTGCCTTGAGCGTTAATCCGGCCTCATGCACCTTGCCGAGTATGTCGTCCATAGAATCAGTGATAGTGCCACTGACGGTACAGTTGATCGTTGAGGTTGCAGGCTTGTGTTCTAGAGCACCCGCGTTGGATGTGATGCGGCCTGCCGGGATGGCGCCTTGTTCCAAAGCCCATAAAAATTCTTTGTACCAGGTTTGGCGGTCTGCTTCGCTGCGTTCTACATCAGCTAGAGCTCTGGCAACACGTTCGAAAGTGTCTCCGATCGTATTATCGACGTTGTCCCCATCCTTGGTTTTCAACCTGTACTTTTTGTCCCAGATATCCAGGGACGTTTCCTGCAAGGGCAGGCGAGCCAAAGCGGGCTTAACAGGTGTGTCTTTCAGCGCCAGAACGTCAACAGTGCTCATTGAATGGTGATTCTCCTCATACGTGCTTACCCGGTCTGCGGGTATGGCTAAATTCAAGCGGCCCTCTATCCTTGAGAATCACAACATGTTGTGTTGCTGCGCTTATCCATGCGCAATATGTAGTGTAGTAGCCCGGCAATCACTTGCCAGGAAACTGGTGTGTTTTGTAATGTTTGGTTTGGTGCTTAGGTGTTGAGCAAAGCTGGGGGCTGAAACGTGTTCTAGCGCACACTGTCAACTTTTGCTCCTGCACTGCCACCGCGGTCGCAAATTGTATCGCTGCAAGGTTTTTGGGTCAATGCCTTGCACAACATCTAGACCTAAATATTACTCAATGCACTACATGTAGTGGTTACGGCAAAATAACGTATGAAAATGGTGTGAAAGCGGTTAATAAACTGTGGACAACTAAATGTGAGGCGGGTCTCATACGGCGCTGCATCAACATTTGAGCGAATTGACACACAAAAAGTATGTTTTTAACGACGCATGTGGATAGGGCTGCCTAACCTGTTACGGGTCGCCATTTAAGCCAAGCACAATGGATTCCATATGGTTATTTCACAACATTTGTTGTCAACAGATTGTGTCTTTGAGTGTTTCAAATCACACCTTTGTCACTTAGGCATCGAAAAAATGTGAATCGATGCTCGTGGGATGATCTGAACACTTTCGTATTGGTCGGACAGGTTTTACCGTGTGCGCTGCCGACAATGCTTAACGCTGATACTAGCGTGGCGGAGGGTTGGCAAAGATCGCGAGAAGTTAGTGCAATGTTGTTTAGCAAAAGAAAGGGGCCCCGATATCAGTTGCCGGTGGCCAGAGAAGTCATTAAGGAACGTCGCTGGGTACAAAGGCACGAGATTGAAGTCGGTATGTACGTGCTTGAACTCGACAAGCCCTGGCTGAAAACCAAATTTCTGTTTCAGGGGTTCCCCATCTACTCGAAAGACTTACTGGAGCAGGTGCAGGCGAATTGCGAATGGGCTCTTGTGCAGAGTCAGCGTGTTGTGGACAAACGACAGGCTCGCTTCTCTACAGAATCAGCGTCGCTAGTCCTAGGAATGCAACCAACCCGACCACGTCAGTTATAGTCGTTAGCGCTACACCTCCGGCCAGAGCGGGATCAACACCGATCTTTCGGAACAGTATGGGTAGCATGGCGCCGACATAGGCTGCGGTGACTAAATTAACGATTAGCGCCGTGCCTATGATTAAGCCAATTTGCGGGTCGCCGAACCACAGCCACACCAGAGCGGCGACGATCATGGCCCAAAGCACGCCGTTGAGAAGACCAATGGCAACTTCACGGGTCAGAAGATCCTTAAGGTTGCGTCGGTTTATCTGATTAAGCGCCTGACCGCGAATAACCAAGGTCAGTGTCTGGCTACCGGCTATGCCCCCCATGCTCGGCACAACGCTCATAAGAACAGCGAGTGTGACGACGCGCTCGAGCGTACCTTCAAACTGAGCGATAACCCACGACGCTAGCAACGCGGTCAGCAGGTTAACACCGAGCCACAGCGCCCTTTTACGCGTGCTTTTAAGCACGGGTGCGAATATGTCATCTTCTTGATTCAAGCCTGCCATGCTCATGACTGACTGCTCGGCTTCCTCTCTAATGACATCAACAACGTCATCAATCGTTACGCGCCCTATTAGGCGTTTTTCTTCATCAACAACCGGGGCGGAGACAAGGTTGAAATCCTCAAACGCCCTGGCAACATCGGTTTGGCTGGTTAGCACGTCAAACGGTTCTATATCGTGCAGTGCAACGTCACTGACGAGTGTCTCTGGCGCGTTAGTCAGAATAAGCCGCAGGGATAATTCGCCCTGATAACGACCGTATCGATCGGTTACCCACAGTCTGTCAGTGTGTCTGGGCATGTCGCCACGGCGTCTTAAATACCGCAGCACCACATCTATCGTGACATCGCCGCGCACGGTGATGACATCCAAGTTCATCAAACCGCCAGCACTTTCCTCAGGGTAGGCCAGTACCTGATCTAGCCGCATCCGGTCTTGCCGACCCATGCCGGCTAAAACTTCAGCCGTCAGGTGCTCTGGCAGCGATTGAACAAAGTCGGCTAAATCATCTAAGTCGAGTTGTTCGGTAGCCGCTCTGAGCTCATCAAGATCCATGTCGCGAACGAGGCTTTCGCGAACTTCATCCCCGACTTCCATGAGGATCTCACCTTCGAGCTCCGGCTCGATGGCATCCCACAACACACGGCGACGATTGGGTGGCAAGGCTTCCAGTGCATCGGCAATCTCTGCCGGATGCATGGCTTGCATTATCTTTCGGGCAGCCGACATGGAGCCATCGCTGACATTTTCAGCGAGCGCGCTGGATTGCTGCTCGATATCTGATTCCATGGCCTTGCGATAGTCATCACCACGCGTCTAGCGCGGTTGGGAGTCGTTCAGCTCTCAGGCGCTGACGCGTTTATCTTGTCCAGTATGGCTTTTTGATCTTCGCTGGTGTTGGCATTGAGTAAAGCATTGACCTGCTTTTTCAATGTGGACCTTCGTGCCGAGATCAGACTGCGTTTTGTTTCGAGAATAAGATTAGGGGGCATACTGAATTCCGTCAATCCTAGTCCCAACAAGACTCGAACATAGCGTGAATCACCCGCCATCTCCCCACACATGGTGACCGGTATGCCACTTTTCTGGCCGGCATCAATAGTGGTTTTAATCAACTGCAGCACTGCTGGGTGCATAGGATCGTAAAGGTAATCCACCTGATCATCGATACGATCTATCGCCAGTGTGTATTGGATAAGATCGTTGGTACCGATTGAAAGAAAATCCAGTCGTTCTGCAAATTGTGCCGCAGAAATTGCCGCTGCCGGCACTTCCACCATAGCGCCCACGGGCATGGATTCATCAAACTCAATGTTTTCATCGCGCAGGTTCTGTTTGACCTGTTCGAGTAACTTCAAACACTGATCAACTTCAGCAATGTTTGTCAGCATGGGAATAAGCATGCGTATCGGGCCACGGGCAGAGGCGCGCAGTATGGCTCGAAGTTGCGGAAGAAATAAGGATGGGTCGCTTAAGCAAAGCCGGATACCGCGTAAACCCATCGCCGGATTATGGGCCAGTGGTCGCTCACGCATACTCAGCTGGCTATCCAGTTGTTTATCGGCACCTAAGTCGGCGGTGCGTATGGTTAAGGTTTCCCCTTTGAGCGATCTGAGTACTTTGGTATAGACCTTAAAGTGTTCTTGTTCTGTGGGGATAGTTTCCTGGTTTAAGTACAAAAACTCCGTGCGATACAAGCCAACGCCATTCGCGTTAACCCGCTTTAAGGCCTTGATGTCCTCTTCAATTTCAATGTTTGCGGAGAGCTTCAGTTTTACGCCATCCAAGGTGATGGCTTCCGTATCAATTAACTTACTGAGCTCACGCTTCTTTTGTTTTGTCTCTTTTTGTTGGCGTTTGAAATTCGCCAGCATTTGATCCGTGGGTTCGGCCAGCACCATACCCAAACGCCCGTCGAGCGTGAGTACCTCTCCGCTATTGATGTACTTACGGATGTTGGGAATACCCACAATAGCCGGGATGCCTAAGCTTCTGGCCAAAATGGCGGTATGCGAAAGCTGTCCGCCGGTTTCGGTGATAAACCCAGCAACACCATGATGTTGCATGGTCACGGTATCAGCCGGTGTTAAATCGTCTGCAACAATAATTTGGCCTTTCCAGTGTTCCGGACCTTCGGCGGGTTCCGCACCGTCGTCCAGAGCGCGTAAAACGGAGTCGATAACATGATTAACATCATCGATTCGTGTTGCGAGATAGACGTCTTCCATCGAGCCGAATACTTTGATCAGTTCTTCTCGCTGTTGCTGCAGCGCTGCTTCCGCGTTGATCAGTTCTGACTTGATGATCTCAATGGGGCGTTGTGAAAGCACGCCATCGTCGAGCATCAAAATATGCGTTTCGATGAAGGCGCTGACATCGCTGGGTGCATCTTTCGGGATGTTATCCCGAGCGGTAAGAAGCTGCACACGCGCAGCTTTTAATGCGCGTTTAAAACGACGAACTTCGGTTGGAACCGATTTTTTAGTTAAGGAGCGAGACGTGACATCAATTTGATTGCGCCGGAGCAAATAGGCATCGCCTATAGCAATACCCCGTGAGACTCCGATGCCATTGAACATCAGGCTCATTAATGCTTACTCCTCTTCGTCAAAACGTCGGTTGATTAAATCGGTTACAGCGTCCATCGCATCTGTTTCATCTTCACCTTCTACAGTGAGCGTCACCACAGAGCCGCATCCGGCGGCCAACATCATGACGCCCATAATGCTTTTGCTGTTAACCCGTTGCCCTTCTTTTTCAATGTCGATATTACTGGCGAAAGATGAAGAGAGTTTGACAAGCTTGGCTGCGGCCCGGGCATGCAGACCCAGCTTATTGATGATTTGCAGTTCGCGAGTAATCACAGTCTATCGATACCTCTTGTTCAGGAGAGTTGGCGATGACGCTTAGACACGTTGCCACGATGGTTACTGAAGTGCGATGCGAGTCGCTCCGTTAGGTAAACAGAACGGTGTCTGCCGCCCGTGCAACCAATGGATACTGTCAGATAGGCGCGATTTTCAGAGTCGAAAGAGGGGAGCCAACGGGTGACGAAGTCTCTGATGTCTTTAAACATGTTTTCAACCTCTGGCTGCTCTTCCAGAAAATCAACAATAGGCTTTTCTTTGCCCGTGTATTCGCGCAAATCAGGTTCCCAGTGTGGATTGGGAAGGCATCGGACGTCAAACATGAAATCGGTGCTGGCAGGAGCCCCGTGCTTGAAGCCGAAGGATTGAAATATAAGGGCCAGCCCGCCCTGTGTTTTACCCAGCAGGTAGGTACGGATGATATCCCGAAGATCGTGCAGGTTCATTGAGCCCGTATCAACGACCAAATCAGCCTCCGCTTTGACTGGTTCCAAGAGTCGAGTTTCGTCATCGATGGCGCTGATCAGTGGTAGATCTTCACTGCTAAGCGGGTGTTTCCGTCTGGTCTCTGAGAAGCGCTTTACCAAGGTGTTTCGATCGGTATCTAAGAACAGCACTTCTACCGTGGCATCCTCTCGTGATCGAAGGTCATTGAGTAGGGCTAGTAAGTTGTCTGCCGTGGCGCGTTCGCTGCGCATATCAACACCGATAGCCAAGTTGGCGTACAGGTCGCTGCCGCTGGCCAGTAACTTGTCAATGAGATCGGACAGTAAGTTTGCCGGGATGTTGTCTATGCAGAAAAAGCCTTCGTCCTCGAGCGTATGTAAGGCGACGCTTTTGCCTGAGCCTGATAGTCCGGTTACGATCGTTAAACGTGTCATTTACTCAGGCTCCGTCCCTGGAAGGGATTCAACCCCTGATTTTGGTCTATTGCCCAGAGATGCATGCACATTCTGTGCATTCCCCGTCAGAGCATCGGCTTGTTTTTGTACGAGATCTTTCGAGGCACTGTAACCTCCGGCTCGCAGAATCTGATCGCGGATGGCAGCTTCCACTAAAACGGCCATGTTCCTGCCCGGAGCAACCGGAATCGTTCGCCTTGGAACATTCACGCCCAGTACCAGACGGGTGTCAGACGGCTCACTGATGCGATCACCGGCAATACTGGCCAGATCCTCGTTGAAACCGTCAGCACTAATTGGTTTTAGGTGCACGATACACCGTAGTATTTTGCGTGCCCGAGTATGTGCATCACCGTACATCAAAGCGATATTCAGTATTCCAAGGCCACGCACTTCCAAAAAATCGCGTAACAGAGGAGGGCAGCGGCACTCGATAGTGCCCGGTGCAATCCGTGTGAATTCCGGTGCGTCGTCTGCCACTAATATATGTCCGCGGCTGATGAGTTCCAGAGCCAGCTCACTCTTACCCACACTGGCATCGCCGGTGATCAATACGCCAGTCCCATGCACATCCATCATGACGCCGTGAATAATTTCTCTTTCTGCTAATAACTGTACGAGAAGAAAACGCATACGGTTGTGTAACTGCGCGTATTCGAGCGGAGTCACAACCAGTGCAATTTGTTCTTTTTCGGCAAGCGCTACCAGGCTCGGCGGTGGCGTCAATTGATCAGACACAACGATCATGTCGCAGGTTTCTGATAGCGAATATTCAAATCGGTCAGCGTCGAGATCGTCGGTTTCACCGAACAGGCGGACTTCGGCAGCGCCTAGCAATTGAATGCGGTTGGAGCTGTTGAAATTGAGCGGCCCGAGCAGGCGAGGCCTGTCTTCAGGTGCTAAATCCCGGGTAAGCAAACGTGATTCGGAGCCCTGACCGGCAACCCAGGACAGTTTGAGATCACTTTGCAGAGTTTCAAACGCTTCACCGACCGTCAGTTGTCGAGAGGGCATCGCTTACGATATCTCTTAGTGGGGGTTAGCTGTTGCCAACCGGTTCTAGTGAAAGTAGGTGCGTATAAAGCTTATCGGGTTCTGTGAAGTCTCGAAGTTGTGTTCGTAGGGCTTCATCGCTAAAACGGCGGGCCAGCTGAGCCAGAATTTTCAAGTGCTCGTCGTTGCATTTTTCCGGCACCAAGAGACCCAGCACTAAGTCTACTGCCTGTCCGTCTGTGGACTCGTAGTCCACACCTTTGTCCAATGTGACAAACGCAGCGATAGGTTCCTGGATGCAGCTTAAACGGCTGTGCGGCAGCCCTACACCGTGTCCTAAGCCGGTGCTGCCAAGGCGTTCGCGGCTGATCAGTGCGTCCAGAATGGCCATGTCGGTCAGGGTCTCGACATCGTCTTCCTTTTTTTCGGGCACTTTTCTGGATTTCTTCTTGCCGATAGACAGCCCGCTCTTTGCCGGTGCTTTTTCGGCTTCTTCCGGGCTTTGTTCGGCCGCTTTTTCACACTTAGCTAAATGCTGTGAACGCAGAGACTCGCCCAGTAATTCGGCAAGGGTCTGAAGTGTGCGTTTTTTGCTTTGAACGCTGTGCTGACAGCGTATTCGCTCGGGTTCGAGCAGGTCGGATAAATCCATGTCGTAAACAATTTGCAACTCTTGGCGGCTCAAAGGCCCTGCACCCTAGGCGTGTGGCTTAGGTTGTCAGGGCCTTCGAGTTTGCGATAACGCTATTGTGCGCTCTCGCTGTCCGGATTAAAAGTGTTCGCGATTAAGTTTTGCCATCTATTCGACAAGGATCGGTTCGCGCGATGATCGACGTTGGGATTTTTGTTTTTCTTTGTGCCGGATCAATTGGCGATCGAGTTTATCGGCTAGGAGGTCGATAGCGGCGTACATGTCAGGCTCTGTCGTGGCTGCGTGGAGTTTTTTGCCCGCGACTTGGATGGTCGCCTCGGCTTTTTGTCGCATTTTTTCGACGGTGAGAGTGACTTCTACTCCAAACAAGTTTTCGGAGTGTCTTTGGAGGCGTTCCATCTTATCAGTCACATAATTTCGCATCGAAGTCGTTACGTCTACGTGGTGACCGGTTACTGTGAGGTTCATGGGCATCTCCTGAATTGTTTAACTGATTAGGTTTAACTAGGAATGCGAGGATGTTTTTCAACCCCTCGCCTGGTGTCCAGGAGCATTGCGCGTCCTGTAGGAGGGGGGTGGCACACCCAAGGCTCCGTTGTCACCAGCACGAATGGCCGGTGGACTGGGAGACGCTTAAATTGGGCGTGCGATTTATACATAAATACAATTAGTTCAATCGTTTGCGCTCATTTGATGGCGGAATCGCCATAGACTCACGATACTTGGCAACTGTCCTTCGCGCAACCTGTATTCCTTCAGCGACTAACGTACTGGCGATTTTACTGTCGGATAACGGTTTCGTGGCGTCCTCCGCAGCAATGAACTTTCGAATCATGGCGCGGATCGCAGTTGCGGAGCATTCTCCGCCGTTAGCGGTAGACACGTGACTGGAGAAAAAGTACTTAAATTCGAAGATACCGCGCGGTGTGTGTATGTATTTGTGCGTAGTTACCCTCGAAATTGTCGATTCGTGCAAGCTCAATTGTTCGGCAATATCGCGCAATACGAGCGGCTTCATGGCCTCGTCACCGTACTCTAGAAAGCTTCGCTGGCGTTCCACAATGGCGGTCGCTACGCGTAACAGTGTCTCGTTGCGAGATTGCAGGCTTTTGATGAACCAACGAGCTTCCTGCAGGTGGTTACGCATGAAGTTATTGTCATCACTTTTGTCGGCGCGTTTGACCATGCCCGCATAAAGTGCATTGATTCCCAGTTTTGGTGCAATATCGGGGTTCAGTTCAACCCGCCACACACCTTTGACTTTCTTAACAAAAACATCCGGCACGATGTATTCGTCATGATCGTTGACTAGCTGACGCCCCGGACGAGGGTTCAAGCTGCGAATCAGTGCAATGGCTTCTTGCAGAAATTCATCGTTGATTTTGAACAGTCGTCGCAGGCGGGCAAAGTCGTGTGCCGCTAAGAGGTCAAGGTGGTTGTCTACGATCCCCATGGCGACCGTCACCAGCTCCGACTCAGGCATCTGGCTGAGCTGAATATTCATACATTCGCTGGCATCTCTAGCGCCGCATCCTGCTGGATCAAGGTGTTGAACCAGGTGCAGGACAGTCTCGAACTCGTCGATAACGAATTTTTGATCAGGGTCTGCAATGTCCCGGTTGAGTCCATCGAGCAGTACATCAACGTCGTCAAGCAGGTAGCCGTTGTTGTCAATGGCGTCGATAATGGTTTCGGCAATCTCCTGATCTCGCTCGGAGAGGGGAGCAAACCGGATCTGCTCATTCAGGTGGTCCTGAATGCTGGCAATGCCTGCATTGTGGAATTCAGTAAAGTCACGCGACTCGCCATCACTACCGCTTCCAGAGCTGGTCGGTGTGGCTGAATCGTAGATGTCGTCCCAGGCGCTATCAACAGGAAGCTCTTCTGGCATGACCTCATCGTTGGCGGAGCTGTTTTCACCAGCAAGTTCCAGTTCGGAGGCGGTTTGTTTCTGCTCGGCTGCGGCTTTCTCTTCCTCACGATTGGCTTCGCGGGTCTCGCGGGATTCGTTGGCTAGGTCCGCTTCGCGAGGTTCAGCACCTTCCTCGTCCTGCATTTCCAGCATTGGGTTACTTTCCAGCGCAGTTTGGATCTCTGTTTGCAACTCCAGCGTTGAGAGCTGAAGCAGCTTGATAGCTTGCTGAAGCTGCGGAGTCATGGCCAGTGACTGGCCCATTTTGATCTGTAGTGACTGTTTCATTTTGCGTGTCCAGTAAAGCTTTTCGGGCTTGGGAAGTAACAGTTAGTTGCCTTACTTAGCAATTACCCCGCCGTAATCGAGTATGGCTCACAAAATAAATATTACAAGCTTGTAATATATCGCCAAACTGATCCTTGCCGAGTAACGTTGGCGGCCACTGAATAACTCATCTTCAATGGTTTATTTCTTAATAAGTAACTGGTTCTGTTACCAAACTCTATATTTTGAAGTTGTCGCCCAAGTAAACCGCTTTCACTTCTTCGTTAGCGAGAACATCATCAGGCGTTCCTTCTGCAATTAAATTACCGTGACTAAGAATATAGGCCCTGTCACAAATTCCGAGGGTTTCTCTGACGTTGTGGTCAGTAATCAGGACGCCGATATTGCGCTCTTTTAGGTGCGTGATAATCCTCTGGATGTCCAGAATCGAAATAGGGTCTACACCTGCGAAAGGCTCATCCAGCAGTATGAATCCAGGGTCTGCGGCTAAGGCTCGAGCTATTTCCACACGACGCCGCTCACCACCTGAGAGGCTGATTCCCAGGCTGTCTCGAATGTGCGTAATTTGTAACTCTTCCAAAAGTGCTTCAAGACGGTCCCTCTGATCGGTTTTTGTTAGCTCATTGCGAGTTTCTAAAATCGCCATGATGTTCTGACTGACGGAGAGCTGTCTGAATACAGACGCTTCCTGAGGTAGGTAACCGACTCCCTGTCGGGCACGAATATGCATTGGGTGGCTAGTGATGTCCTCGCCATCGAGAGTGATCTTGCCCTGGTCCGGTTTCACTAAACCCACGACCATGTAAAAACACGTGGTTTTACCCGCGCCGTTAGGGCCTAACAGGCCAACGACATCGCCACTGCTGACGGTCAGGGATACACCTTCCAGAATGCGGCGTTTTTTATAGGCCTTATGAAGATCGGAGGCCGCTAAGGTTCGATTCACTGTGAGCCTGTGCTCGATGGCGGCAGAATTTGAATGCTGACACGACCCGTTGAACCACCGCCTTCAGCCTTAACTTTTTGTGTTCTAGCATCAAACACAATTAAGTCACTGACCAGATTTTGTCTCGGTTGGCTTAATGTCGCAGCTCCTTTGAGAGTCAGTGTCCCTGCAATGGCGTCATAAATAATGGACTCTGCCTCGCCTTTCATGACATCGCCGGAATCATTCTCCTGCTCAAATCCAATCGGGCTGCCCGTACCGGTGATGGTGTGGAGTGCGTTGTCTTTTAATGAAATAGCTATTTCATCGGCACTGATTTTCATCGTGCCTTGGCTGATTTCAACATTACCGCTCAGCGTTTGCGTGCCGGCCTTCTCATCAAACTCGGATTTGTCAGCTTTGACATCGATGGGCTGGTTGAGATCGCCTTCGCGAGCGTGAGTGAAACCGGCTGTAACGAGGCTGCCGAAGAGAATCAGGGTACCAACACAATGTCGAAAATTATTCACGGGTTGCATCTCGAAGTCAGTGGCTTTGATGGTGGTATAGCAGAACTCAAAACGGTTTTATTCACTGGGCACCTCATATCTAGCGCTGACGTTCGATAACAGAGTAAGTCTGCCGTCGTCGATAGCCGAGGTCATGCCCACGGCCTTCAGAGCCCAGTGCGCCGACACAATTTCTATGGGGGCGTTGGTTGAAACCTGATTGGAATCAGGTTGCACCATGAGTTCGTCGGTGGTGATAGTAATGGGCTCGCCGTCGATTCGGCTGCGATGCATAACGACATCGCCGTGCAAGGTGAACAGATCAGGATTGGTATCGAAACGACCACTGGACGAGCTGATATCCCACGTTGCTCCTGGTCGATTCAAATGCATTTGAGGGGCAATGATTTCAGAACGATCATTGTGAGGGTAGTGGGCCAGCGTATTACCCTGAATCGTGTATTCAACCGAGCCATCAGCACGAAATTTTCGGGTTTTGAAATCGGCCATGTAGTAGTCGGACCGGGTATCGCGCATGTTGATCGTCTCCTCTGTTTCGACTGTCGCAGGCGCTTCAATGCGATCCAAGGCTATGACGACCATGACTAATATAGGTAGTAATAACCAATAACGAGAGAGAAAACGCGCCAGCATCGATTCAAACGACTCCGGCAGCCAATAAGGCGTGCATGGTTACGACACTGTCCAGTTTCTTATTTGCGATGACAGGCAGCGAGGTGATTTTTAGCTCCTGCATTACTGATACTGCATTGACGGCAAGCGCATCTCGGGTTGTGGTTGCAGGATTGAGGGTCATGACAGACTCAATTCTTACATCGCGGATGTCTATGCCCGTGGCAAAAGTCCGGCGCAAGTCACCGTCAGTAAATATGCCGCAGAGTTCTTCCTCATCATTGACAACTGCCACCATGCCGAGTCCCTTGGATGAAATTTCAACCAAGGCTTCAGTGAGCGTTGCAGAATGATGGCAGCGAGGGCAATCGGCTGTCGCCACCATGACATCGCGCACATGCAGTAATAGGCGCCTGCCGAGTCGGCCGCCGGGATGGGAACGCGCAAAGTCCTCTTCGGTAAAACCCCGGATGCCAAGGAGGGCAACGGCCAGTGCATCACCGAGTACCATTGAAGCGGTGGTACTTGATGTTGGAGCAAGCCCTAGTGGGCAGGCTTCCCGTTCAACACGGGTATTCAGTAAGACGTCTGAGGCTTTTGCCAGCGGTGATGCCGGTTCGCCACACAAGCTGATTAAAGGGATCCCGAGTCTTTTGATGCCGGGAACTAATGTCAGCAATTCACCGGAATTCCCCGAATAAGAGATAGCGATGACGACGTCGTTGGATTTGAACATGCCCAGATCGCCATGGCTTGCTTCAGCTGCATGAACGAAGAACGCCGGGCTGCCGGTACTGGCAAACGTTGCCGCTAATTTGGCTCCGACGTGTCCGGATTTGCCGATTCCGCAAACCACAATGCGACCCTCACAGCCGAGAAGCAACTGGCAAGCTAAGGCAAATTGGTCATCGATTCTCGCTTCGAGAGCGGCGACCGCAGCCGTTTCGATTTGAATAACCGAGCGTCCCAGGTTCAGTAGTGAATCTGTAGTGTCCGGTGTGTCTTTGGGTTTGCTATGCACAAATATGTAAACGAGCTGGGTGACGAATCAATCAATAATAGACCTGTAAAGGGTCATCTACTGAACTTTGTCACATAGGAATTAATTTAGGCTGTCCAGCTCGTCCAGCTCGTCCAGCTCGTCCAGCTCGTCCAGCTCGTCCAGCTCGTCCAGCTCG
>JAHDGK010000017.1:0-66050 GCA_020627685.1 Granulosicoccus sp. | reverse complement strand
TCCAGCTCATCACCGGAGGATTTCTGTCCGATGCCCACTGGCACCTTGCCATCAACGGTGGCAAGGCGGTGCTGCTGAACCCAGAAATCACGCAGAAGCAGGTAGGGATCCAGCGCGGCGGTGTCCAATAGATTGCCTGCTGAGAGTAGGCGGGCCCTGAGTGATACAACTTCCAGTGCTGTAAGACCTAAACGAGTGGGGTCATGCTCGACCACTAAATTAGGGACATCGGTGGTGAAATTCTCAACGACCAGACCTACGGTGGACCGACCGTTAGCAGGGCCGAACAGGGGCAGCATTAGAAAAGGTCCTTCACCAACTCCCCATACCCCCAGCGTCTGCCCAAAGGATTCATTGTGCTTTACGAGACCGACCCGCGTGCTTACATCGATAAATCCGAGTAGACCTGCAGTGCTGTTGTAGAGAAAACGTCCAGTATCTTGGCCGGCTTGTTTAAATTTGCCTTGCAGCAAGTCATTAACAATGACGTTCACATCATCAAGATTACTGAAAAAATTTCCGATGCCGACTTCGACGAAATCGGGAAGAGCCCATTTGTAGGCTTTCGCTACCGGCTTCAAAATCGCACGGTCCAGCGTATTGTTAAAACTGTAAATCTTGCGATTAGTGTTTTCGAAAGGATCGTATACCGGGCCGGTGGGTTTGCCAGTGGCGCAGCCGCTAACCAGCAGAACGGTAATAGAAACTAATAGAATTCTTTTGAATACATTCATGGTTGTTGTGCCATTTAATCGGCGCTGGGCTGGAGCTAGGGGAACAGTGTAGACGACCATAAGGCTGGACCAATACCTTATACGAAGGTTCCTCTTAAGGGTGTATCGCTTAGATTGTGACTTGCCAATAAGTAACCTGTCTTGGGTCGTTGGTGGTGTTCAACACTCTAATATGCATACTGTACAAACGCTTACGATAGGCTCAGATTCAAACTGGTACACTAATTCCACAATGATTGTTACAGAATTCATCACTACCCATGTCTGAAGCGGGAGAGACGCTGGTCGAAATTCGCGATCTCCACTTTTCTCGTGGGAGTAAGGCGATTTTTCGTGGACTGAACATAGACATTCCGCGCGGTAAGGTCACGACTATCCTCGGCCCCAGCGGCACCGGTAAAACAACACTTCTAAAAATGATCGGAGGGCAGCTCAAGGCGAGCAGCGGATCCATCACCGTGGACGGATTAGAAGTCGGCAAATTAAGCCGAAAGCAACTCTACGATCTTCGCAAAAGACTCGGAATGTTGTTCCAATCCGGCGCTTTGCTAACCGATTTGAGTGTTTTTGAAAATGTTGCCTACCCACTGCGTGAACACACAGATTTACCCGAGAGACTCATTAGTCATTTAGTGTTGATGCGGTTGCATGCGGTCGGCCTGCGTGGGGCTAAAGATCTTTCACCGGCTGAATTGTCAGGTGGTATGGCACGTCGTGCTGCGCTCGCACGTGCATTGGTATTCGATCCCATGATGATCATGTACGACGAACCGTTTACCGGTCAGGACCCTATTTCAATGGGGGTTCTTTTAGAGCTCATTAGCACTGTGAATAGCGCATTGGGTTTAACCAGTCTTATGGTTTCTCATGACCTCGAAGAAGCCATGTCTATTTCCGACTACCTGGTGATTATTTCTGAAGGCACCGTCGTTGAAGCTGGCTCGCCTGAGCAGTTGAAGTCCTCAAGTTCAGAATGGGTTCAGCAGTTTTTGCGTGGAGAACCCGATGGTCCAGTGCCGTTTCAAGCACCGGCGCCTGATTATGAAACTCAGCTTCTCGGTAAATTGCGATGAGCCGTTTCTTAGAAAATTTCGGCGCCTATTGGATAGGCATACTTGAGCGGCTGGGCAGAGCCACGCTATTTCTGTTTCAGTTAATCGCTGCCATATTCTCCCTGGTCAAGCGACCTTCACTCCTCATTAAGCAGTTGCACGCAACAGGCGTCAAGACGCTTTCCATTGTGCTTGTCTCTGGTTTGTTTGTTGGAATGGTCTTAGCGCTTCAGGCGTACAACACCTTGATTGATTTCGGTCAGGAAGAACGTATTGGCACCTTAGTCGCGCTGACGCTTGTTAGGGAACTCGGTCCGGTGGTCACCGGATTGTTGTTTGCGGGTCGGGCAGGTTCTGCAATGACCGCAGAAATCGGCCTCATGAAGGCGACTGAGCAGCTATCCGGATTGGAGATGATGGCCGTCGATCCTTTCAAGCGGGTATTTGCGCCCCGTTTTCTGGCCGGGTTCATTGCATTGCCCATGTTGGCAGCCATGTTTAGTGCGGTGGGCGTTATGGGTGGGCACCTGGTGGGTGTCGAGGTTCTTGGCGTCGACGCCAACGCTTATTGGTCGCAAATGCAAAGCTCGGTCAGTTTTACGCACGATGTATGCAACGGTCTAATAAAAGGACTCGTTTTCGGGTTTGTCGTGAGTTGGATTTCCATATTTGAAGGAGCCGACTGTATACCGACGTCCGAAGGGGTCAGTAGTGCAACAACACGTACCGTGGTTTATTCGTCGTTGGCTATTCTGGGCCTCGATTTTCTATTAACCGCAGTCATGTTTTAAGACAAGGTCTGGGAACACTAATGAATTCACGAACGACTGAAATTCTGGTTGGCTTTTTCATGTTGCTTTTCTTTCTGGCAATGTTTGTACTGGCCATGAAGGTAAGCAACTTGACTAGCCTTACCAGTACAGAGGGCTACACGGTTGTTGCCAAATTCGAGAACATCGGGGGGCTGAAAGAACGGGCACGAGTCTCAGCCAGTGGCGTCAGAGTGGGAGAGGTTACGCAAATTGTCTACGACCCCGAGAACTTTGAGGCCATAGTGACTCTAAAAATTCAGAATACGTTTAATTCTTTTCCTTTGGATACCACGGCCAGTATCTATACCTCCGGGTTACTTGGAGAGCAGTACATTGGCTTAGATCCGGGTGCTGAGGAAGATTTTCTGCAAAATGACGACGAAATAACACTGACCCAGTCAGCCATTGTTCTGGAACGCTTGATTGGTCAGGTTCTGTTCAGCCGCTCTGGTGGAAGCTAATGATCCAGGCTCGGTGGACGAATATAGATATATCCAATGCGAAATAATGCCGCATCTGGATCGCTAAAAGATATAAGAGATGCATATGATGTATAAAAAATTAATGATGGTGCTAGCCGCCATTGCACTGAGCTTTTCAAGCTATCAATTGCGCGCAGAAGATCACCCGGCGCAGACCTTGGTAGTCGATTCGATCACCTCCATGCTGGACGTGCTCAAAAACGAGAAGGAAAAAATCAAATCGGATCCTGAATTTTTGCAGGGCCGGGTAGATGAATTGATTGTTCCCAATCTCGATTTCAACACCATGACGAAGCTCGCGGTTGGCAAGTTCTGGCGAAAAGCCGATGCGGGTCAGAAGACTGAACTCGTTGTCGAGTTCAAAACCTTGTTGCTCAATACGTACACCGGTGCACTGGCCGAGTACAGCGGGGAGAGCATAAATTTCGAACCTTTCAGACCTGAAGATCGAGAAGATCGAGCTGTAGTGCGCTCAACCTTCACGCAGTCTGCGGGAAGCGATGTTCCTGTCATCTACAAGCTTCGAGAAAAAGATGGTTGGTCTATCTATGACATTGAAGTGAACAGCATTAGCTTGGTTACTAGCTATCGCTCGGCTTTCACCAATGAAATAGACAAAGGCGGAATCGCAGGCTTGATAGAGACGCTGAAGGAGCGTAACAGTAAATCATGAGCCAGACCGGTGCCAATGGTGTTGCGACTACCGAATTGAAAAACGGCGTGTGCCACGTTGGCGGCACGCTGAATTTCGTTACGGCCGGTGAGGCGCTTAAAGCCGTATCCGCCCATATTAAAGACCATCCGCAGCTGACCATCGATATGTCAGCTGTCTCTGACAGCAATAGCGTCGGGCTCGCGCTCATGATCGAGTGGCTGGCAATAGCGCGCTCGGAAAATCATTCTGTCACTTTTAATCAGATTCCAAACAGCCTTCGTCAGCTTGCAGGCGTTTGCCAGGTTGACGGCCTGATATAATCTCCCGCACGCGGGCTGATTAATTTTTGAGATGTTACAACTCGCGGCGTCTGTATGGACGCAGTGCCGAGCAAGTTCACCCGCTAGGATGACATAGTCAATCCATCGGAATCTGCCTGCCGGGTTTTCATCTCGACATCCAGTTCATAAGGTTCGATGGATAAATTACTGATTGAAAGCAGCCCGCCACTGACGGGTGATGTGCGCATCTCTGGCGCTAAGAATGCTGTTCTACCTATTTTGGCTGCGACGCTTCTTGGCAGCAGCACCTCCAGTCTCAGTAACGTGCCACATCTAAATGATGTGACCACCACGATGTCATTGCTGGCCAGAATGGGCTGTCAAATCACCATGGGTGACAACATGCGGGTAGATGTCGACCCGACATCCATCAACGACTACACCGCAGCTTATGAATTGGTTCGTACCATGCGCGCCTCCATATTGGTGCTGGGTCCGCTAGTCGCTCGTTATGGTCAAGCCGAGGTGTCATTACCCGGTGGTTGTGCCATTGGCGCCAGACCCGTCAATTTGCATATCGAAGGACTCAGAGCCTTAGGTGCTGAGATCACCATTGACGGCGGCTACATCCGCGCCAAAGCCGGCAGGCTTCAAGGTGCTCGCATTGCCTTTGAAATGGTGACAGTAACGGGTACGGAAAATCTACTAATGGCGGCAACGCTTGCAAAAGGCACGACCGTTTTAGAAAACGCTGCTCGCGAGCCTGAGGTTGTGGATCTTGCCAATTACCTTATCGCGATGGGTGCAAAAATCGAAGGGGCTGGAACCAGCACCATCACTATCGAAGGGGTCGATAATCTGTACGGCTGCGAATACAGCGTTGTCCCTGATCGGATAGAAACCGGTACCTTTCTGGTTGGTGCTGCCGTCACTCGTGGAAAAATTCGTGTGCGTGATACCGTTCCTGAAATTCTAACCTCCGTTCTCGATAAATTGCGCGAGTGCGGCGCCGAGATAACCACCGGCAAAGATTGGATTGAACTGGATATGCACGGTCAACGTCCGCGCTCAGTCAGTATTACTACGGCGCCTTATCCGGATTTTCCAACCGATATGCAGGCCCAGTTCTGTGTCCTTAATGCCTTGGCAGAAGGCACGGCAAAAATTACTGAAACCGTTTTTGAAAACCGCTTCATGCATATAAACGAATTGCAGAGAATGGGTGCAGATATGACGGTCGATGGAAATTCAGTCACCATTCGTGGTGTTGAACGATTGCGTGGTGCACCTGTTATGGCAACCGATTTACGAGCCTCTGCAAGCTTGATACTGGCGGCATTAATGGCTGATGGGGAAACCACAGTCAGGCGCGTTTATCATATTGATAGAGGCTACGAGCGCATCGAAGAGAAGTTTCACCTTCTCGGCGCTGAGATTCGTCGAGTTCCAGATAAATGAGCCAGTCTTCTAGTTTGCAAGGCAATCGCAAGCTGCGTATCGCCTTGTCAAAAGGGCGAATTTTCAATGAGACACTGCCACTTTTCGAGGCGGCGGGCATCACGCCTGCCGAAGACCCCGAAAAATCCCGCAAGCTGATATTGCCCAGTACTGAGCCTGACGTTGAGTTTTTAATTGTCCGTGCCAGTGATGTACCAACCTATGTACAGCATGGTGGAGCAGACTTAGGTGTTGTTGGAAAAGATGTCTTGTTAGAGCACGGTGGCGAGGGCGTTCTAGAGCCCATAGATCTGAAAATTGCTCAGTGCAAACTTATGGTAGCCGGATTCCCGGACACTGACCTCAACTCCAACAAGCGATTTCGGGTGGCCACTAAATTCACCGATTGCGCACGCCGTCATTTTGCCCAGCAAGGTCGGCAAGTTGAAATTATAAAGCTCTATGGTTCAATGGAGCTGGCTCCCTTAGTGGGCTTAAGCGAATTGATTGTCGACGTTGTTGATACCGGTTCGACACTTGCGGCAAACGGATTAGTGCCGTTGGAGCATATTAGTAATATAACGTCGCGGTTGATTGTCAATCGTGCATCAATGAAGATCAGGCACTCGCGCATCAGTGACATTCTCGAGCGCATTTCCAGTGCCATCAATTAATAGAAGAGTACAAAGATTTCCATGACAACCAATACGGATGATCTGCGCATTACTGGAACCCGTGAGCTGCGTTCTCCCGACGAGCTAATTTCGTTGGTGCCGGTGAGTGAAGAAGCCGCACAAACAGTCACTAATTGCAGAAACGATGTAAGAGAAATACTACAAGGCCGGGACGATCGTCTGGTTGTGATAGTAGGCCCTTGTTCTATTCATGACCCGGAAGCGGCTCTGGAATATGCGGATAAACTAGCAGCGCTTGCACCTTCTCTAAAAGAAGAGCTTTGCATCGTTATGCGAGTGTATTTTGAGAAGCCACGTACGACGGTTGGTTGGAAAGGCTTGATCAACGATCCAACAATGGACAACACGTTTCAAATAAACGAAGGCTTGGAAATCGCCAGACGACTACTTTCAGATATCAACGGTAAAGGTATTCCGGCCGGAGTTGAGTATCTGGATTTGATCAGCCCACAGTACATTGCAGATTTCGTCGGCTGGGGTGCAATAGGTGCGCGAACCACAGAAAGTCAGGGGCATCGTGAATTGGCATCTGGTTTGTCGTGTCCTGTCGGGTTCAAGAATGGCACAGCGGGTAGCGTTCAAATAGCGGTTGATGCGATTGGCGCTGCGCGAGGCTCTCACAACTTCTTATCAGTCACTAAAGAAGGAAACTCTGCCATCTTCCAAACATCAGGAAATGACGATTGTCATGTCATCCTGCGAGGCGGAAAGTCCCACACCAACTATGATGCTGCCAGTGTCGATGACGCTTGCGCACTGTTGGTTAAAGCCGGCCTGCCTGAGCGAGTCATGATTGATTGCAGTCATGCAAACTCCCGTAAGCTTCACCGTCGTCAAAAGTATGTTTGTCGTGATATCTGTGCTCAGCTGCAAGATGGCGACAATCGCATCATGGGAGTCATGATCGAAAGTAACCTGGTAGAAGGCAATCAAAATCCGAGCAATAAGCCCTTGGTTCGCGGCCAAAGTGTTACGGATGCGTGCATCGCCTGGGATGACACTGTTCCCATGCTAGAGCAGCTGGCCGAAGCTGTGAAAGCTCGGCGCGGTGGTTGAGGTTAGGTAAGCCTCAATTTTTGTTAAGTGGTCCACGCATGTACTGTGCGTGGATCGCGAAAGTGCCACCCAATAGTGTTGAACCTGTCAAGAAATAGTTAATAACGCCGATTTGCCCCGTATCGCTCGCGATGTCTCGAGTATTCAGCAGGGGATCACCATGGCGCGTTCATCAGACGCTACTTTTCCAAAATCACTGTATGGTGATAAAGCGTTTCAATTTCGCATGATACGTAGAATCATGTGGATGACTGCGTTTTTCATCGTTCAGTCGACCATCGTATTGGGTGTTTTCTATTACACATTCCTAGGAAAGTTAGTAGCCGGTAATGCCCCTTTGTTGTTCGCCTCCGAAGACATGGGTGGGCTAGGCGATGCTATTCCTTCGATGACTAGCGTACTTGGGTCTTGGTTAGTGGTCATGTTAGTTATCAATGCTATCGTGACTGGCAGCATTGCTATATATGTGCTGCGCAAGTTGGGCAATCCTATCCTGGCTATCAAGCGTGCACTCAACGAAATTGGTGATGGCAATCTGGAAGTTCGTTTACGAACAGGCGATAGCCTTGAATTTAACGAGCTATGTGTTGCATTGAATCGTGCCTTGGATCAAGTGCATGGCAAAATCAGTGAAGCTCGTGAGCTGACGAAAGTCATGGACGGATTAGATGATCAGCCAAGCCCCGATGACAAGGAAGTTCGCCAGGCATTAAAAGATTGCCACAACGTACTCACCTATTTCGATAGGGCAGCGCGAGCTAAGAACGAGTCTTTTCCGGCAAAGGACGATAGCAAAACACGACGAATCAACAAGCAATAGAGGCGGAGTAACAAACCGTGAATGCTTCGTTGTTACGTGCAGTGTGCTTTGTTGCTTGCGCTCTGCTTGCGACAGTTGTAAATGCGCAGTCTCGAGCAGAGGGAGAGTTCGTTGCCGACGGATTGTATTCTCGTGCTCTTTCGCAAATTGAGGGTCAGCGCTATTCGCAGGCACTTGCAACGCTTAGGCAAGTGCAAATTCGTTTCCCCAACTACACGAAAATAGCCGGTGTACAAACTCGCATAGCGGTTCTGCAGGAGTCTGCTGACGCGGGAGAGTCGTTGCGTGTTTTTCTATCAGCGCTAACGCTGCGGGACAACGGCAATATGGATGCGGCCCTGGTGTCTTTGGGAACTATCGCATCGGCTGATCCGGCTGGCACGCTGACGGACGATGCCTTGTACATCATGGCCTATTTACAGGTTATGGATCGCTATGATTTCGAAAAAGCGCGAATATCATTGCGCACGTTGGAAGAGCGATTCCCTGATTCTGCCTATACAGATTCAGCTCAGTATCTGGAAGCCATTGCGTTGGAACAGCTGGGCAACACCAGTGCAGCAAGAACACTGCTGATGGATTTGCGTGACAGGCACACAGCCTTAAATTTGCCTCTAGAATTCCGTTGGCCCAAAGGCACCGTGCTTTCTCGCTATTGGTTTGATCGGGCCGATAGGCGTCTGGCTATTGTTGAAGAGCGCATAACCAACGCAAGTCGGTTGGGCTCACGCCAGAAGCAATCGGACGGTAAGCTTCGCGTGTCCGTCAATGTTGATGGCATTGATTTACAACTGTTGCTAGTGCCAAGTCCGTTGACCCGTGAAACGCAGTGGCTTGATGGAAAACTGTCAAACCAGTTACCACCGTCTGTGGGTGTCTACGATGGTGTTGTTGACGGTGTCGACGACAGCTGGGTGCGTGTTGTATTGCAGCAAAGCGCCATCAGTGGTGCGGTTTATATGAACGGTAAGCAGCATCAGGTCAGGCCCGATAACTTAATCGGTACCTTGGATTACTATCAGCCTCGCGCGCGCAGTGGCGACAGTACGCGAACGGTGTCTTCTGATCTTGCAGACAATGTACAAGGTATTGATGCGTTGATTGCGCCACCCCCTGAGTTTCAAGAGTCTGTTCAATCTCGCTCGCGAACGGTCCATACCGATGTTCGCGCAGTACCCGTTTCCATCGTTGTCGATAGTCAGTACAACCGCTATTACGCCGGAGCCGGTTTGATAGAGGCACTGAATAATATGAACGTGGCAGACGGAATCTACCGACAGTTCGGTTTGGCATTGGTACTAGATGAAGCGGTGACGCTTGAGGACGCCGATGACCCTATGAACTTGGGGCGCGTGACACTGGAAACTATCCTGCGCTCGTTCAGAGACTACCGATTACAGTACAAAACGCTATTCGGAAATAGTGCGCTGACTTATCTCTTTACAGGCAATCCGCGATCGGATGTCACTTTAGGTTTGGCATGGATTGATACGGCTTGCCGTGTCGATGGCTATGATGTTGGAGTAACAACACCGTCTCGATTTGGCGATGTACTGCTGACTCATGAGTTAGGGCATTCGCTGGGAGCACAGCATGATACTGACACCGAGTGTGGTACTAATTCGAAGTCTTTAATGTGGCCGAATATTTCCAGTCGAACTGAACCTGAATTCACGTCCTGTAGTCAGGACAGTATTTTGCAGTCGCATGGTAAGCAGTGCCTGATTAATAGCGTTGACTTGTCGCTTAATGCATCGTCAACCGGCACAGTCGTAAATTTCGACATCGTCAATCCGGATGCATCGTTAACGCTTGATGCGCAGCTGGAAATCGAAACCAGTAGTCCTGATCAGGTGGAATGGCCTGCCGGGTGCCGGGTGCAAACGCCCACAAGTGCTATGTGTTTTATCGACACAATACAACCTGCCAGCCAACGAACCCTGTCACTCACGGTGAATGAAGCTTTTCAGAACAGTGATGCACCGGTCTCAGGGCAGCTGTCGCCGATTGGACTTTTGGAGCTGCGCTCCTCCGATAATCTTGCCACTGTTCTGGTGGAAGGCGGATCATCCTCGCAGCACTTGATTAGCGGCGGACAATCGCCGGTGAGTTCTGTAGCGCCGTCCACAAGTGACGGCACGGTAAGTGGTTCGCCAAGTGCGGCGAAATCCTCAGGTGCTTTGGGTTCAGTATGGTTAGTGCTGGGCGCTTTTGGAATTCTTCTGCGAAGCCGGCGCTCGCGCCCGCAACCTGTCTAGCTCAACTAGCCGGCTGAATTGAGTTGGGGTCTGATACCCAATCTCATCTTCAAATCCAGTGCTTCAAATTCTATTAGCTGCGTGGAGTCGGTCAGGGCGTTAGGCTGGCTACGAATAATGCTTAGTTTGACGGTAGCCCCGGGCGGTAGGGCGGATACCTGAAGCAGCAGTTGTGTGGCATTAACAATAGGCTGCTCCCCGAGTCTTACCACGATATCCATAGGTCGTAAGCCGCCGTTGCTAGCCGGACTGCCTTCTAATACCGCGGTGATCACAGCGCCTTGCATTTCCAGTCGTCGCAGTACCGGAAACATGGTGATGTCGTCCACGCCAATGCCTAACCAGCCCCGGGCTACAGAACCGTTCTCGATGATCTGCGGCACAACCTGGGCGAGCAGGTCGGCAGGAATAGAGAATCCGATGCCAATGGCTCCTGAATCACCCCGGAATACGGCGGTGTTGACGCCAACGAGTTGTCCCTGTGGATTTATGAGTGCGCCACCGGAGTTGCCGGGGTTGATTGCCGCATCTATTTGAATGAAATTTTGCCAGACAGTGCCACCTGCGACCCGGCGTCGTGTCGCGCTAACGATGCCCTGTGTAACCGTTTGGCCGACACCAAAAGGGTTGCCGATGGCTAGTACAACGTCACCAACACGAAGCGGGGCTGCTTCATCCAGTCGCATATACGGCAAATTGTTGGCCGCTATTTTGACCACCGCGAGGTCTGTTTCCTGATCGCTGCCTATAAGTTCGCCGGAATAACTTCGACCATCGCTGAGCACGACGGTAATAAGGCTAAGTCCTTCGACCAGGTGAAAATTGGTCAGAATAATGCCGTTGGCGTCAACAATAACCCCGGAGCCCTGACTCGTTGCCTGTGTGTCGGAGTCGGCTTTGGCGTACAAACTAACCACTGACGGGGCTACTTTCATGATGCCGTCGTGGTAACTCAAAACCACCGGGCTTCTGTTTGACGTATAGGAAGTGTCTGAAAAAGGCTGGTTGGAGTTGGCTGGTTCGAGCGGCTGACCGGGAGCTGACGTCTCAGTGTCCAGCGCTGTGGGCGCCTCGTAGAGAGGCCCCAGGGTGTTGCTGAGGTTGGCAAGCGGGCCACCGCCTGTGGATAGCCACCAGCCACCTGATGCGCCAATTACTGTGCACACAATGAAAAAAAGTAACCTGATCATGAGTTTATCGAGCTGGCGGAGCGTGTTTTCTGTGTGGCTTAGGCGTTTTGACGTTAGCTCATGGTAGCTGTTATGCGTTTTTTCTGCTTTGGAGAGGCGCTACGTGGGCGGACTGAGCAAAGACTTACAGGTTATTCGCTTTTCTCATTGAACCTTTGCCTCAACAGTCAAGCAATTGTGCATCCTTGTGATAAAATTAGGGGTTGCTGGTGGTGTGCAACTTGCTGTTCTTAGCCATCGAACCCGCTACAAAACAACGTACACCAGTGTCGTCGTCGGACATTGGCAGATCCAAATTCGTTTTATCTGGAGAATTCGCATGAGTGCGAGAAACCAGAAGGCCTCCAACGAGCAGGGCTCGGGTGACGCGTCTTCTAAAAGTAATCCTGAGGCTTTGGAGTCATCCATAGTCGAGACCGTGGCAGACCCGAAACGTCGTCGGCTGCTTGTTCGCAGTGCGGCTGCGGTGGGTGGACTCGGTGGTGCGGCATTAGTACTGCCCATGCTGGGTTCCATGTCGCCTAGTGCGCGAGCCAAAGCGGCAGGCGCACCTGTAGAGGCGGACATCAGCAAGTTGACTCCAGGCCAGATGATCACTGTTGAGTGGCGCGGAAAGCCTGTCTGGATTGTGAACCGCACCGAAGAAACATTGGGGCGTTTAGCCACTGAGACGGCAAAGCTGTCCGATCCAGATTCTCTGGAAGAGCAGCAGCCCACTTATACACAGAATCCGGTTCGTTCTATCAAGCCTGAGTATCTGGTTGTAGTCGGTCTGTGTACTCACCTGGGTTGCTCGCCAACCTACCGGCCGGAAATCGCACCACCTGATCTAGGCGATCAATGGGATGGTGGATTTTTCTGCCCATGTCACGGTTCAAAATTCGATATGGCAGGCCGGGTGTATTCCGGGGTTCCAGCACCAACTAACCTCGAAATTCCTCCGTATCGGTATATCGACGATGCCACTATTATTGTCGGGGAAGACTCAGGAGTAGCGGCATGAGTGCGAAACCAGATAATTCCGGCAATGGCTTGATGGGCTGGATTGATGAGCGATTTCCGCTCACAAAAATGCTTGATGAGCACATCACCAAGTACTACGCGCCCAAAAACTTCAACTTCTGGTACTACTTCGGTGGTTTAGCCATTCTGGTCCTGATCATCCAGATCGTGACTGGTATCTTCCTAACCATGAACTACAAGCCTGACGGCAACCTGGCGTTCACCTCGGTCGAATACATCATGCGTGACGTCAACTTCGGCTGGCTCATCCGCTACATGCACTCCACAGGGGCCTCGATGTTCTTTGTGGTGGTCTATCTGCATATGTTCCGCGCTCTCATGTACGGCTCTTATAAAAAGCCGCGCGAATTGCTGTGGATCTTCGGCATGCTCATCTATGTCGTCTTAATGGCAGAAGCCTTCATGGGCTACCTCCTGCCTTGGGGACAAATGAGTTACTGGGGTGCTCAGGTAATCATTTCCTTGTTCGGTGCTATTCCTTTTGGTATCGGCGACGCACTGACACTCTGGCTGAAGGGCGATTACATCGTCTCCGACGCCACGCTGAATCGCTTCTTCGCGTTACACGTCATCGCGGTTCCATTGGTACTGCTGTTCTTGGTCGTTGCTCACATACTGGCACTGCATGAAGTCGGTTCCAACAACCCCGATGGTATTGAAATCAAGAAAAACAAGAATGCTGACGGCATTCCTAAGGACGGCATTCCATTCCACCCGTACTACACGGTCAAGGATCTAATGGGCGCGGTCGTCTTCCTTATCATCTTCTTCGCCATTGTATTTTTTGCGCCGGAGATGGGCGGTTATTTCTTAGAGCACGCTAACTTTATCCCGGCTGATCCTCTGAAAACGCCTGATCACATTGCCCCGGTTTGGTACTTCACGCCGTTCTACGCAATACTCAGAGCGGTACCTGACAAGCTAGGTGGTGTAATGGCAATGGGTGGAGCAATTGTCGTATTGTTCTTCCTGCCGTGGATTGACCGCAACCCGGTTCGATCTATCCGCTATCGTTCACTAGCGTACAAAGTGTTGTTGTTCAGTTTCGTTGTTGCCTTCATCATCCTGGGCTATCTCGGAATGCAGGTTCCAACTCCAGTGGGTACGATCGTTGCGCGAATCTGTTCACTCATCTACTTTGGTTTCTTTGTTGGTCTCTACTTTGTCAGTAAAACCGAATCGACCAAACCGTTGCCTGAGAGGGTCACACATTGAACAGGAATAATCGTGCCGTCCCGCTGAAAGTGAAAGCAGTGGCTAAACGGGCAACACAAAACGAGAACAAACGCTTTGTTCTTCTGGTAACGGCTACCTTGGTAGTTGTAGCGTCAATGCTGTTTGTCAATTCTGCGAAAGCGGCTGGTTCGTCGGTGGCATTGGAGTCTCCGATAATTGATCAGGGCAATCAAAAGTCATTGCAGCGTGGTGCACAGGCATTTGTTAACCACTGCATGGGCTGCCATTCAGCTGGGTACCAGCGTTATAGTCGTATGGCTCAAGACTTGGGTCTCAGCGAAGATGACGTCAGGGCTAACCTGATTTTCACGACTGATGCAGCGGGCGAACCTACGAAAGTGGGTGCGCTCATGACAAACACCATGTCCACTGAATACGGAAAACAAGCGTTTGGCGTTGTGCCTCCGAATTTAGCGTTGACCGCTCGCTCGCGTGGGGTTGATTGGATCTATACCTACTTAAAGTCTTACTACCTGGATCCTGAGAAGACAACAACGGGTGTTAACAACCTCGTCTACCCTGGCACAGCGATGCCGCATGTCTTGGGTGATTTGCAAGGCTGGCAGGTACCGGTGCTCGGTGAAGAGGCCAATGGGGTAACACCTATAGAGTCTTTGGCCATCGAAACACCAGGAACCATGTCGGCTGATGAGTACGCCGACTATGTTGCCGATATCACCAATTTCATGGCGTATATGGCCGATCCAATCAAGCAAACACGACATCGCATTGGTATGTGGGTCATGCTTTTCTTATTCTTGTTGCTGGGTCTAACCTATGCGCTGAAGAAGGAATATTGGAAAGACGTCGTTTAAAACCAATTTAAGCTCAGAGGCTCATTGTTTAATAGAGTCGTCCCCATGCGGGGTGTTGAGATAGTAATCATTGCGGGCCATTTCCATATGGCCCGCTTTATTTTTAGGAGCACGCTTTAGTGGATGGGCCGCGAGTGGCAGAGATCGGAAATCGGCGATCCACGATCGTGCTTTACTCAAAAAGCGACTGTATTGCTTGTCATCGGGTAAGGCTGGCGTTGTCGGAAAAAGGCGTCCAGGCGGCCATTGTTACCGTCGATGACGACACGGCAAATGCTGACTTGCTGGCAGCCAACCCTCAGGGACAGCTCCCAACGTTGGTTGATCGTGATCTTGTGTTGTACGACGCACGCGTCATCATCGACTATCTGGACGAAAGATATCCTCATCCGCCACTCATGCCGATGGATCCCGTATCGCGGGCAAGAGTGCGCCTGACTCTGCACAGGATTGAATCTGAATGGTATGCGCTACGGCCCGATGCTTGCGGGCAAACGCTGTCTAAACAGGATGCGACACGACAGTTAGCTGAATCGTTAACAGAGGCATCAGACGTGTTTGCAGCGATGCCGTATTTTTTCAGCGATGATTATTCTGTGTTGGATGCTACACTCGCGCCATTGTTGTGGCGTCTGCCGACCTATGGCATCTTATTACCTGAAATTGCTTCACCTGTTAAGCATTACGCAAAACGGATGTTTGCAAGACCCGGTTTTCAGGCGAGCTTAAGTGGAATCGAAAGGGAAATGGCTCAATGACTTCCAGTAGACCTTACTTAATCAGAGCGTTGTACGAATGGATCGTAGACAACGGCTATACACCTTATATGTTGGTGGATACCTCTCTGGATGTTGTAGAGGTGCCACGAGCCTTCGTTGAGAATGGTCGAATCATTCTCAACATCAGTCCGGAAGCCACACACAGCTTGGTGTTAGGGAACGAAGCGGTCACGTTTAACGCAAGGTTCAGCGGAACTGCCATGGATGTTCATGTGCCTGTTATCAGTGTTCTGGCTATCTATGCGCGTGAGAACGGGCAGGGCATGATGTTTGGCGATCAGGATGATACGCCGCCAGATCCAGGTCCGGGACCAGGATCAACCATCAAATCTCCTGAGTCAGGTGATGGACCCAAAGCGCCGCCTGAAACTAAGCGACCGAACTTAAAGATCGTTAAGTAAAGCGTTTACTCCTCTACCGCGTTTTTAATCCAGTCAATCTCATGGTTTTGCCATAGCGCTGACCGGTGCGTGTTGCAGGTTGCCGGCCGCAGGGCCATGACATCTATTCGTGCGTGAGTGTGCTCTGATGCGTGTCTCTGCAACCAACTGTTTGCGGTTCTCACTAATCGTCTTTGCTTAGCATGATTAACGCTAAATAAGGCTCCGCCGTACTGCTCGGAAGATCGATAACGGACTTCCACAAAAACAATGGTTGAGTTGTCCGGGTGCCGAACAATTAAGTCTATCTCGCCAACGCGTCTTGCATAATTGCTTTGGATAAGTTGATAGCCCTTCGACTCGAGCCAACTTAAGGCGAGTTTTTCCGCTCGATCACCTGTTTTTCTCTTTTGCATGGAAGGCCTCCTTGCCTGCCACTGTTCAAAGCGTTATCCGCTGTGTAGTTAGCGGAACTTACACGTCAATGATCAGTTTATGGAAGATGATGTAATTGAGGGTAGGGAAGGCGCCTCAACACTTTTTACGTTTTCACTTACGCCATCAACATATTGAGCCCAATCCAGATGCCTTTGGATGCGGCCGTCTTGCGTCAGCTCGAGGCCACCCGTATAGCCTTGCAATCGTTGTCCCTGGCTGAGCTCATTTAAGTTGGTAACCAATTGATAGGCATCGGCTCCCAAGGCATACAGTTTCGCATAGGCACCCTCTGCGGAAGGAAACGTTGCCAGAATGCTTTTTCTAACTGGGTCATTCTGTAAAGACTTTCTGAGAACCCAAGGTGCGTCAGGGTAGTAGATAGTGTTTAGATCTTTGTTGTTTTTAGGATCATCGTCGAGTGATGCAACCCTGGAGGTTCCTAAGCGCGTAATGGCTCTAGCGTGAAAGAAGTCCAACTGCGGGCGTACTGAGCGTGCTTGTTCTGATGTGACTGCCAGGAAGATCACATCGATATCGTTGCGAATTGAGGGTTCGAAAAACAGCTTCTCGCCAATGGTGCGGCTGAGTGTTTTAAACCGCTCATCACTCTTATCAATACCCAAGGCCTCTTTTATTTGTTTAGAGTAGTCGTACTCGTCTTTGGGCAGTACTGCTATGTGTGCAACGTTGCCACCGTACAGAAACATCGTGTCTTGAAAAGCGCGTCCTTCACGTTCGCCTCTGGAGTCGTCGCTTTGCAAAATAACGGCGTTGTTGAGGTTTAATCCAGCAGCTCTTGCAGCGGCGCTGCGTGCTTCGTCCTCTGGTGCAAGCCCGAACTGAATAATGTTTGATGTGCCTGCGGAAATGCCCGATCCCTGAATGGTATTGAGGGTGAGAGTGGGAACCGGAATATCGCGTTGAGAGGCTATGGCTGCAACAGCGTTTTTGCGCAGTGGTCCGATGACAGCGCCAGCGCCATCATTGATAGCCGTGGCGTAGGCAGTTCTTGCATAGCCTGCATTTTCACCGACGTCATAAAAGCGCAATGTCGGTGCTTGTAACTGGCTCTTGGCATGATCGTGCGCAGCGATGAGCCCATCACGAATTGCGGCAGCAACCGCTGCGGTGTTGCTTCCAGACAAGGGCAATAGCACCGCTATCTGATTAATGGGTGTATCAAGGTTTTGATTGCTATCAAATCCTGAAGGCATATACAGTGAGGCGACAAACTCCGGGTTGGCAGGGTGGTTAGGAAACCGCTGTTGCCAGTCCCGCATGCCGGAGCGGCGCTTGTCGCCTTGCACACCGGAAGCTGCGTGAGTCAGAGCAAGCTCTATCCATCCTTGATACACATCGCCTCTGACATTGGTTGTCATAGTGCGTAAGTTGGATAAAGGCTGAGTGGTTAAAAGATTCCAGATTTGCTCGTGTCCTTGTTGAATGATGGCTGGGTCATTGATGTTTTGTTCCAGCTCAATTCTGGCAATTAGCTCACTATCCGGATCTTGAAGTATTGAATACGCTTGGGCTTGTGCCTCATAGAGTCGTGCCCGATGAAAGGCGCTTTCAACCGTGTTCGGGTCGGGAAGAATTTCAAGCGCTTGCTCTGGTTCGCGGTCAAAATTAAAACTCTTGGCTAGCAGAATATCTCGACGCTGGCTGAGGGCCAGCGTGGCAAGATCTTCCGGCAAGCTGTCGATTCGTTGTTGGCCTTCCGAGTAAAGGGATCGATCAAACAAGATCTCTGCTGCCAGTAGCGTGTAGTCCTGACGAACTTCCGCATTTTCGGCTCTATTTGCCTTCTGGGTGTAGATTTCTGCGGCACCGATCGGGTTTCCCAGTTGCAGCTGCTTTCGCGCGGCAGGGTCTGTTACCCTTGCGTGCATCGGGTTTTCTGCAAGCGGTGGAAGGCTTGAGTTTGGAGTCACACACGCTGAGAGCAAACACACGCTCAGTGTGATCATCAATAGTTTTACATGCGTTCGCGCAGCGCTGAGAGCGCCACCAACGGCATCGAGGTCTGCTTTTCGGCCTTTGAGGAAATTCATGTTCTCTGAACGCACTCTGTACATTGTTGCTACCCCTATCGGGAACCGGGACGATCTCTCGGCAAGAGCAATCGACGTGTTGCGGCATGTCGACCGGATCTACGCAGAGGATACTCGCCATAGTTTACCGCTGCTGAGACATCATGGCATTGATACGCGTACTTGGACACTCCATGAGCATAATGAAGAGTCCCGTATCTCAATGGTAATCGAACACCTGCAAAGCGGAGCATCGGCAGCGCTCATAACCGATGCCGGCACACCGCTTATCAGTGATCCCGGATATCGATTGGTGCATGCCTGTCATGAGGCTGGGGTGCGGGTGTCGCCTGTGCCGGGTGCCTGTGCTGTTACAGCAGCGTTAAGCGTCAGTGGGTTGCCCACCGATCGATTCCTGTTTGTGGGATTTCCACCGACAAAAAGCGCTGCAAGGCAAACATGGCTAAAACCGATTGCCAAGTTACCCAACACCTTAGTTATCTACGAATCTCCTCATCGAATTGTCGACAGCCTGACGGATATCGCCTCAGTCATCGGTGGTGAGCGGCCTATGACATTAGCGCGTGAGCTGACAAAGCGTTTTGAGACGCTGCTGTGCGGTTCGGTGGATGATGTGCTGGAGTCGGTTAAAGTCGATACTAATCAGCAAAAGGGTGAGTTCGTGCTGGTCATTGGCGGCTTAGCCACGCTTGATGGAGAGCAATCCAACCAGCTGCCGACGGTCGATCTGGATAAAACCTTGTCAGTGCTGCTGCAACATCTGCCGGTGAAAACTGTTGCCCGCTGCGCAGCAGAGTTGTGCGGGGTGAAGCGAAAAACAGCCTACGATCGCGCACTTGAGCTTCAGCGACAGTGATATCATCCGCGCGGGAGTTGGCCTGGTTGTCGCTGTCGGTTTAGCTGTGTAAGCAGCATCACACCGATGGAGGAAAGTCCGGGCTCCACAGGACAAGGCGCCAGGTAACACCTGGGGGGCGCGAGCCTACGGAAAGTGCAGCAGAGAGTAGACCGCCTAAGTATTGTTTGCCGCAAGGCAAATCAGTACCGGTAAGGGTGAAAGGGTGCGGTAAGAGCGCACCGCATCGGTGGCAACATTCGATGGCATGGTAAACCCCGTCTGGAGCAAGACCAAATAGAGGGACATTGGCGTGGTCCGCGCTGTCCCCGGGTAGGTCGCTTGAGCGTCATGGTGACATGACGCCTAGATGAATGATAACCCTAGACAGAACCCGGCTTATGGCCAACTCCCACCTTATTATCGCTAACCCTTAGGCCGCGTCTCGTCGACCGTCGTCCAGGCCTTTGCGCGCAAGGTTAGTGGTGCGATTCAATTCCGTAAATTCTTCCTGAAGTTTGGCGAATTCGCCGGGCATGACGTACAAGTAGTTAATCAGCTTATCGAGCAAGGCCATCATTGCATCGGCTGATTCCTTACTGGTGTGCTGGCTGCTGGAAAATAAACTGTCCAGTGTGCCCTCCGGTCGGAAAGAGTTTGCGATTTCGTTAAGTGGTGCGTCCAGGTCCATGCCGCCGATGGAGTCTTGAATAAGTTTTGGCAGCGTTGTGCGGCTGTTGCCCACGGGCAGAAAGTCATCAAATATTGACTCCAGCGCAGACTGTGCAAGCACGGTAGTCGCGGTCAGATTACCGCTGCTGTACACGTCCATTGTCGACGCACAGTATTGAGCAACCTTGGGCGGCACATTGTCAGGTAAATCAGATAGATCCACTGCATCTTTTGCCCCGGGCATCATGAACATCTTGGGGTCTTCTTTCTCAATGTGCTTGGACGTTCCCACGGCATCAACGATCCATAGGTGAACCTGAGTGCTGCAGGAAGGGCAGACGGCAGAGCAGGACAGCGTGTCCCGGTGTTCGTCATATGAGCGTCGTTTTGTCGTGAACGCCCCCTTCATTGAACATTCTGGGCAGGTGATGCCGACAGATGCTGGGTGCTGGAGCTGGTTGTTACCTGCTACCCACCGACTCACGCAGCTCATATCCAGTTGCTTCATTTTCCGACCAAACCTGATTTTATGTCCCTAATCAGTAGGCGGCATATTGCAGGTGTTTCTGAACAGGTAATTCGCTTGATTCGTGCCTGCGCGGGTAAGTAACCGGTTTCAAGTGATTGAGCCATCCAGTCATCGGGAATTGCCGCCTCAAGTGTCAGAAATTCTATTTTTTATGCGCGGTTAGCCGGTTAAGTGTGTAAAAACGGTTAGCTTCCGCTGATTTTCTCATCTTGTTTCTACCAAACACCACGTAAGTCATTGATTGTAATGAGGCTGTGGGATTTTCCTAAATGCTTGTCTTTGTTAGGAAAATTTTGTGGATTAGCTCTCTTTTTATTGAACTTTTGTTATTGGGGTCGTATAGTGGGCGCCAGTGCCCTTGAGTGGCAAATTGTGGATAATTTTTAGCGAATTATGCGGTTCCGGGGCATAACAAAATTGAGCATAGATGCCAAAGGACGTTTGGCAATGCCCAAGAACCATCGAGATCGCCTTGAAGAAAACGGTGTTCACGAGCTGGTTGTGACCGCTGATCCGAGTCGCTGTTTGCTGGTGTACCCAAAGCCGGTTTGGGAAGAAGTTGAAAAGAAACTGAACGAATTGCCGAATTCGACGCGAGCAACCAGAGCTATTCAGCGGCTGTTTATCGGCTATGCGACGGATATCGATCTTGATAGCAACGGACGCATGCTGCTCCCTGCTGAATTGCGTGAGTACGCAGCGTTGGATCGCAAAGGTGTGCTGATCGGTCAAGGGAAGAAGTTCGAGCTGTGGGACGAGCGGACTTGGGAAATCGAGTCTGAAAAGTGGAAGCAAGAAGTAGCGGATATGGATCCGGCTGATATGCCGGTTGAACTGCAGAACATATCGTTTTGAAGCCTGACTTGGACGCATCAAAGGCGCCCAGTCATGTGTCAGTTTTGATGCACGAGGCCGTCGACGCATTGTCACTTAGCGCTGACGGTAAGTATGTAGACGCGACCTACGGTCGTGGTGGTCATAGTGGATTTTTGCTGTCACAGCTCGGAGAAGCTGGACAGTTGTTGGCTCTGGACAGAGATCCGGAGGCAATTGCAGATGCTTCTGCACGTTTTTCAGGTGAGTCGAGATTTTCGATTCACCAGGCAAATTTCGCTGACATGGCGCAAGTGCTTGAAGAGCGGCAGTGGTTTGGGGATGTAGACGGGTTGCTAATGGATCTGGGTGTGTCGTCACCTCAGCTTGATGTCGCAGAGCGAGGCTTCGGTTTCTCGCGAGACGGGGAGTTGGATATGCGCATGGATCCGGGCAGCGGGCTATCAGCCGCGCAATGGCTGGCGGGGGTGAGTGAGGGTGAGTTGGTGCAGGTGTTAAGGGACTTTGGTGAAGAGCGATACGCCAAGCGAATTGCGGGAGCAATCGTTGCTGCGCGCGCCGAAAAGCCTCTCCTTCGTACTGCTCAACTGGCCGAAATTGTCAAAGCCGCGCACCCGCGTTGGGAGCGTCATCATCATCCTGCAACACGAAGCTTTCAGGCTATACGAATCAAAATAAACGGTGAACTTGAGGCTGTAAGCCACGCTCTTGAAGTGGCTGCGACTGCTCTTAAGGTGGGTGGACGTCTTGCCGTGATTAGTTTTCACTCGCTGGAAGATCGTTTGGTTAAGAGAGCGTTGCGACAGCCTATTCCTGATCCGAAAATTCCTAGGCACTTGCCTCAGCCAGCGCTTGAAGCGCACCCTTGGAAAGTGGTGAGTAAGCCCATCAAGGCAAGTGCTGAAGAGCTTGAGCGAAATCCGCGCGCAAGAAGCGCGGTACTTCGCGTTGCGGAGCGAGTGTTATGACTCGTTACGCTGTTATGTCTGTATTGGTTGCCGCGTTATGTTTTTGTTCGGCCATCGCTGTGGCTTATTCAAAGCATCTTAGCCGACAAGCCTATGTTGAGCTCAGTCGTAATCAGCGCACCATCGACGCGCTGGATGTGCAGTGGAGTCAGTTACAAATCGAAGAGAGCACATTCTCAGAGCATGGTTTGGTTGAGCGTATAGCGCGTGAGCGATTGGGAATGGTTTATCCGGGCCTGGACGGCTCAGTGATGATTGTCCGATGAGAGCGCCAATAAAAAAAGCTCCGGCAAAAGGAGCAGAGCTTTCCAACTGGTCGCGGCGACGCGGGTTGGTCATGTTTTGTTTTTTCACCATGGCTATGGCCTTGGTTGTTCGCACGGCTCAATTGCAAGTTGTGGAACGCGACTTCTACGTCAGTGAGGGCAAAGCTCGTCAGCTCAGAACAGTTCCGATTCCGGCTAATCGAGGAGATTTGCTGGACAGGGCTGGCGATCCGTTAGCGATCAGTACACCTATCCCGTCACTTTGGGGTGTGCCGAAGAATTTGTTTGAAGATCGCAAAGCGTTGCGTGGTGTTGCTGCTGCATTAGGTATTGATGCAGACAAGCTTATTAACCGTGTCGACAGTGCGCATGAGCGCAAAAAAGAATTCATTTATATCAAGCGTCATGTGCTTCCTGAGACGGTGGATTCGGTTTTGGCATTGGGTGTTGATTCGGTAAAAGTGCTTCAGGAGTATCGACGTTACTACCCTAGTGGAAGTGCAGCGGCTCATGTTGTCGGCTTTACCGGCATCGATGATAAGGGGCGCGAAGGTCTTGAGATGGCCTACGAAAATTATCTTGCGGGTGAGTCCGGATTGCGTCGTGTAACGCGTGACAGAACAGGCCGTGAAATTACAGGTATGGATGTCGTTAAGCCTGCTATTCCTGGTCAGGACTTGCGCTTAAGTATTGATCGGCAATTGCAATATTTCGCGAGTCGTTCTTTAGAGAAGGCAGTCACCGATAGCGAAGCTGAATCCGGTTCGGTTGTGGTCATGGACACTCGTACGGGTGAAATCATGGCCATGGTGAATTACCCGACCTATAACCCGAACGATACGTCAGATCGTACCGGTGGCCGACAACGTAATCGAGCCGTGACTGATGTGTTTGAGCCCGGTTCGACAATGAAGCCGTTCACGATTGCAGCTGCGTTGGAGTCAGGTAACTTCACACCGGAAGACATCGTCTTTACATCACCGGGTCGTTACACCATTGGTCGTTATGAAATAACTGACGATGGGAAAGATCACGGCTGGTTGGATTTGCGCGGTATTGTGACCAAGTCAAGCAACGTCGGTATCAGTAAAATTGCCAGCCAGTTAGAGGAAGAACAGATGTGGTCTGTATTCGACTCTTTCGGTTTCGGCACGCCGCCAGGTACGGAATTCCCCGGCGAAGTCGCGGGTTTTTTCAATCACCCTACCGTATGGAATCACACGGAGCAGGCGACTATCTCCTACGGATATGGCATATCCGTATCTGCAGTGCAGTTGGTGCGTGCCTACGCAACACTTGCCAATGATGGTGTGATGCCACCTGTCTCTTACCTTGCGTTGGATGAGGCACCCGCAGGCCGGCGAGTTATAGATAAAGACATCGCGCGCGAGGTTCAGGCCATGCTTGAATCAGTCGTGAGCAAAGGCACTGGTAAGCGTGCACAGGTACCGGGGTATCGCGTAGCGGGTAAAACCGGTACATCGCATCGATCGCAAGAAGGCGGTTATGCGGAAAATCGTTACATTGCCGTGTTTGCAGGCTTCGCACCTGCATCAGATCCACGGCTCGCTATAGCCGTTGTCGTTAAAGATCCCAAAGCTGGACAGCACTTCGGTGGTGTTGTTGCAGCCCCTGTTTTTGCCGAGGTTATGTCACAGGCATTGCGTTTGGGTGGAATCGAACCGGACGCTGTCGATGACAGGCGTGCTGAAGTCACTATTCCAATGATGCACGACGAAGGTGACAACTCGTGAGCCGCCTTGAATCAACAAGCTGGACGCTGAACGCATTGCTAAGCGATTGGGTAAGCGAGTCATTGCCTGATACTCGTGTTGGCGGTGTCAGTCTCGATAGCCGTTTGATTGAACGCGGAGATCTATACCTAGCTGTTGATGGCGCGGTGACTCATGGTATGCGTTACGCTCAAGCGGCTGTGGATGCGGGCGCTGCTGCTGTGGTGATTGCAAGCGACGATGTAGATTCATTTGCTGATGTTATTCAATCGATTCGCAGTAGCGGTGTGCCGGTCGTGGCGGTAGACGATCTTGCATCACGATGTGCTGACATCGCAGCGCGTTTTTACGGCTACCCTGATCGCTCAATGACCGTCATCGCGGTTACAGGTACGGATGGAAAGACCTCTGTCTGCCGCTTTATCGCTCAAGCGTTCGATGCAGTTGGAAAGCGTTGCGGCTATATCGGCACGCTGGGTTGGGGCCTGGGAGATCAGTTGGATAGCACTGAGCTCACAACCCCTGATGTCGTCAGTTTGCGACGCATGCTAGCCAGTCTTCAACGCGAAGGTGCAGAGCTTGTTGCGTTAGAGGCATCTTCTCATGGGCTGGCTGAACAGCGCTTGAAAGATCTCTCTATCGATGTTGCTGTGCTGACAAACTTTGGTCGTGATCATCTGGACTATCACAAGACTGTTGAGCACTACAAAGCCTCTAAAGCCTCTTTGTTTTCATGGCCTGATTTATCGACGATGGTGCTTAATGGCGCTGACTCATTAGGTCGAGAGCTTTTAGCTGGCAAACCGTCTTCTGCTCGGAAAATTGCCTACAGAGCCGAGCGTCTCGGTACGGATATCGAGTCAAGTTCTCTTGAGCGTGACGACGTGCTTAGTTTGTCTGCGTGTGATGTCACAGCGGATGACACGGGCTTGTCTTTTACCTTGTCTGAGGGAGATCAATCTGCACATGTCAGTACCTCACTGCTAGGTCAGTTCAACGTAGATAATTTACTGGCTTGCTATGCCAGTCTTCGTGCCTGTGGTGTCGCTGCCAATGAGGCGCGTCATGGCCTCTCTGTTGTTAAGCCGGTAGAGGGGCGAATGGAGCGATTTGGTGGACAAGGATCTCCAACTGTTGTCGTTGATTTCTCTCACACACCTCAAGCTTTAAGTGTTGCTATTGAGTCTGTTCGAGTCCATTGCCGTGGCAGTCTCTGGGTGGTTTTCGGATGCGGTGGAGATCGTGATCCGGGTAAGCGTGCGCCAATGGCACGAGCTGCCGAGCAGGCTGACTACATTGTGTTAACAGACGATAATCCGCGCACCGAAGCATCTGAAGATATTATTGCGGCTGCCATGAAAGGCTTTGAAAAGCCAGAAGACGTCATGGTGCTGGCTAACCGCTCTGAAGCGATTCGGCATGCCGTGTCTCAAGCTCAACCTAACGACTTAGTACTGGTTGCCGGAAAAGGGCACGAGGACTATCAAATTATTGGTAACACGCGCTACCCGTTTAGCGATCGTGAAGAAGTTCTGGCGGCACTTGAGGTGGCGTCATGAGCATGAGTTTTTCAATTGCGGACTGTGCATCTGCGTTACAAGCCGACTTACGTGGAAATGACGCTCAGGTAAACGGTGTCAGCATCGATACGCGCACGCTTGCACCGGGTAACTTGTACGTCGCCATTCATGGCGAGACATTTAACGGTCATGAATTTGTATCTGCTGCGAAAGAGGCAGGTGCAGCAGCTCTTCTCGTGCACGAGAGGGTAGATACAGATCTGCCCCAATTGGTTGTAGAAGACACAGTGGTTGCATTGGGTCGCCTAGCCACATGGTGGGCGCAGCGCTTTGATATACCCACTATTGCCATAACGGGCAGTAATGGAAAAACCAGCGTGAAAGAGATCATCACTGCCATTCTTCGTCAGTTGGGCCCTGTGTTGTCGACGAAAGGGAATTTGAATAACGAAATCGGTGTGCCGTTGACATTGCTGGGGATGCGTTCAGAGCATTTGTACGCTGTGGTGGAAATGGGTGCGAATCACGCCGGTGAAATTGCCCGACTTGTACAAATAGCAAAGCCTGACGTTGCACTGGTTAACAACGTAGGGTCAGCACACCTTGAAGGCTTTGGTAGCACAGAAGGAATTGCCCGCGCAAAGTCTGAAATATATGCAGGCTTAAGCAAGGATGGCTACGCCGTGATTAATGCCGATGATGCATTCGCGGATTTTATGCGCGATGCCGCCTCACATTGCAACAAGCGTGAATTCGGAGTGAAGTCGGGCTGCGATGTGCAAGGTGTTCCGGGCGCTGGATTGAATATTGAGACTCTGGGTACAACGCTTTCACCACGCTTTCAGCTCAGTGGTGATCACAATGGAATGAACGCCTTGGCAGCTGTCGCTGCAGTGCAGTGTTTAGATGTTCAGGCTGTCAACATTGTCCGAGGACTGGAAAGTGTCCGCTCAATACCCGGACGTTTAGAGAAGAAGCCTGGTGTTCAAGGTGCCACGCTTATCGATGATAGTTACAACGCCAATCCTGATTCAGCAAAACAAGCAATCAACGTGTTGTCACGATTTGATGGTGTTCGCTATATGGTGCTTGGGGATATGGGCGAACTGGGTTCAGACGCAGAAACCTTGCATGCACGTGTTGGTGCTTACGCTAAGCAAAATGGTATCGATGGTCTTTGGACAACCGGACCGCTCGCCTCGCATGCGTTCAAATCGTTTAAGAGTGCGCAGGTATCCAAGCTTAAGAAAGCTGAGAGTAAAACTAAATCAGTGTCGGCAGCCGTTAACCAGGCAGGCGCCGCATTGAGTAAAAAATCGGATGCCGAATCGGGAAAGACAAACTCCACTGAGGGTGGTCACTTTGTCGATCAAGAATCGTTGGTTGCCGAACTGAAGCCACTGTTAAACGAAGGTGTCACCGTTCTTATAAAAGGATCAAGAAGTTCCAGGATGGAAAGAGTCGTAAAAGCGTTAATGCCTGTGCCTAAGTCACGGCGCGTCGCAACCCGGGAGCATACTTTATGATGCTTCTAATCGGTGAGTGGCTGTCTGTGGTTGATCCGGGTTTTGATGTTGTCCGATACA
This sequence comes from Granulosicoccus sp., assembly GCA_020627685.1. Lineage (GTDB taxonomy): Bacteria > Pseudomonadota > Gammaproteobacteria > Granulosicoccales > Granulosicoccaceae > Granulosicoccus. Next base: position 38,913 of record JAHDGK010000017.1, on the reverse strand, counting down.
TCACGGTACGCGCAATATTCTCGGCACTAACGGCGCTGTTAATTTGTCTCGTGTTCGGCCCCTTGCTTATCCGATGGCTTACCGAGGCAAAGATTGGGCAGTCTGTGCGCAGTGACGGTCCACAGTCTCACCTGGTAAAAGCGGGTACACCGACTATGGGTGGGGCGATGATCATTGTGGCTGTCGCTCTGAGTACACTTATTTGGTCTGATCTTGCTGTACGTCAGGTTTGGATCGTGCTGTTTGTGTGCGTAGGGTTTGGCGCTATCGGTTGGGTCGACGATTACCGCAAGGTGGTGCTTTCAAATTCTGTCGGCTTAACGGCTCGCGAAAAACTGCTTTGGCAAACTCTCATAGCCTTGGCGGCTGTGGCCATTTTGTATAACACCGCAACCGAAAGAGCAGAGCTTGAACTTCTAATTCCTTTTTTCAAGGAAGCGGGTATTTACTTAGGTTGGGTGTTCATTCCCTTTGCGTTTTTGGTTATCGTCGGTAGCAGCAATGCCGTGAACTTAACTGACGGTCTTGATGGTCTTGCCATTTTGCCTTCGGTCATGGTGGCTGCAGGATTAGGGCTTATTGCGTATCTAGCCGGACACGCCATTTTTGCCGGTTATCTGGGTATACCGAATATAAAAGGTGCAGGTGAACTCACCGTATTTTGTAGTGCACTGGTCGGTGCGGGTTTGGGCTTTTTATGGTTCAACACGTATCCGGCGCAAGTATTTATGGGTGATGTCGGTGCTTTGAGTATCGGTGCCTCTTTAGGCGTTGTAGCCATCATGGTGCGACAGGAATTCGTCCTGTTCATTATGGGCGGTATTTTCGTGTTAGAAGCTGTTTCAGTCATTCTGCAGGTTGGCTCATACAAGATGACGGGTAAGCGAATTTTTCGGATGGCGCCCATCCATCATCACTTCGAACTCAAAGGTTGGCCTGAGCCACGCATCATCGTGCGGTTTTGGATTATCACCGTCATCCTTGTTTTGGTGGGTCTGTCGACCCTGAAGATCCGCTAATGCATCCGCGTACATTGACAACAAAGCGTGTGCTTATTGTTGGCTTTGGCTCAACAGGTGCCTCTGTTGCGCGTTTTCTTCAATTGCACGATGTGACTTTTGAAGTAGCGGATGAATGTGATCAGCAAACTGCTGACACCCATACGGCTAATTTGTCGTGTGAATTTCACACACAGTTCAGTGCTGATCTGTTTAAGACTTTCGATGTTTTAGTCCTTAGTCCGGGCGTACCCCGATCGCTGACGTCAATCAAGGAGGCGATTGCCGCAGGTGTTGATGTCATTGGAGACATAGAACTCTTTGCCGGGGTTGTCGAAGCACCGGTGATTGCGGTTACGGGTTCTAATGGCAAGAGCACAGTGGTTTCCTGGATTGCACACACACTACAAGGGGCCGGAATCAACGCAATAGCATGCGGAAATATTGGTTTACCAGCCTTAGATAGTCTTGGCGAATCTGCGGATGTTTATGTGTTGGAGCTTTCAAGCTACCAGCTTGAATCAACACGTTCGTTGAAGCCTCTGGCAGCTGCCGTGTTGAATGTTAGCGATGATCATCTGGATCGTTACGATGATATTGAGCACTACGCAGCCGTAAAGCGATCACTATTGAAAGATGCTGAGTACTGCGTTGTCAATCAGGATGATCCTCGTACGTGGCCTCAAGATGATGAATCCATTGAGGGTGTCTGCGAAAAATTCACCTTATCAACCCAGTCAGATCAAAACAGTCGTTGGCACCGGGTAATTAAAAACGACCAAACATGGTTGTGTGATGAGAATTTTGCGTTTCTTGATCAGAGCGAGCTATCGGTGCCAGGTGATCACAATGCCGCTAATGCCTTGGCTGTTCTTGCGCTTATAGAGCCATTGCAAGTGCCTTTTACAGCACTTAAAAAAGGCCTTGTCGGTTTCGCCGGATTACCTCACAGAAGTGAATACATTGGTGAGTCTAAAGGTGTGCGTTGGTACAACGATTCCAAAGGGACCAATATTGATGCGTGCAGTAAGGCCATTCAAGCTATGCCCGGATCGGTTATTTTAATTGCCGGTGGTATTTCAAAAGGGGCTGATTTCAGCGCTTTGCGACAGCTTGTCGAGCAGCGCGTCAAGTTACTCATACTCATTGGTCGGGATCGTGCGCAAATCCGCAATCAGCTGGAAGGCTCCACAACGATCATTATGGCTGAGGAGCTTAGGAGCGCTGTTGAAGCGGCTCACCAGCATGCGAAAGATGGCGACGTCGTGTTGTTATCGCCAGCGTGTTCAAGCTTCGATATGTTTCGCAATTTTGAAGATCGTGGAGAGCAGTTTGCTGCCACGGTTGAGGAGGTGCTGGCTGCATGAGCACCTTAGTCTCCAGAGTGGCTTCCAGTAGCACGCCGGTATCGGTACAAGTGGCCAATCCGTTGTCTGGTCAGAAATTTTCTGATCACGCTTTGCTCATCTCTATTTTAACGCTTGGGTTGTTTGGCGCAGCCATGATTGGTTCGGCGTCGATGGCGTTTGCTGCGGAGAACTATAACAACCCATTCCATTTCTTAACGCGACAGCTGATCTTCTTGAGCATTGGTTGCGTTTTTGGTGTTCTAATTTTTCGCTTGCCATTGGCTGTGTGGGAAAAATACGGGCCGCACCTGATTATTACCTCACTGGTGTTTCTGACGTTGGTACTTATTCCGGGTATTGGTAAGGAAGTGAACGGTAGTCGCCGTTGGATCGATGTCGGTGCATTTACCATTCAGGTTTCAGAGACGGTGAAGCTTTTCGTCATCGTGTACTTAGCCGGCTACTTGGTGCGCCGCGGTTATCTAGTACAAACCACGTTCGGCGGATTCATCAGGCCGCTTGTCTTGATCTGTGTGGCTGGCGGGTTGTTACTGCTAGAGCCCGATTTTGGGGCTGCTGTTGTTATTGTCGCAACGGCCATCATCATGTTGTTAGTGGCGGGGGTTCGATTCAGTCAGTTCCTGGCGATGGTGGCAGTGCTCGGTACCGTAGGTACTGCACTGGTAATGACATCTAGCTATCGACTAAGACGCTTCTCCAGTTTTCTTGACCCGTTTGAAGACCCGTTTGGTGCAGGCTTTCAGTTAACTCAGTCGTTGATCGCGATTGGAAGCGGTGGCTTAACCGGTACAGGGTTTGGCAACAGTGTGCAAAAGCTGTTCTATTTGCCTGAGGCACACACCGATTTTCTGTTTGCCGTGCTGTGCGAAGAATTAGGCATGCTCGGGGCATTGTTCTTAATATTTTTGTATTGCTTTATCGTTTGGCGCTGCTTTCGATTAGCAAAAATTGCTGATGAGCAAGGTAATCGATTTGCCGGATTCATAGCGCTGGGAATTGGCTCTTGGATTGGTCTGCAATCCTTTATCAACATGGGCGTGAATCTGGGCATTCTTCCTACTAAGGGAATCACGTTGCCATTGATGAGTTATGGCGGTAGTAGTGCGGTCGTATTTGCCATCACTTTCAGTTTATTACTTCGGGTTGAATGGGAGCTTCGTCAGAACGCTCATCTGGCATTGCATGCACGCGAAAGTAAATCTACGGGAGGTGCTGCATGATGCAACCTGTCGTGATAGCAGCTGGCGGTACTGGCGGGCACGTTATTCCAGCGCTTGCGGTTGTTGATGAGCTTCGCGAGCGGGATATCCCGGTTGTCTGGTTGGGTACAACATCCGGTTTGGAGGCGCGTCTTGTGCCTGCCGCGGGTATCGATATTCGATGGATCTCCGTTGCCGGCTTGCGTGGGAAAAACATTCTGCAAACGCTTGTGGGTCCGTTTAAATTGTTGCGCTCGTGCTTTCAAAGTCTCCGGCTTGTGTACTCGCTGAAGCCTCGTGCGGTGTTGGGTATGGGCGGCTTTGTATCGGGACCTGTTGGTATTGCGGCTTTGCTGCTAAGAAAGCCTCTTGTGCTGCATGAGCAAAATGCGGTTGCCGGTATGACAAACCGTTGCTTGAGCGGATTAGCTAGTCGTGTTTTTTCTGCCTTCCCGGGTGCCTTTGGCGATAAAACGGGAGAGCAGGTTGTCGGCAATCCAGTCAGTACCCGAATTGCGCAACTAGCATCACGTGCATCAAAGCAGCATGAAAGCGTTGCACCGTTAAATATTTTGATTGTGGGTGGCAGTCGTGGTGCGCGCGCGCTCAACGAGATAGTGCCGCTAGCGATTGCCGAGCTGGACGAAGTTGTCCACGTCCGACATCAAGCGGGTATGCAAGACGGTGATGCGGTTCGTGGTCGTTATGCCAATGCTTCAAAGGCGGTCTGCGAAGTTTCCGATTTCATTGACGATATGGCAGGGGCCTATGAGCAGGCTGATCTCGTTATTTGTCGAAGTGGGGCTATGACCGTCACTGAGTTAAGCGCGTTGGGAATGCCTAGTGTGCTAGTGCCATTTCCGTTTGCAGTCGATGACCACCAGACAAAAAATGCGCAGCATTTATCCAATGTGGGGGCTGCTGTTTTGTTACCTCAGGATCAACTTACTCCTGCGTCTCTGGCTCAGGCAATTCAACCGTTACTAAATGATAGATCGTTGCTGAACAAAATGAGTCAGGCGGCCAAAAGCTGTTTCATGCCTTCCGCTGCTGCGGTGGTGGCAGATGCACTAATAGAGGTATCCAGCTAATGGTTGTTGATATTTCGCCGGTTGTGAAAGGACAGATGCGACGCGTGCGGGCAATGCACTTCATTGGCATCGGTGGTGTCGGTATGGGTGGTATTGCCGAAGTCATGCATCACTTGGGCTTCAGGGTCAGTGGTTCAGATCTCGGTAGCAATGCACTCACGAAGCGTCTGGAAAGTCTGGGCATTGTGGTTAAACGCGGACACGCCGCCGAACACGTTGAAGATGCAGATGTCGTCGTCATATCCACAGCGGTGCCAGAAGACAACCCTGAGTTAGTACGCGCAAGAGAGATGCGTATCCCCGTTGTCCGTCGTGCAGAAATGCTGGCAGAGCTCATGCGCTTTCAACAGGGCATAGCAGTGGCAGGGACGCATGGAAAAACAACGACTACCAGTCTGGTTGCCAGCTTACTAACCGAAGGGGGTATGGACCCCACTTACGTCATTGGTGGCAGGCTAAACAGTTCTTCAACGAATGCCTATTTGGGACAGTCTGAATGGTTGGTAGCAGAGGCCGACGAAAGCGATGCCTCTTTCCTCTATTTGCAGCCCGTTATGTCTATCGTGACCAACATCGATGCGGATCACTTATCAACGTATGACGGTGATTTTGAAAAATTAAAACAGACCTTCGTCGATTTTCTTATGCACCTGCCGTTTTACGGTTTGGCGATTGTGTGCATAGACGATGAAAATATTCGGGATGTATTGCCAAGAGTCGGAAGGCCCGTGCGGACTTATGGATTCGACGACGCAGCAGATGTTCAAGCGCTCAATGTCCGTCAAGAAGGATTGCGCATGTACTTCGATGTGCGTATCGATGATGGTGGCGATGTCAGTAGTGAGATTCGTGATATCGCGTTGAACATGCCCGGCCGACACAATGTGCTTAATGCGCTGGCGGCCATTACGGTCGCCTTGGAACTTGGCGTACCTGTCAAAGCCAGTAAGCGGGCCTTGTCTCGTTTTGCAGGTGTGGGTCGTCGAGCTCAGTCACATGGCCAGCTTTACTTTGACGGTGGTACAGCAGAGTTGCTGGATGACTATGGTCATCACCCAACTGAAGTTGCCGCAACGCTCAAAGCCATTCGGGGCGGATGGCCTGACCGTCGTATGGTTGTTATTTTTCAGCCGCACCGGTACACCCGAACCCGTGATTTGTTCGAAGACTTTGCTGAAGCCTTGTCTTTAACGGACGTTCTGTTACTCAGTGAAGTGTACGCCGCTGGCGAAGAGCATATTACCGGCGCGGATGGTCGTGCTCTGGCGCGGGCTATTCGTAATCGCGGGGCTGTTGAACCGATCTTTGTAGAAGATATCAATGATTCACCAGAGGCGCTTGCTCGCATCATCGAAGATGGTGACATCGTACTCACACTGGGAGCCGGCACAGTAGGCGGGCTTGCGTTGACGTTGCCCGAGCATTTTCCAAAAAGCCGTTTGGTGGCAGTGGAGGCTCACAATGAATGAGTCTTTGTTTACCTTGCGCAGCTTTAAGCCGCAATGCTTCGGCAAGGTGGCTGTGGTCATGGGCGGATGGTCTGCTGAGCGGGAAGTCTCGCTCATGAGCGGACAACAGGTTTTCGATTCGCTCACCTCAGCGGGCGTCGATGCTCACGCCATGGACGCTGGTCGTGATATTGCCAACGTATTGATCGAAGGTGGTTTTGATCGCGCGTTTCTTATATTGCATGGACGAGGCGGTGAAGATGGAACGCTTCAAGGTGCTCTGGAGTTGGCGGGTATCCCATATACCGGTACTGGTGTTTTAGGCTCCGCGCTTTGTATGGACAAATGGCGGGCAAAAGCGTTGGCATCACTTTCGGGAGTAGCAACTCCCAAAGCCGAGTTAGTGTTCAACCTTGAGGAGGCAAAATCTGCGGCTGCGGCCATTGGTTATCCTCTGGTAGTCAAGCCAACCACGGAAGGATCGAGTATTGGTGTGTCCATACTTGATGACGGTGAAAAACTCTCTCAGGCTTTTAATGAGGCGCGTCGATACGGCCCCGTTCTCGTTGAGCAAAAAATGACCGGGCTTGAGCTTGCCGCAACGGTGATAGGCAACACGGTTCTGCCATTGGTCAGCATGGAACCGGCGAGTGGTTTCTATGACTACGAAGCCAAGTATTTTGCAGAGGACACGACTTATCAATGTCCAGTAGATCTTCCTGCTGCAACCATTAATAAAATTAATTCTATGGCGCTACAGGTTTTCGCCGCCATGGATTGTCGCACCTGGGCCAGAATAGATTTCATGCTAGATGCATCGGGTGAGCCGCATTTTATTGAATGCAACACCGCGCCGGGCATGACCAGTCATAGTCTTGTTCCGATTGCAGCTAGACAAGCAGGCGTAGATTTCGAAACAGTGTGCATGCAGATTCTGTCCGATACATTAAGTGCAGAGGAGCTAGCCGCATGAGCACTCCTGCCGAGCAACTGTTGGGAAGCGGCCCAGTGTTGCCATTGGCAGCACCACGAGTATCGCTGACCACGCGTTGGAGTATTGGCGCAATCGGTTTGATACTGTTGGTGGCGTTGAGTGTTTTCGGATCTCGACTGGCACAAGACCCGGATCGATTCCCGGTAACTAATGTGGATATCCTGGGTACCGTCGATTACGAAGACCGCGATGCGCTAATTGCGGTGGTACAAGAATTTACAGGCGCTGGTTTTTACAGCTTAGATATTGACAGCGTAAGACGTGCGGTCGATGAGCTTCCCTGGGTAGCTCATGCCAGAGTTAGTCGTGTTTGGCCGTCGCGCATTGAGGTTCGTGTTGAAGAACACGAACCCACGGCTCGATGGAATGACGACAGTTTGATCAGTAAGCGATTGGAACTGTTCACGCCACCTCAATTGCAGTTGGACAACCCTCGATATGCCCAATGGAGCGAGGTATTCAGCACGCTGCCGCTGATCTCGGGTGCACCGGGTCGTCATGGCGTATTGCTGGACACTTTCAGAGACTACGAGGCGCGATTGGCACGCGTTGGCCTAACTATCGGCGTGCTCAATGAGGACAGCCGGGGTTCTCAGACTCTGGAATTGTCAGAGCAAGTCACAGTCAAGCTCGGTTATGAAAAAAGAGACCTTCGTCTGAACCGTTTTCTAGATGTCTACGATCGATTGGCTGGAAGCGCTTCGACGTCAATTGATAACGAAAGCTCGCGTGGTCCAACAACGTTTGACATGCGCTATAGCAACGGATTTGCGCTCGGTGGGTACGGAAGAAGAGATATTGCGCAGCAGCTGGGACTCCAGCCGTCGCAATCAGGGCAGGGGTTAGTGCAATGAGAAAGGGATCCTAACGGTGTCTACACCAGAAAAACAAATGGTAGTCGGTCTCGACATTGGTACGTCGAAGATTGTCGCGCTCGTCGCCGAGGTAGATGAAGACGGTGAACTCGAGTTGCTTGCATTGGGTACGCATCCTTCTCAAGGTTTGAAGAAAGGTGTTGTTATCAACATTGATGCAACAGTGCATGCGATTAGTAAAGCTATAGAAGAAGCCGAACAAATGGCGGATGTACAGATACGTTCTGTGTTCGCAGGTATTGCCGGTTCTCATATAAAAAGTCTCAACTCGCACGGTATTGTTGCAATAAAAAATTCAGAAGTTGAGCAAGATGATGTTGATCGTGTTGTTGATGCTGCTAAGGCAGTCGCTATACCTGCTGATCAAAGAATTCTTCATGTGTTGCCACAAGAATTTATTATCGATAGTCAGGATGGAATACACCAACCAGTAGGCATGTCTGGTGTAAGATTAGAGGCGAAAGTACATCTTGTTACAGGTTCAATAAGTGCTGCACAAAACATAGCCAAGTGCATACAACGTTGTAACCTTGAAGTAGAAGATGTCATCCTCGAACAACTTGCTTCCAGCCATTCAGTTTTAACCGATGATGAAAGAGATTTAGGTGTTTTGTTGGTGGACATGGGTGGTGGCACAACTGACATCGCTGTGTTTACTGAAGGCGCAATTAGACACACCGCTGTTATTCCCATTGCAGGCGATCAAGTGACTAATGACATCGCAGTCGCGTTCAGAACACCTACGCAATTTGCCGAGGAAATAAAAGTTAAGTACGCCTGTGCGCTTCGCCAGCTGGCAAGCCCGGACGACATGATAGAGGTACCAGGCGTTGGCGATAGAAATGCGCGTCGTCTGGCAAGACAAACACTCGCGGAAGTCGTAGAGCCGCGATACGAAGAGTTGCTTGGATTGGTTCAGGGAGAACTAAGACGCAGCGGATTTGAAGACGCCTGTGCGGCCGGGGTTGTTTTAACCGGCGGTACTTCAAAAATGGAAGGCGTGGTGGAACTGGCCGAGGAGATTTTTCATATGCCAGTTAGGTTAGGAGTACCACAGCATGTAAATGGATTGTCAGAGATGGCTAAAAACCCAATTCATGCCACAGGTGTTGGATTGCTGCTCTACGGACAGCGAAGTCGTAGTAACCCACGCAGTGAGCCGGTCGACACACGCTCTAAAAAAGGCTTGTTGACCATGATGACTGAGTGGATCAGAAAGAATTTTTAAGTAAACCCGGGAGCGAAAACGGTGCAACAAGATACCGATCGCATAGAGAACGTACGACTCAAGTAACTAGATTAGGAGAAACACATAATGTTTGAACTCGTTGACTCAATCAATGATTCACCCGTCATCAAATTAGTCGGTGTCGGCGGCGGCGGAAGTAACGCTGTACAGCACATGGTCGCGTCAGGTATCGAAGGCGTTGATTTCATTTGTGCAAACACAGATGCTCAAGCCCTAAAAAACATGCACGCGCAAACTGTGCTGCATATTGGACAAAGCATTACTAAAGGTCTGGGCGCTGGTGCTAACCCAGAAATTGGTCGCCAAGCGGCGATGGAAGATCGTGATCGCATCCAGGACCTGATCGAAGGTACTGACATGTTGTTCATCACTGCCGGCATGGGCGGTGGTACAGGTACAGGTGCAATTCCTGTTGTTGCTCAGATCGCTCGTGAAATGGGCGTGCTGACTGTTGCTGTTGTAACAAAGCCTTTCCCTTTCGAAGGCAACAAGCGTATGCGTACTGCTGAAGCCGGTATCGAAGAGCTACGGGGTCATGTTGATTCACTCATCACTATCCCTAATGAAAAGCTACTGTCAGTTCTGGGTAAGAACATCAGCTTGTTGGATGCCTTCAAAGCTGCAAACGATGTTCTTCGTGGTGCTGTTCAAGGTATCGCAGAACTCATCACAAACCCTGGCCTGATCAACGTTGACTTTGCCGATGTTCGCACCGTCATGAGTGAAATGGGTCTGGCAATGATGGGTTCTGGCGTTGGACGCGGTGATGAGCGTGCAACTGAAGCTGCTGAAATGGCAATCTCCAGTCCGCTGCTTGAAGATATCGACTTGGCGGGTGCTCGCGGTATTCTCGTCAACATCACAGCTGGCCTTGATATGGCTATCGGTGAATTCGAAGAAGTTGGTAACGTTGTTCGTGCATTCGCAGCAGACGATGCCACGGTGGTTGTCGGTACCGCTATCGATGAAGCGCTTGAAGGTGAGTTGCGAGTCACGGTTGTGGCAACCGGTCTGGGTCACCAGCAGCAATCACATCAGTTGCGTTCAGTTCAGACAGCTGTACAAACGCGTGCTGTTGCTGCGGGAGCCGGTGGTGGTTCTCCGTACGGTCAGCATGGTGGTCGCGGTGCTGATACGGCAGGCGGCAGACCAGCTGCTCCAGCTGCATCACCTTATGCCAATTATGATAAGCCGTCGGTGGTTCGTAAGAGCGCAAGAGGCGCTTCTGCAGGAACAGGTCCTACGACTGACGGTCATGATGTGGAATACCTTGATATTCCTGCTTTTTTACGCAGACAAGCTGACTAGAACGTGCATTACACCTGCTAAAGGTTAAGGCAGGGAGTCGTATAATTTAGTAAAATCCCCGAGTTGGTCGGAGGTGCCAGAGTTGGCACCTCCAGACTCAACTTAATTTCGCCTGATGTGCTGACGCTAAGTGAGCGTGTCAATTCGGGGTTGCGATTTTTTGCCAGTTTCTAAAATAGTCGAATGTGACCACTGAAATTGTGGTCAGAACTGCTATATACAGGTACAGGCAAGCTTTCCCGGTTGCAGCAGGATTTTATTGTGATACGACAAAGAACATTAAAAAACTCAATTCGTGCAACGGGCGTAGGCCTGCACACGGGTAAAAAAATCTACCTGACATTGAGCCCGGCACCGATTAATGCCGGCATTGTGTTCCGTCGCACAGATATCAGCCCCGTCGCTGTCATTCCCAATGATGCGCTAGGTGTCAGAAACACAGAACTCGCCACCTCTTTGTACAACGAAGCGGGAGTTCGTGTTTCAACCATCGAGCACCTGATGGCCGCTCTGGCCGGATTGGGTATCGACAACTGCTTTGTTGATGTCAGTGCAGAAGAAGTGCCTATCATGGACGGCAGTGCAGCGCCGTTTGTATTCCTCGTTCAATCTGCCGGCATTCTCGAACAGGGAGCTGCCAAGCGATTCATACGCATCAAAAAGCCGATTGAAGTCCAAGTCGATGACAAATGGGCCAAATTTGAGCCGTTCAATGGCTTCAAGGTCAAATTCACCATCGATTTCAAGCATCCGGTTTTTCGCAACGACACAAAAACGGCCGAGGTTGATTTTTCAACGACGTCATTTGTGCGCGAAATTAGCCGTGCCCGTACCTTCGGCTTCATGAAAGACATCGAAGAATTGCGCAGGCGTGACCTCGTCCTGGGTGGAAGCATGGACAACGCTATCGTCATTGACGAATACCGCGTACTCAACGAAGACGGATTGCGATACAAAGACGAATTCGTTCGTCACAAAATTCTCGATGCAATCGGCGATCTCTACCTGCTAGGTAGAAGCGTCATCGGTTCCTTTGACGGCTATAAATCAGGGCACCAGCTCAATAATTTGTTGGTGCGCGAGCTCCTAAACCAACCTAACAGTTGGGAAGAAGTTGTCTTCGAAGGTAGTGACAGAGAAGCATCGCCCATCTCCTACGTGCAGCCTGCAGAAGCGACTGGCTAGTTAAGGACTCACTGCTTGAGTTTGGCGGCGAGTTTCAGGAGTTCGAGGCGCAGTTTTTCGCCCGATTCACTCATCGGCTCCCTAGAGCCTTTTTCTGTTGCCGATTGATCTGCGGCGGCAAGTGCCGTGAGCGCCTCAGCAGACTTTTTCGTCAGTGGATTTGCGGCTCGACGCGTGACCCGCGGCACCGGTTTTTCAGCGGGTGATACGTGCCAGCTAACGGTATGGACATCGAAATTCTCCGCTCTGAGTGCCCGCACCAGCTGACGCTCGCCAAAACGTAGTTTTGCTATCCAGGCGGCGTTATCAACGGTCACTCTCAGGCGGCCGCCTTCCACACGGCAGAATTCAATGTGAGCGACGCTTGTAGCTGGCACAATCTGTGAAATTACTTGTTTTATATGGTTATTTTCCTTAATCGCCGTGCGCGCTTGCGCAGTGATCAAGGTGTCAAATGATTTCATGTGCGGTATGTGTCAGCGTTTTTTCCGGCAGAAAATTCTGTCTTGCAAAGTAGCAGGTCACCCCCATCTTGCGTCAATTCAGGCACGCAAACGATTATTTTACCGGGTGAGGGCGTAAAGCTGCCAATTTTAGGGTCTGACAGTAGGTCCTTCGTTGGCAGAAGCTGCGATGTAACGCGGGTTAAATGCCATAATAAGGGAGATGTGCTGTTCGACAGCACTCACGAATTTTAATCGGCTTTTTTAAAGTCGATGATTAACCGCAGCTCGGGCTGCCATTAAGGTCTGTATTCATGCTAGCTAATCTGGTCAAGAAAATTATCGGCAGTAGCAACGACCGCATTGTGAAACGTCTGAGTAAAGACGTTGATGCGATCAACGCTATGGAGACTGGACTTCAGTCTCTGTCCGATCAGGAGCTGGCCGCCAAAACTTCCGAATTTCGCGAACGCATCAGTGGTGGTGCAACCCTCGAATCACTGCTGCCTGAGGCGTTTGCGGTGGCCCGTGAAGCGGGCAAACGTGCCATGAATATGCGCCACTTCGATGTGCAGCTTATCGGCGGTATGGTACTCAACGACGGCAAGATTGCTGAGATGCGTACAGGGGAGGGTAAGACCCTCGTTGCGACGGCCGCTGTGTACCTCAATGCCTTAAGCGGTAAAGGTGTTCACGTTATCACGGTGAACGACTACCTGGCCCAGCGCGATGCTGAGTGGATGTCAAAGCTATACGGCTTTCTGGGTATGACCGTAGGTGTCATCGTTGGCGGCTTGCCAACAGACGATCGCCGAGCAGCATACGCCTGTGACATTACTTATGGCACCAACAACGAATTCGGTTTCGATTATCTTCGCGACAACATGGCGCATAGCCCCGATCAGCGCGTTCAGCGTGGTCTGAATTTCGCCATCATTGATGAGGTTGATTCCATTCTTATCGATGAGGCCCGAACACCACTCATTATTTCCGGTCCGGCCGATGGTGATAGCGAGCTTTACACAAAGCTTAACGCGGTTGTGCCCAAGCTTACTCGTCAGGAAGAAGAAGACGGTGAAGGTGACTATTCAATCGACGAGAAAGGCAAGCAGGTCCACCTAACCGAACAGGGTATGGAAAACGTTGAAGATATTCTGATTGAGCATGGAATTCTGGCAGAACACGGAAGCTTGTACGACTCTTCGAATATCGCAGTGCTTCATCATCTGAATGCTGCCTTGCGTGCCCATACGCTTTTCCAAAAAGACATCGACTACATTGCGGCTAACGATGAAATCGTTATCGTAGACGAGTTCACCGGTAGAACAATGCCTGGACGACGCTGGTCGGAAGGTTTGCATCAGGCAGTTGAGGCCAAAGAAGGCGTTACGATTCAGCGTGAGAATCAAACGCTGGCCTCAATTACGTTTCAAAATTACTTCAGGCTGTATGAAAAATTGGCCGGTATGACCGGTACGGCCGATACGGAAGCGTTTGAATTCAAGTCCATCTATGGGCTGGACGTTGTTGTCATACCCACGCATCGTGCAATGATTCGTGATGACAAAGCCGACCTTGTCTTCCTGACGCAAACTGAAAAATACGATGCCATCATTGAGGACATCGAAGATTGTTCCACGCGTCAGCAACCTGTTCTCGTCGGTACAACATCCATCGAAACATCAGAATACCTATCAGGCTTACTGAAAAAGAAAGGTATTGCGCACGAAGTGTTGAATGCGAAACAGCATGAGCGTGAAGCAAACATTATTGAAAACGCAGGCCAGCCTGGCGCTGTCACTATCGCGACCAACATGGCCGGTCGAGGAACCGATATCGTGTTGGGGGGGAGTCTGGAAGCTGAGTTATCAGCGCTGCAAGTTGACGGCGCTGAAGTCCCGGATGACGACCCGCGGGTAGTTGCACTCAAGGCCGATTGGCAAACCCGCCATGACGGTGTACTCAACTCGGGTGGCTTACACATTATCGGCACAGAGCGTCATGAGTCTCGCCGTATAGACAACCAGTTAAGAGGACGTGCAGGACGTCAGGGTGATGCGGGTTCAACGCGTTTCTATCTGTCTCTAGAAGACAGCTTAATGCGTATATTTGCCAGTGATCGTGTTAGCGGATTAATGCAAAAGCTGGGTATGGAAGAAGGTGAGGCCATTGAGCATCCCTGGGTGACTAAAGCCATTGAAAATGCGCAGCGCAAAGTGGAAGGTCATAACTTCGACATGCGTAAAAACCTGCTTGAGTACGATGATGTTGCCAACGATCAGCGCAAGGTGGTTTATGAGCAGCGTAACGAGCTGATGGAAACCGATGACATGCGTGACATCATTGATGACCTGCGTGAAGACGTCGTGCCGGGAATCATCGATCAACATATTCCTCAAGGTTCCCTTGAAGAGGCGTGGGATTTGGAAGGCTTGCAAAGCGAACTCAGAACCTTAACCAATCAGGAATTTGATGTTAAAGCGTGGTTGGAAGAATCTCCCAACCTGCCTGAAGAAGACATCTCGGCTCGTATTCTTGATGAACTGAAAGTGGCCTACGATGAAAAAGAGGCGGCTGCAGGGGCAGAGGGGTTACGGAATTTTGAACGCTATGTGGCGTTACAAGCACTGGATGAAAGCTGGAAGGAACACCTGGCCGGTATGGATTACCTTCGCCAGAGCGTCGGCTTACGCGGCTATGCTCAGAAGAATCCAAAGCAAGAATACAAGCGCGAGGCTTTCGAGTTATTCACGACCATGTTGGGCGAGTACAAAGCGCAGGTTGTCGGTGTGCTGAGTAAAGTTCAAGTGAGAAGTGCAGATCAAGTAGAAGAAGCCAAAGCGCAAGCTGAAGCACAGGCTGCCCAGCAGCAAGCGGCTGAAGTCAGCTATGAGCATAAGGAAGTTACCAGTGCTCTATCGGACGATGCACCAGCAGAGGCAGGCTCTGGCGATGCGGCTGTTGCCGCCGCTGCGGCGGCCCGAGGCGCTGCCCGTCAGCAAGCTCCTTCTCAACCAATTCGTCGCGACATGCCGAAGGTCGGTCGTAATGAACCTTGTCCGTGTGGTTCTGGTAAGAAATTTAAAGCTTGCCACGGAAAGCTGAATTAAATGCCTGTCAATCTAGATCTTTCCCCGGCAATTCCAGTTGCAGGGGTCGAGCTGGTTACGCTCAGTGCGGGTGTAAAAAAAGACGGTAGTGCCGATTTAGTGTTGGCAAAGCTTGCAGAGTCAGCGACGACATCGGCGGTGTTTACGCAAAGTGCATTTGCTGCGGCTCCCGTGATTGTGTGTAGAAACCATCTGAATGAAAACGCAGGCTCGGTAAGAGCGCTGTTAATTAATTCTGGCAATGCTAATGCGGGTACTGGTGAGCCGGGTTTGAATATGGCCCTTGGACACTGTGAGACGGTAGCAGAACATCTTCAAGTACCAACACATTCAGTGTTGCCTTTTTCAACGGGTGTTATCGGCCAGCTGCTTCCCGATGATGTTATGAAAGCGGGCATTGCCAAGGGTGCATCGCTATTAGGCGAACACGACTGCACATCCGATGAGCACTGGCAAGATGCGGCACAAGGCATCATGACCACCGACACTCAGCCTAAGATCACTTCAAGACAAATTACCGGTAACGATTCGCTAATCACCATAACCGGTATGGCAAAAGGTGCCGGCATGATTCAGCCGAACATGGCTACCATGCTCAGTTATGTGTTTACCGATGCAAGCATATCCAAAGCCGATTTAGACCAGCTATTGCTCGATGCAGTCGACGTGTCATTTAACTCAATCACCGTTGACAGTGACACATCGACCAATGATTCACTAGTGCTGAGCGCAACCGCTCAAGGTGAATCAATGAGTCCTGCACATGCGCAGTGGGGTGAGTTTAAATCAGCGCTTATTCAAGTCTGCCTGGACTTAGCACAAGCCATCATACGAGATGCAGAGGGCGCTACTAAATTCATCACGGTAAACGTTAACGGTGGAAAAACCATCGATGAATGTAAAAGTGTTGGCTATGCCATCGCCAATTCACCGCTAGTTAAAACCGCAATGTTTGCCAGCGATGCCAATGTAGGACGGCTGCTCATGGCAATTGGCAAAGCGGGTGTAGAGTCTCTCGATGCCTCTTTGATCACAGTGAGCTTGGGCGATGTTGTCGCCTTTGAGAAAGCCGGAATTGCGCCGGGTTATACCGAAGAGCGTGGTGCCGCTGTCATGGCTGCAGATGAGATTGAAGTCACCGTAGACCTTGCACGTGGAGATGCCGCTGCATCGATTTACACCAGTGATTTATCCCACGATTACGTCAGCATTAATGCTGATTATCGATCCTAGATGAAAGAGGTTGAAGTTGCTGCCGGCGTAATTTTTAACCCGGCTAGAACACATGTACTTCTCGCATTACGAAAACCGGAACAGCATCAGGGAGATCGTTGGGAATTTCCCGGTGGAAAAATTGAAGCAGGGGAAGGTTTAGCGGATGCACTTGCGCGTGAGCTTCTTGAAGAAGTAGGGATTGTCGTAACAGAGGCTAACCCCCGAACCATTATTGAACACAGTTATCCTGATAAACGAGTGCGGCTGCATTTCTGGGACGTGACAAGTTTTGAAGGTAGGCCCAGCGGAAAAGAAGGCCAGCAGCTACAGTGGCTAGAACTTACAAAGCTCGGTGAATTGAAATTTCCCGATGCAAATCAGACCATCGTCGATACACTAATTGCCGGTTAGCGGTATTTCTCGAGCTTTAGCGTTTGGCCTCAGACAGCAATGCTGCGTGCAGCTCGTTAATCTGTTTGTAGGTATCCTCAACAGACCCCGTATTGTCGATAACGTTGTCAGCAATCGCTAAACGATCTTCGCGGCTGGCTTGTGCATCCAGAATTGCATTGGCTTCAGCCTCGTTTGAATCATCACGCTTTAGTAGTCGCAATAGTTGGGTTTCTCTGGGTACATCCACCGCCACAATACGATCGAATCGGTCTTGTTGACCGGTCTCAATAAGAAGAGGAACTGCGTAAATGAGGTAGGCGTGATTGTCGTGGCGGGCCTTTTGTATTTTCTCATCTGATAATTCGCGGATGAGAGGGTGCAGTGTTTTGTCTAGAAATTCCCGGTCGGATGGGTTCGCAAAGACTATACGCCGGAGGGCTGCGCGATCCAGCTCACCTTTTGGTGTCAGTATGGCTGTTGTGAAATATCGGGTTAGGGCGTTGAGACCCTTTGAGCCGGGTTCGACAACTTCGCGGGCAAGGACATCTGCATCGAGAACCGGTACGCCCAGTGATTTGAAATAATCTGAAACCAGTGTTTTGCCACTGGCTATCCCGCCGGTTAGACCTACTAGCAGCACGGTAGAGTTCCGTTTAGCTTAAAAGGCCATAATACCAGTTAGTCATCGTCTCACCCCAAAGCATCGCGATCCAACCTGCGGTGGCCAGAAACGGGCCGAACGGCATGGGAATGTTTTTATCGCGTCCGGTCATACTGATGATAGCAATTCCCAGAATTGCTCCGACAAGTGACGATAGCAGTATGATCATCGGTAACGCCTGCCAACCTAAGATTGCACCTAGGGCTGCCAGAAGTTTAAAGTCACCGTAGCCCATACCTTCTTTGCCGGTAACAAGTTTAAACAGTTGGTAGACAGACCAAAGCACCATGTATCCAGCCGCAGCACCAATAACAGAAGATTGAAGATCTGCGAACACGGGCATTAATGCCGCCAGCAATCCAATCCACATTAGGGGTAGTGTTAGCGTGTCGGGTAGCAGTTGATGATCAAAATCGATCATGGTCATTGAGATCAGAAACCAGGTAGCTACGATTCCCAACAATGCTTGAGGTGTCGGCCCGAACTGCCAGGCGACCACTAAGGAGAGCACCATCGTGACGAACTCCACGATAGGGTAGCGAGCTGATATGGGTGCTTTACAGTTGCCGCATTTTCCACCAAGCATCAGATAACTGATGATCGGAATATTTTGCAGGGCAGTTATTTCGTGATTGCACGACGGGCAGCGTGACCGGGGTACAGCCAGATTGAACACATCCGGCTCTTCGGTATTTTCAACGTGAGAGATTTCACCATCCGATGGATCAGTCTCGGCATTCGACAGGTTCGGAGGTTCGTTAAGACCGTTGAACTCTTCAAGGCCCTCACGCCAGGCGCGCTCCATCATGATGGGCAGGCGATGAATGACAACATTCAAGAAGCTACCAACCAATAAGCTGAAGATGGCAACTAAGCCGTAGAAGTAGGCCGCGTTCTGCGAGATCAGGTCTAGTATCGACATGATAAGAGTATGGATGCAATAGTCAGCAAGCGCAAAGCGCTCGCTGACTTGGGGTGTAATTTAGGGAGGATGTACGCGTTACTTAGAACGCATCGCCCATTTTGAAGATAGGCAGGTACATGCCAACAACCAAGCCACCAATGACAACACCCAGGAAGGCCATGATCATCGGTTCCATGAGGGAGGTCATTGCATCAACGGCGTTGTCCACTTCTTCTTCATAGTAGTCAGCAACTTTTCCAAGCATGTCATCGATTGAACCTGATTCTTCACCAATGGAGACCATTTGCACAACCATGTTGGAAAACAAGCCGGAGTTCTGAATGGACACTGTCAGGCGTTGACCGGTTGCCGCTTCTTCTTTCATCGCCAGAATGGCTTTCTCAAAGACACTGTTGCCAGCAACACCTGCTACTGATTCCATGGCCTCTACCAAGGGAACGCCGGCTTTAGACATGGTTGCCAACGTTCTTGAAAATCGAGCGGTTGCCGCTTTAATTGCGATATCACCGAACACAGGGGCTTTAAGCGCCATCCTGTCCAGAGCCTCTCTAAACGGTTTGGATCGTTTTTTCGTTTGCGCGAAAACCCAGACTGTCAGACCTATTCCAATGAATAGAATGTACCACCACTCTTGCATGAACTCTGATGCACTAACAATCATCTTAGTAAACGCAGGAAGGTCGCCGCCCATGCCGGAGAACAACGCTTCGAATTGCGGAACCACGAATACCAATAGAATGGCAGTTACGATCAACGCGATAATCAAAACTGCCACTGGGTAGAACATGGCTTTCTTGATTTTCTTTTTAAGCGATTCTGATTTCTCTTTATAAGTTGCTATTTCACCCAGCAGTGTCTCTAACGTACCTGATTGCTCGCCAGCTTCTGTTAGGCTGCAAAACAGTTCGTCAAATTGATCGGGATACTGGCGAAGTGCGTTCGTTAAGTTACTTCCAGATTCCACCTCTGCCTTGATACCATTGACCATTTCACGCATGGATTTATTTTCCATGCCGTTGGCAACAATTTCAAAAGACTGCACCATGGGTACACCGGCACCCATCATCGTGGTTAGCTGGCGAGCAAAGATGGCAATATCAGCGGCTTCGATTTTCTGCTTGCCACCGAATTCGCGAGGCTTTTTGCGAACCTTTGTCGGGATGATGCCCTGACGTCTAAGCTTTGCTTTAACAAGGTCAGCGTTCGGGCTAGAAATCAACCCTTTTTGTTTGGCGCCTGCCGAAGTTTTCCCTTCCCACTCGTACAGAATGGCGGCGGTTTTTGTTGCAGCTTTTGCCATTGTTTAGTCCTTGGTCACTCGGTTGGCTTCTTCGAGACTCATCACCCCTTGAGCTACCTTTTTCAAAGCAGATTCGCGAAGATCAGGGATTTTCTCTGCTTTGGCTTGAGCGGCGATTTCAATGGCGTTACCACCGGCCATAATGATTTTTCCGATTTCTTCAGAAATCTTCATTACCTGATAGATTCCTACACGACCCTTATAGCCACGGTTGCATTTATCGCAGCCAACCGCTTTGTAGATCTCAAGACTATCGACTTCATCTTCTTCAAAGCCTTCGTCAATCAGTACTTCGCGAGGGATGTCGGTATCGATTTCCTTACAAGAGCTGCAGAGTCGTCGGCCGAGTCGCTGAGCAATAATCAACGAAACCGCTGTTGCGATGTTAAATGGAGGAACACCCATATTAATCAAGCGCGAGAGGGTTTGTGGTGCGTCGTTCGTGTGCAAGGTCGACATAACCATGTGACCGGTTTGCGCCGCTTTTACAGCGATGCTGGCTGTTTCCAAATCACGTATCTCACCAACCATGATGACATCCGGATCTTGTCTTAGAAATGATTTAAGTGCTTCAGCGAAGGTCAGACCGGCTTTGGGATTAACGTTAACCTGATTGATACCAGCCAAGTTAATTTCCGCAGGATCTTCTGCTGTGGAAATGTTGGTATCGGGTTCGTTCAGTATATTAAGACCTGTGTACAACGATACTGTCTTACCACTACCGGTTGGTCCTGTCACCAGAATCATACCGTATGGGTTGGCAAGCGCATCGAGGTACAGCTTTTTCTGTTCTGGTTCATAACCCAGAGCATCGATGCCTAACTGTGCACTACTAGGATCAAGTATTCGCAGTACCGTCTTTTCACCGAATAGTGTCGGGCAGGTGTTTACACGAAAGTCAATTGCTTGAGTCTTCGACACTTTTAGTTTTATACGACCATCTTGCGGTACGCGTCTTTCTGAAATGTCCATGCGGGACATAACTTTAATACGAGCGGTAATTCTGCCTGCCATGTTTTTGGGAGGGTGGGTCACCTCTTCAAGAACTCCATCTATACGAAATCGTATTCGAAATATTTTCTCGTATGGCTCGACATGTATATCCGACGCCCCGCGTTTGATGGCATCAAGAAGGATTTTGTTAACGAATCGGACAATCGGTGTATCGTCTTCATCCGGTATGATCGCTGCCGAGTCATCATCTTCACCAGTTTCATCGACTTCCAGATCGAAAGACGCGCCCAGATCTTCACCTATAGAATCTCTTTGTTCCTGAACTTTGGTTCGAAAGGCTGCTAGCTTGTCTTCTTCGACGATAACGGCTTCGACGCTCAGTCCAGATGAAAACTTGTATTTATCCAGTGGCTCAGAGTTTGTTGGATCTGAGATAGCCAGAAACAGGCGAGAGCCTCGCTTGGCTATAGGAACAGCGTTTTGTGTACTGAGTAGTTCTTCGCTCAAGTAGTCTTTCGGTACGCTGTGTAACGACAAGGAGTCTAGGTCGAAACATGAAAGGCCGAAGTCTGATGCAACGTATTGAGCAACGGCTTTAGCATCCACAGACCCTGTGCTGATCAGAGCAGAGATAAACTCGGTGCCAGTATCATTCGCAGTTGCTAACGCTTCCTTGGCTGTTGTCTCGTCGACCAGCTCTTGGTTAACAAGCTGCCGCGCGATGCCCGAAAGTGATGGATGATTCGTCATATGTGAGTCTCACAAGAAACACTAAGGCCCAAATGGGCTTAAAAGTCTTTATTGTGATCGGCAGATAGAGAGGGTACTTTAGCAATGAAACGTATTGCGAATCCCTATGGGAGCAGGGATTGACTCACCAGGCAAGCGAGAATTCCGATCAAGTAATTACTGTTACGATCTTAGGGGTTAAGCCCGCTGTTTAGCAGTAACGGGTTGCAGCGTTGGTTTTACAAGTTCCTGTATAAGTCCAGGAAAGTAGGTTGGTATTGTTGTTGAAGTTGGGCGTGAGAATGTACGTGGCACTGTTAAGTTCAACTGGGTGCCCGACAAAGGTCAGGATGGCACTGCCATTTGCTATCGTCACTGAATCAATCAAATCAGATGCAGTCGTTATTTGCGCTTGGGTTATTCCTATTTCACTCCAAGTATCGCAACTGCTTGTATTGAAATTAACGGTTATGCAGTTTTCG
Source organism: Granulosicoccus sp. (assembly GCA_020627685.1). Classification (GTDB taxonomy): domain Bacteria; phylum Pseudomonadota; class Gammaproteobacteria; order Granulosicoccales; family Granulosicoccaceae; genus Granulosicoccus. The sequence continues at coordinate 16,984 of JAHDGK010000017.1, read as the reverse complement.
ATTGCCCGTTTGACAGGAACTGCGGCAAGAACGATTTCTGAGAATTTCGAGCGTTTTGTATAGGTACCAACCATCTGTGCAGAAATACCTGCTAATACCCCGATGATTGCCATGACTATCATAAGCTCAAGGAGGGTAAAGCCTTTTTCTCTTGTCACCTTAAGAGACCTCTCAGCATCCAAAACGGAAAAAACCGAAGAGCCCAAATTGGCTCTCCGGTCTTATGTTGCCTTTGCACTTTTGAGTTAGATAATTATTTCAAACTCAGCTGCTAGGCAATTAAAATACTATTAGCAGTATTTAGTAGCAGCGGCCTGGCAAGAACCAGAAACAGCCCAAGTCAAAGTGTTCAGGTTGTTGTTGTACGTTGGAGTCAGGATGTATGTAGCGCTGTTCAGATCTGTTACCGCAGTCATAGTGATGCGAGCGTTTGCAGCGATAGCAGCTGACTGTACATCGTCACCAACTTGTACTGAAGCCTGCTGTACACCGATTTCTGCCCAAGTGTCACACTCGCCTAGGCTAGAGTTAGCTTGAACACATACTTCAACACCCGTTTTGATAGGAGCTGCTGCTGTTACAACTTCAGCAAAGCGAGCGCGCTTAGTGTACTGAGAGTACTGAGGTACAGCTACTGCTGCCAGAATACCGATGATCGCGATAACGATCATTAATTCGATGAGTGTAAAACCTTTTTGAACCTTAACCATTTGGTCTATCTCCGGAAAATGTAATTGTATAATTATCAGCGTGTAAGACGTTTGTAGATCAGCGTGATGACAACCTACGAGAGATGTATCGTCACTGCGGACAATTGGTTAAGTGCAGAAGCTATGCCAGCTTTAAAAAGTCTGCCAATATGGCGATAATTTCAGCGAAAACAGTCAGTTAACCGTTTCGCGCTTAAGGTTGTGTTTGAAGTAATTCTCGAAATTCATTGTCACAAATGTCACTAAGTGACAATCGCTATGTCACTCTCGGATAAAGTGTGAGGTAGCTAGCGAAAGGGGCTCATTATTTGTTGCTATTTCAGCAATTTATTTTTTTTCGCACCTAGATAGTTATGCGTATTACCTATTCGATTTTTTCAAACGTCTAAATAGGCTGTCTGAGAGGATACTTCTAGGTGCCAGTATGTTTCTCGTCAATTCCATACTGCTGTAATCGGTAACGTAGTTGTCTATAGCTAAGGCCTAAGATTTCCGCAGCCGCTTTTCGGTTCCATCGGGTTTGGTTTAATACCTGTTCAATTCTATTGCGTTCATCCAACGGTTCGTCATTTATTCCTGTGCTTGACTGAGGTTGAATGTTATGGATATTTCCTGACGGGTAGTTATCCGTTTCTGTTAAGTTTAAATCATCCAATTTTATACTGGATGTATCTGATAGTGCGATGGCCCTCTCCAGAATATTTTCAAGTTCACGTACGTTACCCGGAAAGAAATAGTGGGTCAGCGCTTCTTCTGCCTCAGGGGAGAGAGTGACAGAAGTTTTTAAAGGTTCATTCTTCTGAATATTGTTAAGGACATGTCTGGCTATGAGTACGATGTCTGTGGGTCTTTCGCGAAGGCTAGGAGACTTTACGCAAATAACGTTTAATCGATAGTAAAGATCGTGCCTGAATTTTCCTAGGTTAACTTCAGCATTTAAGTCTTTATGGCTTGCACTGAGTATACGAACGTCAACTGGCATCTCATCACTATCCCCAACTCGACGTACAGAACGTTCTTGAATCACTCGCAGCAATTTAACCTGCATGCTTAGCGGTAGTTCGGCAACTTCATCAAGAAACAGTGTTCCTCCTTCTGCGCGTTTAAACAAGCCGTCATGGTCGGCATGCGCACCGGTAAAACTGCCTTTACGATGCCCAAACATCTCGCTTTCCATAAGCTCTGAAGGGATCGCACCGCAGTTCACTGCTATAAACGGTTTCTCAGCCCGCGAACTATTTCTGTGTATTAGACGGGCAATAAGCTCTTTACCCGTGCCAGATTCACCGGTTATCCAAACGGGTGCGTTTGTTCGCGCAACCTTTGCGATCATCTTCCTGAGTTCGCGCATCGGCTCTGATTGACCAATTAGCGACTCGCCGCCAACCTCCAAACCTGTTTGTTTGCCAGCTATCGTTCTACCCGATAAAGACTCTAATGAGTTACTGGTTTCCGAGTCGCTTTCAGTATGTCTGTGCATCTCTTCACGTTGCTTATCACCTGTGGGTGAATCCAACGGCGAAGTAAGAGGGACACTGTTGTTTTCAAATGTTGCATCGTTGCTAGAGGAGGTGCTGTCACTCGGTAGCTTGCCTGTTGCCACCGCTTGCAACACCAGTTGCCTTAGCTGAGTCAAATCGATGGGCTTTGATACGAAATCGAATGCGCCGTTCTTCATGGCGACTATCGCGGTATCCATGTTTCCATGGGCTGTTATAACTGCCACCGGCATCTGTGGCTTTACGCTTTGTATGTATTTAACGAACTCCACACCGTTTCCGTCCGGAAGACGCATATCGGTCAAGCAAACATCAAAATCATACGTGTCTAGTAGGTGCCGTGCCTCTTCTAGGTTGGCAGCCGTGTGTGTATCGAAACCAATACGATCAAGTGACATAGCCACAAGCTCGCGGATATCAGCCTCGTCATCGATGATAAGTGCCTTGTGGGTCATCACTAGGCCGCCATGTCTTGAGCTGAGGCGAGTGTTACGCGGAAATGAGCACCACTGGTGCTCGGCAAACACTCGATCTTGGCTTTGTTGAGATCACACAGTTCTCTAATAATGAAAAGCCCTAAACCTGTTCCCGCATGATGCGTTGAATAAAACGGGTCAAAGAGATTTTCAATATCCATATCCGATATGCCCTTACCATCGTCCATAACATCTATCACGGTGGTGCCTCTTTCGGACTGCCAGCAGCTCAGTGTGATCGACAATGAATCGCTTTGATTATGGATTCGCGCGTTTGTGCATAAATTCCAAAGAACCTGGTCCAGATGCCCTGGGTCTACCATCGCTAGTGATGGGGTTGTTCTGACGTTTAAGTGTTCAACGCTTATGTCCTGTTCTTCGACAAACCGTGTGGCAAAGTCCTGAATGATTTGATCAACCGGCACCACCTCATGTTTCAGTTTCTGCCGATTGGATAATTGAAGAACATCTTCAATGATGCGATTGATTCGATGAGTGTGTCTTTTTGCAATTAATAACAGCTCTGCATCTTTGCTATCAATCGTTGGAGATTCCTGCATCAGTTGTACGGCGTGTGAGATAGCACCCAAAGGATTTCTGATTTCGTGAGCGATACTGGCTGACAGGCGACCCAAGGATGCCATCTTCAACTGTTGAAATTGCTTGCGTATATGGGCGTGGTCATCAAGCTTGATGAGAACGCCTCCGTTTGACAGGGCGATAAATTGAGGAAGTAGGCTTTGTCCGGTAGCCGCAATATCAAACGGCCGTGTCTCCTGTGTTGGAGAGCGCTCTGAACTGCGCAAACTAACCAGTAGTTCGGGGCAGATTTTTCGCAGGTGCACCGGCATGGCGGTGAATTCTGCTGACAACAGCGAACGCGCCGTATCGTTTATCAGTTGAATATTGTTATTGCTGTCGACGACGACAACGCCGGAATCCAATTCGCGGATGATCTCCTCATTAAGGTGTGCGATTTCTTCGACATCCAGCACTACGCGAGAGCGGGAAGAGTTGACGAGTTGTCGGCTCATGAGTCTGCGCACCGGCACGCTCATAATCCAGGCCGTTGCAAACAGCAAGATGCCCAGCACAGCAGTTGCCTCGAAATTCACACCCGCCGGGCCGACGATTAGTCTGGCGAGCAGTTCCTCTCCTATGACTATCATGCTGGCAATGGCAGCAAATAGTAATGAATGACGAACACTGGCCAGCTGGCTCAGTAAAGCTAAATTAATAAGAAGCAGCGGACCTAAGCCGCTTTGTACGCCACCACTGGTGTACATCAACCCGCTAATTAGCAGGATGTCGAGGTAATTCTGAACGTAGAATTGCGTGGTGACACTCGGAATTTGTATACGAATCAGATAGATAAAGCCGAGAGTCACGACCACATAGGCGAGGTGCATGATTTCAAACACCATGGCATTGCGGCTGCCCAGCGTGCGTTGATCGTCTGCCAGGTAGTAAATTGCAGCCAGCGCCAGCAGCAGTATCAGACGATACTGGTTAAATAGCCTGAGGGCAGGCCAATCCGGCGTATGCGTCGCAGTAATGCTGGGTATGACGCGGGTCGGGGCTGGTGTTTGATTCACGGTGTACTGCGGGTCTGCAACGATACCCAAGCAAACGCAAAATTCAGACCATGGAATGGCGGTTTAACTGACGCCTAATTCGGGGCCTTCAAGCTCTTTTCACTGCTGAAAAAGGTAAAAATAACTATTTAAATCAATAGTTTGAGGCTTTTCAGCCTTTTTTAACCACAGCCGGATGTTTCGGATCAGTCGCTCGCAACACGCGTAATGTGTCTGCCTGACGGTCTGCCTGTCCCAAAGATGCATATGCGTCCGCCATCAGAGCCAGCGCGTCCGGCACGTGAGCCGAGCCGTCGAAATGCTCCAAAAGGTAGTTCACTCGGTTAACGACGGCGACCATCGCGCCGCGTTGAAAATAAAATTCGGCGGTAATGAGCTCATGACGAGCCATCTCGTTTCGCAGGTAGGCCATCCTTTCAAGGGAGTCGGGGGCGTATTTGCTGGTGGGGAAACGACGAACCAGCGTGTCGAACTCTGCGAATGACGAACTCAGCCACTTTTGATTCACTTTCGCCATATCTCGTGGAAAGATTCTCTCCATCGCTGATCCGCCACGGGAAAAGTGACTTACACCCTTGATGTAGTAGGCGTAATCGATGTTCTCGCTGGTGGGGTAGAGCTTGATAAAGCGATCAGCTGCGTTGATGGCGCTATCAAACTCGTCCTGCTTCAGATAGGCGTAGGCCACATCAAGCTGGGCCTGCTGCGTGTAACTCCCAAAGGGATATCTGGCACCTAACACCTCAAAGATGCTTATGGCGCTTAAGAAATCACCCTGATTGAGAGATCGCTTGGCTGAGTTGTACAGTTGCTCAGCAGTACCGGCACCCACGGGGGCTGCCTGGTTGGATGCGCATCCGACTAAAAAACCGCCTGAAATGCCGATTGCCGCAGCACTGAGCGTAAGTATTCGCAAGAACTTGAGTATCATAAGAAAAGTATAGCGTAGCTGGCGGATAACGGACCTCCCAACGCCCTTACGATCGAACAACACTTCGCAGGAGTTATTCCTATTACCGCCGATACGAGCAACCCGGGTTCTGATGACGGAATCCCCAGTGCCGATGAGCAGCCGCAGCTTCAGGTCCAACCGGAATGGGCAGGCAAGCGACTGGACGCGGTTGCAGCCTTGTTATTCCCCAGCTATTCACGGGGTCGGCTTCAAAGTTGGTTAGCGGATGGTTACCTGACCATCAACGGACAGATAGGCAGAAAAAAAGACAAAGTGCTGGGAGGCGAGTATCTGAGCCTTCAGCTTCCCCCCGATTTGTTAGCAGAAACCCTGGCCGATGCGGAAGGCAATCCGTTGTCCAGCGTTGTACCAGAAGCCATCGAGCTGCCCATCGTTTTTGAGGATGAACACATCATCATCATTAATAAGCCTCCTGGCTTGGTCATGCACCCCGCACCCGGGAATCGTCATGGGACCTTGCTCAACGGTTTACTTCATCATAATGAGTCACTTTATTCGGTTCCTCGCGCAGGTATCGTTCACCGTTTAGATAAAGAGACATCAGGTTTGTGCGTTGTTGCGAAAACACTCGAAGCGCACACACACTTAGTTCGACAGCTACAAGCGCGAGAAATGGGTAGGCGTTATACCGCTGTTGTCGTGGGCGATGTGCCCATAAACGGCTGTGTCAATGAACCAATTGGCAGGCATCCCAGAGATCGCAAGCGCATGGCTGTTAATGAAAAGGGGAAAGAGGCGATTACCCATTTTGAGTGTGAAGAAAGGTTTCTGGGTTGTGCCCGTGTATCTGTAAAGCTTGAGACGGGAAGAACCCATCAAATCCGTGTGCACATGACACACATAGGGCACGCATTAATCGGCGACCCTGTTTATGGGCGTCGTTTGGCGGTATTGCCCAGGCAAGTTGCGAACGTTCCGGCGGTAGCCAATTTTTCTCGTCAGGCATTACATGCTCACCGTTTAGAACTTATTCATCCGGGGAGTGAGGAATGGATTGCGTTTGATGCTGAACTTCCGGATGACATGGTGGCACTATGCGATGCACTGCGTGTTGTGGCCGAACAGGCACTGCGCGATGAGGCCAACAATGAACGGTGAACCCGATGAAGTTTCCTGTTCAAACGAGTTTGCATCCATAACCAGTATTGTCCCGGATTGGGCGGTATCCTCGCGAGTCACCGTCTTATCTACGACTCGATTAGGTGGCGTTAGCCAGGCACCGTTTGATTCCTTGAACCTTGGGCTTCACGTAAACGATAACCCGGAGCATGTGCGGCAAAACAGAGCCCGTCTGATCGACTCGTTTGCATTACCAGAATCACCTCGTTGGCTTAACCAGACTCACAGTAGTGATGTTATCAAGCTTGAACACGAGCCGGACTCAGCACAGATTGCACCCAGTGCGGATGGCGTCTGGACGACTCGTACAGACACGGTTGCAGCGGTCCTTACAGCTGATTGTTTACCGGTTGTATTGAGCGATATTGACGGAACACAAATCGCCGTGGTGCATGCCGGCTGGCGAGGTTTGGCAGGTGGTATTTTGCAAAACGCCTTGTCGACATTCGCGCAGGATATGGACGTACACGCCTGGTTAGGGCCAGCAATAGGTCCTAGCGCATTTGAGGTCGGTGAGGATGTCCTGAATAGCTTTATTGAACGAGATGCAAAGCTGGAATCAGAATTCGTCAAAACAGACAAAGACGGAAAGTACCTAGCCGATCTATATGGCTTGGCTCGTGCAGAGCTAAACTCCGAACGAAGCGTAACCGTGACAGGTGGGGACTACTGCACGTATTCTCAAGCCAATTGGTTCCATTCTCACCGACGAGACGGTGTAAAAAGCGGAAGAATGGCGACTGTTGCATGGATAAGTAACGCGTGAGTCTATAGTTGAATTGGCAGGCTGTAGCACTACTTTAGAGGTATCTAAAGTTATGTGATTGTCTTGAGGAGAATCCGATGAGAATGGACAAACTGACCAGCAAGTTCCAGCTGGCCTTACAAGATGCTCAGTCCCTGGCAGTAGGGCGAGATCATCAGTTTATCGAGCCTGCCCACCTGATGATCGCAATGCTCGATCAGGATGGCAGTGGTGTGCGGCCTTTGTTGGCTCAATCTGGTGTTAATGTTAATGGTCTTAGAACTGCGCTGGATAAATACATCGACCGACTAGCCAAAGTCGAGGGTAGTGGCGGGCAGCTGCACGTATCTAACGAGCTGGGTCGTCTGTTGAATCTTACTGATAAGGCGGCTCAGTTCCGTGGCGATCAGTACATCTCGTCAGAGCTATTTGTCGTTGCCAGTATTGAAGAAAAGAAAAACTCCTTGGCAGAAATGCTCATGAGTCACGGGGCAAATTCTGAGGCCATTAAAAAAACCATTGAAGAAGTCCATGGCGGACCGGTCAATGACCCTAACGCCGAAGACAATCGCAAAGCCTTGGAAAAGTACACGATCGATTTAACCGAGCGTGCTGAACAAGGCAAGATTGACCCCGTTATCGGGCGTGACGATGAGATCCGTCGTGCTATTCAGGTCTTGCAACGACGAACGAAAAACAATCCGGTCATCATTGGCGAACCTGGTGTCGGTAAAACCGCATTGGTAGAAGGCTTGGCGCAAAGGATTGTGGACGGGGAAGTCCCAGATGGTATTAAGCACAAACGCGTTTTGTCTTTGGACATGGGTGCGTTGATCGCGGGTGCCAAGTTTAGAGGTGAATTCGAAGAACGTCTAAAGTCTGTGTTGAGTGATCTCAGCAAGCAGGAAGGCCAGGTTATTCTCTTCATAGATGAGATTCATACCATGGTAGGTGCAGGTAAAGCAGACGGCGCAATGGATGCCGGTAATATGCTCAAGCCCGCATTAGCCCGCGGTGAATTGCACTGCATAGGCGCAACCACACTAGATGAGTATCGTCAGTACGTCGAGAAAGATGCCGCTTTAGAGCGACGCTTCCAAAAGATCATTGTCGATGAACCTTCAGTGGAAGACACGATTGCGATACTACGGGGTTTAAAGGAACGCTACGAAGTCCATCATGGTGTAGACATTACCGACCCGGCTATTGTCGCGGCCGCTACCTTGTCTCATCGCTACATCAGCGATCGACAGCTGCCAGATAAGGCTATCGATTTAATTGATGAGGCTGCTTCTCATATCCGAATGGAAATCGATTCCAAACCTGAAGAGTTGGATCGTTTGGAGCGCCGGCTCATTCAGTTAAAAATTGAACGTGAAGCCTTGGCCAAAGAAACGGATGATGCCTCAATTAAGCGTCTAGCAACACTCGATGAAGATATTACGGCATTGGAGCGTGAGTTCGCGGACTTAGAAGAAATCTGGAATGCAGAGAAAGCCACCGTTCAAAATGCAGCGGGCATTAAAGAAGAGTTGGAGCGCGTGCGCCTTGATCTGGAAACTGCGCGCAGGGCAGGCGATCTTGGTCGCATGTCAGAGTTGCAGTATGGGCAAATTCCGGCTTTGGAAAAATCCTTAGAGCAAGCATTGGAATCAACCAATGATCAGGAAATGTCCTTGCTCAGAACGAACGTTACTGCTGATGAGATTGCCGAGGTTGTCGCCAAGTGGACGGGAATTCCTGTATCCAAAATGATGGAAGGCGAGAAAGAGAAGTTGCTTCGCATGGAGCAAGATTTGTCCAAGCGAGTCGTTGGGCAAATGGAAGCCGTGGAAGCTGTCTCTGATGCCATTAGACGTTCGCGTGCCGGGCTTTCCGATCCCAATCGTCCTATTGGCTCCTTCTTATTTTTAGGGCCAACCGGTGTTGGTAAAACAGAGCTTACCAAGTCCTTAGCCGATTTCATGTTTGATGCGGACGATGCCATGGTCCGAATCGATATGTCTGAATTTATGGAAAAACACTCAGTTGCGCGATTGATAGGTGCGCCTCCGGGTTATGTCGGATATGAAGAAGGCGGGTACCTGACAGAGGCCGTTAGACGCAAGCCATACTCCGTCATCTTATTAGATGAAGTTGAAAAGGCACACGCTGATGTGTTCAATATTCTCCTGCAGGTGTTGGACGATGGCAGATTGACGGACGGGCAAGGCCGTACGGTTGATTTTAGAAACACGGTCATCGTCATGACGTCCAATTTGGGTAGTCACGTTATTCAGGAGTTGGCAGGTTCCGATAACTACAGCCAAATGAAAACCTCGGTCATGGAAATTGTCGGGCAGCACTTCCGGCCTGAGTTTATTAATCGGGTTGATGAGTCTGTTGTGTTTAAACCCTTGTCCAGCGAGAACATCCGTATGATTGCGGGCATTCAGATTGAGCATTTGGCTAAACGCTTAGCCGCTCGTCAACTGGAACTGGTTATAACGGATGCAGCGCTTGATCTCATCGGTGAGGCGGGCTTTGATCCTGTGTACGGTGCAAGGCCTCTTAAACGAGAGATTCAGCAGCAAATTGAAAATCCGTTGGCGCAGCTCATTCTGGGTGGAAAGTTTGCCTCGGGTGACAAGGTATTTGTGGATGTTAAAGAGGGCAAGTTGGTTTTCACTAACGAGGAGTCCACGCCTAATCTTGCGGTTGTGCACTAAGCGAAAAATACCGTGTGAAAGTGTCTCGTCCATGCTCTTTTAGGAGGGTGGGCGAGGCAACGATTTTTAACACTCTTGGGGTGTACTAACCCTGAGCTACCTGCACCACGATACCAGTGACGTTGTCTGTTCCACCTCGTCTCAACGCGAGTGTGACTAGTTCGTCCAGTGCTTGACGAGGAGAGGGTAGTGCCAGGTTTGCAGCGACTTCATCAGGTTTTACGTCTTTAAATAAACCATCGCTGCACAGAAGGAATCGATCACCGGCGTTCAGATCCACTTGGCGAACCTGAATATCGATTTGATCCGCTACTCCTATCGCGCGAGTAATGACGTTAGATGAAGGGTGATTCTCAGCCTCATCGGCTGTGAGTTCACCTAAGCGGTAGAGCTCTTGTACGAGGCTATGATCGTCAGTAATCTGGCTGCACTCACCATCGCGTTGTCGATACACGCGGCTATCACCCGCCCATAGGATGTAGGCATGAGGTTCATGTAAATACAACGCTGCCACCGTGCTCCCCATTACTTGACCGCCACTGGCTTCTCGGCAGGCTTCATTTGCGGACCCGAGTCGTTTCAGAATATCCGTTAAGCTTTCTTTTGCGGTACCCAGTGCCTTGAATTCATGGGTGTGTTCAATGACACATTGACTCGCTCTATCGCCCCTGCTGTGTCCACCCATGCCATCGGCTACCACCCATAGAGATTGTTCCCGGGCATCGAGAAACGAATCTTCATTTATTTTTCTGACGTGCCCCAGCTCGGAAGCTGCGCATGAGAACCATCTGGATTTGCTGTCAGACTCTGAAACGGTATTAGGTTCTGCGGAATCCTTCGCAGTAGGGGGCTGGGTCTTTGCTTGCATTGGCCTTATAAAATGTATCCAGGGGGGCAGTATACCCTTGCTGGCGGTAAAGACAGTTGTGTTCTTGTACACATAGCGGTGCGGCTAAATTACCCGGGGCCTCTGCTACACTGCCCAGCTGTTAACTCACACGCTAGAAGTTGAATCATGAAGGTTCGTACCCGATTCGCGCCGAGCCCCACCGGCTACCTGCATATCGGCGGTGCCCGAACGGCACTTTTTTGCTATTTGTTCGCCCGTAAGCACGGTGGCGAGTTTGTCCTTCGTATTGAAGACACCGATCGCGAGCGCTCAACCGATGAGTCCGTTCAGGCGATTCTACAGGGCATGGACTGGTTGGGTCTGGATTACGACGAAGGGCCGTTCTATCAGACTCAGCGTTTTGACCGTTATCGCGAAGTCGTTCAGCAACTAATGGACAACGGCCACGCTTATCACTGTTATTGCACACCGGAAGAACTGGACGCCATGCGTGAAGAGGCGACAGCGCGTAAAGAGAAACCTCGATACAACGGATTCTGGCGTGACAGAACCGATACCCCGCCCGAGGGTGTGAAACCCGTTGTGCGCTTTCGTAATCCGCTTGAAGGCAAAGTGACTATCGATGATGCTGTTAAAGGTCCTATCGTCATTGATAACGCTGAGCTAGACGACTTAGTGATTATGCGATCCGATGGCACACCAACCTACAACCTGACTGTGGTGGTTGACGACATGGACATGGAGATCACACATGTGATCCGTGGTGACGACCATATCAACAATACCCCTCGCCAAATCAATATTCTTGAGGCATTAGGTGCGGCTCGTCCGGTCTATGCCCACTTGCCGATGATATTGGGTGAAGACGGCAAGCGCATGTCAAAGCGTCACGGTGCGGTGAGTGTGATGCAATACCAAGCCGATGGCTATCTGCCAGAGGCGTTGTTGAATTATCTTGTAAGACTAGGCTGGTCCCATCAAGACCAAGAGCTTTTCACCGCTGATGAGATGCGCGATTTATTCACGCTTGAGGCAGTTAACCGTTCCGGGTCTGTGTTTGATAACAAGAAACTGGAGTGGGTTAGTCAACAGTATTTGCAAACTGCAGACGCTGAAAGGCTGGCGACTGCCTTGCAGCCCTACCTACAAGATCTGAACATCAATACCGACAGTGGGGCAGCGTTACCTGCTGTTGCAAATCTGTTGCGCGACCGTGCCAAGAATTTAGTAGAGCTGGCGCAGGCCACGCGCTACTTCTATCACGCTCCGACAACGTACGATGAAAAAGCGCAAAAGAAACAATTCAAGCAGGCAACCGCAGCCATTCTGCAAACAGCCTCGACAGGTTTAACCGCGGATACCGATTGGACTGCAGAAAGTATTCAAGGTGTGCTGGACGCGACAGCAGAATCGTTGAGCATTGGCTTTGGAAAATTAGGCCAACCACTTCGACTAGCTATTACTGGCGGAACACAATCACCGTCGGTCGCTGACACCTTGGCACTGATCGATAAAGACGATGTACTTCAACGTCTTAAAGCGGCTATCGACGTTTGTCAAAACGCTGAAACGTAAATTCGTGGGTGGCCTAAAAGCGGGTCACCCAAGTTTTGCCCTGTCGTGTGGCTCGTCGAAGTTAATTTGTGGGCCTATCGGTACGATGCGATGCGGATTGATCGTATCGTGGCTTTCCAAATAATGTCTTTTCGCGTGCTCAAAGTTGCAGGTGCTTTTTATACCCGGCCATTGATACAAGTCGCGTGTGTATGCCCACAAGTTGGGATAATCAACCAGCCGTTTTAAGTTGCATTTAAAGTGACCGTAGTAGACAGGATCGAAGCGAAGCAGGGTAGGTAGTAACCGCCAATCGGCTTCGGTCGGTTGCGAGCCACAAAGAAATCTTTTAGCAGCCAAACTGTCTTCAAGCCACTCCATGGTGTCGAATAGTGGAGAAACCGCCTCGTTATAGGCATCTTGCGTGGTTGCAAAGCCTGATTTGTACACTCCATTGTTAAGCGAGTGGTAAATACGATCATTGATGGCATCTATCTCAGCTCTGTGTTCCTCCGGGTAGTAGTCGCCGGGTAATGCACCGATATCATCGAATGCAGAATTGAGCATACGAATAATTTCCGACGATTCGTTTGAGACAATGGTGCCGTTCTGTTTGTCCCACAAAACCGGTACGGTGACTCTGCCGGTAAAATTGCTATCGGCCTGCAGATACACCTGATACATCAAGTCGTTACCAAACAGCTTGTCGCCGACAACCCCGTCGTCGTCAGGCTGAAACGACCAGCCGTTCTCTGCCATATACCAGTGGACAAAAGACACATCGATCATGGATTCAAGCCCTTTCAGCGCTCGAAAGATCAGAACACGGTGTACCCAAGGGCAGGCATAGCTGGCGAAGAGATGGTATCTGCCTGCCTCTGCCTTAAAGCCGGCATCACCTGTAGGTCCTGCAGAACCATCCACGGTAATCCAATGTCGGAAAACAGCTTCTGTACGTTTGAAATGGCCACCAGTAGAACTGGTGTCGTACCATTTGTCTTGCCACGTTCCATCAATGAGTAAACCCATAACTACGATTTTCCCGAATGTTGAAGAGTCTTTAGCTTTGTGTGGATTATACGACTCTGCTGGTTACCAGAAGTTTGGTACCAAGCGAATAAGCCCTTGTGCTGCCAGACCCATTAATAGGACAAGGCAGAAGCGTTTATAAAATGTTTCCAGAGAGGGTCTGAATAAGAGGGTGCCAAGAAAAATGCCGACGAGCGCAACGGGTGCGAGTGCAAGCGCGCGAGTTATGGCCAGTTGATCCATAAAGCCACCGAGTAGCAGCCATCCAGTCCACGCAAACAAATTAAGAAACAAGTAGACAACCAAGGTTGCACGCATACGTGCAGCCGGAGCATTCTGAGCGAGCACATAAAGAGCGACAACCATCCCGCCTACGCTCGCTATACCTGTAGCGAACCCGGTTACTAATCCTGAAATACATAACCCCGGAGTCGTTGCTAAGAAGGCAGGGCTTTTCTTAAAAAGTTGTAGTACGGCCAGGCCTAGTATCAGTAGAAGAGCCAGCATTCTGGAAATGTCGGCTGGGACTGAGGCTGTTACGTAAAGTCCTATGGGGGTTCCCAACATGCCGCCAAGGGCTAGACCCCAGGCGATTCTCATATCGGCGTTTTGAAAACCGCCTTTGATCATGAGAAGTCCGGCACATGCTTCGAGTATCAAACAGATTGCAAACAAACCCGAGGGTGGGATAATCAGCGCAAGACCTGCCATGACTAACGCCGATAAGGCAAATCCTGAAAATCCTCTAACAATACCTGCGATAAACACGACCGCAAACGTAATGACTATTTCGGTTTGCGTTAATTGCAGAAGATTTTGTAGGGACTCAAGCATGTTTTCGTTAGCTGGGGCAAGATAGGTTGGGTATCAGAGGTCTACTCTTTCTGGCCCGCAAAATATAGGAGACAACAAGGCATGCTTAAGGTTTGGTCGGTTTACTTATCCGGTGAAATACACACCGATTGGCGTGAACGTATTATGCAGGCATCTGAGGCTGCTGGCTTGCCACTACAGTTTTATTCGGCCATCACCAATCATGGTGCGAGTGATGCGGCTGGCGACATATTGGGGCAGGCAGAATCAGGCTTTTGGCGTGACCATCAGTCCTCAAAGGTCAATCTCATTAGAACACGCACACAAATTCAAAACTGCGATGTGGCCGTTATTCGCTTCGGTAGTCAGTACAAACAATGGAACGCAGCCTTCGATGCGGGTTACTGTGCCGCTCTGGGAAAGCCTTACATTACTTTGCACGATGAAGACATTATCCACCCGTTGAAAGAGGTGGATGCATCAGCGCTTGGCTGGGCACAGACACCAGAGCAGGTGGTGGAAGTGCTTCGCTATGTTAGCGGTACACCCGATGCAGCGGGTTGTGCCGCAGCCATCGACTCTGAAGGATAGAGTTGCCCCAATAGTTGAGCAATTGGAAACTGACATGACTAGCGACTTAGCAAGTGAACTTCAAGCGCGCCACACGGCGTCTGTGCAAATTGTTGAACAGGCGGCTGAAAAAGCCTGGTCTCTTTTTAAAGATAAAGATGCGCTTAACATCGAGGTGAAAGGACTTCAAGATTGGGTGTCCAATGCGGATAAATCGGTGGAAGATCAAATTAGAGCTGAACTGAGTCAGGCGTTTCCGAACGATGGCATTGTCGGCGAAGAGCACGGCAATGTTGTTGGTACAAGCGGCTACACTTGGGTTATCGACCCCATAGACGGTACTAGTAATTTTGTAACCGGTACGCCGGGCTGGTGTGTGGTATTGGCTTGTGTGTTGGATGGGCAAACCGTCAGCGCTGCAATCTGTGACCCCATTGCCGGTGAAACTTTTACCGCTGTTAAAGGGCAAGGCGCAAGGTTAAACGGTAAGGCTATTCAATGCAGTCCGGTGACAGCAATCGATCAGGGCACATTAGGACTCGGACACAGCACACGAGTACCCGCCGATAGCACAGTCAATTTACTCACGGCGCTTCTAAACGCCGATGGTCTCTTCAGACGCAGTGGCTCGGGTGCTTTGGACCTAGCTTACGTGGCAGCAGGGCGACTCATAGGGTTTGTTGAACCACATATGAATGCCTGGGATTGCATTGCAGCTTTACTCTTAATAGAAGAGGCCGGCGGGCAATATGAAGCCTATGACATGGATACTATGCTGGCCAAAGGGGGTCGGGTAATCACCGCCTGTGCAGGTGTTTATGATGAAATTCATGCCATGACTGACAAGGCATATAATTAAGTACTAATTAAGAGGTTTCTATGGCAGCTTTAGAATGTGTTCAATTCCCTTATGGTTCTGACAACTACGGTGTGCTGGTACACGATAAAGACTCAGGTCAGACCGCTTGCATCGATGCCGGTGATGCGCTATCAGCGTTATCCGCACTGGATACACAAGGGTGGACGTTAAGCCATCTGTTAATTACTCATCATCATGGTGATCACACTGCGGGCCTTATGGACATTAAAAATTCCACCGGCTGTACGGTTATTGGTCCGGAAGCCCTATCAGCCCCCATTGCCGGTATTGACCAACACGTAAGCGATAACAGTGAGTTTGAATTTGCAAATCGAACGGTGAAGGTATTACACACACCGGGTCATACCACAGACATGATGAATTTCTATTTCGCTGAGGACAACCTGGTATTCACAGGCGATACCTTGTTTTCAATGGGGTGTGGTCGGTT
This sequence comes from Granulosicoccus sp., assembly GCA_020627685.1. Classification (GTDB taxonomy): domain Bacteria; phylum Pseudomonadota; class Gammaproteobacteria; order Granulosicoccales; family Granulosicoccaceae; genus Granulosicoccus. Next base: position 1,033 of record JAHDGK010000017.1, on the reverse strand, counting down.
GTTTGAAGGTGATGCGGCCATGATGCTCAACAGTATTAATAAACTTAAAGCATTGCCAGATAACACGATGGTTTATTGTGCCCACGAATACACGGCGACCAATGCGCGCTTCGCATTAGATGTCGACCCTGACAACAGTGCCTTGAAAACCCGCGCCGCTGAAGTCACGTCACTTCGTAAAGACGGCAAAGCAACGGTCCCTTCCTTACTGGGTTTGGAGCGCCAGACTAATCCTTTCTTGAGAACAGACAATCCGGAGTTAGCCGCGTCTTTGTCGATGAGCGGTGCTGATGAGGTTGCTATTTTTGCTGAACTTCGAGAGCGTCGAAATCAGTATTAGCCTGTTACAAGCTGTGGATGGTTTTAGCGTAGTAGAGCGCGAAACCAAGCAGGGCAACAACGGCAAACGGGCGAACAGTATTTAGCGCTGAGAGATCCTTAGCTCGCGGTACTGTGAGTTGCACACTCAAAAGAATCATCAGTGCCCCGGAGCCCAAAGCCATGAGTCCCCAGAACTCTGTGAGGTGTTGTATCGCGTACCAGAATACATTCCAAAAACCTGCCACGCCTACTAGTACGCCCACAATTTTCAATAGCCAGACTGGACATGCGCCGTAGAGCCCCCCTTTGGGTATGCGGATAGAGAAAATGACCGCGAGAAACATGCAGACGGTAACGATGGTGCCCATGGGGATGTACATTTTCTGTTCTCTATCTGAGTGGCGGGTAGGTGCGTAAGCTTAGCGCGGTACAGTATCGATTCTGCAGAATCTGACCCATACGGATAGCTCAGGTTCCGCGGCTGGGCAGAGGTCGTGCCAGGACACCGTCCAATTTCGGGGGGAGGCTTGACACTCCCCCGGTCAGGGCTTATCCTTCGCGTCCGATAAGGGGCTATAGCTCAGCTGGGAGAGCGCTTGCATGGCATGCAAGAGGTCGGCGGTTCGATCCCGCCTAGCTCCACCAATTATCCCAGAACCCCACAACACCTAAACCTCGCTCCCATCTGGCCGGAGCACGCGAAATCGCGGGC
>JAHDGK010000063.1:6406-21262 GCA_020627685.1 Granulosicoccus sp. | reverse complement strand
AAAGACGGCTGGCCAGTTGGCGTTTTCGGTGTTTCAGGCCCGCGGGCGCATGTCCCACGGGCTGGATGCTGAAATTCCAGGTGAGGTTGTGGCCCCGAGTTTTCCTGATCCCGAGCTCTCTCGCGCCCGATTAATTGCCTCTTTAGAGCAGTTTGATGGCTTCGATGGGGCCTTGAAGCCGCATTTTGCCTATGGTGAGCTCAGCAAATCGGACTACGCAGTCGCGCATGTCATGCATATCAACAATCACATGGAAGAATTCAGTTTGAGCTAAAAACGAACGGAAAGCTCGAGATAGTGTCTGTATGGACTATCATTTCATGTAGGAAAGCGGGCGACTTATTCCGCTGGCTGGTTCAACCACTGAACTGGTGCCACACGAACTAGCCCGGAAACCGATTTCGTTGACTGACTCTCGCACTAATTGGGCGCCTCGTTTGGCGCAATACAAGCGTCCGGATAATCTCCGAGCAGTGTTTGAACTGGCCATCACTGTCATCGCATTCGTCGCATTGTGGGCGGGTATTTGGGCGTTACTGAAAGCGGGCTATGTGACAACCTTTATAGCCGGTCTGTTGGCGCTGCTGCCTGCCGCAGGTTTGATGGTTAGGCTTTTTATCATTCAACACGATTGTGGTCATGGTTCACTGTTCTCATCGCAGAAAGCCAATATGTGGTTGGGCCGGGTGCTCGGTGTGTTTACCTTTACCCCTTTTGATTACTGGCGCTTGCAACATGCGGGTCATCACGCCACCTCAGGGAACTTGGACAAGCGCGGTGTTGGCGATATCGATACGCTTACGGTGCGAGAATATTTGAGCCGTGGAAAATTCGGTCGGTTGGTGTACCGCTTGTATCGCAACCCTATCGTGATGTTCGGCCTCGGGCCAAGCTATGTTTTTCTCCTACGACATCGACTACCCATTGGTTCTATGAAAAACGGTTGGACACCTTGGGTTAGTACACTGGCGACGAATGTCGGTATCGTGTTGGTATCTGCTGCCATTATTTATGCCACTAGCTGGAAAATGTTTTTACTCATTCAAATACCGATTGTGGTGCTTGGCGCAACCATTGGAATGTGGTTGTTCTACGTGCAACATCAGTTTGATGAAACTCATTGGGATAGAAACACAGAGTGGCAACGAGATACTGCCGCACTTCACGGAAGTTCGTTTTACGACTTACCCAAACCTCTCATGTGGATCAGTGGCAACATTGGTATCCATCATGTGCACCACTTATCCAGCCGTATACCGTTTCATAAGTTGCCGCAAGTTATCAAGGATTACCCGGAGCTAAAAGAGGTGGGCAGACTCACCTTGTGGGAAAGCTTCAAGGCTGTGAAGTTGACGTTATGGGATGAAGAGCGCCGTGAGTTAGTGTCATTCCGCGACCTGGGTCTTAGGGCGCAGGGTAGTGTTGCTTAGTTGTACAAGTTGTCTGTAAAAGGCTTGTGCACTTCTCAATTAAGGCGCAAATTTTAGTGTTTCGGACATCAGCTTTAAAAAGCTGATGTCCGAGAGATTTGAGAATCTACTGTGCGCAGTAGGCCATAGCGGTAAGTGTGCTTGCAGGAGGGTTTACGTAACAACTGTATTGGCGAACTCCGGCCACAGAATCAGAAACGCCTAAGTTATCGTTCAAGCATGCGCCTCCTGTTGCATAGCCAAGTCTTCCTTCGACATTGCAACTGGCTGTGCATATTCCTCTATTGCCACGACATTCGGCTCTAACAAGATATCGTCCGAGGGAATCATTGTAATCAGTGACAGTTACACTATCTGGTGGCGTATCTTCGAATGGTGATGTGGGTGGGGTGCCGTCACCGCCTTCTTCGCCGATAACAACTGTCGCTATTGGAGCGCTGGCTAAATTGCCAAACGATGCTCCACCTGCGGAAAATGCAACGATTTTGTAAAGCCGTGTTTCTTGTGCTGTGAAGGATGTGCTGGAGGTGACTGTGTCCAAATATTGGAAGCCTTCACCACCCTGCATGCTGGGGGCAGGTAGACCGCCTCGATAGATGTTGTAACCAGCCGCGCTGGGTACCGGATCCCAAGTAATAGTCGCACCGGATACAGATAAATTTTGCACATCTTCCAGAGATTGGGCTTGAACGTTTCCAAACCACAACAGCGAAACGATTAGTGCTGATATGTGAATTATATTTTTCACTTGAGAACTCTATTTAATAAAAAATGGGCATGCAGAATAGCAAAGTGAAAATGCGTTAATGCGGTAATTTTGCAGCGTTAATATTCCTGGCTGTGTCTTGTTGCATTTGTGCGGCGTCATTCACATATGCGCTTTGAAGATGGTGAAATGTGGTTAGATGGGGCCTTGGTGCGCTGTATAAGGTGGTGATTCGGTGGTTAGAGCCCATTGTGCGAAATTGGCTACTGAGGAGCACTCTTCCCAGATTTCTCATAGCAACAAGCCAATTGATAATAAACTTGGCTTGTTGTTCAGAATCTGCAGGAAATTGTAATTTTTACAAAAAGGGGCACCAGAGTTTTAAATCAAGATACTGGGCACATGGCAAATCAAGTCAAAACCCGTCAAGGCGTCGATCGGCCATTCTCCTTGGTTTTGGAAGACGACAAGAATCTATCCCATGCCTATCAGCGCGTCCTGGAATCGTTGGGCTACGAAGCGGCTGTCTGTCATTCAGTCGCCGATGCACGATTGGTGATACGCGATAAGGCCCCCGCACTCATTCTTGTAGATATCGATCTCCCAGATGGAAATGGACTCGACTTAATGGACGAGCTACGAAACGACACGCGAGGGAGATTTGTAGTTATTAGCGGTGACAAGTCTCAGCGCGCAGCTATAAAGAGCATTCGAAGCCGTGCCTGCGAGCTGCTAATCAAACCGGTGAGCTTGGATCGGCTGAGAAAAGTTCTGCAGCCCGCCGTGAGTCAGATGAGTTCATCTTTAGATGAGGCGGACGGAGAATGTTGGATCCGCCTGGGTTGCCATCCGCTACTGGTCGAGCTCCGAACCGCAATTAGTTATTGTACGGAGCACGGAAGAGGGCATGCTCTTATCACCGGTGATAAAGGAGTTGAAAAGCAAGCCGTTGCGCGGGAAATTCATTATCGAGGCCGGCGATCAGGTGGTTACGTGGTTGTTGATTGTAGAAATACCGGTGCTATTGAAGTTTTTGGTCTGGAAGATCCTCATGGAGAGCACATAGTGCATTTGGGCGCTATTGATGAGGCTAAAGCCGGGACACTGGTATTGGACCATGTGGAAAGTCTGTCTCTAGAAATGCAATCGCGATTAATACCATTGCTGGATTCAGGTACCTTCCGTCGAGTTAATGGGCGATATAGGTTGAAGGCGACTCTTTCTGTCATAGGAATATCTCGAAACGCACCGGCGTCTGATGAGGATAGTCCGAAGTTGCGCCCGGATTTTTTATATAGATTGGCCAAGACAACGCTCAGAGTGCCAAGTCTGAATGAGTGCTCATCCGATCTAGAGGCAATAGCCCAATCTTTACTCGCATCCTTATATGCGGTGGGGGCTGTCATGCCGACATTCAGTGAAGCGGCCTTGCACACTATTAGAACTCATCATTGGAGTGGAAATACGGAAGAGCTACGAGACGTGATAAAGAGATCGGCGCAAGGTGTAGAGTCGGGGAAGTCATTCGACTTAATATCGCTTGAAGCGGTAGGGGCCTCGGTCTCCACTGAACTATCGATCGCTCCTTGGGTAGGTAGTACTGTCTGGGAGATTGAAAAGCAACTTGTGGAAGCGACGCTTGATCACTGTAATGGTGATAAGGAACTTGCTGCAAAAACATTAGGTATGAGTCTAAAAACACTGTACAACAGGATAAATGCATACCGATGAATGCCTCCATCGATACCATGACATTAGACGTCCTGATAGTAGAAGATGAGCCGTCAATCGCTGCAGCGTTAGTGCGGGTCGTTGAGAACGCCGGTTATGAAGTGGAGAGCGTGCAAACATCAACAGCAGCCTTACAAATGGCAGAGTTTCTAAGGCCGCGACTCGTATTGCTAGATCTGTCATTACCGGACGCCACGGGTGTAGACCTAATTTCAAAGTTGAAGTTAAAGGGCGTGAAAGAAGTCATCGTTGTCAGCGGAACGCAAAACGCCGAAATAACTCGGCGCTGCCTTACAGCCGGAGTGTTCGACTTCATTCAGAAGCCAGCAAAATCTTCGGAAATTGTGCGTGCACTGAGACGCGCTGATGGAGCGCGTCGTTTGTTGAGTCGGGAGGTTCTTGAGTCTCCCTCGCCTCTAGAACTAGGATTCGGTAGCCTTGAGGGAAACTCTCATGCTAGTGTGAAACTACTGGACGATCTTAATCATATTGCTTCCCAGCCTAGATATAACGCTCTCATTACTGGACAACCGGGTGTGCTGAAGTGCGATGTTGCTGCGTTGTTGCATCGATATGCTGAGCGTGGCGGGGGCGGTGTTCTCGTAAACTGCGCTAGCGAGAATGACCAACTTTCGTTAGCTCGTTTTTTTCGTTCAGGTCATGAAGTTTCCGGCGCCAACCTGCCTCCCACCTATCTAGAGAGCGCGCAAGATGGAACACTTGTTCTTGATGATCTGACAACGCTCCCTATTCATGTGCAGCAGGCTTTGTCTGAATATAATGACGGCGGCAAAAAAAATGATGTGTTCGCAGATCCACACAACTGTTGTGTTGTTGGAATTATTCGAGAGCCAATAGAATCAGCGCTCAGCGAGGGAAGACTTTATGAACCTCTACTGCAACAACTTGCGATCAATACAGTTTCTGTTCCTTCGCTGATTGAGCGAAAACAAGATATTGAGTTTTTTGCCAGTAAAGCTGTTGAGTATTTAAACGAAGCTTATGATTCAGAAAAATGTTTGTCTAAGGCGTTTATAAGAAGACTTTCTGTACATCATTGGCCAGGTAATATGGTTGAATTGAAAAATTGTATTTTCCAAGCTTATCAGGCAACTGAAAACGGTGAAGAAATTAACCCTAAGAGTATGTTTCTAACGCAGAACAATCACCGCGCCTCTAAACGTATTAGTTTATTAGTGGGTCAAAGTTATACCGTGGTTGAGAAGCAACTGATTGAGGCGACGTTGGAAGCAAACAGGAATAATAAAAGTAAAAGTGCTGAAGTGTTGGGAGTCAGTCTAAAAACACTTTATAACCGTTTGAGCAGCTATGACAGCACACGCGATTTTACAGACAAGCATTAATTTGAAATATTTCCTGTAGTCTCACACATTTGCTATCGGACTGACAGGTAACACACTATTACCATAGAAACTGACTCACTAGCGGAGCTTCGCACAATACGAAGACTTCTCGTGTTCGTGGCCATTCTTTTGTCTGGCGTTATGTTTTACTTCGCTAAAGATATTGTCATGCCGGTCATGTTGGGCATACTAATTACTCTAACGCTTGCACCCGTTGTCAGGGCACTTCAATCTATCAAGATTCCAGCCCCAGTGGCTGCGGTCTTTGTCGTCGTGTCTATCGCATCCGTGGTTTCTGTAGGGCTCTCTACGCTAAGTGAGCCGGTAGCCGAGTTGTTTTACTCTGTTCCGGAAATCGGTGCGCGTGTCGGCGATCATCTTCGCCCTATAAAAACGACCATAAGCGAAATTTCAGAGGCCGGTGTGCATGTTCAGGAACTGACGGGAAGCTCTACGGATGATCCTGAAACAGGTGTAAATCAAGTTGTTATTGAAGGTCCGAGTTTGATTACGTCAGCTGCCTCGACAGTCGCCACCAGTATCACCTCTCTTTTTATTGCTCTGATTCTTAGTATCTTTACTCTGGGGTCGGGGTCGCTGTTTTACGAGAAGATGGTTTCATCATTTCCTCAATTAAGCGATAAGAAAAGAGCACTAAGGATAGTGCGTAGTGTTGAGTCAAGTGTGTCCCGCTATTTGCTGACAATCACGATCATCAATGCGTGTCTTGGCACTGCCATTGGTGGTCTGTTGTACGCGTTTGGATTTCCCAATGCGATACTGTGGGGCGTCATCGCTGCGTTACTGAACTACTTGCCATTTCTTGGTGCTATTGCTGGATCATTCGTGTTGGGTATGGTTTCATTTGGGACCCAGGATACGCTGAGTGCTGCTCTTATACCCCCGTTGATATACTACGGATGTAGTGCCTTTGAAGGAAATTTTATTACACCCTATATAGTGGGTAGGCGATTGCAGCTAAATATTGTCGCTGTGTTTCTCACTGTTATTTTTTGGGGGTGGTTATGGGGATTGGCCGGTGCACTTATAGCCGTTCCAATTCTAGTGTTTCTAAATGTTTTATGTGAACACGTGGACGGGCTTAAACCCTTGGGTCGATTTATAGCGGGTAGAGAGTTGCCAACGTCAGACAATTCATAGGCAGCCGGAAATTTACACGCCAACTAACAACTAGTTAGCATAAAGAATTTCTTCGAACACGTGTTTAATTGAAGATAGGCTGAAAGGCTTCGCAAGGTAAGTATGAACTCCCAAGTTCTTAGTTTTTTCTTTAAGTAAAGGTAGGGACTTACCCGTAATAAAAACTATGCTGCAGTTTGGGTTTTCATTTCGCGCGTAGCAAGCCACGTCAACGCCTGATAGTTCACTATCCAGATTCCAATCTGTGACCAACACGCTAGGCGCAACGGTGTCTACACTTATGATTGCAGCAACTGGACTATCTGCTGTCTCGATATTGTCAAAATAGTGTGAGGCCACTTTCTTTAATGCAGACCTTACAGATCTATCATCCTCTACGATCAGCAAGTTCATTACACCCTCTCTTATAGAAGAACGATGTAGTGAACACCGGTAGTGTGGAAGATATGGTTGACTTACCTTTGACGCAGCGATTCCTGACTTCAAGAATATGAGTTAATTTAATACGCTGAAGCCATATAAATCTATGATGCTTCATGAGGTGGGTGAGCACTTTGATGAGCCGATAATTCTGATCGTTTTGTCAGCATAAGCCTGACCTTTTGTCTTAGCGTCAACAGGGAAAGTACTGTTTTAGCTAATGACAACATTGATGCCTGTCTTCTTATTGGTGGGGCTGGCGAGTCGCTTTGCGTTTTTTTTGGCCTCAGATATAGGAAAGACAGAAGAGCGAAGCCTCCCAGGCAGGGACCTATTAGGGACGTATTTATAGGCGAGTTTGCAGAGATTGTCTTTCGTAGAATTTTGGCTTGGATCTTCTGGAATTCTACCTCGCGTTGATATCTAACAACTCTTTGTTGTGCACGTTTGGCTGGCAGGATGTTCATTTTATTCTTCAGTCCGCAAGGTATTTTTATTGCCGGAGAAGGCTTCTTTAGAGGCTGTAAAGGTGAAGCCTTTGCATGTTGACCGTATAAAAAGAACTAGTGCCGATAGGAGTGTCATTAGTACAAAAAGTACACCAAGGACCGCGCCCCCTTTAGTCGCACCCAACCACATGAGAAAAATTGCCAAAGCGCCAACGAGTGTTAGCAACGTACATGCAAATACAATGCAGAACGCTAAACAAAGTAATACCAGCTGAATTCCGCTGGTAGTCGCCAGGCGAATATCAGCGACAAGTAATTTGGATATTCTCCACATGAGTTCCGAATGGGCGTCAAGCCAATCCAAACACATGCTCATTAGGTTGGGTAGCTGATTATCCTTCGGTGTGTGGGTCTCAGGTGCGTCTGTTGTCGAAGTTTCAGTTCGCGAGGCTTGGACTGAATCACTATTGACAGGCAAAGCTTCCTACCTCTTACGAAGTAAAAATGTTGCCACTATCCCTGCTGCAAATGCAATTCCAGCGGCCTGTACGGGTTTTTCTCGGATGTACTGTTCAATTGAATTGAGTGTTTCCGTTGCTTTTATCTGAGCATCCATCGCTAATTCTTCTGCCTGATAGCTGGCCTGCTTAGCGGTGCTCTTTACTCTGTCCTCCACATCGGACACGGCTGCGTCAATATCATCTACAACGTTTCTTACGGTATTGGTGGGTGAATCTGGCTTCATTAACGTTAACCTGCTTTGTTATGGCCAGTGAGTATGCTGTGCCAACGCGGTCAAAAAGCATCATTGTAAAAAATTCAGGGTTTTCAGAAAGGACTGTCAAAACCCCCATACGGTCGTCGAAAACCTCATGGCGCTCTTATAAAGAAGGAACTTCGAAATAGATATGGGGTGAATATCAAAGAAATTCATGATATGTCAGGCACCCGATAAAGGCCCTTAGCGGTGTGCTGAAGTATACTGTCGGCAAAAACAGGGTTGAAGATGAAATAGCATTCGTCTCGCTCGCCATTTCAAAGAGTTCCTAGCGATGCCAAAGTCCAGCCGTGAGAATTACCGCCACCATATTGCTCGGGCACTCATTGATGACAGCGAGTTAATAGCAGACCTTTGGCTGGAAAAATTAGGGGATGTCGTTAACGAGTATTCCCGCGATATCTTCCCTACTGAGCAATATCTTGATCACATTCCCAGCATGATTGATGAGATCGGTCGGATATTGATCTACCCAGATGCGGAGATGGCTCTCGCAAATTCGTTTATTGGGCGTAAGGCCGATCAACTAGGTACGCTTCGGCATCAACAGAAAGCAACAGTTAACCAATTACTTCGCGAGTACGACTTACTGTCAAAAATATTAGAAGATTTTATCGTTGAGAAAACGTTGCAGTATGAGCATAAGGCTGATAACGACGACTGCATTGATCTGATGGCGTCAGTCGCTCGCATTGTTAGAAGTATATTGCAAGGGACGGTTGATTCCTTTGTTGAACGATATATGACGACTATTCAAGAGCAAACGGAAAAAATAGTGTCGTTTAATGAATTCCTGTCTCACGAGCTAAAGTCTCCGTTGCAAGCCGCTCAGCTAAACATGGAGCTGCTGATGGAAACCAAAGATGTGAATGCGAGCGATGCTCGTGAGTTGCTTCTCATCCAAACGTCCATTCAGCAAGCATCATCGTTGTTACAGAATATAGAAAATCTCATACAGAATTCAGAAGACCCGATGGACGATCTTCCTACTCACCAGGAAGTCAATTTAAGTGCTGTCTTGAGGGATATCTGTAAGCAGTTGAGTGAGGCTATAAGTCACCGTGATGTTAATATTCGAATCGCTGATGACTTGGGAAGTATCGAAGGCGAGACCGCGAAATTAAAACTGATTTTTACCAATTTACTGACTAACGCTATCAAATATAGTGACCCCGATAAGCCGAAAAGATGGGTAAACGTTGATTTAGTCGAGCAGGAAAACAACGATATCGTGGTGCTACGGGTCGAAGATAATGGACTGGGTATTGAAGAGCACATGCAGAATGAAGTGTTCAAGCTTCGAGTCAGAGCCCATGAAAGTGCCGATGAGAAACTTGAAATCACCGGCTACGGTATGGGTCTATATCTTGTAGCAGAAGCGTTAAGTGATATGGGCGGTGCTATAGATCTCAGTTCCGATGTGGATCGAGGCACCGAGCTAAGATTGCAGCTGCCGAAAAAACTTCGCAGCTAAGCTCAGATTAGTCTTTCACAATGTTGACTCTGTGTTTTCAAGTTGTTCAGCTTAAGACTTGTGGTTAAGATTTCATTTCAAGTGGCTGAGGGAACGTAAGCGTACGGTGCGGGAAAGGTATTTCGATACCAGCATTGTCCAATGCATCCTTGACAGCAATTACGACTTCAGCACGCGACTTTCGGGTATCGGAAGGCTTTGATCCTGTCCACCAGGTGACTTCCATATCCATGCTGCTTGATCCAAAGTTATTGGGGAATATTTGTACGGCTTCATTCGATAAAACTGTCTCACAGTTGTTTACTGTCGATTTTATTAATGCGACGGCATCCGAAAGCTTTTCCCCATAAGCGACACCAACAGTGATGGTTACACGTCGTTTTTCAATATTGGTAAGTATCTTTACTGGATTTTTGAATAACAAGGAGTTTGGAACAACAACGAGCTCGCCGGACGTTTTGCGTATATAGGTCATTCTCACTAAAACTTCTTCGACCTTGCCCGAGACACCTTCGCACTCAATGAAGTCTCCACGCTCGAAAGGGAATCGCCATAGAATTAGAATTCCTGCAAAGAAGTTTTCGAATATGTCCTTGAAGGCCAAACCTACGGCTATAGAGACAAGACCTAGTCCGCTTAACGCTTTGGTTGGGGTGAGTCCGGGAAAAATAACGATTGCTGTGAGCAAGAGGCCTAAAACCCATATTAGTATGGATATTAGTCTAAGGATTAACTCTTTTAGTGATTCGCGTTTATGCCAATAACCGAGGACCTTTGTTCCAACAGATGCAAGGATGTAGGTCAGTAGCCACGTTAGACAAAGTATAAGAGCCCCGGCCACAATATAGGGAACATGGGAAATAAAACTATTCCACATGTCTGCAATTGTTTGCCACAGCGTTGTAGTTACTTCATCTACCGTGTTGACGACATCTGATATTGACTGGTCATTCTGATCCATTAGTTTTTTTTTCGGTTCTCAGTGGTATCAAAACAACGTTAAAATAAATACTACTTAGCTTGCGAATCTGATTTCTAGGGCCGTAGTGAACGATTTGTATCGATCGTTTAAAGCCTGGGTATCGTGATCCAAGTAAGACTCAGATCGTGAACCTTCCATAACGAGTTTGACCTGTTTGCACAATTCGTCAGCCTGATCTTGGGAGCGGCATAATTTCACGATTTCGGTCAGTGTTTCTACTAGTCTCATGGAGACATCAACATGACCTTTAGCGTTCTGACGTATTTGATTAAAACTGGCTTCAACCAACGATTGATAGCTTGTCTGATCGATTAACAATCGTCTGACGTCTTTCGAATCAACGAGTATTTTTGGTGGTAGTGATCGATTCCCAATGAAGTTAATAAGAGATCCCAACCGGTCGATGCAGGTCATCGCAGTGAATGGATCGTTAATACCCGGAGAGAGAGCCCGCAAAGCGATTTCTACCAGTTGACGGATGGTATATTCCATATCTTGCTCGGGAGTGCGTGTGGACTTTATGGTAACGAAGTCGCTTATAGGTCCTATTTCTTGGACTGTCTCTTTGTCGGTGGTGATAACGAGTAACTCTGCGCCTTTAAGAACATGATCCCCGGCCCGATTAAGAACGTTGATTTTGGCATTGTTTACTTCGGACCATTTCTTAAGTTTCTCATAGTGAATGAAGGTAATGTATCCATCTTGAACAGACGTAATTCGCATCGCGTCATTTTCAAATAATGCCTGCATCTCTTTTACTGATGCCTCGGAGTCGTTTGAATGACATTCATCTTCTCCTGAGAAAATTAGTGTTGCCCTTAGTTGCATCTCTTCATAGACATCATTAATCACAGAATCCACTTGGATAGAAACGCAAATATGATGAATAAACAAAACAAGAAGAACTAAATTGAGAAAGGTTAGTAGTAAGACCGTTGCTAAGGAGACAACTGGCCGGTAGGTATCTTCTCCAAACGTCGTACTTAACTGCATGGTGAGCATGCAGTAGAAAAATGTCGCGATGAATATTCCCAGCACGGTTTGTATGAACTTATTTCTCACAAAATTTCTAATTAAACGGGGGCCGAACTGTTGTGAGGCTAACGTTAATGACGCGATTGTGATGGAAAACGAAACACCTGCAACGCCCAATATCGCTGCAGCTGTTGTTGACAGCAAGGATCGGATGTTGCTAAGTGCCTCGACTTCCATCCCCATCGCCTGGCCGAACTTTGTAGATATTGATGGATGTGTATCTATCCACAAAGTAAGTGTCGCAAGTAGGCCGGCGCCGATGAGAATTCCAATGGGAATAGTCCAGAAAGAGTCACGAATTCGATCTAGTGCGCGAATAGTAAATTTTGAGAGATCAGCTAATACATTCACGCAACGAATAGACTCATGAAAGAAGTTTCAAATTAATTTTTAGGACCCAGCACATACCAAAGAATGACGCCAAGCACAGGTAGTAGTAAAACGATTACAACCCAAATGACTTTTTTAAGTGTTCCGGCACGGCTTCCCACGATTTTTATGATAGCCCATATGTTGAGCACAAGGATCAGAAAACCCAGTATTCCACTTACTTCAATTCCCATTAGATGTTGTCCTGTTTAGCCAATTTGTGCAACGTACCAACAGTCTGTTGGTACGGCGTCGCTATGTTATCGCTAATTTGTGCTTTTCAATTTCCTTGTAAAAATTACATACAACTGGCTTCCTACAGTGTGCCAATTCATACAAGCGTTACACTTTTTACTCGCAAATAAAACTAAGAGTGAAACACGGTGGCAGCGAGTGCAGTTGGTATATTGGCCTTGGTTGGGGCTGCTGGTGCGGCATCTCAGTGGATCGCTTGGCGCATTAAACTTCCTTCCATACTACTCCTTTTGTTTGCTGGAATTCTCTTAGGTCCCGTGCTCGGTTGGTTGCATCCAGATGAGTTGTTAGGTGACATTCTTTTCCCGTTTATCTCGATTGCTGTCGCCATTATATTGTTTGAAGGAGGACTAACACTTAATCGGGATGAAATACGTGGACACGGGAGAGTCGTACGTCTTCTCCTGACTGTGGGAGTAGCGCTGTCATGGCTCGCAATTGCCGCGACCGTTCATTATTTATTTGATGTCACATGGGCAATAGCGTTTCTTTTTGGTTCTATCGGGGTCGTGACCGGGCCTACCGTAATTAAGCCGCTGTTACGCATAGTCAGACCCAGTGAGAAAATATCTCAAGTGTTGCACTGGGAGGGCATACTCGTTGATCCCGTGGGAGCAATGCTGGCGATTTTGGTATTCGAATACATTGTCGAAACTGAGTCAGGTGGTGGTGTTATCGATGTAGGTTTGGTTTTAGCTAGCTTGGTGACGGTTGGGTTTGCGTTTGGAGCGGCCTTCGGTGCGGCATTAGCCTGGTTGCTGAAAAACCGCCATATCCCGGATTTCTTAGTAGAGTCCACAACGCTTTTAAGTGTCGTAGCTGCGTTCGCTGTTTCTGAGCATTTACAGCATGAAGCTGGTTTGGTCGCCGTTACGATTATGGGGATCTGGTTAGCCAATAGTAAGGGCGTTCGTTTGCAGGAAATCGTACATTTCAAAGAGAACTTAACAATTCTTCTTATTTCAGGCTTATTCGTGTTGCTGGCTGCCAGGCTCGAAATCGGCGCTATCATGAACTTAGGTTTATCCGCATTGTTGTTTCTATTCATAATCCAATTCCTAATCAGGCCAATATCGGTGTTGTTTTGTACCATCGGTTCGGGATGGTCCTGGCAAGAGCGGGCTATGCTGGCATGGATTGCCCCTAGAGGAATCGTAGCTGCCGCGATTTCATCTCTGTTTCTTTTGCGACTTGAAGCTGTAGACATCACAGGAGCAGAGCTTTTAGTACCTCTTGCGTTTGTGATGATTATTGGCACAGTGGTGTTTCAGAGTGTCTCTTCTAAAGCAGTCGCTGAAAAACTAAGTGTTAGAAATCCGGACCCGAACGGCGTACTTATTATCGGGGCCGATTCAGTAGCACGAACGTTGGGTAAATCACTCAAGGAGGCTGGTGTGAAAGTGATTCTCAGCGATGGTAGTGGTCGCAATGTTAGGGAGGCCCGCTCAATTGGATTAAAGACGTTCCATGGGCATGTGACATCAGCACATGCAGAGAGTCATTTAGACTTGACAGGTATTGGTAGTGTCATCGCTTTGTCTAAAAGCCAGGATTTAAATTCGCTTGCGGCCCTACACTTTCGGAACGAATTCGATGTAGCGAATATTTATATTGTAAATCAAGCGACCGGTTCACCAGAAAATCCAGAAGAAGTCTCAGCTGACCTCGCTGCTTATCAGTTTCTTTTCAGTAGAGAACATTCGTACCAAAATTTAAGTCACTTGTTTGAATCTGGCGTGCATGTATCCTCTTTAAAAATCGATGAGGGCAACCTTGAACAGCTGAATACAATGAGCAGCAGTAGTCAGCAAGATACTGACTCTGCTTTGGCTCTGCACGCTTACGAGGACGGTTCGAGTGGTACCGAGGAATTTCCGTGTAATAACCTACGATTATTCGCGGTGGACGGCGTTGGAAAAGCATATATTTATACTGCTGACTCTAGCCCTACGCTAGAGGCAGGTTGGCAGTTACTGTATCTTGCTGACGCTTCTGATGATTAATTTTCGAACTAGCGACTCTTAAACAGGCCGAACTCTTGGGTTTAAATTGTGCCTGTTTATTGGGAGCCGTCTGTTTTAAATCGGGAAAGAATTGCGACTACACTGAAATTGACAGCCGCCAGTAAAATTGAATAGGTGTAAAGCTCGTATGCAACGGAGGCGCCTATTGCGCCTGTTACCCATATACTCGCTGCAGATGCTGTACCTGAAACATGGTCGTTATGTTTTAGTATTGCTCCGCCGCCTACGAAACCTATCCCTGTCATTAAACCTTGTAGAAGTCTAGCGTTAGCTTCGCTGTCGTGTCCAAACACCTCTAAACCGATGAGTAGGTAAGCACATGCACCAACAGCGACCAGCGGAAAAGTGCGTAAGCCAACTATCCTGGTATTTGTTTCGCGGTGCCATGCTATGGGTAGGGCTAACGTTGCTGATAACAGTAGCTTAAGTAAGGGAAGGAAATGTTCTTCGAACATGGAAATTCTCTATTATTCACACATTGGCAGGTGGAGAATCTACTACTGCGAGGGCGTAGTGAAATAGGTGTAGATGTCATGGGAAAGTTAGAAGGATAATCATTAGCGTATCTTCTGTGGTTCGTTAGAAAATAGCTCTATATAGCAATGATACGAAAAACGTAATCAGATACAAAGATACGATTACCACCACTAGAAAAACCAAGCAAAGCACAACGATTAT
>JAHDGK010000063.1:0-6306 GCA_020627685.1 Granulosicoccus sp. | reverse complement strand
ACGCTTAGGTCTCTTGATAGCAAGTCAAGGTTTCGACTGTTAGCTTTGAAGAGGAAGTCGAACAAGTCGCCTAGAAATGGAATAGTACCCACTAGAGCTTCAATACCGATGTTACCCATCATCCTGATTAGTGTGGACTTTGTAGCGCCCAGTTGCATAGCAATAATTAGTATGTACGAAGATACCGCCAGTCCAAATATATCTCCAAAGCCCGGTATGAGGCCGATGATTCCATCCCAACCTATTTTCATTCCTCCTGGAAGTTTGATTGAGCGGTCCATGAGGTCACTAAGGCGAGTAATTCTTTGCAGTTTCGCAAGCTCTGATGCTGATAGTAGTTTTTCTGACTGTGCGTGTCTGATCATTATAAATTTTCCAACAGCTGAATATTCAGTATGAAGTGCAGCCGTGAATACAATTCGATGCTTAACATAAAGATCCCCCTAGCAGAACAGTAGTGTAAAGACGCCGCTAGGTTCACAGCATGTAAAGTTTACGTTGTGAAAGGAACTTAGCTCCAACGAGTCATTTTTAAAAATTGGTAAATTTTACAAAGCCATGTGGTAGTTCATGAATCAGGTATTGTCACCTCGGGCTATCGACCCGATCGCGTATACCTATAGAGAAACTGTGTCGCAGGTTTGAATAGGTTGACTCAAATAATAGTCATGGACTGTAATAATGATTCGTACATCTAAGTTGGGGATTATATTTTTTCTGTTTGTATCTTTGCCTGCTTACGCAGGAGCGTCGTTAGAGGACATTGAGAATAGCCTTGATAGCGACTCGGTGAAAAACGAGCCGACTGATGATGTGCAGATTGAGAAGACAAGAGTTGTCAGGCCTTCAGTGTTAGTCGTTAGAGATTCGGATGCGGATAATACTGGATCAGACACAACATATCAGTTCTATTCTAGCGATAAGGCTGCTGAAATCTCGTACATCAAAGCACGTCCTGTGCTTGGTTTGAACAACGACAGGGCAGTAGTTAGTTTTTTACTTAACGAAGAGCGTGATAACGCTGTTACAGCAGCGATTATGTTCGATGTGGCTCCGGTATTACTCACCGGGCTTGAATTGTCTTTTGGGCCTAAGTTAATCGCCGGGCTGCTGTCTATTGAAAATGCTGATGTCATTGGGTTTGCAGCGTCCGTTGAAGCCGCTTATTCAGTTCCAATAAATAAGTTCCCGGCTAGATTATCAACCGGCTTTAGTTATGCTCCTGATGTCCTGACATTCGGTCAATCTGATCGAATAATTGATTGGTTCGTGCGATTCGGTTTGCCGCTTACAAAAAATATAGAAGCCTTTGTCGGCGCGAGGTACATACAGTTTGATACACGGCCGGGCGAGCGAAAATTAGATCAGCAAATTCACTTAGGGGTGCGTTGGTCAAGCAAGCGATGAAGGCTGCCTAGAAAATTACGCTTAAAGTTTTTTAAAAAGAACAATTTATATTTGCCAAATAATGATCTTGTAACTAATGAAAACATCCGTTGAACAACAGAAGAAACATCGTGGTCTTGGTGGCGGCGGCCTCAGTAAAGAGGCAGACGAACAGATTAAGAACTCTGAGCCAACTGATCCGGGTTTAATCCACAATGGCTACATGAGAAACGGAATCATCGATTCCAAAAAGGAGAAAAAAGATCCACCGAAACCACAGTAAATACGCGTTTCAGAATTACTGGACATTCCCCCCGCAAATTTACTGACTTGCGCTTTGAGAAGGCTTAAAGGCGCGCGGTATACAGCTTGATTCGGTATAGATTCAAGCTGCATCCATGCAATGGTTATTTTATGCAGGTTTCCCACCTCTTGCTAATACCGACTCCAATGACCATCGCGGGCTAGGCGATACCGTATCAGCATAGCCAAGCCGTGCAAGCATTTGTACGGTGCCGCCGCTCGGTGCCAGTAGTTCATGAACTTGCTTGTAGTGATCACCCATCTCAGGGTATTCCTGTAAAGCTTGACTCAGTGGTTGCATGGCGACACCCTCACGTGTTGCGGCCAGATGAATACGCATCCAATCACGACCTGCCTTGAGTTGATCCAGTCTTGTGTTGGCAGGGGATACAACCCACAGGTGAGCCATTGCAGTATCCGTCACTGATACAACCGATTCTTTGCCCTGCTTAAAGGAGGTTGAAGTGGAATCCAGTGCCGACTCTCGTGTGAAGATGCCGAGCTGCCCCATGATCTCGAAAAATCTGCCAGAGAAATCAATTCCGTCTGGGTTAGCTTCTACTTCGCTCTTACCGATCCTGAATAGATCAACGCTCTCTTTGTAGGTTCTGGGTGTGTCTATTTCCAGGGAGAGTGCTTCACGCGTAAGTTGCCTAAGCGTTTGAACCGATGAATCGTCATTGCTGGCCTCTATCGTCAGACCATGTCCTCCAGATCTTGCAATTGCATCAAGTGTTGCATTCGCTACCGTTTTTTCTGTGTCATAGGGTTCTTTAACGCTGCGTCGTTCCATGACGTGGTCAAACAGCGCATCGGGTTCTAATGTGTCATCGCGTGTGAACTTGGCGATTGCAACAGGTCGGGTGTCCAGAAGGTTGCTAGTGTCATACCCTTCAGGGAATGGTGTTACAGAAACGGCCCATCCCTGAGTGGCTGCTGCTAAGGACATAAGCTCTAGAAAGCATCCTAGCCCAATGGTGATTTGTCTGGAGAACGGATCGGTATGAGGCAGCTGCTTTTCAGGGTCAATGTAGAGCGCCACTTCGTTTGCCACAGATAGGTCAACTTGCCATGGTTGTCTGTTATGCGGGTTTGGGCAAAGAATGGCATAGGAGAGCGCGTTTTTTCTGGGGTCTTCATAGACGGTGCCGGCAGCGCTCCATGGAGCAATCGCTTTATTCGGAAGCGGTCGTATGATGTCGCATCCAGACGTGGCAGCAACAACGACACCACCGCCCATAATTCTCAAAAAATCCCGCTTGTTCATGCTCAGCACTCTGTTCAGTTCGATGTGGTGAGATTTATTATTGGTTGGACTTATGAGTTTGGGAATATCCAAATACGTATACGAGCTATGCGAAAACGTTCTGGCTGCAAATACGCAATGTGCGGTAAATTAGATGCCGGCAACGCTCATGTGCTTTTATCTTGAAATGCGACCATGACCTCTAAATCCAAGACTCCCGCAGATACCTCAGGCACCGAGCAGTTTGATTGGAACCTCATTCAATCTTTTGTCGCCGTCATGGAGGCTGGTAGCCTGACAGGTGCAGCTAAAGCGCTTTCTAGTACGCAGCCCACGTTGTCACGGCATATTGAATTGCTGGAGGCGCAACTGGGAAAAGTGTTGTTTGAAAGAACGGGTAGAGGTTTAGAACCAACCTATAGTGCTCATGCCATTGCCAAGTATGCCTATCAAATGCGCAAGGAGGCTGATTCATTGGCACGTGCGGCAGCAGCTGAAGGGGCGAGCGGCCGACCGTTTGTGAGAATAGCGGCGAGTCGACAGTTGGCTTTGCAAATTTTGCCTTCCTTGATTGCACAGATTCAGTCAAGGTCACCTGATATCGATATTGGCATTGTCGCGTCTGATGATGTGAGTAATCTTCTTCGGCGAGATGCTGATATCGCGATCCGAAATGTACGGCCTGATCAATCAAGTCTCATTGCTAAAAGGTTGGGTGAAACGCAAGTCAAAGCCTATGCATCGAACAACTACCTTAAACGTCACGGTAGTCCATCATCACTTCCTGAGCTGCTCGGTCACCGATTGGTCGGTGGGGATAGGGATAACAATTTTGCACGCTCGATGGAGCAGGCAGCACAATCAATTGGGGCTAGTGCGTCGGATATTCGCGTAGCAATCCGAAGCGATGACTATGCGGACCAGTTTGCTGCTGTCAAGGAGGGTTTGGGTATTGGTTTTTCTTTAGCGTGTTTTATTGAACGTCATAACGATCTAAGTGAATTGCCGTTGAGCCTGCCATTGCCAACGGTTCCCTTTTGGTTAGTTGTGCATCGGGAAATTCGCACAGCACCTGCAATACGGGTGGTCTTCGATACGTTATCCGAACTGATAAAAGAACAGCTCAAAAAAACGTAACAACTTACTAGCGAGGTATACAGAAAGCTTATAACTGCCTGTTCTTTTTCTGGCTGAAAATACTACAACTAGTGAACTCGATGTTTGCGTGATTTCGGTGAGCTCGTTTACACTTGGTCTGCAGTGTGAACATTTTCCTCTAACATTTGTGGTAATTAAATATGATGAGAAAAAAATTCCTGTTTGCCGCTCTTTTTTCGGCATTCGTTGCAGGGTGTGGTGGTTCAAGCTCCTCGACAGACTCCTCTGGAACAAGTACGCCCAATACAGATGGTGGTAACGGAGAGCAGGGCGGATCTGTGGCAGCAAAGTACGTGGGCACTTACTTGTTATCGTGCATGTTGGATGATCCTGAGGAGCCAGGCATTTATTCAATAACATCGTCTGTTGTCACTCAAGACACAATAACGTCAACGGGATTTATATACACAGACGAGGCGTGCACGATTCCCGATACTCCAGCGCAGGTTGTCAGCGAGTTCTCAGTTGTCTACCCGGGTGGAACACAACAAACCAGTCGGGGTCTGGCAGACTTTGTAGATGTAACGCTCGAAGAAATCACCTCCGATGGCCAGCCGTTAACTGATTTGGAAAGGCAGTTTTTGCAGGCCTTTGGTGGTTTCAGCACTAGTTACGACATACTGCTGCTTGAAGGCAGTTCTTTGTATGTGGGTGATTTTTCAGGTGAGTTTAATGGTAGCTCTGTAGAGACCCGAGCGCAGACGTTAGACCCAACACCGGGAATCCGTCAGTAGTGATACCTGTCGTTACAGCGGGCAATCTATTGCCCGCTGTAATTGTTCTTCTCCTACTTCAATCCTCAGCAGATTCGCCAGCGTGCAGCCACTGCATGCGTAAGCCTTTCGCAGTTCGGTTCGCAAAGCCTTTCCAGTAAGTATGTTCGTCTGAAAAGCTACCATCGTCATTGGTGGCATAAACACCGTCGTTGGAATGCGGAACAAGATCTAAATAGTCTCTCTTGTCGCTATCGCCTTTTAAATACAAATCCATCCAAGCGGTTGAAAAGTGCTGAGCGATGTTGTTCATTCTCACCGTGTCCCAGACGGCATCTGCATAATGTTCAAATGGTGGGAACCCAAGTGCGGGGTTATCGGCATAGCTTTCTTCAGGAGCTGGAATAGGCGCTGCCGCATTGTGGTTAGCATTGTCGAATGTGAGTAACGCTCTGTCGACATTAACTGATTCTTCCCAAATAGCTTTAACACCGTCTTCGTACAGAGAAACATCGTCTTCTGAACCCGCGACATACAGCATGGGTATCCGTACACCTTCTAAAGACGCTGCGTCAAAAAATCCGAAATTGCGACCCCATGGTGCAATGGCGATAGCTGTTTTGATGCGTGAATCAAACAGGTTGTTGTGCGAATCGCTGCCGGCTTGATGAATGCCGAGTGTTCCGAATGGAGGGCTAAACGGAAACGCAACTGAACTCTCTGTAACGCCGCCACCAGCTGTAATAACCGCTCCGTAGCCGCCCATGGAATATCCGATGATGCCTGTATTGTGGGTGTCGACTAATCCATATAAAAAGCTAGCGGAATCCTCGTTCAGTCTTGCCAGTACATTGAGAACAAAGAGTTGATCGAGTGTGCGGTTTCGAAGTGTTGAGCCGAATGCGGCTTGGGTTCGATAGGTGGAATCGGTGTGATCGATAGAGGCAACGATGTAGCCTTTGGAGGCTAAGTTTTCTGCCAAATGCGATAACAAAAAGCGATTGCCGGGATAGCCGTGCGAAATAATAACTAGTGGAAATGCCCCTGTGTTGATAACTGGAGCTGCCCACAGTGTGGCTTGACCGTTTAGGTCAACCTCTGTTGTCGCATCTCTTAAAAATGCGCGTAAGGCTTTACTACCTGTAGCACCGGGGAAAGAGGGATACCACATTTGTACTTCCAATTCCCGATTGTAAGTGGGCAATGGATCGGGTGCTTCACCTGAAGGGTCCAGAGCCAAGACATTCAATTGGTCTGGGTTGACCAGCGTAAGAGGGCGGGTGCCTACCTCATAGTCACCATAGGCTGCAAGCTCAGGCGCATCCGGTCGCTGGGTATCTATTCTGTTTTCTGCCAGGGCGTGGCTAGCAATAAACTGTGTAAGTAGAGCCAAGCCTAGGACCGGCTTGGAACGAATGACGGCTAACATCGGAGTTTTTCTCCTAAAAGGGCGTCAAGCAATCATACACGGTGTAAAAAATTTGACCATGCCCATCGAGA
>JAHDGK010000016.1:65097-89518 GCA_020627685.1 Granulosicoccus sp. | reverse complement strand
GGATCAGAAATGCCACTAACCAACTGTTGAACAATAACGGTGTCCGCAAGCATGCCCGCAAGTGCAGGTGCTGATAAAATAGATAGAACGATATAAGCGGCTGTTACAGGCAATCCCATACCCAGTACCAATGAGGCAATAGTGATTAAGGTCAGGGCAACTAACAAAGAACCCTGAGACCATTGAGCAATCATTAAAGCAAACGTGTTGGCTAAGCCGGACGTTGTGACCGCATTATTAATTAGCCCAACAGCGACTAATAGAATGGCTGTCATAACCGACGTGCTAATGCCCAGTGTTAGCGCTCTAGTGATATTGCGCGGTCCCATTTTGTTTGGCGTGACCCAACTCACCACAATAAGAGTGGCTATGGCAGTTGCCGCAGCATAGCTTGGCGTCTTGCCGGTAACCAACATGAACGTCATGATGGTCAGAGGTAGAACAAAATTGAGCAGTCCTGCCAGCATCTTCTTCTTGTCAACGGCTGTGACTTGTTCAGTGCCTATGTGGTACTTCATTGCTTCAATTCGAACAATGAAAGCAACGGATAAAAAGTACAACAAAGCCGGTACTACAGATACCGCAACAATGGTGCTATACGGAATTCCGGTATAGCTTGCCATGACAAAGGCCCCTGCCCCCATGATCGGTGGCATTAGCTGCCCCCCGGTTGAGGAGGCGGCCTCGACCCCTGCGGCAAATTGCGGCCTGAACCCGTTGGACTTCATTAAAGGAATCGTGATAACGCCAGTAGACGCCGTATTAGCGATTGCCGAACCCGATATTGTTCCGGTCAGTGCTGATGAGATAACCGCAACAAATGCAGCACCGCCTCTAAATCTCCCTGCAACCACTTTAGAGATTTCAATAACAAACTCAGATGCGCCCGACACCACTAAAAACGCGCCGAATACCATGAACAAGGTGATGTTGCTTGAGGAGATAGTCGCGATGATCCCAAACATGCCTTCGTCGTTATAAAGGGATCGGAATAGGACATCGTCTAGGGGCAAGCTTGCTGTTCTAAAAGCACCCGGCATCATCTTGCCCAGAAACAGGATGTAGGCGAGTGACGTGATAACCAGTATCGGGATGATCCAGCCAGTCAATCGCCTGGTCAGTTCGATAACACCAACAATGACGATAAAACCTGCAATCCAGTCCAAGGGACCGAATTGCCAAGGCAAACCCGTTTCAGCCAATGTCCTTTCATAGATACCGTTTTCTGCATGAGCAATCCAAAGCGATGACAACGCTATGGCGATACCGAAAAGCAAATTAGCGATAAGTGAAAATCGCGTTTGTTTTCCGCGAGTAAACGTACGGGTTGTAACAGCGCCTAAAAAAGCAAAGCCGCCAAAGTGGATGGCGTTTTGCCATAAGCCGGGTTCGTTTAGAAAGACGTTGGTAGCAACATGCCATAAGGCGAAAACACTGATAAGCGCAACGCCGAATGCCCAGGGCCAAAGGTTTTGCGACGCATAGTCTAGAGAAAACAGTTTAGAACGAACATCGTAGTCGCTGGAGTCCGAAACACTGTCAGGCGCTGTTTTTAAATCACTCATGGTTCAACGTTACCCGTCCAGAGAAAAAATCTACAACAGCCATGACTAAAACCTTTGTCGCGGACTGTCGTTCAGAATTTGGAACAAGCCCCTCCACATCGGGGGAGCATCTCGATTGCTATTTATAGGGATATAGCAAGAGTTAATGCAGTTGGACTGCTAGAAAAATGAATAAGCAAAGCTAGCTGGAGAGGATATCTCCAGCTAGCATTTCAAGGCTAAGGTATTACTGAGCCATCAAGCGCTCAGGAACATCAAGACCTACTTCTTTGTAGTATCGAGCCGCACCAGGGTGCAACGGAACAGGTAAACCAGCCATAGCTGCTTCGATATTCATCGCTTTAGTTGCAGGATGAATGGCCTGTAAGAACGGAAGGTTTTCGTAGATAGTCTTCGTTAACTTGTAAACGTGATCTTCGTCGACATCAGCGTTAACCGCCAGAAAGTTAGGCTGGGCAATAGTTGTGATGTCTGCACTCTGACCCGGGTATGTACCGGCAGCAATGGTGTAAGGCGTCCAAAGGTTACGACCGCCGTCCATCTTTGCAGCTTCTTCTTCTGTGACGTTCAATAACGTGAACTTGCCTTCGTTAGTTGACATCAACTTTGTGATTGCACTAGTTGGTGGACCTGAAGGGAAACCACCACCTACAGCTTGACCGTTGGCCATGGCATCAACAGATGGACCGTAACCGGCATAGATAAATTCAAAATCTGATTCGAAATCGAATCCCATGCCTGACATCAGAACTTTGTTAGAACCCAAAGTACCGGAGTTCTCCTTACCCATGGTGACCGCCTTGCCTTTCGCCGCCATCATGTCGCTGACGGTTCCACCATCTACTAGCTCGTTAGCCAAGATGAATTGCTCAACGTTCTGCCAAAGCATAGAGACAGATCGCATGTTGGTCTGAGGCTCAGAGACTGGGCCAGTGCCGGTAGCAGCATACGAGCCGTACAAACCCTGCAAGATTGCAAACTGAGCAGTACCCGCAGCCAGTGCCTGTACGTTTGCTCCAGAGCCTGCTGAGTTAACCGCAGTCAGACTGAATTTTTCCTTGGGCAGCAATTTCACTTTTGACAGTGTGGCAATCGCTGTACCCACTGGGTGGTACGTTCCGCCCGTGGAGGCAGTGTTCAAGACGTAGTCATTGTCCTGGGCTTGTGCCAGTGGCATTCCCAGCGTCATGGCGAGCACCGCACCTATTGCGGTGGACTTAAAAATCGGTTTCATTCAATTCTCCAAATTGGTGTTCAAGCAACCATCGCTTGTCACACTAGTCTCGCCACATAAGGGGACTATTGCAACAGAGCTTAACTATTTGATTTTCATTGAAAAATCAACAAGGCCGATCAGATTTTGCCAGTCACGCACCGCAAACCGGCGGATTTCTGCCAATTTAGTGCGGTGTTCACACGACACTTGGAGACGCCGATACTTAGCTGTGAGTCTGGCGAGTGATGCCCAATCGACGCATTTTATCGTTCAGTGTTCGACGGTTGATCTTGAGTGATTCAATAACGCGTCCCACATGCCCGTCATGCTTCATAAGGCTCTCTTCAATCAGCAGCTTTTCGTAGGCCAGGACACGATACCGGAACGGTTCAGAATCGCTGTTGATATCAACGTGTAAAGCGCGCGTATCGATTGTGCCGTCGTAGCGATGCTCTAGCGCTTGAAGTGTTGACAGTAAATGCTCCGGCTCTACCGGCTTTTCCAGAAAATCTACCGCCCCTAAACGCATGGCGGCGACAACATCTGCAACTGTTGCAAAACCTGAGAAGAAAACAACAGGGATGAGCGGGCGAATAATGCGAGCCTGCGCCGTAAACTCCAGTCCACTGGTACCGGGCATTCGCAAATCCGTGACAATGGCATCTATTCGATCGGCTTTTAGCCTTTCCAAAGCAATTTCTGCAGAGTCTGCGATAACAACTTCAATTTGATTAAGCCTTAAAAATCGTGCATTAGCGCCAAGCACGTCCAGATCATCATCGACTAACAGTATGGTGAAAGGTGATTCAGGCTGCGATTTATTTTCTTTCATACACTTTATCGAGCGACAACGCCTAACAATGGCAGACGCAATTCAAAACAACTCCCCTTCTCCTTACCGGAGTATAGGAGTTCACCACCATGATCAGATGCTATTTGACGAGCAATGGTCAAACCCAACCCCAGACCATCATTTTGTTGTCTGGTGGTGACGAAGGGTTCAAACAGTGTCTCCTGCATAGCGTCAGTGATCCCGGCACCGTTGTCTGATACTGCAATAATGACACGCTGCTTATTATCAATGCCATCAGAAACTTGAGGTAAAAGAAGCTCTACAGACAGCTCAACCATTGGCGACTCAACTTTGAGTACGGCATCAAACGCGTTGTACAACAGATTTAACAACGCTTGCTGGATAAGAACTTCGTCACCCAGTACTCGCAGCTCGGAGGATGACTCTGAAACAACCAAATATTGTGAGACCGCCGGGCGTTCGCGTTTTATAGTTGTTATGACGTCATCGACCACCCTGGCGACATCGAAAGGCACAAACTGCGCATCGTTTTTTCTCGCCAAACTCCTCAGACTACTAATTACCCGACCAATTCTTTTAGTCGTTCTATCGCTATCAATAACAATTTGTTCAATCTCTTGCGGGTCAGCGTTACGCTGTTCGATCATCGTGCGTAATGAGGCCAGGTTAAGCCGTAAGCTAGCCAATGGCTGATTAATCTCATGATTAATAGCACCGGACATTCGCCCTAGCATGGCAAAATTTGATTCAGAGATCAGACGCTGCTGCGCGCGTTCCAACTCTTCGGTTCTAAGCAACACCTTCTCTTCTAATTCTTGCGAAGTTCTCTGCTCTGTGAGCACCAGTTTTCTCTGCTGCTGATAAAGGCGCGTTAACAAGAATACGATTAAACAAATAGACGCGATGGCTGCCGCTAATACCAGCGCGCTATTCTTTGTTGATTCCTCATCAATCACAGTTAATAGGCGCCACGGTTCCGTCTCTAACGCTTCGCTGAACAGGAAATACGTTTTGCCACCTTGGCCCTCAATACTAGCCCGCGCGATAGAACGACTCTCCAGCTCGTTCAGTGCAGGTTCACGCAATTGATAACGACGCTCTTTAGTAAGCTGAACTTTTTGCGCTTCTGACATCGGAGCGGTTGGCGTGTAGAGCAGGTCCTCCCTCGTGGACAAAATCACACCGCCAAATTCATCAACGACCAGCGAGTCATATAGGAGCGTGTCCCAGGCATCGACTAAAACATCAAGCGATACCTTGGCAACAACGACACCCACGACCGTTGAGTTTTCAGTAACCGGCTCTGCAATGAAATAACCCGGAATACCTGTCGTTGCGCCAACAGCAAAAAAGGTTGCGCTGCGCCCCTTAACGGCGTTTTTAAAATACGGCCTGAATGAATAACTAATGCCGACAAAGCTTAAGGTGTCAGACCAATTGCTGGACGCGATGGTTAAGCCGGATCGGTCCAGCAAAAACGCAACATCTAAACCACTGTCCTGTCGAGTTCTTTGCAACCTCCTGTTGGCCGCGTCAATACTCTTTCCGGATGTCGCAACCAGTGCCTGTCTGATTTCTACATCTCCTGACAGCAACTTTGGGATGAAGGAGAATTGCGTCAGCTGCCGGTCAAGGTCGGCTAGTTGAGCACTTTGCCGTCTTTGCTGCGTCTCTTGCAGCTTAGTGACGGTATAAGAAAGGCTCAGTTGCCATAAAAGCACCAAAGCCAGGCCCGTGAACAACCATTTAACTGCGCTGCGCAACAGGTCAATCCTTAGCGATGGATCTACCGGAAATACAGAAGACTAACTGGCTTGATCAGAAGAAGGCTCATTGCCCTCAAGCAGAGCAATCCGTTCTTCGAGCATCTTAAGTTGCTTCCGGGTGTTAAGAAGAACCTGAGTTTGAACATCAAATTCCTCTCGCGTCACCAAATCCAATTTTCCCAAAGCACTTTGCAACGTCGCCTTTGCATTTTGCTCGAAGTCATCTTTCATATCCGAGACGCCGGGGGGTAAAAGCTTACCCAGCGTATTGGAAATATCATCAAAAACACGTGCATCAATCATATAGGGCTCTTTTTAAGGGTCGAGGTATAGGTTGCTACATCTATACCTAGAGAATCGCAATGCCAACATGCTACGCCATTTAGCCTTCCTTGGATGCGCAACAACCGTCAAAGCACCCTGTCCGGACAACCAGTCTGCCCACCGGTTTTTAAAGAAAGGTGCGGCTTTTTTCGCATTCTCATTTTGCACCATATAAGAGCGAATGAAACATTGCAGGGCACCACAAGAGTGCGATCACGGGAATTCCAATCTGACCAAACAAGCATAAACTATTGTTTTTATTGAATTATTCAGCATGGCACGCATGATGTAACTCCCTTGGGCATATCAACCTCAAACAGGGATCTGCACCATGAAACTAGTTACGGCAATCATTAAGCCTTTCAAGCTGGAGGATGTACGAGAAGCGCTCTCAAACATCGGCGTGAAAGGTATGACGGTCACCGAAGTCAAAGGCTTCGGTAGACAAAAAGGGCACACAGAACTTTACCGGGGCGCTGAATACGTCGTCGATTTCATACCGAAAACGAAAATAGAAATCGGCATTGATGACGATCAGCTGGACTCGGTCTTAGAAGCGATTAGCGAAGCCGCCGGCTCAGGAAAAATCGGCGACGGAAAAATATTCGTCACAACACTTGAGCGCGCCATCAGGATCCGTACCAACGAAACCGGACCAGTGGCCCTTTAAGAAGCGCTTAACAAACAAACACAAAAATAGAGAGAGACAATGGAACAACTTGCCGAACTGAGCTATGCGCTCGATACTTTTTACTTTCTGATGTCCGGTGCGCTGGTCATGTGGATGGCCTGCGGATTTGCCATGCTTGAGGCGGGTATGGTCCGCTCCAAGAATACCGCTGAAATTCTGACCAAGAATATTTCGCTTTATGCGCTGGCTTGTATTATGTACATGTTAGTGGGCTACAACCTGATGTACCCCAGTGAAACGATCAGCCAGTACATCCCGGGCTTAAGCTTCCTGTTAGGTGCAGAAAACTCAACTGAAGCATTTCAGGCGGGTGGAGATGACGCACCTTACTACTCAGCTCGCTCTGACTTTTTCTTCCAGGTTGTATTCGTAGCAGCGGGTATGTCAATCGTATCCGGTGCTGTTGCTGAGCGAATGAAGCTTTGGTCTTTCTTGCTGTTCGCAGCCGTCTTTACATCAGTTATCTATCCTATCCAGGGCTTCTGGAAATGGGGTGGCGGTTGGTTAGCCGATGCAAACTTCCAGGATTTTGCAGGATCAGGTGTTGTACACATGTGTGGCGCTGCCGCAGCTCTGGCAGGCGTTCTGTTACTCGGCGCTCGAAAAGGCAAGTATGGTCCTAACGGCGAAGTAAACCCTATTCCGGGCGCTAACATGCCTCTGGCAACACTCGGCACATTTATCTTGTGGATGGGTTGGTTTGGTTTTAACGGTGGTTCGGAACTCAAAGTATCGAACTTCGATGAAGCAAATGCAGTGTCAGCCATTTTCGTAAACACCAACATGGCAGCAGCCGGTGGTGTAGTTGCAGCATTACTCACTGTTCGAGTGCTCTGGGGCAAAGCCGATTTAACCATGGCACTAAACGGAGCATTGGCAGGTCTTGTTGCGATTACAGCAGAACCTCTAGCACCTAGCCCCTTAGCAGCAACTCTGATCGGTGCGGCAGGCGGGATCCTGGTTGTATTCTCCATCACTACACTGGATAAACTGAAGATCGATGACCCAGTCGGAGCAATCTCAGTACACGGTGTAGTCGGTATGCTAGGCCTGATGCTGGTTCCATTGACCAATGGCGATGCAACATTCGGTGCTCAGCTTCTCGGTCTTGCGGCAATCTTTATCTGGACGTTCGGCACAAGCTTGGTTGTCTGGTTCATCATCAAGATGATCATGGGAATCAGAGTGAGCGAAGAGGAAGAGTACGAAGGTGTAGATATTTCAGAATGTGGTATCGAAGCCTACCCAGAATTCTCAGGCCGTAGCTAGAATATCCGTCAAGCGTAACCCCGGCAGGTTAGATAACCTGGCCGGGGTTTACGCCCCTCCTTTTAATGCGCTGAGTTGAGTACACACCAGCTGCATAGGATTTGTTTAGATAACGGCTAACAAATCCCTCTTAAAATCAAATGTTTAGAAGTCGCCTAGGGCAAAAACGAGCCCACAGACTCAACATTGAACCCCACCTGAAAACACTCAAGCTCTAAAGACTGCTTATCGCACTGGCGATACAGGCTTTATGACACTATTTGCATTACTAGGCTGCCTAATCATTGCTGGCGAAATTCGTTTTCAGCTAGGCCAGATACGGCAACGCCGCCTTCTCAGAGCGCAGGAATACCGGTTGTCCTGCTGAAGAATCCTTGGGTGAGTACTGGTAACCCAGCTCGCCAAACTCTTCAACAGCACTGACATCCTTAGCACGCTGCTGAATTAAGTAGCGCGCCATAGATCCGCGCGCTTTTTTTGCGAAAAAGCTAATGACTTTGTATTGGCCGTTTTTCTCATCCTTAAACACAGGTGACACCAACGGCGCAGACAACTGTTTCGGGCGCACCGACTTAAAATACTCGTTTGACGCTAAATTAATCACGGCCCCGTTTTTCATCGTCGCTAGCTCCTCATTGAGGTGATCCGTTATGCGCTCTCCCCAGAACTCATACAGATTTTTTCCACGACGCGTTTTCAAAGACGTGCCCATTTCCAAGCGATAAGCTTGCATAAGATCAAGCGGGCGAAGTACACCATACAAGCCCGACAAAATACGAAGATGCTCCTGCGCAAACTGCAGGTCTCTTTTTTTAAGCGTATCCGCATCCAGTCCCACATAGACATCACCTCGAAAAGCCTGAATAGCAGGACGGGCGTTTTCGGCATCGAATGGCGGCTGCCAATTTTTAAAGCGATCGGCATTAACCTCAGCCAGCGTCTCGCTAATACTCATTAAATCGCCTAGCTTTTTTCGGCTGTAGCGCTTTAAAGACGTCACTAGCTTTGCAGATTCATCCATGAATTCAGGTTGTGAAAACTCTGGTAACCGCGCAGGCGTTTCCATGTCCAGCGTTTTCGCAGGCGAGAGTAAAATCAACATAATCCAAATTCCAGACGTACTAAGTTGCAAAGCATCCAACTACCATCCGGCAGCTGCAAGCGAGGTTGTAGAGTTTATTACGAATCAGCCTACGACACGGAGCACTTGAATGAACCAATCAGCGGCGCTTCTTAGTCCGCTAAAAATAGGCAGCCCCGCATAACTGAGCAACACCAGACCGAGAATGGCAAAACCACCATACTGCTGGTTCAACTCGCGGTATTTCTGCGAGATTCGTTTAGGCAGGAAATACGGCAGTATGTAATGACCATCCAAAGGGCCGAGCGGGATCAAATTAAACAGCATGAGCAGTAAATTGATGTAGGTGAACCAATAGAAGAAAATTGACGTCCCTTCCTGCAACATGAATTCAACATTATTGGTCACACCCAGCATATAAATATTGACCGCCAAAAACGCCAATATGAGATTGGCTGCCGGACCTGCTAGCGCGATGAAAAAGGTAGCCCAAAACGAATTAAAATTTCGCGGATTAGTGGGAACCGGTTTCGCCCACCCAAAACCAACAAGAATAATCATGAGAAGGCCGGTTGGGTCGATATGAGAGACCGGGTTGAGAGTCAGCCGCCCCAGACTCTCCGCGGTATTGTCACCGTAATACTTGGCAGACCAAGCATGACCAAATTCATGAAACGACAGTGAAATAATAATGGTGACGAGCAACACCGCAAACAAAAGAACCTGCCCGTCTATAAGAAGTGCAATCATGGAAAAGTTTTCTAGTTAAAGTGAGCGCTCGCAGATGCACTGCTTTTGATGGTACACGCCACTATCCAAATTGTGGAGTTTTGAAAATTCAGACCCTCTATATAATGCAAGTTTCTTGACGCCTAACTATCTTCCATTGGCAGCTCACGACCAACAGAGCTAAACTGCCAACCAACAACTCATAAAGTGCCTCGACCACCCGCAATGATTGCAACAGACGCTGTGACGTATCCCGAACCACCCAAGTTGCTTGCAAAGGCCGCAAACCGGCACTTATCAGCGCTAGCGTCAGTGATTTTCGTTGTCTCAGGCGCAAGCTTGGCTCAAGCCGACGCCTATACCGACCTCGACGCCGAGGGAAAAGCGTATGTGACGCGTTTGTGCATGCCCATTCAGCACATGAAAGATACCGCATCATTCAGAGAGTGCGTTATCCAGCATTCTAATGCCCTTGCCGCTTCATCCACATCCCCCGCGGACGGCCTGAACGTGGACGAAAGAATTGCAAAACAGCGCGCATGTAATACAGCCGGCAATCAGAATCCGGACTGCGCGACCGATGCTAACGATAGTGCGCAATTGGCTGCGACACCAATAGAAGAACCTGCCTTAGAAATTTCCTCAAGCAGTCTCAACGCAGATCAGGAAGCGGCCCCAGAAGCTCCGGCTGCTGCTTTGCCCAGCAATGCAGATGCGGCAACAGCACTTACGGATAATTTGACAGACACCGTTGAACAAACAGTCGCGAATGCATTAGATACGGTCACTGGAGATGACGCCGCCGATATCGCTGTGCAAGCTGTCGCAGTGCCGGCTGCCCCTTCGGTTCCCCGAACACCCACAACAGCTAACGTTGAACAAACAGTTGCTGCGGCTATTGACAACACCCGTCAGCCCACACAAGAGCTCGCTCAGGTAAACACTCAGCCGAACGATACAACCGAAGCCAACATAGTCTTGGCACAGAGCACAACGCAGACCTCTCCAGAGCCAACTGCATCGACATCGTTAGATTCGGACGCCTCCGAAGACACGGCGAGCGATGTCAACAACGAAGGCTTCGACGAACCTGAAGCCCCGCTGGACATAGCGAAACGCTTGTGGTCACAGCTTCTTTCAAGCGTAGAGGGTGTTTCTGGAATCAATAGAATAATCCTACTTTCAGCCGCAGCTTTACCTTTACTGCTTATCGGCTTCTGGTTACTGATGCGAGGTCGCAAAAAAGAACCCGAGTACATTCCGCCAGCTCACCCCGGTGCACTAAGAGACAGAGTCAGGGCCTATCATGATGACGAGCTTGACGACACGCTGGATACCGCGGCCGATCACTCGGTTGCAAGCCAGCAAATGTACGAGGAGCAGGCCAAGGAACTGTTTGCCGACGAAACCGACCCGGTTCTTAATGATGACATCGATGAAACGGTTGCTATCCCTGCATCGATGACTCCGGGGGCTGCAACGGCAAGAAACGACGAATTTGACTTTGAAACGGAAGCATCAGCCAACACAACGCCAAAAGCTGACACACCTGCTGAAGAGGATATGCGCTCCTGGCTGAGCAACCTTGAACAAGACGAACAACTCTCAATAGCCATTGAATTCATGATTTACTGGATGGCGTACACCGATGAACGCTACCAGCCGGAATTAAAAAAATCTGTTCTCGCCTTGGAAGATCCTGATGAGCACGATCTGGTTAAGCGCCGTGTCCTCAACCAGGATACCGTAGCTTTCGCGCAGACAACTTCTTGGTTGCAAGACAATACGTCGGCTGAGCAACGGGTACAAATCATTAAATTGTTGATGGCTCTGTTGGTGAGTGAAGAAGCCCTGACACCCGTACAGAACACAATGCTACGATTTTTAGCCAACGCTTTCGGCATGAGCCATGAGAAGCTCGATGAATTGTTTCACACAGCATTTGCTGATTCACTACCACCAATGCCTAGACCCGATAAACCATCCTGGTGGGAACAACAGCCCGAAGATAAACGTAAACGATGGGATGCCAGATCGGTTGCTCAACAATCCCAGACCATTCAATCACGCGTTAAGTTAGGCCTGCCGCTCTCGGGTAGTCTCGATGCCGAAGAGCTGGAAGAAAAATACGAGCGGGCAATTGCTCGCTGCCATCCTGAGCTGTTTGATCTTTTAAGCGAGCGGGAACAACTACTCGCTGAACAGCAGCAACATAAATTTGACGCCGCATTTGACACTCTCAAGGAGGTCTCAGCATGAGGAATTATTTACGCAGGCTCGAACTTACGCGTAAGGCTCACTCATCTGAGATTGAAGCCGCCATAAAAGCAAGTATGGAAGACACGCTTGACGTCCAATCGGTGGCCGATGCAGAAAGCATACTGGGCGATAGCATTGTCCGCACCTATTACGAACGTACTCATCTTCAATATGAAGCCATTGCAGCTGCAATTGATTGCCTTGATTCACCCATTGCTAAAGACACCCAGGAATGGGGGGCCAGAGTAGTAGAATTTGAAGACGAGGATCTGGACTAGACCGCGCAACGGCCGGATGAATTCTAGCGCTTAGTTTTCGTACGGTATTGGGGTATGGGACAAGCACATGTCCTGCATCTCTTGAACCGTCCGGCGAGAACCTAACAATGAAAAATCAAACGTACCCCGGTCGGGTCTTTCATTTTGCTCGCTAGTGCCGCTGTCAACCACGTTATTCACTGACCATTCGAAAGTTGCCCAAGACGCAATGTCTATTGCCTGCCTTAAGCGCTCGTGACGCTCTTGTTCAGAATTAAGAGAAAATCTGCGCAGTGCTTTTTCCCAATCTACGATTGATGGAAAATCAAAGATTTCATCGTCCAAAGTCATTTTCAGATCGATGACTGAAACTCGCTCGATGATGTCTGGATCGGACACGATAGTGCTTATCATGGGCTCGCAGGAAAATCTAGGCATCATCGATACGATGAGGCGGGCCCCGTCTAAATTAACAGACTCGGTTTGCGCAATATATTCATTGATGACGGATCCATCTCGGGATTCGACTTGGCTAAAATCGCCACCCCAATCCAGATAAGTCGGAAAGACCCTTTCCGTTTGAGCGTCGTCAGCGGAAGCCTTACCGAGTGATATCGCCATTAAACACGCGCTAATAACAGCGCACTTACAGGAGTACATACAAACCTCTACCGACTCGACTGCCGCATTCTATCTGCTATCTCGATGTAATCCCTAAACATCTGAAAAGAAAATTACGCCCTACCCATACGTTTAAGTATACATCGTGGATACAGACCGCCCCAGCAGTGCGTTTCAGCGCTATTTTAGATGTAACACTGTCCTAGTCAAATCCAAAGGCACCTAATTTGCAACCCTCTCGAACTAATAACTCGTGTGAGGATCAGTTCGATGACCCTGCTGTTGTTTAAATACATTCTTCCCGGCCTGCTCGGCTATACGCTTTTCGTAGGTATCGCGGGCCGGTTCAATCCTATCAGCAAGCCTGAACCCCTCGCGGAACGCCCCTCATGGATGTTAGGCATCTGGACTGGCCTGTCGGTGGTTCTGGTGCTAGGGATCGGTCTGCATATGGCGTACGACATGCCACTAGAAGCTGCCAAGGGTTTGGCAAGGCCTGCTGCTTGGAGCCTCGCAGCTCTATTAGGCGTTGGAATTATGGCTTATCTCGCCTACGACAGACATATCGAAATTGCACTCGACAGTGATGGCATCGAACCGGAATCTGAAGAAATTAACTGGGCATCGAAAGTTCAACAACTAGATCCTCTGCTCGATCGCGACTATTCAGAAAACAGCTCAACACCATCGCATCCCCAGCCAACACAAGATGACACAGCCGGCTTGAGTACGGGTGCAGTCATAGAGTTAACAGACCATCAACTCAAAAGACTGGAAGGCGACTCTACGCAGGAATTACACATCACGTCAGAGCCGCCTAAAAAAGAAGATCTGGAAGCAACCGTTAGCCAGTTACGCAAAGATCTTGTTTCAGCAAGACACGAGGTCAGAAAGCATGTCGCCGCCCGGGCAAAGGCTCTGAGCACAGCGAATAAATCCATTGCTTTCGCCCGACAAACTATTGAGCTAAGAGCGCAGTTGGAAAATGAGCTGGCGAGTGTCCGGGAAACACTGGCCGTTAGACAATCAACAATTGCCAGACTGATTCAACGATTGGAAACCGAGCAGAGACTAAGTGATGAAGAGTTAGCCGTGCTCAAAGGTTACTCTGCTAGGAACGATGACTCTTTCACACAGACACGACTGAAAGATGGCACGATTAACTGAATAGTTAGTGGCAAAGTAATGACGGGCTTGTTGCTTTGTTAAGCAACAAGCCCGAGTACTCTAGGAATGAATTGAAAACTGTCCTAATTTATGGACACCATTCGCACGTGAACGATCAGTCAGGGAATCGCTTTGATACTTGCGCAACCTGAGGTCTTCCATGAGTTCGAAGCTTTCTCTTGCTCTGCGTTGCATTCCAATCATAAGGAACACTGCAAAGAGATAAACTCCTAAAAACGCAAGCAAGATGTGAACACCTTGCATCGTTAAAAAAGTTACTACCCCCGCAAAAATAATCGTGCCACCTGCGATGATACCCATGATTTGATATGGATTCATCGTCTCTCTCTTTTTGTGTACTACGGTTTGAATATACGCTCGGTTTTTATCATTAGCAACCCCATAAAACCCTTATTTTTAGCGCCTTTTTTGCGCACTGCGCGTCAAAAACACCTTCGGCATGGCACTATTAAAGATAACCCCAACATCTTTGATACGTTTGATTATGTCTAACAGACCTGTTGTATGGATTACGCGCACTCTTTCCGATAACACGCTCTCACGCGCTCGTAGAGATTATGAGGTCATAGTAGACCCAGCAGATTTA
This sequence comes from Granulosicoccus sp., assembly GCA_020627685.1. GTDB lineage: Bacteria > Pseudomonadota > Gammaproteobacteria > Granulosicoccales > Granulosicoccaceae > Granulosicoccus. The sequence continues at coordinate 75,152 of JAHDGK010000016.1, read as the reverse complement.
CCTGCTTCAGCAGACACCATCATCGAGATGAGTCAAAAAGTTGATGCCATCATTCCGTGTCATTCAGAAATTTTCTCAGCCGACGTTGTTGCTCAATTAGATGACCGTGTTCGCATTATTGCTAATCATTCTGTTGGTGTGGATCACTGTGATCTAGATGCTTTAAAGACTAAAGACATCGTTGTTACCAACACACCCGACGTACTCTCAGATGCCACTGCCGAAATAGCTTTTCTCTTACTGCTCGGCGCCGCCCGTAAAGCTATCGAAGGTGACACATTAGTTCGAAGCGGTCAGTGGGAAAACTGGAGCCCCTCTTTCATGGTGGGACAACAGGTAAGCGGTAAACGCCTCGGCATCGTAGGTATGGGAAAGGTAGGGCAAGTTATGGCGAAAAGAGGACGGGGGTTTGATATGGAAGTGCACTATCACAACCGACGTCAACTATCACCTGAAGAAGAACAGGGAGCGATCTTCCACGAATCATTGTCTGGCCTTTTACCTAACTGCGATTACATTTCACTGCACTGCCCCGCTACCGAACAGACAAAACGACTGATTAACTCAGAAACCCTGGCCCAACTTCCAAAAGGTGCAATTCTCGTCAACACCGCCAGAGGGGCGTTAGTTGACGAGGCTGCGCTACTGGACGCCATCGAGTCCGGGCATCTTTCTGCAGCGGGGTTGGATTGCTTTGAGGTGGAGCCCGGAGGTAACCCGGCACTTGCCAAGCACCAGAACATCTTCACTCTGCCCCACATTGGCAGTGCAACTTTTGATACGAGAGATGCGATGGGTTTCCGGGCGTTGGACAACCTCGATGCCTTCTTCTCCGGCAAGGCCCCACGAGACCGCTTAGTCTGAAAAGCCGATCTGTATTTTATTGCTCTGCGACAGTGTAATAAACGGCCTCTCGCACCATTAACTGCTTGTCTGCACACCATTTGTGACGTATGTTAATAAGCCACTTTCCGAACAACCACAACTGAGGTCTCCACTGTGAAAGAACCTGCAACTCGTCGTAAATTTCTCAAAGGCTCTGCAGTAGCAGCAGCTGCAACTGCTGGTGGCGTTATTACCGCTCCTGGTATCGCTAGGGCTGCGCCGGTTACGCTGAAAATGCAGGCCGCTTGGGGCGGTGGTATTTTCCTCGAAAACGCCAAATCCTACGTTGATCGTGTAAACGCGATGGCGGGCGATGCACTGAAAATCGATCTACTCCCAGTCGATTCAGTCGTCAAAACCAGCCAAATGCAAGATGCTGTACACCGCGGTGTACTCGATGCGGCTCACTATGTCCCTGCGTATTGGTATTCCAAGTCACCGGTTGCCTCCCTATTCGGAACCGGCCCGTGCTACGGCTGGTCTAGTCAGGAAGTTCTCGGCTGGGTCTACTACGGTGGTGGTCAGGAGCTGTTTGACGAGCTCATGGGCTCTCTAGGACTGAATCTCGTTAGTTTCTTCAATAGCCCAATGCCTGCACAGCCAATGGGATGGTTTAAAGAAGAAATTAAAGATGCAAGCCAGATGAAAGGCTTGAAGTATCGAACAGTTGGTCTTGCGGCAGACGTACTCCTGGAAATGGGCATGTCAGTCGTTCAGTTGCCTGGTGGTGAAATTCAGCCAGCGATGAAGTCCGGTCTGATCGACGCTGCAGAATTCAATAACCCAACCTCTGACCGTGACTTCGGTATGCAGGATGTCTCAAAGCACTACCACCTGGCCAGCTTCCACCAGTCTCAGGAATTCTTCGAAGTCACTTTCAACAAGAAGAAGTACGACAGACTCCCTGCTGAGCTTCAAGCCATCCTGAAGTACGCTTCAGAAGCTGAAAACTCAAACTTCTACTGGCACAACACTAAGCGTTACGCTGGCGATCTAACGACACTGCGTGATGAGCAAGGCGTTAATGTGTATCGCACACCAGATTCAGTCATGGCTGAGCAGCTTAAAGCCTGGGATATCGTCGTAGAGCGTATGTCCGGTGGCGATGCGTTCTTCGCCAAGGTTATCGAATCACAAAAAGCCTACGCAGAAGAAGTTATGGGCTATCTGAACCTCAACCAGCCGGATTACAAACTGGCGTACGGCCACCACTTCGGTTAAGCCGTTTACGGTTAGGCTTGGGCTCATCCCTTCATGTTTATGAAGAGACTAAACCCAGCTAACGTATACTGCTGTATCCCGACGGGGGTCGCGTCATGCGGCTCCCGTCGTCGTTTCTATCATCCCCATCTGGTGTCAATTCGATACCGCGAACAGGTGTAAACATGAACAAGACCATTCATGCTATCGAAGGATTGAGCGTGTGGGTAGGCAGAGCCTTTGGCTGGTGCATTCTCATCCTGACACTCTCAGTCACTTACGAAGTGTTTATGCGGTATGTGCTCAACAGCCCCACCGTTTGGGCATTTGACATGATGGTTCAGATGTATGGAGCGCTCTTTCTCATGGCAGGTCCTTATGCGCTAGCGCAAGACGGACATGTTCGTGCAGATGTCGTTTACCGACTATTTCCGGTCAGAGTTCAAGCATCTCTCGATTTCTTTTTGTACCTGATCTTTTTCTTTCCAGGCATGCTGGCGCTGTTCTGGTACGGTGCCGAAATCGCGTCAGACTCATGGCGCTACAAAGAAGTCAGCTGGAACAGCCCGGCTCGAATTCAAGTGTACTTCTTTAAAACCCTGATACCGCTAGCGGGTGGGCTGCTCATCATTCAGGGCATCGCTGAACTCATGCGTTGTTGGATTGCGATACGCACGGGTGTATGGACCAAACGTGTGCAGGACGTGCATGAAACAGAAGACATGCTTATGGAAGAAGGTGTGACAGCTGCTGATGTCGGCACGATTACACAAAAGAATTCCTAAGCAATAACGTTTAGTAAGCAGAAGACAACCACCACTAACCCACTAATTGATCGAATAGCACCATGACGAATCCAGAAGTCGCCATTCTCATGCTCTCCCTGTTCATTGTCCTGGTGCTGCTCGGGTTTCCGATCGCATTCACCTTGCTTGCGATGGGTGTTGCGTTCGGTTACTACGCTTACTACACCGAAGGCTACATAGAGGTCTTCAGTGATATTTTTGATAACCAGATTTTCTATCTTCTAAATCAAAACACATACTCGGTAATGGAAAACGATACGCTCGTTGCCATACCGTTGTTTTTGTTTATGGGCTATGTGGTTGAACGCGCGAATATCGTCAATCGCTTGTTCTCCTCGCTTAACATGGCGGCGCGCAACCTGCCAGGTTCTATGGCTATCGCTGCATTAATCACATGTGCAGTATTCTCAACAGCAAGTGGTATCGTCGGCGCTGTTGTAACGCTCATGGGTTTACTGGCCTACCCAGCCATGGCAGATGCAAAATACCGTCAGGATTTTGCTGCAGGCGTTATCTGCGCGGGTGGCACACTTGGCATATTGATACCGCCTTCAATCATGCTGATTGTTTATGCGGCCATTGCAGAACTCTCTCCACTTCGTCTTTACGCAGCAGCGGTAATTCCAGGCTTATTGCTGGCTGGTTTCTACATTGTTTACGTCATTATCAGAGTGTGGTTCAACCCGGCTATTGCGCCAAAGCCTGACATGAGCAACGCACCATCAACAGCGCGTATCTGGTTTAATCTGTTGACCTCTTTCGTACCGCTAACCCTGCTGATAATGCTAGTACTCGGCTCCATATTGGGCGGGCTGGCAACTCCAGCGGAAGCTGCAGCCATGGGCGCCATGGGTGGCTTGGTATTGGCTGCGCTCTATCGCTCTTTAACCTGGGTCAAAGTGAAAGAGTCTGTTTTCTTAACAGCCAAAGCTACTGCCATGGTTTGCTGGCTCTTCGTGGGCTCCTGGACATTTGCATCTGTATTCTCTTACCTCGGCGGTCATGACATCATCGAACACTGGGTTTTGGCCATGGAACTCAAACCCTGGCAGTTCCTGGTACTGGCTCAGCTCATTATTTTCTTACTCGGCTGGCCTTTGGAATGGTCTGAAATACTGATTATTTTTGTACCCATCTTTTTACCGATGCTAGACACCTTCGGTGTTAATCCGTATTTCTTCGCCATGCTGGTCGCTCTTAATTTGCAGACCTCTTTCTTAACCCCGCCCATGGCAATGAGTGCCTATTACCTGAAAGGGGTGTTAAAGAATCAGATAGAACTCATGATGATTTTCAAAGGCATCATGCCTTATTTGGGAATCGTGATTTTCACCATGTTCCTCATGTACATGTTCCCGGGCATTGCGCTTTGGCTGCCTGATGTCCTATTCGGGGAATACATACAATAAGCATGAGCAGCTCGACACCTCTTAGCTCTATGGATGTAGAAAACACAGTAAAAAGTCTTTCAGATGGCTCTATGACATCTGAGGCGCTTACTAAAAACTGTATAAACCGCATTGGTGAAACCGATCACTATCTCGGTGCTTGGCAGCATATTGATGAGCAGTCTGCGATAGAACAAGCTCAGGCCGCTGATGAAAGACGTCGTCATGGCAAAGCCATTGGCTCGTTGCACGGAATACCCGTTGGGCTTAAAGACATTATTGATACCGCAGATCAACCGGCAGAGCGCGGTAGTGAAATCTACGCAGGCCGCGTTCCGTCAGCCAATTCAGCGGTTGCCGAAAAACTGATTGAATCCGGCGCGGTCATTTTAGGTAAAACGGTTACGACTGAATTAGCCTGGATGCATCAAAGCGCCACGCGCAATGCTGTCAACGGTGAATTCAGTCCGGGCGGGTCCAGTAGCGGTTCAGCAGCCGCTGTTGCAGCCGGACAAGTACCGCTCGCTGTAGGCACACAAACAGGTGGCTCAGTGATCAGACCGGCAGCCTACAACGGTGTGTTCGGACTCAAACCTTCACGCGGTTTAATTTCCAGACGGGGTGTGCTTCAGACCTCACCCACGCTCGATCAAATAGGTGTGTTTGGCAACCACCTCTCAGACGTTTGCACACTAACGGATGCACTTGCCGGTTATGATGCGACCGACACCAAAACGTATCTTGGGCCTCGCCCAAGTCTAGTTGACGGCTATAAGTCGGATGTTCCGGTTGAACCTGCGTTTGTTTGGATCGATATGCCCTATGCCGATCGATACTCACCCACGTTGCAATTGGGAATTGACGAACTTTGCCATGTCATCTCAAAAGAAACATCAGCGACACTCGATAGAATTCCGGCACCGCAGTCTTTCATCGCGCTGCCCGCATGTCATCAGGTTATCTACGATGTCGAAATACTGCAGAGTCTTGAAAACGAGTGGAAACAACATCGCGACAAACTGAGCAGAACAGCTATCGCTGGATTGGAGAGAGCCGAAGCTCGTACGCCTGATGAATATGAAGAGGCAATGGAAATACTCGCCGCTGCCGAAGAATGGTTCGATACATTCTTCCATGATTACGACGGCATACTAACGCCTTCAGCACCGGACATCGCTCCACGTTATGGTCAGGGCACCGGCGATTCTATTTGCTGTGTCGTTTGGACATTGTGCGGCCTACCGTGCTTGTCGATGCCGCTATTAACGGGCGACGACAACATGCCTTTAGGAATACAACTTGTCGGCGCTTACGATCGAGACGACCGACTCATGCGTACAGCAAGATGGTTGCTGGAAGCGCTCAACACCCCCGGGGTTTAACAATGAATTCTAGACGCGTCAATATTATCAATGGCTTGATCGGCACCGGTTTACTTATGGTGTTCATCATCGGCCTGGCACAAAGTATCGCCAAAGGTTTTGCAGGTTTTGATGGCGCACTGCCATTTATCGTGATCGTTACCTTCGTATTAAGTCTTGTCATCTATGACTTTTACGACCAGTGCATTCGCAAACGCAAGAAGTAGCTTTGCACGAGCTACGGTTTTATACCTTAGGCGGTTAAAAGGCTCATCACGTCCTTATTGATATAGCGTTTATGCTTACCGATTCGAACTTCTGACAGTAAACCTGCTTCTAACAACCGCTGCATCCAGGCCGTGGCGGTTTGACGTCTTGCCAAACCACAATCACTTAAATCTGCCAGACCAAAACTGGGTTTGTAACACACATGCAGTAACGCATCTGAAGGTGGTTTTGGCAACAGTTCATGCATAGCCTCTTTCATTAATACGTTTCTACTCTCCCACTGAAGCAGTTGTTCTGTAGCGTCAATGCAAGCTTCAGTCACCGCAGTCATGAAAAATCGTAGCCATGCAAGGTGATCTCCATAGGCGACTGCATTGTATAGAAACTGCCAATGCCGACTAGAACGCCGACTAAAGTACAAGGACAGCGGCAAAGCCGGCGCACTGAGTAAATCTTCCTCACAAATAAGCAACAGAGTCAGCAATTGACCCACCGCAATATTCTGATGTGAAAAGGGCCGCAAGGCCATCCACTGCCCGTTGGCGGCGGCGGCCATAATCAGCGGATCAAGATCTCCGGCATCACGCTGAATGAAGGTATGCCAGTTTTCCAATAATGCCTGCAGCCGTTCAGCGCCCGTTGGCGGAGTCAGATTGAGGAAATTTATATCGGCAATTGAGCAAGATTTATCCGGTGCGTCGCTACGCCGTATGGCAGTAGGTTTTCCATGCAACGCCGCCGCCAGATCCAAAGCCAACAAACTGCCAACAGGCTCACTGTTGAGATTGGCGTGTGCGTAGCTCCTCGCCGATATATGCCTGTGCAAGATATCCGAGATATGACAATCTTCACCAGCGCTCAACGATGCTGAGAGCTCAATGGCTTCACCCTGCATCTGCAACGCGCCAACAGACTCCATCACTGAGAAAGCACTCGTCGCAGTGGATGATATGGCAGACTGTTTTAATGCCTGCGCGAATGTGGCAAGCGCTGCCCGAGCGGGAATGGCAGCCTTTAGGGTCTCAATTGTCTCGAAGCGGGATGCAGCAGGCAGCATCGGCAAAGCCTTTTTACTTTGCACCGATTTAGGAGGAGCAGACACCTTGTCTGATTGCATAGGGAGCCGCTGGCCACAGTTGCACAATTCGCCCCCTATTTTACAAGGATATCTGCCTGTAAGTTAAGCGTTTTCTGAATTCGAGTTCACTCGCAACCCGGGTACCGACAACCCAGCAGCGCCATAGAGAAAATTAGCCAGTGGCTCGTTACCGAAAAAATCATAAACCGCCAATACATCGGCACATTCAGCACCAAAATAACGAATGTCTATGGTTTGAGGGTTATCGACCCTTTGGGCAACATAGCCAACGTCGGTTTGGTAAACACAAAACCTGCGCCTAATCGTATCGTCGTGATTCAGCGCAACGACATTTGCCAAGCAACGGCCCTGAAAGGCGATTTCGGTATGCCGATTCAATTTCACCACGACCGCTTGAAGAGTGTCCGTCATCATCAATTTCCAATGAACAGAATTGCGCCTACGCGCTTAAAAGTATTCTAAAGACTAAGTCGCTTTCCTAACGCAGAATAAATAGTTACAAATAGATACGAACCGAAACGCCACTATGGCTGAATGCACTGAAGATCCAGCTACCCAGACACTTTTTGCTTGATTATTAGGAAAAAACAAGCGATTTACTGAGTGAATTGCCCTAAACACGCGTGTTTTACGTATGTTTAGTTTATTGGTTTGCCAACAGATGATCACTGTCATGATCTTCTGTCATCAGTACACAAAATACCAGTGCCTTACTATAGGGCTGGTTTTTCGATTTTATTTTGTTGCGTCTTAGCGCACTGCGTTGTTAATTATGATTAAGCGAATTTTCTTCTCCCTACTAGGGCTGGTTTTAATATTTGGCGCCCTCGCAGGGTTAAAAATTTTTCAAATTAAGGACCTTATCGCAGCCGGCGAAGGCATGAGCCAACCCCCTACGGCTGTCACCGCCATCAGTGTTGAAAGAGCCAGTTGGGAAACAACACTTCGCGCTATAGGAACACTAGAGGCCGCTCAAGGCGTTGTTATTACAGCTGATTTGCCAGGGCGAGTATCAAAACTGTATTTCGACGGCGGCGAACTCATCACCAAGGGAAGCTTGTTGCTGGAGCAAGAAACCAGCACAGAGGATGCTCAGCTAGCCGCAGCAGACTCCGATCTGGACTTGGCGCAGAGCAACCTGGACAGAGTATCGCGGCTTTATAGAAGCCGGGTCGTTTCCAGAGCTGAGTTTGATTCTGCTCAATCTCAGGCCAGCGCGGCACAAGCGCAGGTTGAGAACATAACAGCGGCACTGACTAAGAAACGTATAACCGCTCCGTTCGACGGTCGATTGGGTTTACGTTTGGTTGATATCGGGCAAGACCTTTCTCAAGGGGTCGCCATTGTCTCTTTACAAGCACTGGACCCCATGCGCGTGAATTTCTCCATGCCTCAAAAGGCCCTAGCTCATATCAAAGACGGCTTAGAGGTTCGTGTGACCAGCAATGCCGTCGCCGATCGCGTATTCGACGGCAGCATTACGGCCATCAATACAGAAATTGACGCACAAACACGAACAGTCCGTGCACAAGCCACACTCAACGTAAAAGCCGAGGATGGATCATCCATCCCCACACTGCTTCCCGGTATGTTCGCAAGCGTAGAGGTTGTACTGCCCGATGAAAAAGAAGTATTGATGATTCCAATTTCAGCCGTGAATTTCGCCACGTTCGGCGACTCGGTGTTTGTTTTAGAAAACAACGAAAATGATCAGCTGAGCGCAAGACAACAGTTCGTTCAACTAGGTGAAAGACGAGGAGACTTCGTAGAAGTTACCAAGGGACTTGAAGAAGGACAGAACCTGGCAAACGATGGTGTCTTCAAACTACGAAGCGGTGCAACCGTCGTTGTCAAAGAAAACGGTTCAGAACCAAGCTTGAATCCGCAACCCGACAATTCTTGAGATCACCATGCAATTCACGGATATATTTGTAAAACGTCCTGTACTTGCGATTGTGGTGAGCCTGCTGATAATCATCGCAGGTATTCAGGCAGTCAGCAGTCTTAGCATCAGGCAATACCCACGAAACGACAATGCGGTCGTTACTATAAACACAGCGTACATAGGCGCCAGTGCCGAATTAGTTCGCGGCTTTATCACAACGCCACTGGAACGTGCTGTTTCCGGAGCCGACGGTGTCGAATACGTTTCCTCTTCCAGTGCGCAGGGGCTTTCAACCGTCAGCGTTAGGTTAGAGCTTAACTACGACCCAATCAAAGCACTCTCAGAAATCAGCTCTAAAGTTAATCAAGTTAGAGGTGATCTTCCGCCCGAGGCAGAGATACCGGTCATTAATGTTGAATCAGCAGACAGTACCGTTGCATCGGCCTATTTAAGTTTTACGTCGGACATCCTCGAGCCCAATCAGGTAACTGACTTCCTGACCCGGGTTGTGCAACCTCGCTTAGCCGCAAGGGACGGAGTTCAGCGGGCTGAAGTTCTCGGCGGAAGAAACTTTGCCATGCGCATCTGGCTTGATCCGACGTTGTTAGCGGCACACAACATCTCACCTGCGCAGGTGCGACAAGCATTAAGCGCTAACAACTATTTATCGGCACTGGGTAAAACCAAAGGCGCGTTAATTGAAGTCAATCTTGCGGCCAACACCGATCTATCTACGGTAGAAGAATTTGAGGATCTCGTTGTCGATTCAAGGGGCAACTCCGTCATACGAATTCGCGATATAGCTACTGTTGAAATGGGCGCGGACCTCACTGATGTAGAAGTTCGTTACAGCGGTGACAAAGCTATCTTCATGGGCATATGGCCACTACCCAACGCAAATACCTTAGATGTGATTAAAGGTGTCAGAGAAGAGCTGGATGACATCAAAAGCACACTGCCGACAGGTATGACTGCAGCCGTTGCTTACGATGCCTCTGAATACATCGCAAGCTCTATTAGAGAAGTTGTCACCACACTGGTGGAAACACTGATCATCGTCATGCTGGTGATCTTCTTGTTCATGGGATCGCTCCGCTCCGTCATCGTACCCATCATGGCGATACCCATCTCGCTGATCGGCGCTGTCTTTCTCATGCAAATGTTCGGCTTCAGCGTAAACCTGCTTACGCTGTTAGCCATCGT
>JAHDGK010000016.1:0-64997 GCA_020627685.1 Granulosicoccus sp. | reverse complement strand
GCCGCCTTACTGCGTGAAGGTGATTCTGAGAAAGGCTTCCAGAAAAAAGTAAACGACACTTTTAATGCTGTTCGCCGCGGCTATGTAAAGCTTTTGAACGGTACATTGAAGGCACGCCCAGCGGTCTATATTTTCTGGCTTCTGATCAGTGTGTTATGCATACCAATGTTCATCATGTCTCCGAAGGAGCTAGCACCCACGGAAGACCAAGGCATTTTATTTGGCATCGTAAACGGATCAGGCAACGCCACTATTGAAGCGGCATCGCGCTACGCTGGCCAGGCAGATGATGCTTTTCGAAGCGTTGATGAAACCGAGTTCACCTTCCAGCTGACGTTTCCATCATCAGGTTTTGGAGGCATGGTACTCAAAGACTGGAGCGAACGTGAGCGATCTGTATTTGATATCAAACCGGAAATCGCCCAGAAGCTAAACAACATTGCAGGGATCAACATGTTCCCTGTTACACCTCCGGCATTGCCCGGCGGTGGAGACTTCCCTGTCGAATTTGTTATTGCGTCCACTGCCGAGCCTGAACAAATTTTAGAATTTGCCAGAGAAATTCAACTGCGAGCAATTCGCTCTGGCATGTTTGCGTTTCCGCCCATCATCGATACCAAAATAGATAAAGCCCAAACTGAAATTGTGTTCGATAAGGACAGAGTGGCCGACATGGGACTGACCATGCAACAGGTTGGCGCTGACATCGGCATCTTGCTGGGTGGAGGATTCGTCAATCGTTTCAACATTGAGGGACGAAGCTATAAAGTCATTCCGCAAGCACTGCGTAGTGAAAGGCTTAATCCGGATCAGCTGCAGGATCTCTATGTCTCCGGTCCTAATGGCACTTTGATTCAGTTAGGCTCTATCGCCTCACTGGAACATGGCACCGTCCCCCGGGCACTGAATCGTTTTCAGCAATTGAATGCCGTAAAGCTTAGCGGTGTATCGATAAAACCACTCGCCGAAGCATTAACCTTTTTAGAGGATACTGCCAGCGAAGTTTTACCGGCCGGTTATACGCTTGACTACACCGGTGAATCGCGCCAACTCAGACTTGAGGGAAACAAGTTCCTACCCGCATTTATGCTAGCGGTTGTGCTTATTTATCTCACCCTGGCTGCACAGTTCAATAGCTTCCGAGATCCCTTTGTCATTCTGGCAGGCTCAGTTCCACTAGCGATGTTTGGAGCGCTCATTTTTACGTTCCTGCGTATGCCAAACCCGGAGCTGCCACATTGGACGAACTCCTTTACCACGACCCTCAATATTTACTCTCAGGTGGGCTTAGTCACTCTGATTGGCTTGGTGGCGAAAAACGGAATTCTCGTCGTGGAATTTGCCAAACAAATGCAGCAACAAGGGCTTCACAAATTGGCGGCAATCAAAGCGGCATCAACGACGCGCTTTAGACCTATTCTGATGACAACCTTCGCCACCGTGGCAGGTCACTTCCCTCTTATATTGGTCAGTGGCCCAGGTGCGGAAGCGAGAAATTCGATCGGCTTGGTGCTGGTCGGTGGAATGGCTATCGGAACCATGTTCACGCTGTTTATCATCCCATCGATCTATATGCTTTTCGCAAAAGATCTGGGTGGTACTCGTGACTCGCTGGACGATCCTGCTTAAGTGTTAAGCAGGATCAGTTTCTCTCGGCAAAATCAAACAAACCGGTGTAATGGCCTTCGGCCTGTACGCCGTTTTCCAGGGTGAAACTGAATCGCAGTTCGATATCCGGAAGCATGCCTCCGAATTCGATTGTGCCTCCCGTAACCTCAAAGGTTTCGTTGGGCTCTACATCCCCGCTTTCATTTAGATCGACACCAACCGTCGCTACATCGAAATACGCAGCACCTGCTAATACGCCGCCTCCAGAACCAAAAGGCGAGTAGCTATAGGTTGCGAACGAAAACGACTCACCGGGACTATAGAGTTCTGCATATACGACGGCGCTAGCTTCAACAGGGACCAGCAAGCTGTGAGTGACACCGTCGATCGTAGTGGGGGTCACGAGGAACTTACCGTTGGTGATCGTGAAATCGATGCTGTAGTGATCGTCCTCGATACCCCAGATATCTCCTAATGCGGCATCCAGAGGGTACTCGATAGCGCTTACCTTAACGTTGCTATCACCCTCGGGTCCGGGAACTACGGGCACATCGTCAATGGGCTGAGACACTGAAGGTGGTTGAGCGGGATCTACATTCTCGCCATCGTTTTGCGGCTGTGAGGAATCCGCGTCTGCCACGTTTGCTGAATCGCCACAGCTCACTAGCGCAAAAGCTAGCGCGCAGGTGCACCAAATAGATATATGCAATCGACTCATTGACTACCCAACCAACCATCAAAGTTTCAAGGAACTACGTGACTAACGATATTTTCTTTGTGTTACAGGGTTACTCATAGTTAACTTTAGACGTTACGTCCAGTTATCTGAGTGTGCGGTAACCAAAAATAACGCGATTAATGGCAGTTATGAGGCATATAACCGAAAACACCCAGGCAATTAGAGAAAAATGCGAAGCGAAAAGGCACATGAGTACAAAACAGATAATTGTCTCCGTACCTTCTGCTAACCCATTGAGGTAGTACAAACTTTTGTATTCAAAGTCTGGACTCACTACCGAGTGCTTTTCTGCAAGCGTGGCGAAAGCCAAAAAACTGGCGCCCGTTCCGACAAAACTTGCAATTAAAACAGCACAAGCCAGTGCATTTTGCTCAGGATCTGCTATGGCGAATCCTAACGGAAATGCTGCATAGAAAATAAAGTCCAACGTAATATCTAAAAAACCACCCGCATCGGTGGGTGTGTTTAACCTGGCTAGTTCACCGTCAACCCCATCTGCTATGCGGTTGAGCAACAAACAAACAAGACCCAACATGGGATTACCTGAAGCAACAGCGGGTATTGCCATTAGTCCGATAACGAAGCCTGCAATTGTTACGGTATCAGGTCGTATCCCTCGTCTATGTAATTGAGCTGCAACTCGTTTTAGAGGTCTTTTAAGGATGGGGACAATAAATTTATCCAACATAGGATTGTTATAAAGCCTGCGTAGGAGATTGAACCCTTAAGGGGCCGACAGAATGATTACATTCACCAATAGTCAGCACTCTGGCATCCAGAGGTATGTCCGCAAGATCATGCGTTACCAGTAATACCGGTAACTTCGCGGCAGCCTCCCAGGTAAAACGTCTTATCTGTTCTCGCAAAGCGGTATCCAGTCCTGAGAAAGGCTCATCGAGCAATAAGGCGCAGGGATCTGACAGCAGTGTGCGCACAAGACTCACTCGCGCACGCTGCCCACCAGACAACGTTGCCGGGTCTCGGTCTTCCATTCCAGCCAAACCAGCGTCGGCAAGGCTTTGCCGGACACGATCGCGACGGCTTTGTCGAGTGCCACCACGCAAACCGAAATAGAGGTTTTCACCAACGCTCATATGGGGAAACAAATAATCCTGCTGAAGCATTAAGCCCAGACGGCGCTTCTCCGTGGGTAGAGAGTTCAATTTTTTCTCACCCAACCAAACGCTTCCTTGGGCACTAATGCGAGAATCTGCCGTACCCGTCAGCCAACTCAATATGCTGGATTTTCCACTACCACTGGGACCCATGAGCGCCAGCACAGAGCCCGGCTCAATCGTAAAGGATAAGTCCTCTACCAGGCATTGACCGTTAGGCAGATGAAGGCTCAGGTTGTCTACGCGCAATGAATGCATACTTAAGCAATCGTTCCTGACGGGTTAGTGGAATTGCCTCTCTGCAATCGCGTTTGCCGCCAACGAGGGTAAATTAATGCCAACACAAATGCCAGAAGCGGCAACAAGCTCTGAAGTACAGCAAGCGCTGCTATAACTCGACGGTCCACACCACCAAAACTTGTGACCAGTTCTGTTGATAAGGTTTGGTGACGCCCGGCACCCAGTAAGAGCGTCGGCAAGTACTGCGCAACACTCACAGCTATAGCTACGGCAGCGGCTTGGCAAAGCGGTCGCCGAAGCATAGGCAGGCGGATTTTCCAAAGCACCTTCCAATAGCCGGCGCCCAGAGAATGCGCAGCATGTCCCCATGCCGGATCCAGCTCACGCCATGCCACGGCCAAGATAAGCACCACATAAGGCACGGTATATAGCCAATGGGTGTACACGACCGTTCCCCATTGCCCGTCTATGCCCCACCAAAGCGCCACCGCCTGCCATCCAAACAGCAGACTCACCTGCGGAATAAGCAAGGGTAGAAACCAGACGCTATCCATTTTCGGGGCGATACGATATCGCTCAAGCTCTAACCAGACTATAGCGCTGAGCAACGAGACAAGCATGACAGTGACTGCAATCGTCAAAGTCGTCCAAGCCGGTTGCAACAACATGTCACCGCGAGTTGTCCAGTTGTTTAACGTCCACTCACTAGGGATTGCATCCGGAAATCGCCAACGACGGGTGAAACTCCACATCAACAGTAAGACCAGAGAGCCGATGCAGGCGAACAGCAAACTGACAACGACACCTTTGCCAATAAATCGAAAAAGTCCAAAACCACGTCCTCGTGCTCCACTTTGGCGTCGCGCAGCTGCAATTTTTCCAACAATATGCTCAAGACACCACATCAGGAAAAAACAACAGGCAACCAATGCTGCTAGCAGCAACGCACCAGCAGATGCCGCACCTCGCGAGTCAGGATCGTTGACCAAACTCATCAACAGCACCGATAACGTAGGAGGGCTGCCCGGGCCCAGTAATAAGGCCATATCAACAACGGTCAAGTTAAACGCCAGAATAATAAGAAGCGTTAATCGAATTCTGGGATACAAGCGTGGCAAGATCAGACGACTCCAGCAGCGCGCCGGGGAATAACCCAAGGTTCGACCAATCCGTAGTGAAGCTCCGACATTCAATGCAGACAGTTGTGCAGCGGCTGCCAACAACAGAAAAGGCGTCTCTTTGATCACTAAACCGATAATCAAGGACCAACCGCCCGCATCGGGAACAACCCAATCTGTTGGAGGTCTTGTCAGACCCGATAACGTTGGCGATACAAATCGGACAAGCGCACCACTCGGAGCAATGAGAAAGAGCAGGCCGACCGCTATGGCTGCATGAGGCACTGCCAGTATCGGTGGCAATGAGGCGCTTAGAAAACGCCACAAACGCGTGTCGTGCACACAGACCAATGTCATTAAGGTGACAAGGAGAACTAAAACGGTTGCCGCTATGCCGGTAAACAAACTTAAATAGGTTGCGGAGAAAAATCGCGGATCAGCAACGACGGCCTCAAAGCCACCCTCTGTAGCCAGACTGTCAACCCATCCAAACGCCGGCATCACTGTACCTGCAGCGCCTAATACGATGGGCAAAAGAAATAAGGTAGCGACTAGGGCCGCGAGCCCAAACAGATACGGCCTCATACCGAACTCGAGTGCCTGCCGGATGGTGGGGAGAAAGCTCGTGCCAGCATCCGAAACAGGCGCATTAGTTAACTACTGACCGTAGCGTTCGAGCCACGCTTGTTCCAACGCATTTGCCCAGGAGGCATGCGGCTCTGCCAAGACCGAACCTGCGCCAATGGGCAATGCCCAAACTCCCAAGTCAATACCTTCGAACAAGGCACGATCATCAGCTTCTAAGGTCGATACATCCAACACAGTGGGCTCTCCCCAGAATTCAGGATCTGCTTTACGAGCCTGAGCTTCAGCAGATATCAGAAAATTTGCTGTCACCATTGCCGCAGCTTTTGCATTGGCATTCCAAGGGATAGTTACGAAGTGGGTGTTACCGATCGTGCCGTTATCAAACACATAGGTACGAACAGAGTCGGGCAACTGCCCGCCCTTAACTGCCGCTGTTGCCTCATTAGGGTTAAACGACAGCGCAATATCAATCTCGCCATCATCAAGCAGCTGTCGAGTCATCTCACCGCTAGTGGGCCAGGACTTACCAGCACCCCTTAACAACGGGTGAAATTCATCTAGGTATTCCCAGAGCGGCGCAGTGACCGATTCAAAATCGCTTGTCGAAACATCGTTAGCCAGCGCTTGTGCCGTTGCGTCTGAACCTGCTCCCAGCTCTATCAGGAGTTGCTTTACGAAAGTTGTACCATGAAATGCAGGTGGTGCAGGATAGGTAAACCGACCATCACCCTTAACGAATTCCATCAGCGCCTGGGCTGATCGCGGGGGTTCAGCCACTGTGGCAGTGTCGTGAATAAAAACAAGCTGCGCTCCTCCCCATGGAGATTCCAACCCGTCGACAGGCACCGAAAAGTCCGCTTTGATAGACGGTGAATCCTGAACAAACTGGCTGTTGGGTAGCTCTGTAGCAAAGGCACCCCAGGTAAGCGCCTGGCGCTTCATGGCTGCAAAGTTTTCACCATTGACCCACATTAGATCGACATTGCCTTTCTCATCACGGCCAACGAGCTTCGCTGCTTCAAGCTGACCTACGATTTCAGCGATATCGCCGACCTTTACGTGTTCGAGAGTGACGCCATAGTCTTCGCTAAGCCGTTTACCCACCCAAGCTAAATAGCTGTTAATTCGTTCGCTGCCACCCCAGGCATTAAAGTACACACTTTGCCCTTTGGCCTCGGCAACAACCTCACTCCACGGAGAGTCAGGCTCGACGGCGCCAGCTTGTACACTTGAAAGCAAGGCAACAGCGCCCGCCCAGGATAAAAGTATGTTTCGACAGTTAGTCATGCGAAATGTGGTGCTCCGTGTAGTGGTAATACGGTCGACTGCCGACCCGTAATTAGGCATCAGAGAAATATTCTTAAACAAAGCCCTAATGCGCTTTTATGTCCTCAACATTACATAAAGGTTCCAAAAGGAACCCGTTTCTGTGCTGTGGATCGTACCTAATATAGGGTGGTCTGCGTCAAGTTTGTGCCTTTTGCCCCCTCGACAGGACAATGGCACGGCAGTGGCATGTAACTTAGTGCTCACTCAGGGAGACTTGGGAAACAGACTGCTAAACTTCCGGTAGCAACAACACCCGGTGAGCGCTCCGCAATCGGGCTGGTAAAGATGAGTGTTTAGATGAGAAATAGAATACTTCGCAACTCAAATCGTATGACAACGTGGGTTAAGACCATAGGACTGGCTGCAGGCTGTTTAGCCGCTGTTTTCGTAAACAGCCCGGCCAGCGCCGACGTCACCAAGACCTGGAGCATTGCAGAGTTTGGAGAACCCCTTTACGACGAGTCTATGACTCACTGGCCGTACGTCAACCCTGACGCACCCGTAGGTGGCTCGATTGTATTAGGCGCATTCGGTAGTTTTGATAGCCTCAACACGTACATTCTAAAAGGCAGCTTTCCGCGCAGCATCGGCGCCGTGGGCGACTCCCTTATGATCGGGTCAGCCGACGAGCTGTCTTCCGGCTATGGGTTGCTCGCAGAATCTGTGGAATACCCTGACGATAAGTCCTGGATCATTTTCAACATGCGCCCCGAGGCGCGCTTTGATAATGGCACGCCTATCACGGCCGCGGATATCGAATTTTCTTTTAAAACCATTCGCGAACATGGACGGCCGTTTCTTAAGTCTTTCTATGATGAAGTAGCGGGTGCCGAAGTACTGGACACCCATCGCATCAAATTTACTTTTTCAACCACTGACACAATGAAACCGCTAATGAAAGTCGCCGGTTTATCACCGCTATCAGTTGAGTACTGGAAAGACAAAGACATCAGCAAGACTTTTTTAACACCGCAACCCGCTAGCGGTGCATACGCCATTTCAAATATAGATGCCGGTCGATCTATCACCTACCAGCGTGTCGAAAATTACTGGGGTGAGGATCTCGCCGTAAACAAAGGCTTGAATACCATTGAGACTATCCGGTTTGACTATTACCGCGATTTAGAAGTCATGCACGAAGCCTTTAAGGCGGGAGATATAGACTTTCGCGCTGAGAACAGTTCAAAGCGATGGGCCACCGGGTATGAAATGGAAGAAGTAGACAATGGCGAGGTTTTACTGATTACGCCACCGGACAATACCCCGCAAGCTATCCAGGCGTTCTTCCTGAACCTACGCAGACCTCCCTTCGACGATTTAAATGTGCGTAAGGGTATCAACCTGCTTTACGACTTTGAAACTATCAAACGCACTATTTTATACAATCAATACGATCGCATTAACAGCTACTTCCCCAACTCAGAATACGGCGCATCAGGCGTTCCATCTGCAGAAGAAATTGCCGTACTGGAACCGTACAGGGATCAACTACCACCCGAAGTATTCACAGAAGAATTTAAACTCCCCGTCAGTGATGGCAGTGGACGCAATCGAAAACAATTGCGTGAAGCCATTAAACTGTTCAACGCTGCAGGCTGGAATTTGGAAGGCGGCAAACTCATGAAAGACGGTAAGCAAATGGGCTTGGAGCTATTGCTTGTACAACCGGATGGCCAACGCGTAGCCGCACCGTTTCTTCAGAATCTTAAAAAGGCGGGTATCGACAATACGGTGCGAGTTGTGGATAGTGCTCAATACCAGGTGCGAGTCGACGACTTCGATTTCGATATGATTTCAGCGCGCCTTAACTTTTTTCCTCCTCCAGGACCGGAACTACGTTCTTACTATGGTTCCGCGGCGGCCGCAGAACGTGGCACCGCGAATATGGCGGGCATCGTAAACCCGATAGTGGATGAACTCATCGAAAAAATAATTTCAGCTGAATCATTGGAACAGCTGCAGGTTATTAACCGTGCATTAGATAGAGTGCTACTCTGGAACTACTATGTCGTGCCTCAGTTTTACAATGGCACTCATCGCTTTGCCCATTGGAATCGTTTTGGAAAACCAGATGTGTTGCCCAAGTATATCGGCTCAGGTTTTCCAACCGGTTGGTGGGTAGACCAAGAGCTGGATAGCAAACTGGACTTGACTCGTTAACACGATCTTTAAACAAGCAAGTCTGTCCATTCCTCGCTAATGCTGGCTTATATATTAAGACGCCTGTTGCTGATCATCCCGACGCTACTGGGAATCATGATCATCAACTTTACCGTCATCCAGTTTGCGCCAGGCGGACCGGTAGAAAAAGTCTTAGCTGAAATGCGTGGTAACGCAGCTGATTCAACGGCTGCGTTTTCCGGTCAGGCCGGTGACTTAGCCGACTCCGGGCAAGACACCGGCAGCTTACAATCCGGCTCCGACTCTAAGTACAGGGGAGCGCAGGGACTAGACCCTGCCATTATCGAAGAGATCGAAAAACAGTTCGGCTTTGACAAGCCAGTACATGAACGATTTTTTACCATGCTTTGGGACTACGCCCGATTTGACTTCGGCAGTAGCTACTTTCGCGACGAAACCGTTATCAATCTTGTACTGGACAAGATGCCGGTATCGATAAGTCTGGGCTTATGGACCACCTTATTCGTCTACTTAATATCCATTCCCCTAGGCATTAAAAAGGCCGTCAAAGACGGCTCATCATTTGATGTGTGGAGTAGCGGCGCGATAGTTGTCGGATACGCGATTCCGGGTTTTCTATTTGCCATACTGCTTATTATTTTGTTTGCCGGTGGACGCTATTTCGATTTCTTTCCGCTAAGAGGTCTGACCTCTCCAAACTGGGATCAGCTGGATTGGCCAGCCAGAATCGCAGACTATTTCTGGCACATCACGCTGCCGGTCACGGCCATGGTTATTAGCGGATTTGCAAGCTTAACCATGCTAACTAAAAATTCCTTTCTTGATCAAATTGGTATGCAGTACGTTCAGACCGCGCGAGCAAAAGGCTTAAACGAGAATCAGGTTTTGTACAAGCACGTATTTCGCAATGCCATGCTTATTGTCATAGCAGGGTTTCCGAGTGCATTCGTGTCTATCCTGTTTACCGGCTCCATTCTTATAGAAGTCATATTTTCACTCGATGGGCTTGGATTACTAGGTTGGGAAGCAACCATTAACCGAGACTACCCGGTGGTCTTTGCCACGCTGTATTTCTTCACACTGCTCGGTCTAGTTTTACAGTTGGTCGGTGATGTTATGTACCACTTGATTGATCCGAGAATTGATTTTGAAAGTCGGAATTTTTAGCGTGATTCTTTCTTTCACACCCTCGTTAAAGGAGGCTCAACAGTGCCTCTAAGTCAGATAAATCAAAGAAGACTGGCGAGCTTTAAACGTAACCGGAGAGGCTTCTGGGCGTTTTGGATTTTCAGCGTTATATTCATACTTTCCTTATTCTCCGAATTCATTGCTAACGACAATCCGCTAGCCATTAAATACGATAACGACTGGTATTTCCCTGTACTGACCTCGTACCCGGAATCCACCTTCGGTGGAGATCCCGGCTTCGATTCCGACTACACGGATCCCTACCTGACAGATCTCATTGAAGAGAAAGGAAAAATATACTGGCCGCTGGTGCCGTTTAGCCATGACACGATTGATTTTGATCTGCAAAGCAGTCCGCCTAGTGCACCGTCAAGCCGACATTGGCTAGGTACCGATGATCAAGGGCGAGATGTCTTCGCACGACTGCTCTACGGTTTCCGTGTATCGGTCAGCTTTGGTTTGTTACTCACCCTGTTCAGTACAATCATCGGTGTGGCCGCAGGCGCTGTACAAGGCTACTTTGGTGGACTGTTAGATTTGTTGGCACAACGTTTTATCGAAATATGGCAAGGCCTTCCCGTACTCTACCTGCTCATCATCATGGCCAGTGTTATCCAACCAGGATTTATTTCCCTATTGGTTTTGATGACACTATTCAGTTGGACATCGTTAGTCGGGGTTGTCCGCGCCGAGTTTTTAAGGGCGCGTAATTTTGAGTACATCCGTGCGGCGAAAGCGTTAGGCGTCGGTGACACAACTATCATGATCCGACATACTCTGCCAAATGCAATGGTCGCGACAGTTACGTTCCTACCCTTTATTTTAAGTGGTTCCGTAACCACTCTAACAGGGCTTGATTTCCTCGGGCTGGGATTACCTCCAGGATCTGCTTCTCTAGGGGAAATGCTGAAGCAAGGTCGTGACAATCTTCACGCTCCCTGGCTGGGACTTTCTGCGTTTCTGGTTCTAGCCTTTATGCTGAGCCTACTCGTATTTGTAGGTGAAGCGGTACGCGATGCGCTAGACCCAAGAAAAACGTTTGCAGGACAACCGTCCGATGAGTAAACCATTACTCAGCATCAGTAACTTAAGCATCGCCTTTGGTGAGAACACTGCGCCAGCGGTTAAAGATGTCAACGTGACGATAAACAAAGGGCAAACAGTTGCCTTGGTCGGTGAGAGCGGATCGGGAAAATCTGTAACAGCCTTGTCGGTCATGCAGCTACTCCCCTACCCGTTTGCCAACCATCCCAGCGGCAGCATTTTGTATGAAGGGCAGGAATTAGTGGGCGCAGGTCCAACGGTTATGCAATCGGTTCGTGGTAATCAAATCAGCATGATTTTCCAAGAACCCATGACATCGCTTAACCCGCTACACACCATCGACAGACAAATAAGCGAGTCGCTAAAATTACATAAAGGCCTTGATGGCCCGGCATCACGTGCGCGAGTACTGGAGTTGTTAGAACTTGTCGGCATCCGTAATGCGCAATCACGCCTTACGGCCTACCCGCATGAGCTCTCCGGTGGACAGCGTCAACGCGTCATGATTGCAATGGCATTGGCCAACGAGCCGGACCTGCTAATTGCCGATGAGCCAACCACCGCGCTAGACGTGACTATTCAGGCACAAATACTGGAGCTTTTAAGCGAGCTTCAAGAAAAACTAGGTATGGCACTTTTAC
This sequence comes from Granulosicoccus sp., assembly GCA_020627685.1. GTDB lineage: Bacteria > Pseudomonadota > Gammaproteobacteria > Granulosicoccales > Granulosicoccaceae > Granulosicoccus. Next base: position 53,245 of record JAHDGK010000016.1, on the reverse strand, counting down.
TCATAACCCATGACTTGGGCATTGTGAGAAAGATGGCTGACCACATTCATGTCATGACCCATGGTGAGATTGTGGAGTCCGGCGATACCACTCAGATTTTTGAAAACCCTCAGCATAGCTATACGCAGCACTTACTCGCCTCCGAGCCCGCCTCTCTTCCCATGCGCGACACTGGCAAGCAGGCTGTCGTATTGCAAGCCAACAACATACAGGTACGTTTTCCGATCAAAGGCGGTTTATTTGGCCGCGTTAAAAGCCACGTGCATGCCTGCGACGATATTAGCCTTACGCTAAAAGCCGGTAGAACCATGGGGGTAGTTGGAGAATCTGGCTCCGGCAAAACCACTTTGGGTTTAGCGCTTCTGCGGCTCATTCAAAGTGATGGTGAAATTACTTTCGACGGCAAACAAATCCACAAGTACACCCAAAAAGAACTTCGCATCATTAGGAAGTCGGTCCAGATTGTTTTTCAAGATCCGTTCGGCAGCCTCAGCCCGAGACTGTCCATACTTCAAATTGTCGAGGAAGGGCTTAAGATTCACCACCCTGAACTCTCGGCAGAAAGCCGCACTGCGAAAGTATCTCAGGTGCTCAAAGAAGTTGGCCTCGACGATAGCGCGCTTAACCGTTTCCCACATGAGTTCTCCGGTGGGCAACGACAACGTATCGCCATAGCCAGAGCCTTGGTTCTCAAACCCTCCCTTGTGATACTGGACGAGCCGACATCGGCACTCGATATGTCAGTACAAGCCCAAATTGTTGAACTGCTTCAGCATTTACAAACGAAGCATCAGTTGGCCTATCTGTTTATCAGTCACGATTTAAAAGTAGTCAGGGCCTTAAGCGATGAGATTATCGTTATGAGGGATGGTAAGATTGTGGAAAGCGGGTCAGCGTACACCGTGCTCAATCATCCCAAAAAGCCCTACACTCGTGAATTAATGCGAGCCGCATTCGATATAGCAGCAGAGTAATTTTTGAACGCCACGAAAGACATTGTCTTGTGCACAATCAATGCGCGCTATATTCATGCCTCTCTCGGACTTCGTTATCTATACGCCAACATGGGCGACTTGCAACCGCAGACCGCTCTGGTGGAATTCACCTTAGAACAACGCCCCGAAGATATTGTAGAGCTGCTGCTAAAGCCTGACATCAAGATCATTGGCTTCGGTGTGTACATCTGGAATGTCACGCAGACAACCGATGTCATTCGGCTTATCAACGTTATACGTCCAGATATTACTATAGTCATCGGCGGCCCTGAAGTCAGTTACGAACTCGATGACCAACCCATTGCCAAACTTGCCGACCACACCATAACCGGTGCTGCAGATATCCGCTTTGGTGAACTGTGTACTGACATATTAAAAGGTGAGAAGAATGCCAAGCAAGTGTCTTCACTGCCCGTTGATATAAACGAACTCAAGTCTCCTTACCCCTATTACAGCGATAACGATATTGCACACAGGGTGATCTATGTAGAGGCTTCCAGAGGCTGCCCTTTCAAATGTGAATTTTGTTTATCGTCATTGGATAAAACAGCCGTTGCTTTCGACTTACCTGCATTCCTATCTCATATGCAGAATTTGATAGACAGGGGCGCCAGACAATTTAAGTTTGTTGATAGAACATTTAACTTAAAGGCGGCAACGAGCAAAAGCATATTAGAATTTTTCTTAGCTCAAATGGATAAAGAGCTTTTTTTACACTTTGAACTTATACCGGACAGGCTACCTGACGTATTGCTCGAACTCCTGCCTCGTTTCCCAGAAAATTCCTTGCAATTTGAAATTGGTATTCAATCGTTCAACGCCGATGTTCAAAAAAGAATTAGTCGTAAACAACAACATGATAAGACCTGTGAAAACCTTCAATGGTTAAGACAACACACACAGGCACATATTCACGCCGACTTAATATTCGGCCTACCAGGTGAAACATTAGAAAGCTTTGGGGAAGGTTTTAATTTACTGCATTCGCTAGGGCCGCAGGAAATTCAAGTCGGAGTTCTTAAACGGTTACGAGGCACTCCCATTGCCAGACATACCCAAGAATACGATATGCGTTACCAAACCACTCCTCCATATCGCATATTGGCGCATAAGGATGCTGACTTTGAAACGGTACAGCGCATGGTCAGATTTGCACGCTACTGGGACCTAATCGGGAATTCCGGACGCTTTCCAAAAACCCTTCCGCTGTTGCTGTCAGGGAATGCATTTGAACATTTCATGGCACTAAGCGACTGGTTATTCAAGACAACCGCACAAACTCATAAGATTGCACTCTCAAAATTGTTCACACTCCTGCACGAACATATGCTTGATGTACAACTGCAGGATGCCAACCTTGTTGAAACAGCCTTACTCGAAGACTTTAAACATAATCGTTTGAAAGGCGTGCCCAAATTTAAAGGCGCTAGTGCTTTAAATCTTGCCAATCCAAAACACACCGCTGCTCAGCGCCAACGCAGACACGTATCAGGATAAGGGGTTCGTACGAATCCAGTTAGCCGATATCACTTAAAAACGTCGGTCAAAAACTGACTCAAAGCCTGTAGAAAATCCTCCACTGTAATTATCGAACGCTCCTGATTGGTTCATCAGTACTAATGCGCTGCCTGCGAAGATCAATCCAGCAATCGTGGCAAGAGCAATCTTAATAATGCTATACGGGCGCTCGCCTTGTACTTTTCCCGTTCTTCCATTAACAACAAAACGATAGGTCTTACCGCGAAACTGAAAGGCCGCAGTCCAAAGTGGTAGAAGCACATGCTTAAATGTTGTGTCACTATGACGTGTTCGCAATGACGTAATACGTTGCTGGTCACCACCGATCGCTCGACGCACGTCACTTCGTATCACATTGTCCATCGTCTCTTGAGCGATATTAAATCCTTCATCAAGATCAACCTGATAAACCTCGCTGCTAAAACCGGCTAAATACTCCTCGGTATAGGGCACAAGATTGACTAAATCCCAGGGGGCCAACCAGTCAGTTATCTTGCGGGGTAGCGTTCGCGTAGCCCCAACCAACACATCATCAAAATGACGAGACGTACGACCACTGGCCGGATACCAACGTATTTTAGGCACCTGACGAGTTCTGGTAACTCGTTTACCGTTTATCGTCGTTGTGTAGCGTTGCCTGACGTAGTAAACCTCACCTCTCTGCCCCTGATACGACGTAGCCGTATCACTATCGTAAGTCCAATAGGGAATGTACACACCATTCAACTTCGCATCGCTACGCGCGTATTTTTTTAACGCATTAGGCGCAAACCAGCGTTTATTTAACCACTGCTTGTAAGCATCCCTCGCGGCATCTGAAGTAATGGCAAAAGGCAGCAAACCTTTCGGCTTGAGTAGTTTCGATTTACTGGTTTCGGTGACCACCGAGGTACCGCAAAACGGGCAATCACCGGAGTGTATATGCGCGTCCATGGCAAATTGCGCTGCACAATTGGGACACGCAATCACATTACGTTCAGGTTCGATGTGTGCCGAGTCCTGAAGACGTCTTAGTGCCGTGTGGTAGTCCAGCTCACGTAAACGCTCTGCTCCGCCAGCAATCGCGTTCAGGTGCCCGCAATAGGGACACTCTAACGATTGTGTACCAACAGCGTAATTGAGAGCCGCACCGCATTGGGCACAAGGGAAACGCTTCTCGGTTAATGCCTTAGTGGTCGCCTCACCAATATCCTTGGCGTCCGAACGGTCTGGAGCCCAGTCGTATCGATTGACCGCTGCAGACTTATCATGATCCACAGCCGCCTGATTCGCCAAGCGTTCTTGCAACTGTGCTTGCAGCCGTTCTCGCAGACCCATTGTCAGTCTATATACCGATTATGTTTAGAGCGTGAAGTCGCAGCATAAACGTTGCGATGCTAAACGCTCTAGAAGGTTCAGGACGGAATAGGTGGTGGCGTAGGGTTTGAGTCTCCCCACACAGAGCTCAATGCATCGACGGTGCCGGCCGCTTGCCATTGGACGAGTTCCGGTGCCCAAACGAGCGTATCGGCGCTCAATGCACCCGATGCCGCTTGCTGTTTGAGCAGATCAACTGAATACGGACCCCGTGCTTCACCATCCACAACAACGTGATAAACGCTCTGACTAGTCCCGGGTACCGGGGGCGGAGACGCAACCTGCCCTGAACCACGCATCTGATCGCTCATTTGATTGGCCATGGCAAAACCAATACCCATGCCGACACCATCAGAAGCACCACCACCGGGGTTAGCAGCTGCAGCTTCCATTGACGCACCCGTCTGGTATTGCAGATACCGGTCTAAATTACCCGTCATACCCATGCTAGTGCGCTTATCTAATGCTTCAGACACTTTAGGGGGTAGAGAGATATTCTCGACAAGAATTCGTGTGAGTTCTAATCCGTACTCTCCAAACTCAGGGGCAATCCGAGTTGTCAGGAATTCACCTAACTGGTCGTAGTTTGCCGCCATATCCAACACGGGTATGTTGGAGCCGCCAATGATGGTGGCAAATCGTGAGGTAATTAGATTACGCAATTGCGAGCTGATTTCATCGGTTGTAAAAACGCCTTCGGTACCGACAATTTCACGGATAAACGTTAGAGCGTCGGTAATTCGTACACCATAGGTACCAAAAGCACGAATACGCAAACCACCAAACTCACTGTCTCGCAACATCAAGGGTTGTTTGGTACCCCATTTAAGATCCGTGAAACGGCGAGCGTTACAAAAATAAACCTCAGCCTTAAACGGACTTTCAAAACCGTGATGCCAATTTTGCAAAGTCGTAAGCACTGGAAGATTTTTGGTTTCCAGTTCGTATGTCCCAGGCCCTAGTACGTCAGCTACCTCACCTTCGTTCACAAAAACCGCAAACTGCGCTTCGCGAACAATGAGCTTTGCCCCGTACTTAATCTCATTACCGTAGCGTTCGAACCGCGACACCATGGTATTACTGGTGTCGTCAGTCCATTCGATGACATCGACAAACTCACTAAAGAATCTGCTGAACAGACCCATCGTTACACTCCCGCTACAGGTGCAGATTGAGTCCGTGCAGAGGCAGCTTTCAGAGTTTCTTTCAGCTCAGCTTCCATAGACTCCAGTTGACGCTCAGCGTCTGCACGTCGACGCTTACCTTCATCTGCTATTTGCAGGCTTTCTTCTACAGTGGCAATTAGATTCTCGTTCGCACGCTTGACGGCATTGACGTCGAACACACCACGCTCAAGCTCTTCTCTGACTGTCTTATTTGCAGTACGCAGATTCTCGGCATTTTTTTCTAACAGCTCGTTGGTAAGGTCGCTGGCGGCCTTGACGCTTTTTGCAGCTTCCGCCGATCTGAAAATCGTCACGGCCTGCGCTAGTTGCTGTCTCCAAAGAGGCACTGTATTGACAAGCGTTGAATTAATCTTGTTAACAAGGCCCTTGTCGTTTTCTTGAATAAGACGAATACTCGGCAAGCCTTGCATCGCGACCTGCCGGGTAAGGCGAAGATCGTGAATACGACGTTCTAGATCATCACGCCCGCTACGCAGATCACGCAATTCTTGAGCGAGCAGTACATCGTCTTGCTCGGCAGCCTTTGCCTCAGCGGCAGGAATCATCGTGTCATCAATGGCTTTGAGCTTCTGCTCTCCGGCAACGATGTAGGCTTCCAGGTTATGAAAGTAATCTAGATTAGCGCTGTAGAGCTTATCCAAGGATTTAATGTCACGCAGTAAAAGTGTTTTGTGTTTTTCAAGATCATCGGTGACCGTATCCACCTGACGACGAACACCCTCATACTGTTGAATAAACTTAGCAACAGGCGTGACGCCTCCAAACAATCGACGGAACAAACGCGTAAAAAATCCCGGACGTTCATTAGGATCGAAGTTCTCTACTTCAAAACCGCGTAACACACTCACCATATCGTTTAGGGATCGGCCAGCGGAACCTAAATCCTTATTACGCACCCCTTCAAGCATGTTGTCGGAGATGGCTGTCAACTCTTGCTGAGCTTTGCTACCGAAGAAAATAACCGAGTTGCTATCGCTTAAATTAATTTCATTCATCAAACGATCAATTAGCTGACGTTCTGAAGCATCAACCTGTTCGTAAGGCACGATGTCGTGTTTTAAATCCGGCAGCAGCTCTGTGCCAGGTAAGACGTCTACCTTGTCGGCAATGTCAGTTGTCGTTTCACTCATGGATACTCTCCTTCGTGTTAGTGAGAAGTTAACGCTACGCGTAGTGTCAAGGACTGACTCAGCTTAGGTTACGCCTTCTTTTTCAAGTTGCATCTGCAGGACTTCAATATTCACATCCAGATCAGACAGGTTGTTTTCTTTGAGTTTGGTTTGCTGCTCGGCAATGACCGTTTCTATCGTGGTTAGCACCCGCCGAAAATTATCTTCTAATGCGTGTGTCTCACCAGTGGTATGCGTACGGGCATAGCCTTCGGTAACCTGCTGAGCTCCATCAAGGTATACCTTTAAGAATTTACGAGCTCGTCGAGCGTCGACAGGATCATTCTCAATGGTGTCCAGTATGCCGCGAGCATCTTTCACAATCCGGCGTAGGCGATCACGAAACTCAACATTTTTAATTTGTCGGCTTGAGTGTTCAATTTTTTCAAGACGACCTTCAGCCTCATCCAGTAGCTCGATTATTTCTTCTGTGGTGATGCCAACCGCTGCAATTTCGGGGTCTTTACGAGCAGGATCAAAGTCGTAATATAAGTAGCAACCTAGCAAGGTTGCACCAGCATACAAAATACTTTCGATAAGAGAATACCGACCACCCAGACCCAGCCAAGCCACTACAAACACACCGGCAGTGACCAAACCTGCGCCTATCATTCGATATTGAATAGTGCTGGCACGACGACGCAGCCGACGTTTCCGCGCTTCGTTATCTAAACGAATGCCTTTCCGAATCAGCGTCGCCGCAGTGACTATGAGTAAAAATCCGGCCGCTCTGGCAACCGCCTCTATAGGATCTCTACTCAGCAGGGAGGCAAATACAGCCGGCAGCAACGGTAGCGCCAAAAAATACAGCAGTAGCCCGCGAAACAGTACTTTCGGTTTAGTGTCGGACTTTATACGAGTAGCGGAAGACATGACTATGTAAGTAGCGCCTGACAGGAAACCATACCGACAGTGGCTAACAGAATAATAAAGCCGATTACGCGTTGAATTGGTTTTGGCATTTGAGAATAATCAATTAGTTACGCTTCAAGAGATAGACCCGTTCGTCCAAGGTTTCAAGACCTCGCTGGGCGAGATTCCCAAGACGCTGCGCACCACTGTAGTGCTCTAGCTCGCAGATATCAAAGGCTTCACCAAGTAGTTTGCGAACGTTTTCATCTGAAACTGAGTGAGGAGGCCCCTTCATCTTGCTCTGATCGTACGAAATAGCCAACAAAAGCGCTGACGTCCCTGCTTTCATAATATGCCCCATATGAGCGGCATAGCCGGCCCTCAGGTCATCAGGAAGCGCAATCATAGCCGCCCTGTCGTAATAGGCGGTGCAATCAGCAACATGCACAGGCGTTAAGTTGAAGAAATCCCCGGCCCAAATATCAAGCCCATTAGCCTCATTTAATCCAGTGAAAATTGTGAAGTCGGTCGTCTCTGAAACGCTGTATTGCAGATTGTTATCAACGTAAAAAGCCGTTGCAGCCTTGGCGCTGAGCTCAACACCCAGTACAGAGTGTCCCTGCTCGTGCAGCCACAATAGATCTGTGGACTTTCCGCACAATGGTACAAACACCTGGGAAGGCGTTTTCAAATCTAGGCGCGGCCAGTATTTAATCAAGCGTTTATTGACGTTTTTCTGATGAAAACCAATTCGGTTTTCAGACCAGGCTTTCTGCCAGTATGCAGCTTCCATAGTCGTACCTATATTATTTAAAACGCGAGGCCCACATCAGCTGTTGCCTGTCACAGGCTCCCATTCCCTCCAGCCTCTGAGCATTGGAAAATACAAGCCAACCCTTATGGGGCGGTTCTCAATTCTGCTCATAATATCAGCATAGCGATTTAACTGATCAGAATATCGAAGCTGTTCCGCATCGAGAAACTGCTCTACTTGACCACCACTATGATCACCCGTTTTAAAGTCAACAATCCAGCGCGTTCCGTGTTCATCGACAAAGGTTCTATCAATAATGACTTTTTGAACACTTTGGCTTTTCTCTACATCCAGGTTCGGCACGCTCAAAGCCCATTCTGACCGCGCATCGGTATGAGCGGCGAGGATCCACGCACCACGCTCATCCTGCAAGGCATTGTTGATCCCTTTCATAACCCTATCCAAAGCCGCGTCTAGCTTGTGCGCTTGCACGCCCAGATTTTTCAATTGGCGCTTTGCGATAACACTGACGTCATTAAGATCAACGTCGACAGCTTCGGCGCTGCCGGATGAAGCAATGCGTTGGAGCTGTAAATGAACGACGGTGCCGATATCACGTGCATCACGACCGGCCCACGAAAACTCTATTGCTGCTTCATCGTCGCCTACGGCTTCATTGGTACTTTCCCATTCAAAGGGATTATGGTTAGGAAACGCACTATCAGCGGGTAGACGCTCAAACTGCGCGACGGGTTGATCATCAACATCATCAAGTAGCGTCAGTTGCTGGTCCTGACTACTTTGCTCATTCTGCTCGTCATCTGTCGCAGAATGTGTAGACGCTGCCTGTTGAAATTCCGACTCCAGCAAAGGCCAAAGCGGCTTTAACAATGACGAATTTATAGGTGCTCTAAGTTCACCACTGGCGGCAAAAGCGCTGCGCGCAACCAGATGTAAATGGTGCTTGGCACGTGTGCAGGCTACATACAATAAGCGCAGTTTCTCCTGCTCATCACAACGTTCTCTGGCTTTTCTAACCAGACGATTTATTTTGTCTTTGTCACCGTATTGCAATCCCGATTGTTCGAACGGTGCAAGTAAGAGCTGAGGCTTACCATCAAGCGTGCTCTCAAACCAGTTTAATAACTGCGTGCTGTCTGCTCTCGTCTGCCTGTCCAATGCTGGCAATATAACCGTGTCGAACTCTAACCCTTTCGACTTGTGCAAGGTCATTATCTGAATTTGACAATGTGTGTTGTCAAGATTCTCGGCATATAGCGACTTCATCGCATCAGTCAGTACGCTCTTTTGCCACAATCGCCCTTCAGCTTCTAAGCTAAATAATTTAACGATGGCACGCTCGGCTGCATCAGCATCGATATCATCACGACAAACAGCCGGGCCTCCCAGCTGCAACCAGATGGCTTCTACCCACGGCATCAAGCTACTGCGTGAAACTCGCTTCAATGCAGGCTCAACAATATTCAGGAAACGCTGCACCCGACTCTGACCATCAGCAGACAACGTCTGTACTCTTGCAGTGTCTCTTAACAGTTCAATTACTGAGTTGGATTTTGCGTCAAGCATCAGCGCATGCAAATCGTGTAGCACCAAACCGACAAACGGGGCTCTTAGCAACGACAACCAATGAAGACGATCATGCGGATATCGGAGTGCTAAACACAAAGACAGTAAGTCTCTAACAACCGGCCGCTCGCCGACTAGATCCATATCGATAGATTGATACGCCAGACCTTTTTGCCTTAAGGCCTCAAAAATATCACTCGCTTGTCCTCGTGCTCGAACCAATATAGCCACGCGGTGTTCTGGATCATCACTAATGGCATTCTGAGCTATGGCGGCCACTTTCTCAGCTTCCACCAACTTGTCAGCACCGATCAAGGGGTGAACATTAACGGAGCCTGTGGTCTGCAAATGTGCAGCAGAAGCAGAATACGGAACGGCACCACTATCAGGATCAGCACGCTCAGGAAAGATTGACGTAAAACTTTCATTCACCCAATCAATAACAGTAGGCGCGGCGCGAAAATTAACACTCAATATCAGCGACTCAAGTTTTACCGGCCCTATTCCCTCATCGCGGGCTTGGGAGAACAACGCAACATCCCCCTCCCGAAAACGATAGATAGATTGCATGGGATCACCCACGACAAAAAAAGTACGGCCATCGCCTTGATCCCAACCTCTGACCAACTGACTGAAGAGACGAAATTGTGTTTGCGATGTATCCTGAAACTCATCCACCAACACGTGCTTAAGCGATAAGTCCATAGACAGAGCAAGATCGGTAGGTGCATCCTCAGGACCCAGCGCCCATTGCGCGCGCTCCGCTAGCTCCGGGAAATCGACAACACCACGCTCACTGAACAGTAGTTGCAGTTCAATTAATAAGTCAGGCAAAGCACTTAGCAACTCGGACAAGAGCTCCCACTGCGCATCCTGATAGCGCGGATAAGGCAGACTGGAGACTTCTATAAGAGCATCAATAAACTCTGGGGCTTCACGTACACTGTCGAGTATGTCCACCATGCCTTGTTTGTGAAGCTCTAGTTGAGCAGGCTCAACTCCCCGCTTCTTGGCATCTGACTTAGCCGGAAAGCCTTCTTTCTTAGTCAGCCTGTTACGAACTTCCGGCTTTTTAGTGAGCAACGCATGCCCAATGCTATCCCACAGATTTAAATCATTGATGGTCGCACCCGGCAAAGACTCTATATCCAGCCAGGCTTGCTTTTCAAATTCAATTTCATCCAGGTCGCCTTCATTATCTTCCAATAAATATCCGCATGCAGCTCTTAAGCGAGCCGGCAATGAGTCATTCAAACCCACAGGGATGTTTACGCATAGGTTTTGCAAACGCGACTCAACCAACTCAGCCAACATTCCTTCTAATGCAACCCTGAGTTCATCATGCTGATCAGCCGCATAGAGATGCCGCTTCCATTGATCTCTATTAGCCAGAAGAGCAGCGAGAAGTGCCTGTGCTAAGTCCAGCTTATTGCCCAATTGCAACAAAATTCGTTCAATGATAGCGATGTTGCTATCGATAAAACGCGTCGCCGCCTCACGATATAAACTCCCGGCATCTTCAACGACGCCGGTAGGCGCACCCAATGCAGACGTCACCGGTAAACGATGTGCCAGTTGCGTAGCCAAAGCATCGATGGTGCGAAGATTGAGCCGTTGTGGATTTTTAATTATTTGCCAGTCGCGTTCCTTGTCTCTGACTAACACCGCCATGGCAAGCGCATGTCCTTCCGCTTCATACTCATTGGCAGGCTGAGCTCCGGACGCTACTCTCTCCAGAGTTTCAACGACACGCTGGCGCATTTCACTGGCAGCCTTACGGGTAAACGTAATGGCAAGAATCTCTTCAGGCTCATCTACTGTGGCCAGTAAGGTGAGCACTCGCCGAGTAAGCAGCTCAGTCTTACCCGAGCCTGCAGGTGCTTGAACGATGAAGGAGGTTTGCGGGTCTAGTGCTCTTACCCTGACATCAGCATCGATAGGGGCGCTCATTGGGCACCTCCGTGGCTAGAAGCATCTGCAGTCTCTTCATCCCCACCCGCTAATAGCGTCTCCTCTCCTACTCGGCAAAGAGACTTAAGATCACAATGCGTACAGGCATTTTTCATTGGGGTAACCGATGCCAAACCTTGCCGGACTTCACCGGCTACCGTGTCAAGAGCCTCTTTCCAATGAAGGCGCCAGTCTTCCCAAGACTCCAATTCTCTCTCTGTTGCTTCACCATTTCGGGATTTCGTCACCGTGGTTTTAACTTTTGGAAGCATATCTGCATCGCTGGCAACACCGATGAATTTACATTGATTGCGCGCCACCTGAGCAAACGATGCACCCTTTATAGCTTCGTTTGTTAATACATAGAGCGGGAGTTGAGGGTTCACTATTCGTTTATCGGCCCAGGTATTCACCTTACTTGACACACCGGTTTTATAATCGACAACAACCAACTGCCCATCGATGTTATCTATTCGATCAAGCATAACGTTCATGACGACACCACCATGCTCTATCGTTTGCTTAAGCTCTAAACTTTCAACGCTGAAGTCAGTACGGATGGCCTCCTGACCTACTAACCATTCTTTAAGCAAGGACAATAACCGTGTTTGTTCCAACTCTTGAAGTTCCTCAGGGACGTCAAGGTCTTTAATAGACTTATTGATTACAACTAGCAGCGCGCTGTGTAATTCGTCTTCGTTCATGGAGACCAACTGCGCATGGCTTTTGACGTCATCCCAAAACAACTCTAAGGCCTGATGCAACAAGGTACCGTGTTGCCGCGGGTCAAGCCCTAAGCCTGCCTCCTCCAGCGGACGTATAGCTAATCGGTGTAATGCAAACGACTTAAAGGGACACAAAGCCTGATTTTCAAACAAGCGCGCCCCACCTCGTGCCTCAGTACCAGACGGCATAGCCGGCCCGTAGTTGTCAGCAATAAGCTCAAGCTTCAATGAAGCACGCAGCGAACTGACTGGTGTATCAAAACCGGCATACCCATAAAGCCTATCAATGCGAGCGGCTGCAATGGACTGATTTTTCTCGCTTGCGACAACACCGGGCAAATGAGCAGCTTCAAGCTCTTTGCCATCTCTTGCAACCGAATGGCTAGCGATAATCAGCGGGGCTTGAGAGCACCAGCGTAAAAATTCTTGCTCTGCAAGTTCTAAGCGGGCGCTGGCTGATGCATCTGGCACACCTGACAATTTTTGCTGCGCAATCGGTAGAAACGGTGTGGGCGAACCGGTAGGAGGCCACTGCTCGGAATCCAGACCCGTTACCCATAAGCAATCAAAGTCGATGCCGTGACTTTCCAAGCGCCCCATAATTTGAATGGGCGTGACCGGTGTTTCTACTTGGAATACCCGATCTCTTGCCAGACGGGACAGAAGATGAAAAGCACTGCTGGCGCCCACCCCCTCATTATCATCCAGCAATTGCAGATCATCCAGACACTCGATCCACGCACTGACGGCTTGATATTCCTCCGTATCCATTCCCGAGCCGGGCCAACCCAAAACCGTTAGCCACTGACTAAATCGACTTGCCCACGTGGTTAAAGTCGCCTTATTTAGCTTTCTCACTTTAATGAGCTTATTGACGGGCCTTGAGAAAGATCCCTTCCCTTCTAAGAGTGATGCAAGCGTCTCTAAGGTCAATTTGCGAACTCTTTGTTCACGCAGACGCTTGTCTAGTTGTTCTTTTGCATGTGCATCATTGTTTTTCCCCGCAAGATATGGGCTTAACAGCAGCGCAGAGATATCGCTTCCCTGAACCTCGGAGATGCACAGCCTAAGAATGGATAACGCCGCCTGCACGGCTGCTGTATCTGATAGGGGCATGCCAATGGACAAGTCATAGGGGCGGCCCTTGTCCCGGATTTGAGCAGGTGACATCGCCGGGAAAAACACTTGATCGAACGCCCTTAACACATCGGCTCGTTTATTTTGCAAGTCTGGCACTACAAGCCCTAGCCGTTGAGAAGGATCACGTTCGATTTCTCTACGCATCTGAGTAGCAACACCAATAAGCTCTCGCCTATCGTCCTCGTACTTGACAGGATGAACAACAGCGTTGGACTCAGCATCCAGTAACTCAACATCAACACCGGCACTCTCAAGACTGGCCACTAACAATTGCAACTGCGGTGGCAGCTGCAGAAAGCCATCTAACAAGATACGCTTAGGTAATTCCTGCCACCCTGCGCCTGAGTTAAGTATTTCCCGCAAATGATCTGCTAAGAAAGCTTCATCGATACAGCCCATTTGGTCCAGTTGTGCGCAGTAACCTAACTGCCAACGTCGCCAGGTGTATTGATCCAACGGAAGGTAATCGTCCTCTTTTGGATGACAGTCCCATGCGCAAGCAATATCCCACGCCCGTTTAGCCCCGCGACTGGCTGACTCAGTGTCGAGCAGGGTCACAGCATCATCGGATTCGATACACGACTGCCAGACACGTTGCTGCAACAGATCGGGAAGGAGCGTTTTTTCGGACTCCCCGGAAGCTAGATACTTAGCATGCAACGCTAGCATCCAGGATCTAAATGGCAGAATCTCCGGCGTCTCCCACCACAGCAAACCCTGTGCTTGCTGCCAAGTTTGATACTCAAGGGAACGATGTCTCGCCAGACGCTGATTCACGGTGAGCAGTACTGCACCATCAATGACTTGCTCACAAAACCCTGTCACTTGCCCTTCCCCTAGATAAAATTACCATCGTGGTTACACAGTCATTCTAACGTGGCTCAATAAACCGGCAACTGTGGTTACAATGAGTTGTCGGTTAATCCCTTTAAGCAGTGGACTTCTATAACAATGAGCAAAAAAGCTATTTTGGTCACCGGTGGTGCTGGCTACATTGGCAGCCATGTGGTGAAACTACTCGGCGAACGAGGTGAAACTGTTGTTGTTCTGGACGATCTTTCCACAGGCAACGCCGACGCCGTATTGTACGGGGAATTGGTCGTTGGCAAAACCGGCGACATGGAATTAGTCAGCAAAGTCATCGCTGAACACAACATCGATACGGTCATGCATTTTGCAGCACATACCATTGTTCCTGAGAGCGTAGAAAATCCACTCAAATACTACGCAAACAATACCTGTAGCACTCGTAATCTTCTGCAGGTATGCCAAGAACAAAATATTAAACACTTTATATTTTCTTCAACTGCTGCCACCTATGGCGTTCCCGAAGCAGACATAGGTGCGTGCCACGAAGAACTTGCCACAGCACCGATAAATGCTTATGGCATGTCTAAGCTTATGTCGGAAGCCATGCTTCGAGATCTCAGCGCCGCCTCCGATTTAACCCACGTTGTACTCCGATATTTTAACGTTGCCGGATCAGACCCTGACGGACGCATCGGACAATCGACACCAGAGGCGACATTGCTTATCAAAGTGGCTGCAGAAGTTGCAGTGGGCAAACGTGAGCAGCTTTATGTGTTTGGCACAGATTACCCGACAGACGATGGCACCGGCGTACGCGATTACATTCACGTTACAGACCTGGGCAATGCCCATCTTGCAGCATTAGATTACTTGCGTAACAACGGAAAATCGACACTGCTCAATTGCGGATATGGACACGGCTTCAGCGTTAAGCAGGTAATCGATGCCGTTGAGCGAGTTCACGGTGAGCCACTTAAAGTGATCGAAAAACCACGCCGGGCCGGTGACCCGCCTTCACTCGTGGCTGCGGTAGATAAAATTCACCAGACCCTGGATTGGACACCGGAGTTCGACAATTTGGACACGATCGTCAAGACATCGTTAGACTGGGAACACACGCTTAAGAAACGCAGGCATAACAATCCAGAAGGCTCTTAATAGGGTTCATTGCATGAGGTTGTTGGTTACTTTCGCTAAGGAGAGCCATTAGCGAAAGCTGCGCTATTTTTACAGCGTTAGATCGAGTTGCTGCGCATTACCCGACGAGGATCGCTCGACCAGAATCTCAGAGATGTGTCTGTAATAGTGCAGATGAATCTTAGGAGGTAACTCTGTTAATACATCTGCAGACAACTCAAGAACATTCACAGGTGTAATAGCTTCAATACGATGGACTTGAGCCCCGCCATTGATAAAGCCTGTTTCACCAAAGCACTCACCTTCGCTAAGCATAGACAGGTAGTGCCCATTGTTTTCTACTTTGGCAACACCATCGGTGATAATCATGATGCGCCGTTCTTCATCACCCACATCGAGAATCGTTTCGTTTTGCGCAAACGACTTAACTTCAACGTGCTCTAGCAAATGGGCAATTTCTAATTCGGAGAAAGGCGTAAAAAACGTTTGTGCTTTTAGTTGACGAATTAAACGCTGCTGCGCCGCAGGCCGCCTTTCAACGATGCCAAAAGTTTCCTCAAACGGTGCAAGTGCATCCGCCATCTCCTGCCCTGTTTGAAATCGATCCTGAGGTTTTTTCTCCAGTGCCTTGGCAATGACATCGGATAGTTCGACAGGCAAATCAGGACGGATATCATGTAGCTTGGGCGCAGTCTTATGCACTACCGTACGAAAGAGATCTTTAACTTTCTTAGCTTTGAAAAGCTGACGTCCGGTTAGTAATTCAAACAGCACGGTTGCCAGCGAATAAAAATCGCTAGGCGGCCCTAGCTCACGACCTAAGATTTGTTCAGGCGACATGTAATTGGGAGTACCCAAGGTAGGCCCTTTATTCTTAAGACCGCCTCCTTCACGAATGCTGACAGCGATACCAAAGTCGAGAAGCTTTACATCTCCGTTCTCGGCCAGCATGACGTTTGCAGGTTTTATATCTCTATGCAGAATACCTTGCGAATGCGAGTAATCCAAAGCACGACAACAGGCAGAGACCACACGCAGCGCTTCATGAACCGGCAGCAGGGTTTTACCTTTGCCGTATTCTTTCAAAGATTCTCCATCGACCACTTCCATAACCAAGTAGTTGAGATCTTCAAATTGCCCTGCATCGTGAACAGTCACGATGTTGGCATGCGTTAAGCGACCAGCTGCGACTATTTCAGTTTGATAAGCGCGTTGAGCACCTGGCACTTTGCCTGTTGATAAATGTGCTTCGCCAATAGGCGAAAGCTTGACGGCAACTTCACGCCCTAAGAGATTATCGAGAGCTTGATGTACAACGCCACAGGTTCCAGAACCGATACGTTTACCAATGGTGTAACGATCTATCTCTCCGGGCACTGTTATATCTAACGGACGTATAGGTCCTTTTTGTGCCGTTTTTTTGACACTTTCAGGTGCTATTGATTCGTTAGGAATTTCAGACTCAGCATCAGACTCTTCCATTGCGCGTTTTGCCGCTTGCAATGAAGGAGATTCACCAACAGGCTTCACCTGTTCTTCCTCAGCTTTGTTCTTTGCACGCGAGCCCAAAGCCATTGCACGCCTGGCCAATTTAATAGGAACTGATGAACGTTGTTGAAGGGTTGCTGACACGAGGCGTATTGATAAGCCGTGGTAACTGGCAGTAGTTGCCAAATCATAACACTGTCGAAGACCTTGCCACCAGCTCAAACGTTGCAAGTGGTTCAAAAGAAACAGTATGTGACGACGTTACAAGCTCTGTATTGTCTGATTTGTGTATAACTTCCGTTTGTGCAAGCGCAGGTGGAGGCATAAGTTGAACAATGACTGAGGACCAAACAAGCACGTAAACAAATGCAATAAGAACACTGATCGTCATGCGCACTTCAAATGTATGCCTGATGACATGTGCCAACAATGACAACCCCCAAACTAACAAGACAAACTCAGCCAGCACGCTACCATCGGCAGCATCAGTTGCGCTTGAAGGACCTCTAAACATATAGATAGGCAAGCTGGCCAGATTGATAAAAGCAGAGGCACCGCATAAGCCGCCAAAAGCTTGAGCAAATCGAGCCAGGCGCCCGGTTTGCCTAAGTGCCAGCCAAACAATAAAACCGGTTCCGGCCAAATCGAGAATTGCCTGCATAGCTGCCAGTGCGACACCATAAGGCACAGCGACCGCCATTATGTATGTAACGAAAGCCAGAGCTATTCCGATCTTCATCTGAGCGTCACCACCAGGCAAGTCTTGTGGCTTGCCCATAAGAAACGCAATATTGAAGTAGTGTCTTAGCAGTTCATGCACAATTGAAAGGTACTGCTTTTTTAGATGCTGAGATGGTATCACCTGAATCGGCGTGTATGATTCAGCTCACAGGCAAATTCCTCGAGCCTGTCCAATTTACAAGAGTGCGTTCCCTACATGTACCAACCCGGAAAACCCTACAGCCTTAGTGAACGCTTTCGCGGCTACTTACCTGTGGTCGTGGACGTAGAAACCGGCGGGTTCAATGAGCGCACAGATGCACTGTTGGAAATCGCGGCCGTCATACTCGATCTAGATGAGCAGGGACAACTAAAACCCGTTAAGAGTTACACCACACATGTGGTGCCATTTGACGGTTGCAACATCAACCCGAAATCGCTTGAGGTCAATGGAATAGACCCCTATCACCCGTTACGGGCCGCCAGAGAAGAACGCGCAGCGTTGTCGCACATCTTCACACCTGTCAGAGAGGCCGTGTCAGCTGCGGGCTGTACTCGCGCCATTCTGGTGGGTCACAATGCGTTTTTCGATTTAAAGTTCGTCAACGCAGCAGCAGATCGAACCGGCATCAAAAAGAACCCGTTTCACCCATTCAGCTGTTTCGACACCGTCTCTTTTTGCGGATTAGCATACGGACAAACGGTATTGGCCAGGTCGGCTGTTGCTGCCGGCATGAACTGGGACACGAGCGAGGCTCACTCGGCCATTTATGACACACGAATGACGGCCGAACTATTCTGCAATGTCGTCAATCGCTGGGAGGCACTTCATACCGGTCTAGATGTGCCGATAGCAGATGGATCAACCATCCCTCGCTAGCGCTCAGAAGAGCCTCGCCGAGCATCCGGGGCTTTACCACCCACATGTTAAGAATCAACGACACACTGAGCATTCCGGAGGAGGACATCGAATGGCAGGCTATTCGGTCCCAGGGTGCCGGCGGACAGAACGTTAACAAGGTTGCCTCAGCGGTTCATCTACGCTTTGACATCAAAGCATCCTCGCTTCCTGCATCTGTCAAATCACGCCTTTTGGCTACAAGAGACAAACGATTAAGCAAGGAAGGCATTATCGTGATCAAAGCACAACAGCACAGGCGTCAGGACCAGAACCATGCAGCTGCTCTTGAAAGACTCGCTGAAATTATCAGGAGCGCAACCTTTGTACCCAAGGTAAGGCGAGCTACTAAACCCAGCCGCGGCTCCGTTCAACGGCGGCTGGATAGCAAAACAAAACGTTCAAAAATAAAGGCGTTTCGTAGAAAAGTAGAAGACTGATTAAACGGATCCGCTAATTAGCTGGGCTTATTCGCGGCGTTATCAATCATCTTTTTTAACTCGCCGTTTTCAGCCAGCTCCATCGTGATATCACAACCACCGACCAATTCGCCTTCAATATAAAGTTGCGGAAACGTCGGCCAGTCAGAGACTTGTGGCAGAGTTTCGCGAATAGCCGGATCGGCGATGATATTAACGTAGGCGAACTCTTGGTTACATTCCTTGAGCGCCTCTACGGTACGCATTGAGAATCCACACATCGGCAGTTGTGGCGTACCCTTCATGTATAAAATTACAGGATTTTCGGCAATCTGCTGTTCAATTCGGGTCCGTACGTCGGATGCTTGATCTGTCATGGTGCTACGCCATTAAAAGTGTTTTAACAAAAACGTGAATACAAAGACCGCCGGATATAACAACCGGCGGCCATAGACAAAACTCTGATTTAAGCGGAAGTCGCTGCAGCGAAACGCTCAGAAGTTTTTGCCCAGTCGACGACCTCTAGCCAGCCATCGATGTAATCAGGACGCTTGTTTTGATACTTGAGGTAATAGGCATGCTCCCAAACGTCCAGTGCCAGGATGGGTGTTCCCTGCATATCTGCAACAGGCATCAACGGGTTGTCCTGGTTAGGCGTAGAGGTCACTGCCAGCTTTCCATCTTTAACAACCAGCCACGCAAACCCTGAACCGAAGCGCGTGATACCCGCTTGCTTCAGACCGTTTTTAAGTTCGTCCATAGAACCGAAGGTGCTGTCGATAGCGCTGGCCAAATCAGCACTTGGGCTGCTACCGCCGTCACACATGGAATTCCAGTACAGGATGTGGTTGTAGTAACCACCGCCGTTATTGCGGATGGCTGGAGAGGTGCTGCTATCAACTGACGCCATAACCTCTTCCAGAGATTGATCAGCCATAGGCGAATCAGCCACTGCACCCGTAAAATTGTTGAAGTAAGTGCGGTGATGGCGATCGTAGTGAATTTCCATCGTTTGGGCATCTACATGCGGCTCAAGCGCAGTAAAGTCGTAAGGCAGATCTGGAAAGGTAAAAGACATGTTGACTCCTGAAGGGTTGACCCATGGATGATAGGGTCTAAAAGTATCCAAAAAAAGGCTGCTGAATTCACGCAAGGACATCGCAGCAGGCACACAGTGTAAGGCCGGCAGGTGTTCTCCGATCCCCTATGGTCGCACCGCCAGTTCTGACTTGGCAAGTGTGGGGAGGTACGGTAGGGTGAATCTTCTGGATTTCGGATTCAAGCAATCGCTTGGCGTAGCCGCGCATCTGTAATAAAATTGACTGCTTGTCCAAAAAAATAGGCTGTTTCAATGGCTTCATTAATGGCCGCATACGGTCGTCTCCCCGTAACAATGGCTCGCGGGGAAGGCGTACGATTGTGGGATGACGCCGGTGGCGAGTACCTGGATGCCTTATCTGGCATAGCTGTGTGCTCGCTCGGGCACGCAAATCCAGCTATCAGCGAGGCGATCGCAGATCAAGCCACCCAGCTCATGCACGTGAGCAATCTCTACAATATTCCGCAGCAAGAGGCCTTGGGTCGTGAGCTTTGCCGCGTGTCCGGCATGGACAAAGCCTTTTTCTGTAATTCGGGTGCCGAAGCCAATGAGGCCTGCATAAAAATAGCCCGACTTTACGGCACCAACAAAGGTATCAAGACGCCGACCATCATCGTCACCGATACTGCGTTCCACGGCCGCACCATGGCGACTATATCGGCCACCGGGAATGCAAAAATTCAAGCAGGGTTCGGCCCTATGCTCGAAGGGTTCGAGGTCGTGCCATTTGACGATGCAGACGCAGTTGCTGCCGTGGCCGCCAAACGCGACGATATTGTCGCTGTCATGGTAGAACCGGTCCAAGGCGAAGGTGGGATAAACGTACCATCGCCGGGCTATTTGAAGCGTCTGAGAGAGTTATGCGATAAACACGGCTGGTTGCTCATGTGTGATGAAATTCAATCGGGCATGGGCCGCACTGGCAAATGGTTCGGCTTCCAACATGACGACATCCAGCCGGATGTCATAGCCGTCGCCAAAGCCCTGGGGAACGGTATGCCTATTGGCGCTTGCCTGGCTAAAGGAATTGCCGCGGAAACCATCCAACCAGGCACCCACGGCACCACCTTCGGTGGCAATCCGATTGCGTGCCGCGTCGGGCTCACTGTTGTGCAAGAAATTGAAAATAATCACTTGGTGGAACGCGCAGCTGAACTGGGGGATCGATTTCTAACAGGATTCAACAACGCCCTTCACAATCAACCCGGCATCGCTGAAATTCGTGGTCGCGGGCTCATGCTGGGTATCGAACTCGAGAAGCCCTGCGCTGAATTAGTTGGCAAAGCGTTGGAAGCCGGCATTCTGCTCAACGTCACCGCTGGCAATGTCGTCCGCCTATTACCTCCTTATATCTTGAGCAACGAAGATACTGACGAATTAATTCGCCGTGTCAGCGACCTGATCATCGATTTCATTCAACAATCAGAACCAGCAGATACAAAGAGCGAATAGCTTAATCCCATGAGACATTATTTATCCGAGCTGGACCTAACTGCCGATGAGTTTCGAGGCATCCTGCAACGCGGAAGCGAACTGCGCAAACAATGGGAAGCCGGAACACTAACGGCAACTCTGCCTCACCGTGTACTGGGCATGATTTTCGAAAAATCATCCACCCGGACACGCGTATCGTTTGAAGCCGGTATGACCCAACTAGGCGGTCATGCCATCTATCTTTCTCCAGACAACACCCAACTGGGCCGGGGCGAGCCCCTGGCAGACACGGCCAAAGTGCTGTCTCAAATGGTGGATGCTGTCACCATCAGAACTTTCTCACAAGAGAGTGTTGAGCGATTTGCAGAAGTCTCAACGATACCGGTTATCAATGCACTAACCGATTTACTCCACCCCTGCCAACTACTGGCGGACATGCAAACCTACTTAGACCATCGTGGCGATATCAGCGGTAAAAAAGTGGCATGGATTGGTGATGGTAATAACGTATGCAATTCATACATCAACACTGCAAAGCTTTTAGGTTTTCAACTTTACGTCGCCTGCCCGGATGGGTTCGAACCTGACGCGGAAGTTCTCGAAGAGGCCGGAGATGCGGTCATCCGAACAACCGAGGCCGCCGAAGCATGCGCCGATGCCGATTTGATCGTCACTGATGTGTGGGCAAGCATGGGGCAAGAACAAGAGCAGAAAAGCCGGGAATTGGCCTTTGCTGCCTATGAAGTAACCCCGGAGCTCATGGGGCTGGCCAGTGAAGATGCACTGTTCATGCACTGCCTACCCGCACATCGGGGCGAGGAAGTCGCCGCTGAGGTTATAGATGGGCCTCAGAGCGTTGTTTGGGAAGAGGCAGGGAACCGTTTGCATGCGCAAAAAGCCCTGCTTGAATTTTTGTTGAACGAGCAGCACTGACCCCGTTTCGGGACACGTTACCCCCGGTTAGGGCCAGCGTTCCAATGGCTCGCACTTTGCATTTTCAAATTCATAATTTCACTATGAATTCCGGAGATTTCCATCGTGCAGGTCGCTGCTTCCTGGTCGAATTTCAGCCCATCTAAGGGGGCTGCATTCTCAATCCATCTCGCTCTAAGTCTGCTCATCTTTTCATCCTTGGTTTTTATGATGGTGCTTTACTGGTTTCCCGGTGAGCTGTTTTTCATCGATGGCGGTTGGCAAGGATTGAAACTGGTTGCCATGGTAGATCTAGTGTTAGGCCCTGCCCTGACCCTATTGCTGTACAAGCCCGGCAAACCGAAGCTGGTGCTTGATATGTCGCTCATTGCGGTTATTCAAATCGCAGCCTTGGGGTATGGCTTTTACACAACCTATCAACAACGCACCGTGGCTCTGGTATACGCAGAGCGAGGATTTAACACCGTATCGGCACAAGACAACTTAGAAGCTAATGCTCAACTGCGTCAGCTGGATATCGACCCACAGCCTATACCAGCAGTCACTCTGCTCAATGTACCGCTGTTATTAACGCCTGCACCAGCGCCCGGTAAATACGCAGAGCACTTAAACGAAATATTCAACGGCTACCCGGGACCGCAGCGAAGAAGCGATCAATACGTCAGCCTGGATAGCAACCACGATTCCATGCAAAAGGATGCATTGGATATTGCCACGCTAAACGACATGGGCGCTGCGGATGTCGTTACGGCTGCGCTGAAGCGAAAATCACTTAACCTTGACGATGTCGAACTTTACAAATTCAAAGCGCGATATGCCGACGGAGTTGCGGTTTTTGATCCAGACAACAAGCGTATCTTGGATTTCGTTCCGATCGAGAAAGAGGACAAACCGGACGAATCTCCGGTTGTCGCTGAAAACGAAGAGAGCTAGAAGCTTAAAGCCCGTTGGCGTTAGCCGCGTCTCGAATCTTTGATGGCGGTGTGTATTTAACTGATAGCAGGATCGCATTGCTTTCAGCTGATACCGGGTCTATGCGAGCTTTCTGGCGACGATAACGATAAGCAGCTGACGCCGTCCAATTCCTTGCATATTTCCATTCAACCTTAGGCTCAATGCTAATGAAACGACGAGCGAATTCGTCTTCAACATTAGCACCTAAACGGTCGGGCTCGTAGGCTCTGGTGCGCAGGGAAACATTTAAACGAGGTGATAATGTGCGGAATACATCGCCTGTGAGTTCTTGAGTTTCTACCTGTGTACCGGAACTGCTGGGCTGCACATCGACAGCGAACTTAGCGACGTATCGAGTCAGGCCCGCATTGTGTGATAACAGTACACTGGCCAACCAACCATCGTTTTCACTTTCTAAAGCTTCAAGACGTTCAGCGGGAATTTCCTCACCGGGTCGATCTTCCGCTCTGAGCGTGTCCGTGGTATCGGCATTGTTAACGTAAATACCAGCCGAGGCACTTAACAACACAGTGGGAGTTAGCAAACGCTCATACCCTAATGAAAGCGCTGTGGTTGTTGAGATGGAATCGCGACGCGGACGACGACGTATTCCCGGTTCATCAGGATCAGCCGCCAGATCTTCGAAAGGAACAATCGCAAAAGGATCAATTAAAACCTGCGCATTGAATTTGCTGTACGCAAGTGTCGCCGACAGGGTCGAGATAGGGGTGTATTTATACCGCAGACCAAATTCGAATTTACTTTCTTCAAAATCATCCAGCTCACCTACAGGGCTAAACACATTCCCCGCATCGGCAATGGTGACTTCGTTATACGGCAGGATGGGACCAATAATATTGCCGCTATCATCTCTGGGAAGCAGACTGTAATAGCGCTGATAAATGGCGTCTTGAGGGTCAGGAAGCTCGTGATCGACAAATGTAAACGTCGCGTTGGTATTAAATTCGAGCCTTCGAGTTATATCGTAGCTGTAGTTGGGTTTAAACGTAACTTCCTGACGAGCAACGTTACTGGACTGGCTCGGATTTAAGCCGGTATCGCTGGCAAGACTATCCGGATCGCTTAAATCGGCAGCAATATCTCGACTCGGCGTATCTTGTTTAAAGCTTACAAAGATACCGTAGCGGCTTCTAGCTGAACGCCGCTTGGCATCAAACGCAACAAGCTGATTAGACTCCAGCCCTTCTTCACCTGAGTCGGATTGAGTGGTTAAAAGTGCATCGACTCGCACTAGGCCTTTGATGTTGGCAGCTTCCGATTCACGACTTAAGCCAAGCTCACCGACGGCACGTGTGGCGCTAAGCTCACCGTCGCCTGAAGGCTCTAAAAAGTAGTTGTCGTCGAAGCGTTGATCGAGCGTAATTGAAGGCTCGAAGACCCACACATCTGCAAACGCCGGCGCGACTGTAAACGTACATGCAGCCAGCAATGATCGGCATAGAAGACTTTTTTTCATTTTCTCCCCTCCCATCAAGGAACGAGGACAACGTCACCGCTTTGCAGGATTATATTCTGTTGTAAATTTCGCCCACGGGATATCGAGCGAAAATCGAATGCGAACGTGACTTCGCGGCCATCTTGTCGGCGCAGAACCTGAATATCTCGGCTATTCGCATATGGGGTGAATCCACCAGCCAGTGTGAGTGCCTGTACGACATCTACGTATCGGCCGAGCGTGAATTGGCCAGGCTCTTTGACCTCACCCAGAACGAAAATGGTGTAACCCGAAATTTTGTCTACCGAGACGGTAACTTCTGCATCGGGAACGTAACGCTGGAGCCTGGAGCGGATCTCGTCTTGAACTTCCAAAGGGGTTCTGCCGGATACCTGAATATCACCTGCTAGCGGGAAAGACACACCGCCATCAGGGCGAACCAGAACTTTACGATCCAGATCTTCCTCTTTCCATACGGAGATGTGTAGGACATCTTCAGGCCCGATACGATACTCAAGCCCTGAGCTTTGCGCGTGCGAGGCTGCGGGCAGCATCAACAGAACAGAGAGCAAAGCACCGAGTGTCAGCAATTGACGCAGAGCTGAGGAAAATCTAACTGGCATGAGATCTAACTCCTATGGAGTACTTAGGCTACCGGTAAGACTCCGATAGACGAAACAAGTTTCTTGAGACGCATTATAGCTGATCGTACCAACAAGCAAGTGATCGCGATCAGCTATGAACTCATCAAACGGCAGCTACTGGATGGTTTCGGTTGCCGTATCGATAACCTCATCCCGCAGCGTAGTCGCATCATAGATAGTACGGAACATATCCACCTGCTCGATCTCAGAGCCCTCTGTGAATAATTGTTTCAGGTGTCCAAAACTAAACGGCTGGTAACGAAGTTCGGCGGATACCGTATAAGAACCTGCGATATCGACTGGGATACGGTAGGTGACCGTATCGCCGCCACCCAGAAAGTCAGGGTCTTCAAGCGCCTTGCCAAACGTCCCGAAACTATCAGGAAGCGATGGGTCATTCTGAATAGTGAATCGATTGAAACCTGACGGCAGTAAGCGGTTGTCCTTCAAGTATTGGCTACCATCGAGCAGTGAATGCGTCCGGTCACCGTTGATATCACCGACGATTGACTGATAAACCTGAACCTGAGTCGGCGACGTTATAACGTCATAGTGCTGCTCCCAGGATGCAGGGCTGCTGTCTTCAGATACACCCACGATGCTGCCGTTCGCATTGATACGACCGCTTTCGAAAACCTGCTGTCCGCTCGAATCAATCACCTGAACATGCAAGTAAACGCGTCGTGAATGATAGCCACCCGGAAGCTTGTGCCCGGTGTTGTTTTGAATGTTCACATCAAAACTTAAAGTTCCGTCGCTGACAGCACCTTGTGAGATCGTGACATCGGCAGATGTTGTCAGGAACTCACGGTTCCTGGCAATAGCGCCATCGAAGTCCAAGCCCGGCTTGATACCCAGCTGGTCTGAAAAGTTTTTGAACATGTCCTGCATAACGGTGTTCGCACCGAGGAAGACATGCTCTGCGAAATCTTCACGCTTTTCAGGAGCGCCTTGTCCAATGTAAACCTCTTCATCGACCACTGGCATATGACAATCCTGGCAAGAGGCCTCCTTAGGTCCGCCAATCGCATAGTCACTCTTCAACCATTCGGTGTAGATCGCCTGCTCAGCAAAATGATCAACACCTTCAACAGTTTCACCGTTTGAGTTGACCGGTTGTAAATTTAGGTTATGGCACGTTGCACAACTTTCAGAGGTACTTAGATGCGGTCCGTATTGCGGTAAGAAGCCTGCTTGCTGACGCATGTAACCCACATCAGGATCCGTGTATTGACCATAAGCAGGTCGGTCAGCGACATCACCCGTTGGTGAGCCTAAAATCGTATAGCCTCCGGTCATGCTTTCATCGTTACCAAAATTGACGTCTTCCATTTGGTGACACAAAGAGCAGCTAACACCGTCCATCGCATGATTGAACAGTTCGTTCTCTTCGTTCATGGAATAGATACCCGGCTGGTAGTCTATTGCGCCGACCGTGCTCTTATCGAACAAACGTAAATCTAAACCTTCCTTTTTAGCAAAGTCGTTAGCCATAGGCGCATGACAAACCGTGCACTTATCGTTAATCGTATCTTCCAACATGGGGAATTGATGTAACTCAGACGCAACTACTGCATGCCAGTAGGGGTCACGCGCCGAATTAGCCATCACGCTGGTTTCCCAGGCAGTGCCGATAGAGACGTTGCGTGTAACACCGGGAACCGGTGTACTAATCGTCATGGAGGAATCGTTATGGCAAGAGGTACAGGAGTCGCTTCCTGCGTGATGCGTACCTTCAAACGTTGCATCTGCTCGTGCAATGTCAGGCTGGGTTCCTCGTGGAGAACCACCAATGGTCAATACGTTAACACCACTCGAGTCACCACCGCCACCGCCGCACGCACTCAGTAGCGTTATGAAAGCCAACATTAGGCCAACGCGGGTTCTAGCAGTTAACGTTCTAGTAAATTCCATAACTAAGCTCAGCATCGGATCTTGTTATTTATTACAAAACCCGTTGTTATTTATTGAATGAGGAAACGGAAGATACAAAACACCTCATCATTGTGTTCGTAACGGCCTGAAGTCACTTGCAGTTAAGTAAAACTAACAATCGGGCAGTGGACAAATGGTTACTAAGCTAGTTCAGCCAGTAGTGTGGCGTTACGTTCAACACTGATGCTAGGTTCACCCTCTAGTAGTCGCTGGGTTCTAATACCGTGATGGTTTTCGCAATGTTATCCACGACCCAGATAGTGCCTGGGAAAATATCTGTATCACCTTGTGCAGTTACATCTAATGGAACTGTTCCAAGACCGTCCTTCAAAAGCGATTTAGACTGAACAACCGTACCGTTGTTAGCAAGTTCGACACGATAAATCTTCTTACCGAATGCAGCCGCTATCAAATTACCTTTCATGGAACCGGAAAAGTTAGACGCGGTGTACTCGACCATACCGTTAGTCGATTCTGTGTTGGTAGTCAGCGCACCGTCACCTTGACCAGGAACTTTATAAGTACATTCTTCCGGGTTTGCGGCAACCTCAACAGGCGACTGCCCACCGAACGTATTCGCTTTGTTACCACGAGTAGGATTCGGATGACCGGCGTAATACCCCTGACTGATCAAATGCAGTCCATCTGGATAGTTACTACCACCGTTGTCAATAGTGTTTAAGCAAGTATTGTTAGGCGAACCACCCCAACTGTTATTAGGTCCGTTGTCCCATACATAAAACTGGCCCGATTCGGTATAGACGATATCGTAAGCATTACGTAAACCACTAGCGAATACTTGTACCGGCCCACCCGCTACCAGTTTGGCCTGATTCAAACCATCATGACCTCCGAATGGATCGTATTGATCAGCAGGGCCATCTAATGTGGGTAAATCGTAAGTGGTGTTGCCTATTGCAGCCAGGTCAATAACCAGGGTAGCCGCCGATAACGCATACTCGCTGAGCTCTGCAAAGTTATTCGACGGTACACCTTGGTTCGTGTGTCCGCCAACATTGAGATAAATTTTGTTACCCACCAATACCAAACCGTTGGAGACGTGATTCTCTTCTGAACGTGGTAAACCACGAACCAGATCCTGCATGTTCCAGGTACCGCCAGTGCGAGTCAGCTTATGAAGTATTCCTGAGTTAGTATCCAGTCCGGAGTCGTTACCCGAGGGGCCCGCTGCTTGACGAGGATCGCTGGAGGCAGCATAGATAACCGGCTGTGCCGCAGTACCCACCACGTGGATTCCTGTTAATAGTCGCTTACCTGACCAATCGGTTGTTCCATCATCATTGTGATTAGGTACAGCTTTGATCAACCCAATAGTTTCAAACAGTGTTGCTGAATAGTTATTCGGTCCATTACGCAATACATTGAAGACGTGAATTAATCCATCCATTTCTGAGACATACAAACGATTATCAGGGCCGAACTGTATAGATGTACCTCGAGTTATCTCTTGCGTGGTGGCTAAAACACTATCGGTAAAATTAACAGGAACCGATTGAGGTGTGATGATAGTTCCCTCAGCATCCATTTCCAGAGAACCGTTGTTTCCATCGTGGAACACTTCAAACTCTGCTGATTTAAAACCTAGCGTGCCCGTCTGCAACGTTGTTTGGACATTCATCTGCTGACCGGCTAACAAGGTCGTCGGTGTGAAGTCCAGAGAAAAATCACCCGGGTTAGTGCCACTGATTTGAATAGCGGATACATTGATTGACGGGGCGCCAGCCTCACCATCGTTCTTCAACGTAAAGTTAATTTTTGCGGTGCTGTTTTGCAACGTTTGTCCAAACGCAACCTTATCCATTGAGGTCGAAAGATCGGATGTCAGCGGGTAACGTGCGTTAGCGGTGAACAAAACAACGTAAGGAGTGGTAGCTCCTGCGATAGTCAGGCGGATACCTGCCGCCTTGTCACCCGGAGTCAGCGGCGTAAAATTTACTGTCACTTCTTGAGACTCATCGCCGCCTAGCGTAATGAAGCCATTGAAGTTTGTGGCGAATTCATGCGCGCTCTTACCAAACAACTCGACATCCTGGATGGAGATCGCGGGCGATCCCACACCACCTGTGTTTTTCAAAACGAATGTGGAGTTAGATGACTGACCTACTTCAACCAAACCGGCGTCAACTTTGCCGGGGATGATCGACAGCGAGGAATTAGTACTTACAGTACCCGTGCCGGACAACGGAATGGTGATCTGACCGCTGGATTCGACCGTGGTTTCGGGGGTTTCCTGAGCGCTGGCCTGTTGAAAAGATACGAGCAGCACCAACAGGCTTGCCATGAAAACATTGCCAGACCAGACCAGTAGTTTGTAAACCATCCGTAATGACCTTTTGATAATTTATGCTCCCAGCAAGACGTGAGAGGGGTAACGCTTTTTTGCAATTTTCGTGACAAGATCGATAATTCACCCAAATATAGTAATGTGGTTACGAGAATGAGAACTCGCCTGGGAGCAACTTGGGCCATAATCACCGCATCCCAAAAAGGTCAACTTTAATGAGCCTCACCGTTAACAACCCAAGGTTATTTGCAGCGGCTGCAATCGCAATATTGCTGTTACCCGTGAGTGGTTTTTCAGCAGACTTAGGCCCGCTAGACCAACCTCTTCCGGTTGCAGGTAATCAGATCCCCGGCAAGCCGGGCGTTGTAACCTTACAAGGGCAAACAACCGTTCTCACAACCGACCCATTGACCGCTCAGAATGAATTACGTGCGGAGGTGGCTGAGGAACAACGCCAACTCGAGTTACTTCCTAGAGATGAGCTTCAGGAAAAAGCTGAAAACGGCGAACGGGCAGCTCAAGTGGTACTAGGTGCTGACTTTGCCAAAGAAGCCACCCTGCTCTCTTTCGCACCCGCTGCGGCTAACGATGCTTTAAGCGACGCTGCCAGATGGTATTCACTGGCTGCCAGTCGAGGTTTCCCAGGCGCACCCTCATTGGATCAATCCGGTGTTCGCTTCTACCCCATTCGCATTCAGCGACCACTACGACAGTAAGAGAGTAACCACCGCACCCATTTACTGAATGTTCAAATGGCGATAGGTGTCGTTTAACCGTTGATGTAACAGCGGGCTCTCCGGCTCCCACGTTTTCCGGTGCTCCAGAGTCTTTCGGGCAGACTCCCAATGACCGGCTCTTAATCTTGCATCGAGCAAAATTTGCTCGAAAAGATCTCTTTGCGCATGGCTACCGCCAATTTTCCAGATTTGCGATCTGACGGGAGCCAGCTTCTCGACCGCCTTCTCGTGATCTCCATGGGCATGAGCCACAATGCCTTCGGCCACAGGAACACCAACCGATTCCCACAGGCACTTATCTTGGCTCACCACCGGGTTTTCAGCCTGTTGCTTAATCAGCGCCAGTAGAGAAGCTGTGTTCGAGGATTTTGCCTTCGCCAGGCCATAAAGATACTGCAAGCATAAAAAAGGTTGAATGACATCGTCAGCTCGGGACTCCAGATACGGCAATAGTGAGTGCCACCGCTCCCCGACATTGACTTGCGCCATCTCCAGACGCGCAAGCAACGACACAGCACCAATTTGATCCTGACTGTAATCAGGTTGAACACCCCAGCAACGATCATCGTAGATATTTAACGCAGCCGTTACATCACCGTTCGCTATTTCAAACAAGGCGATATGCCACCAGTTGTGCGTGAACATGAAGGAGTTAAGATCTTTCCAACTCTCAGCACTGGAATTGAGAATGCCCAGTCCTTGTTTCGTTGTGCCCCGGCTTAAGTGCACATGCGCCAAAGCATGGTGTGCCCAAGGTTCGTGTGGATCAATAGAGAGAGCCGTATGAGCAGATTGTTCGGCTAGATCAATCTCATGAGATTGTTCATAGCCAAAGGCTATCATGCTATGGACTGGAGCCCGATTAGCATTGGCAGACTGACCGGCCAAAGCCAGTTTCAACATAAGGGCTGCGTCTGCTGCATTAAACGCATGGTACTGAACCACCTTTAAAAGCGATAAATCGTTTGGGTAAGCGGCACATAAGGTTTCGCCTATTGCGATCACTTTTTTAAAATCATATTGCTGCCAGGCCTTAACCAATGCAAGCAAGCCTTTTTCCCGCTCATTGAGCCCATCTAGCTTTTCAACACGCTGACTGTAAGGGATAGATTTTGAGGGCGCTTCCGGGCGTTCTAAAAACATCCAGAGCATGGCCGAATAAATATTGGCAAGCGGGCTGTCTGGGTAGTCATCAGCTGCTTGCAACACATTCGCCGACCGAGGTTGATAAGCAACAAAGCCGTCACAGAAATCGTTGATGCCTTGCATAGCCCCGGCAGGGCCTGTGCAATGCAGTCCATGGTTGTCTGTTAAACGAGCCGACATAAATATTACCCACCTTCATTGAACAATCAGAAATAGCGTACAGTCTACCGCTTAAACCTCTGACCCTATTTCAGACCGGACGTTTCAGGCATGCCCGTACTACAGACCCAAGAAATCCGTTTGCACTACCAACGACTCGAAGCGCAGGAACCTACCAGCCAGCCGCCTCTTCTTATGCTATCAGGCATGGCCAGCGACAGCGCAAGCTGGCAGCCCGTTGTCGAGGGCTTGAACCGGAACTTAGAGCTGATATTGCCGGACAATCGCTGCACTGGACAAACACTACCAAACCCCGTTTCAACCGATAGAGAAAAAATGGTGGGCGATGTCTTGAATCTGCTCGATGATCTGCAGATAGATCGCGTCAATATTCTTGGTCACTCTATGGGCGGTATGCTTGGCTGGGCTCTTGCTGCCCGAGCTCCTGATAGAGTGAATTCACTGGTTGCTGCCGCAGCACTACCGAGTGTCATCCCTGCCAGAATTGCTTTATTCAAATCACTCAATGCTTTACGTCATGAGGAAACAGAAGCAGAATGGTTTCGGTTGTTTTATCAATTTCTATTCTGTGCAGGCTTCTTTACCGATGAGTCTTCGGTGGACGCCGCGGTGAATGCATCGATGAACTATCCGTTCAAACAAAATGCTGAGAGCTTTGCTAGACAAGCTGCAGGCCTAGACAGTTTCATTGAGCCACCAGATCTAAGCGCAATACGATGCGACGTCACGCTTATCACCGGCTCACACGATGTGCTTGCCACACCGGCAATGATTGAGGAGTTTGCAGCTGACAAAGCATTCGTCAAAACGTACATCATTGACAATGCAGCACATGCGCTGCACTGGGAGCAACCCGAGCAATTCATTAACTTCGTTAAAAGTGCACTGAACACTCGCTCTTAGCGCGAATCTATCGCACTCCATACTGGCAGCGTATCGTTCGATGCCGCGGTTGCGTGATAAACACCTCTGGCAATAGCACGTGATAAACAGACGGCTGCAGCATGACCTAGTTGCATACTGTCAATGATGGGGTCTTGTAGCTCTGCATCAGCTGTTGAGAGTGCAAAGACTAAATCACCATCAAATGGCGTGTGAGACGGCACTATCGCCCTTGCCATACCGTCTTGCGATGCGACAGCGAGTCGCTTGAGCTGCGCCTTATCTAATGTGGCGTTGGTGGCAACGATGGCAATAGTTGTATTCATACCTGCAGGCAAGTCAGATGATGTCGAACCGTCGCTACGCATGGATTCGTAAGCGCGTAATTTTTCATTCTTAGGTAAGAGATTTGAGCGGTTGCGAGTTGAGGGGCCTAAACCACCAAACTCATCGCCCATTTCAAAAGGGGCTGCCCAGAAGCGATTGCTATCTGGAGACACGACACTCCCGTGCGGATTGACAACGACCAAAGCACCGACAATCACACCATTTGGCATTATTAGAGAAGCCGAGCCCAGCCCTCCTTTCAACACCGCGGTGGTAGCGCCTGCACCGGCGCCATGACTACCGAGTAAAAAACTTTCGTCGGCGCAGTGATAAGCCTGAGCGCCGAGATCTCGATAGGGGTTTTTCGTCCAGTCGGAAGCACCACCGTTGATAAGATCGAAGATAATAGCCGACGGTACGATCGGCACTTTCACGGGGCCCACCTGAAGCCCACGTTGCTGAACCCGCAAAGCGTCCATAACACCAGATGCTGCATCCAGTCCGAAAGCAGAACCTCCAGACAGTACCAGCGCATCTACCTGCTGGACTAGCTTATCCGGTGCCAGGCAATCTGTCTCACGTGTACCTGGCGCGCCACCCATAACGTCGACACTTGCGATAAAAGGCTCTTCAGACGTTAGGACAGTGACACCGGTTTTTATATGAGCATCATCGGCACACCCGACTTTAATTCCGGGCACATCGGTAATGAGGTTTCGTTTACCGACTGTCCATTCTAAAGATTCGCCATGTTGCATCATTATCTTTCGCTCTGAGGTATCCGCAATGTGGGAGCCGCGCTAATGAGTTGCTGAGTATACGGATGCTGCGGGTTTGAAAAAACCGTTTGAGTGTCGCCACGCTCCACAATCTTCCCTTTTTGCATGACCAGCACTCGATCACTGACACGCTGCACGACCGATAAATCATGGGAGATAAATAAGTAGGCCAGACCTTCACGATTGGCCAAATCATGTAAAAGCTCTAACACCTGTGCACGCACAGAGACATCCAACGCAGACACTGCTTCATCAAGAATGATGAGTGCAGGCTTGATGATGAGTGCGCGCGCAATAGCTATACGCTGTCTTTGTCCACCTGAGAATTCATGAATAAACTTATCCGCATCACTAGCCGCCATACCAACACTTTCTAAGGTCTCCGACACTCGATAGTTTGTTTCCTGCGCGGTAGCTTGCGTGTCCAACAAGTACAAAGGCTCACTTATAAGTCGCCTGACTTTGTGTCGGGGGTTGAATGAACCGAAGGGATCCTGAAAAACCACCTGCATCTGTCGTCGTGCATCTCTTGAGACCGTCTGAGCGGCACTGACAGACTCGCCATTGAGTGATATTGATCCGCTATGAAGCTTCATCAAGCCGAGTAAGGCTCGAGTCAAAGTTGATTTCCCACAACCGCTTTCGCCCACCAGTCCCACACTTTCACCGTGCTGAATATCAAAGCTGACTGTATCAACTGCGCGAAACGCAGTTGGGCGAGATAATAAACCCGGCCGGGGAACCCGGTACTCGCAAACAAGATCGCGCACTTCCAACAAGGGTGCTTTGTTTGTTGCCGTCGCTGAATCATTTTTATTTCCTCGGCGTGCCACTTGCGTGAGTGCCGATGCGTCAAATAGTAATTTTGTATAGTCGTTAGAAGGATTACCAAAGACAGAATACAAGCTCCCTTGTTCAACCACTTGCCCCGACTTCATAACGACAACATCATCGGCCATCATGGAGACGACCGCCAGGTCGTGAGTAATCAGCATCAATGCCAGACCTTCATCTCGCTGCAGTGTCTTTAACAAATCAAGTATGCCAGCTTGTGTTGTCACATCCAGTGCCGTAGTGGGTTCATCGGCGATGAGTAACTTGGGCTTACATGCAACCGCTATTGCGATCACTACTCGTTGGCGTTGCCCGCCCGACAATTCATGGGGATAGCGGCTCAAAGGATACTCACTGTTGGGTAGGCCTACCCGCTCTAATATTTGTTCGGTGAGTTGCTTAACTTCTGCTGACGACACGTTTCGATGCAGACGAATACTTTCACTGACTTGATCGCCAATAGTTTTTACAGGGTTCAATGCCGTCATCGGCTCTTGAAAGATCATGCCGATATCACTGCCTCGGATATCACAGAGCTGTTCCTCAGACAACTCCGAAAGCTCTTGCCCATCAAACACAATGCTACCGCTGGATTGAGACCCACGCGGTAACAGCTGCATGATGGAAAGCGCCGTCATGGATTTACCGGACCCAGACTCTCCGATGATACCCAGCGTTTGCCCTGCTGCCACTGACAAGGATATGTCTGACAGAATAGGTACGCCGTGAATATCAAGGCTGACCCTATCCAACCGCAACAATGCAGAGTGGTTATCGCTCACGACGCAATCTCGGGTCGAGCCAATCGCGTAAGCCATCTCCCAGCAAATTTAAACCCAATACCGTGCATACAATGGCAAGACCCGGAAACAAAGCTAGATGCGGTGCAAGCGTTATTAAGGTTTGGCTATCAGCGAGCATACGCCCCCAACTCGGTATGGGCGGCTGTGCTCCGAGTCCAACATAGGACAATCCCGCCTCAGCTAAAATTCCCAACGAGAACTGAATGGTGCCTTGCACAATTAGTAGATTGGTTATATTCGGGAGCAAATGCTCGACAGAAATTCTGAATCCGCTTTTGCCGGCAACTCTTGCGGCCAACACAAACTCCCGGGTCCATAAACTCAACGCCGCGCCACGCGTTAAACGAGCGAAGACGGGAATATTAAATATTCCTATAGCAATGATAGCGTTGACCGCACCCGCGCCGAACACCGCAGTAATCATGATGGCAATAAGCAATGCCGGGAATGCGAATACTAAATCGTTGCCGCGCATAATAAGCTCATCGGCCCAACCGGATTGTTTCGCAGCTGCTATTAACCCCAAAGGCACACCAACGCCCATTCCGATTCCCACCGCAACCAATGCCACAGCGATAGAGGTTCTTGCTCCAACCATCAACATAGACAAGATGTCTCTGCCAAGGTGATCAGTACCCAGCCAATTCACCTGATTCGGGGTTTGTAGTTTGTTTCGAATATCAAGCGTTGCAACATCGAACGGTGTCCAGACATAACTCAATAGCGCTGCAACCAAAACAATGGTGATAAGCAGCGCACCCGGAACAATACTTTTCAGCCTCATGATCGACGCCTCAAGCGCGGATCAACCCAGGCGTAGGCAAGGTCAACGATGAACGTTACAACAACTACGGCGAAGACCAGCAGCATGACAACACTTTCTACGACGATAAGATCACGCTGGGCAATACTTTGAAAAATAAGCCGACCTAAGCCAGGTAGAAAAAATACGTTTTCAATAATGATGGCGCCGGCAATAAGAAAAGAGAACTGCAAACCGATAATCGTGAGCACCGGAATCATGGCATTGCGAAGCGCATGCCTTAACAATGCCTGTCGACGACTCAAACCCTTAGCACGAGCTGTTCGCATAAAGTCTTCTCCCAGCACATCAAGCAAGGAGGAGCGCATGACACGGGTTAATATCGCAGCTTGCGGCAGTGCTAACGCGATAGCGGGTAACGTCAAAGACTTTAGTGCCACAAAGAATCCTTCATCCCAACCGGCAAAACCACCTGCTGAGAACCATCTGAGCTTGATGGCGAAAAACAGCACTAACAACATGGCAAACCAGAAGTTCGGAATGGCGATTCCCAACTGAGTAAAACCCATGACGGTTGTATCAGCAGCACCACCGCGACGACTTGCCGCCCAGATGCCGGCTGGAAACGCGATAACGATCGACAACACCAACGCGTACAACGCCAAAGGCAAAGAAATCCAAAGCCTGTCGGACACCATATCCGCCACCGGTGTACGGTATGTGTAGGACTGCCCGAAGTCCCCTCGCAACATGCCGGTCACCCACTGCACATAGCGCGCGGGTTTCGATTGATCAAGACCAAGTTCGCTGCGTAATGCAGCCACAGTATCCGGCTGGGCATTCAGCCCCAACATATACGATGCAGGATCACCCGGAACAACTTCGATAACAACGAAGACAACCAAACTTGCCACCAACAAGGTAGCAGCCAATGATCCAAGTCTTCGATAGAGATATCTCAGCATGAGTAGAGTCTGGGAGCTTCAACAAAAAAGCCCGGTCACCATTATATTCAATTGTTAATGATGGACCGGGCTTTGATAGCAGGTTAGCTTAGCAGCAGACAGTGCCGCTTTTACCTTTTTAGTCTTCCCAATAGACGGCCGTTAAATCGTTCGCTTGAGTTGGAGAATTCTCCCATAGACCTTGAATTTTGCTGTTAGCAACACCGGTTTTCGCCAGTTGAAATAAGTATCCGTTAACATAGTCGTCTGAGATCATACGCTGCGCCTGTTGCAACATCTCTGTGCGCTTGTCCGGATCCGTTTCGACGCCGAAGGCTTCCATCAATGTTTGTATCTCAGCGTTGTCGTACTGAAAGTAGTAGTCCGGGTTAGCGTAAATACCGATGTCCATAGGCTCGGTGTGCGACACAATCGTTAAATTGAAGTCTTTACCTTTGAAGACTTGCTCTAACCACTGCGCCCACTCCAAATTTTCAATCTCGGCAGTAATGCCAACATCCCGTAATTGCGCCGCTATGATTTCACCACCACGACGCGCATAAGCCGGAGGGGGAAGCTTCAAAGAAACGGTCAAGCCGGCTTCATGCCCGGCTTCTTTTAATAGGGCTTTTGCCATGTCGGGGTCATAGGCGGAGTTCGACACCAGATCAACATACGCCGGATTATGTGGCGCGAAATGAGTCCCGATGGGTGTGCCATAGCCGAACATGGCACCATCAATTATCTCACCGCGATTAATCGCGTGTGCCAAGGCTTTGCGTACTCTTACATCATCAAACGGAGCTTTAGCATTATTGGTCGACAAGATGGTTTCCCCTTCGGTCGAACCTAAGACAACCGAATAACGCGGATCAGCATCCAACTGAGCAAGATTTTCAGGCGCCGGGTAGTTAGGAAACGCATCAAGGTCTCCCGCCAAAATTGCCGCATAGGCAGCCGTTGGCTCGCTGATAAACTTGAACGTGGCTTTGTCCAGTTTCGCAGGCGTACCCCAGTAGGAATCGTTCTTTACAATTTCAATGCGATCACCCTGCACCCACTTATCAAAAACAAACGGCCCGGTACCAACGGGCTGGGTTGCGGTGTTTGCAGCTGTCGCACTATCTAGCACGATGGCATCGCCCCAAGCCAAATTAAACAACAGACTACCGTCAGCTTGTTTAAGGTTAATAGCAACGGTGTTGTCATCAATCACTTCAACACTATCAATGTTTGCAAACAAACCTTTTTGCGCATTGGTGGAATCTTCTGCCATTGCACGGTCAATTGAGAACTTCACATCTTCAGAGCTGAATGCAGCGCCATCATGAAAAGTCACACCCGACTGTAGTGAGAAGACATAACGCGTGCCGTCATTCTCAATACTCCAGCTAGCAGCCAGCGCAGGTCTTACACTGCCGTCAGGACCAAAGCGGGTGAGCCCTTCAAAGATATTGGCATACACCACTTCATCAATAGCAGCGGCTGCGCCTCCGGTTGGATCAAGATTAGGCGGCTCTAACTGCATGCCGATAGTTAGGTCAGTTTTCGCCGCTAGAGCATTTCCTGCCAAGCCTGCTGTGAGTAATAAAACTGGCACCCATAAATGTTGTTTCATAACATATCCTCTGTTAATTTTTAAGCAATAGGGTTTGTAGAGACCGCCCCATGACTTGCGCTGAATCAATCATATCCTGAATTCCAACATACTCGTCAGGTTGATGGGCTAAATCGAGTATTCCCGGCCCATAGGCAATACAGTTGTGCAACCTACCAATCCGGTCAATATGTTTTTGATCGTAAGTACCCGGAGACACCACATAGTCCGGATCAGTTCCCAGTCGAGCCTTTATTGCGCCAGCAACCGCGGTAACCACCGGCGCATCTCTCTCAGTCATTGTCGGTAGAACCGAGAACAATTCACGTACGCGATAATCAAACTTGTCGCGATCCTCTTTTACACTTTCCAGAATATCATGTAGCTCGGCGCGGACGGCTTCAAGGTCTTCTTCAATGAGAAAGCGCCGGTCGACTACCATACGGCAGCGATCCGGCACCAATGCAGACGGCAAACCCGTGTAGCCTTCCTCAGGCTCTTCCTGCCCGCCATGAATAGAATTAATATTCAGCGTCGACTGGCGAGCGCCATCGGGCACAACCGGCATTGCAGTTCGGCGTTGCTGTAATCGGGGTATAAGCGTGTCTTCAAACGCTTCAATAACAGCCCCCATATGCCGCACAGCGCAGTCACCTAAAAACGGCATGGAGCCGTGAGCGATGTGACCGTGTGTTTCAATTTCCGTCCACAGTACGCCACGGTGCCCCAGACAAATCCGGTCTTTATTTAAGGGTTCCGGAATAATGACGTGCTGCACACGCGATGGATCAAACCAGCCTTTTTCCGCAAGGTAGGCAACGCCGCCAAAGCCACCCGACTCTTCGTCACAGGTGCCAGAGATTTCAATAGAGCCGCTGTATTCAGGATGTTCTGCCACAAAGCAGACGGCTGCAACCATTGAGGCAGCTAGCCCGCCTTTCATATCACAGGCTCCACGACCGTACACGCGCCCGTCTTTGACAATACCCTCAAAGGGATCGACCGACCAACCTTCCCCTACCGATACAACATCCGTGTGCGAATTGAAATGCACACATTCACCGCTATTGCGTCCCTCGTGACGTGCAATTAAATTCCATCGCGGATACTTATCGCTATCTCCAAGTGCACCGACAGCGCGAACACGCTTAATATCGAAGCCATGGGGTTTTAACCAATCCTCCAGTACATCACAGATTGCCGCGTAATCCAGGCCCGGCGGGTTTAGGGTTGGCACCTGAATCAGCGCCTGAGTCAGCTCTACCAGTAGGTCTCGGGCGTCGAGTATGCGATTGTCCAGACTGGATAAAGGATTGTCACTTGTCACTTAACACCATCACCCGCATGTTGAATCAGTCCTCCAATGTAGCAGGTTCCTTCATTTCCACGAAATCCCCGGCAACAGGATAGAATCAATAAACAAGCTGACTATTCTACTGCTGGTGATCCCGGCTCTTATTGACACGATTCCATGAAACCTGAATTGCTCGCACGGCTCCCTCAGCGAACTCACGCTACCCGCTTTTTTTGGGTGCGACATGCGCCGGTACCCGCAGGCGCGTACAAAATGTACGGCAGCCTAGATGAAGACTGCGACACCTCCAACCGCGCGGTTTTCGAAGGTGTTGCCGCCAAGCTACCTAAAGATGCTTTATGGATTACCAGCCCGCTGAAGCG
This sequence comes from Granulosicoccus sp., assembly GCA_020627685.1. Classification (GTDB taxonomy): domain Bacteria; phylum Pseudomonadota; class Gammaproteobacteria; order Granulosicoccales; family Granulosicoccaceae; genus Granulosicoccus. Next base: position 13,111 of record JAHDGK010000016.1, on the reverse strand, counting down.
AACCAAGCAGACAGCCAAAGCGTTGATAGATGCCGGAGCAACAGCAGCCGAGTGGCAGGAAGACGCAGACATCCTTGAACAAGACTTCGGTGACTACAATGGTATGACCCACGAGGAACTGTTTGCGATAAGAGACGACGCATTCTTGGGATTCTGGCCGTCCTCGCCGGAAGTACAAGCACCCAACGGCGAAAGCTTTGCCATGCTCCGGGCCCGAGTAGAATCATTCACTCAACGTATGAGCGCCGCACACCCGGGAAAAGATTTAGTGTGCGTTGCCCACAGAGGAACGATATTAGCGGCCTTGCAAATTGCGCTGGATTTACCGATCAAAAACAGTGTGAGCTTTGATATCGGTAATGTGTCACTTACCAGACTCACCTATCACGGCGACGTGCCAGCTGGCGGTCCCAGCTGGCGCGTTGTCGATGTCAGTTGGCTACCTTAGTAGCCGCGCATTGTTATTTAAGCCTTTCGAAAACTGTAGAAACACCTTGCCCCATACCGATACACATGGTGGCAAGCCCTAGCTCACCATCGTTTTGCTGCATGACATTTAATAACGTCGTGCAGATACGTGTACCTGAACAACCCAGAGGGTGACCCAGGGCAATAGCTCCACCGTTTAAGTTGACCTTGTCATCCATCACGTCCATCAACCCTAAGTCTTTCATGACCGGTAGCGACTGAGCAGCAAACGCTTCATTGAGTTCGACATAATCCATATCATCAATGCTCATGCCAGCGCGCTTCAGTGCTTTCTTTGATGCGGGAACCGGACCGTAACCCATAATGGCAGGGTCACAACCACTAACAGCCATACTGCGAATCCTAGCAATAGGACTTAAACCCAAGCTCATGGCTTTCGCTCCAGACATGACGAGCATTGCCGATGCACCATCGGCAATAGCGGAAGAACTTCCAGCTGTGACCGTACCAATCTTGGGAACAAATGCAGGCCTTAGTGAAGCAAGAGCTTCAAGTGAGGCATCTTCACGAATTACTTCGTCTTTTTCGATCATGGTGAGCGCACCATTCTCGTCGTGACCGGCAATAGGGACTATTTCATTGTCGAATCGACCTTCTACCGATGCGGCATGTGCACGCTGATGCGAACGCAAGGCAAACTTGTCTTGTTCTTCACGCGAAATACCGTGAATGTTGCCCAGCATTTCTGCTGTTACACCCATCATCATGGATGCCTTAGCCGCATATCGACTCACTGACGGATTGATGTCGATACCGTGTAACATAGGAACATGCTGCATGTGCTCTACGCCACCAACCACAAACACATCTCCGTAGTCAGTCATTATGCCTTGAGCCGCAATGTGCAGCGCACTCATAGACGAACCACACAAACGGCTGACTGTTTGAGCGGCAACTTGCTTTGGTAAGCCTGCGAGAAGCCCGACGCTTCTTGCAACATTAAAACCTTGTTCAAGCGTTTGATTGACACAGCCCCAGACGATGTCTTCCACATCGCCCTTAGCCACCTGCGGGTTTCTGATGAACAGTGCCTCAACTAATGCAGCTGATAAGTTCTCAGCACGGACATTGGTAAAACCACCCCCTTTAGACTTTGCCATCGGGGAACGAACACCATCAACGATAACTACATCGCGTGCTTGAAAACTCATGCTGATGCTCCTGTGTTATCCGCATCTTTGTCATAAAAAGTTTCACCGCTCTTGGCCATCTCTCGCATTTTTTCAGTCGGATGGTACAAAGGCCCAAGATGGGCAAATTCATCAGCGCGCGCGCAAAAAGCAGCTAGCCCCATTTTATCGACGTGGTGTAGTGCCCCGCCGCGGAAAGGAGGAAATCCGACTCCATACACCAGACCCATATCTACTTCAGCAGCGCTGCTGACAATGTTGTCTTCCAAACAACGTGCTGACTCTATACACAAAGGAATCATGAGCCTATCAATCATATCTTGCTTATCGATATCTGCTGGAGCTGACTGAACCGATGCGATGATGGCATCAACTGTTGGATCAAGCTTCTTCTGTGGTTTACCGCGTTTATCGTTTTCGTACTGATAGAAACCTTTGCCGTTCTTCTGGCCTAATCGATCAGCCTCATACAAGGCATCGATAATCGTCTGGCTCTCGCTAGCCATGCGATCAGGAAAACCCTCTGCCATAACACCTGCAGCATGCTTACCCGTATCCATACCCACAACATCCAACAAGTAGGCAGGACCCATTGGCCAACCAAAGCCTTCGAGGGCTTTGTCCACGGCTTGAAAATTACCGCCTTCAGCAATCAGTTTGTTGAATCCACCAAAGTAGGCGAACAAAATGCGGTTAACGAGAAAGCCCGGGCAATCGTTAACAACAATGGGCGTTTTTCTCATTGATTGCGCATAAGCGACTGTAGTTGCGATAGCTTCTTCTGATGAAGTCTCAGCGCGGATAACTTCTACCAACGGCATTAGGTGCACCGGATTAAAAAAGTGCATGCCACAGAAATTTTCCGGCCGCTTTAATGACTTGGCCAGAAGGTTGACTGAAATAGTTGATGTGTTGGTTGTGATGATGGTGTCGTCACTAACCTGCTCTTCAACTTCTGCCAAAACAGAGGCTTTAACCTTCGGGTTTTCGACAACAGCTTCAACGACTAAATCGACCTTGCCGAATTCACCGTAACTCAATGCCGGCTGGATAGCATTCAGTACACCCGCCATACCTTCAGGCTTTAGTCGTCCGCGAGTAATCTGCTTTTTAAGTAACTTACCGGCTTCTTCTAAACCAGCATCTAGGGCTTCATCACGAATATCTTTCATGATGATAGGAATACCGTTTGAGGCTGACTGATAAGCCACCCCGCCACCCATAATTCCGGCGCCAAGAACAGCTGCCTGCTTAACAGGACGTGACGCCTTGCTTTGCTTTCTGGCAATACGCTTTAAAGATTGATCTTTAAGAAAAATACCAACAAGGCTTTCTGCAACATCTGTTTTCGCAAGCTTTATAAAACTTGCCGATTCATACGGCAGGGCTTCATCGCGTGACTTAGTCGCATGCTTAGCCAATGTGCCTATGATGGTCATAGGTGATGGATAATGAGGACCGGCCTTCGCACCCACGACACCTTTAGCCGATTCAATGGCCATGGTGCGCTCCATGTCAGACAAGGTGATCGGAGAAACTTTAATTGATCGTCTTGCCATGTGATCAATTTTCCCGGCCCGCACCTGGTCAATAATTTTGATGGCCGCAGCTTTCAGATCACCGTCTTTAACCACTGCATCAATGGCACCGTCTTTGAGTGCTGCAGCTGCCTTTTTAGAGCTGCCAGTACACATCCATTCAACGGCGTTATCCATACCGATTAAACGAGGTAAGCGTACCGATCCACCCCAACCCGGCATGATGCCCAACTTAACTTCCGGCAATCCCATCCTTGCATTAGGAGCTGCAATACGAAAATCAGCCGCCAGACAAATTTCGAATCCGCCACCCTGCGCTTCGCCGTTTATGGCCGCAACGGTTGGAAAAGGCAAATCCTCGAAGCGATTGAACGAGCCATTAACCTCATTCAACATCGCTCCAAGCACTTCATCGGGTGATGCAAAATAGCCGAGAAATTCTGTGATGTCGGCACCAACTACGAACACAGACTTGGCGCTCGTCAGGATTAAGCCTGCAACATCTGATTCTTTCTCAATGGCTGAGAGCACGTCCCCAAACTCACTAAGAGCCGCTCGATTGAAAACATTAACTTTTCCATCCTCGGCATCGAAGCACAGTTCGAGGATGTCGTTATCGCGACTCAGCTTGAAAGCTGTACCGGAAAAAATCATGAGCAAAAGCTCCACGGGTTAAATATCAGTTGATAGATACCCGGCACGTTCACATGAACATAATCGTGCCGAGTTAGCCCTGACAACACTGCGTCAGGGAAATTTATTCTCACTACATAGTAGGCCATTAGAAAATATCGATGCAATTAGTGCCTGCGAGAATTCACTTTTCGCCCAAGACTTTCGGAGCCAGATTTCAATATGGACACGCTACAACGCGAAGTGTTCCTCATCGAGATCCATCAGGTTGTCAGCACCGGAGAGCATCGTCACAGCCAAGCTTCGAGTACGTGGAAGTAAACGCTCGAAATAGAACCGCGCGGTGAATAGCTTGGCTTGCAAGAAAACTGTGTCACCCTCACCTGCTTCGAGCTTCTTCTCAGCGGCAACTGCGGCTTGAGCCCAGAAGTAGGCAAGTACGATATAACCGGAATACATGAGATAGTCCACGGAGGCGGCGCCGGCTTCCTCTTTATCCTGCATAGCGGCCATACCGATACGACGAGTCAGATCACCCCATTCCTGATTAAGCTTTGCCAGTGGGCGGATGAATCGGGTTAGCCGGGCTTCGTCTGAGTTGGCTTTACAAAACTTATGAATCTGCTTGGTGTACGCCTGCAAAACAGCACCTTGAGACCCAAGCACTTTTCGACCGAGCAAATCAATGGCCTGAACACCCGTGGTGCCCTCGTAAATCATGGAGATACGCGAATCTCGTACGTTCTGCTCCATGCCCCACTCATTGATATATCCGTGTCCGCCAAAGCACTGTAAGCCTAAGTTAGCTGCTTCAAAGCCTGTCTCTGTCATGAATGCTTTGGCAATGGGAGTGAGAAGTGCCAACTCCTGCTCAGCAGCTGCCTTAGCTTCTTCAGTAGCACCTTGATGGGCAATATCAACAAGTTGCGAACAACGATACAGAAACATGCGTCCGCCTTCGGCCAAGGCTTTCTGTGTAAGCAACATGCGACGGACATCAGGGTGCACGATGATGGGATCGGCAGCTTTATCAGGGTGTGCAGGGCCGGACAAGGAGCGCATTTGTAAACGATCACGGGCATAAGCCAGAGAACCTTGAAACGCAAGCTCAGCATGGGCAAGCCCCTGAGTTGCAGTTCCAATACGCGCGGTATTCATAAACGTAAACATGCAGTTAAGGCCACGATTGGGCGGCCCGATTAAAAACCCTTTGGCGCCGTCGAAGTTCAACACACAGGTGGCATTTCCGTGAATACCCATCTTGTGCTCAATAGAACCGCAGTTAACCGCGTTACGCTCCCCTACTTCCCCTTCTGAACTCAAGGAGAACTTAGGGACGATGAACAAAGAGATGCCTCGGGTGCCTGCCGGCGCATCCGGGAGTCTGGCTAATACAATATGGACGATGTTGTCGGCCATATCGTGTTCGCCAGCTGAGATAAAAATTTTCTGACCGGTGATGCTGTAGCTGCCATCGTCATTAGGCTCTGCGCGTGTTTTTAATAAGCCAAGGTCGGTACCGCAATGCGACTCCGTCAAACACATCGTGCCAGTCCATTCACCGGACACCAGCTTACTTAAGTAGGCTTGTTGTTGTTCTTCTGTACCGTGTGCCGCCAGCGTATTCATCGCACCATGCGACAAGCCCGGATACATTGCCCAAGACCAATTGGCCGTTCCGTTCATCTCTGAAAGAACCGTTCCTAAGGATTCAGGCAATCCCTGACCACCCATCGCTTCGCTTTGAACCATAGAAGGCCAACCACCCTCGACATACTGTTGGTAGGCTTCGCGAAAACCTGTCGGTGTTGTGACTACGCCATCATTCCATGTGCAGCCTTCCGAATCACCGACGGCATTTAATGGGCTCAGCACCTCGCGTGCGAACTTCGCACCTTCTTCCAAGATGGCGTCAACCGTCTCTGGCGTTGCCTCTTCAGCACCTGGCAGGGCCGCATAATGCGCATCAAAATCGAGCACGTCACGCAGGGCGAAACGAATATCCTGTAGTGGAGGGTTATAAGTTGGCATAGGGCACTCTAAGCAGTTTTATCTATTGATAAGTGTCGGCCCAGAGAGGCAATCTCTCAATGACGAATTGGTGCCATATGAATGTCAAATTCGTTCAAGTAACTGTTATTTAATAATAACTACATATATTTCAAATGCTTATAATTTTCCTATCGATCTCCCTCAGTAGCATTTTCGCTTACGCACCTTCATAGGGCGAGCTTCGCTATAGCTCTGCTACCGAGACTGCAAATGCTTCTTCAACTCAGCAATTTCCGCAGCAAGTGATTGAATTTCAACGCGAGTTTTCTCATGCTGGCTCTCAACCAGCAAGGCGTTTTCAGCGTCATGCTCAGCCTGAGTGGCGTTAACAATAACGGCAATAAACAAATTCAGCATGGTGAACGTTGTGACGAGAATAAAGACAACAAAGAACACCCACGCAAAGGGGTAGGCCTCTAGAACCGGCCTGGCAATACCCATGGACCAGCTCTCAAGAGTCATCACCTGGAAGAGGGTGTAACCGGACTCGCCTAAATTCCCAAACCACTGCGGAAACTGATCACCGAACAATCCGGTTGCGACCACAGCAGCCACGTAGAAAATAAGCCCCATCAGCATGATGACCGCACTTAGTCCGGGGATTGCACTAATCAAACCGTGCACAACTTTGCGCATTGACGGCATCAAGGTCAATATTCGTAAGACTCGCAATACGCGCAGGGTTCGAAGCACTGCAAGCGGGCCACTTGCCGGCACCAACGCTATCGCCACCACGGCAAAATCGAAGAGGCTCCAGGGGTCTTTGAAAAACTTCCATCCATGAGCCGTCATTCTGATGAGAAGCTCAACAACGAATACCGCCAAAATGATCGCATCCAGCGCGAGCAGCACTGAACCATAACGCTCCATAACCGCAGGGAAAGTCTCGAGCCCTAGAATCAGTGCGTTGATCAAAATCAGAGCAATAAGAAACCGCTCAACTTTTTGTTGAGCTATCCAATCACCCAAACGGGTTCGCCAAGAAGTATTCATTCGTTACTAAATTTAGAATCACAGAATTTGCGTGAACACGCCCAACCGTGATTTTAGACGACTCTGGCGATGAGCCTGGTATTACAAGAGTGCAAAAATCCTATGACAGCTAGCCCATACCTGATGCGCGCATGAAGGCCAATATACCGTTCGTCTCATCAAAGATGCCGCGGTATAGCATTTCAGTAGCAACATAAATGAGTACAACCAGGCCCAGCCAGGATATCCAGGGATATCGAGTCAATAGCTTCATGATCATTGTGGCTGCGAATGCCATCAGAACAATTGCCAATCCAAGCCCAAAGATCAGCTTATTAGTGTCGCCGTCGGCGATCGCCGCCACCGCTAAAACATTATCTAGTGACATAGACACGTCGGCGATTGTTATCGATACGAGTGCCTGACCCAACGTTCGTCTTGGTGCGCCCGTATACCCAGCGTCCGGATCATCTGCCCTGGCCAGTACTTCCGCGGCATGTTCATCGGTGTGCGCCTTGATTTCCCTGTATAGGGTCCAGCAAACCCAATAGAGCAACAGTGCGCCGACGAGTAGCAACCCGGGAATACCCAGCAACTTGGTTGCAATCACGGCAAAGACGACTCGAAGCACTGCAGCAACCACCATTCCATATAGGATTGCCTTCTTGCGCAGTTCCGGTGCGAGACCGGCAGCCGCCATGCCAATAATCAACGCGTTATCGCCGGATAAAACGATATCCGCAATAATGATTGATCCAAGATCGACGATGTGTTCTAACATTTATCCAAAACCAGGGTTAGTAGGAGCGATATCTGAAATCGCTCCCGCACGAGAGAGCCCCGTGCGGATTTAGCAGTAGGTCTTTATTAAAAAAGGCAGGAAAAGAGAACTGACAGTCCCTTCCCTAACCTCCCATTACTCTAGGCAACCATAGTACGAGCTGCGGGAAAATGAAAATAAGGATGAGGCCGACAAGCTGGACCAGCATGAACTGCATCATTCCGAGATAGATATCTTTCAAATCCCAATTCGGTACCACGCCTTTCAAGAAGTACGCTGACAGTGCAACCGGTGGCGACAGCCAGGCTGTTTGCAGATTCACCGCCACGAGGATGCCAAACCAGACCATGAGGTCGTAGCGTTCCAAACCATGCACTGACAATGCCTCAACCGTCGGTAACAGAATTGGCACAACGATAAGAACAATAGGCACCCACTCCAACGGCCAACCCAACAGAAAGATGAGCGCCATAACCAGAAGCAAGATCAGGTAAGGCGACATATCAAGACCCAGGAGCAGCTCGGTCATCATCTTCGGTGTTCCAAGCGCACTGAATTCAGCGCCGAAGAAGTTGGAAGCCGCGACCAGGAACATAATTAGCACCGTAATTTCCAGCGCTTTGACCAAGCTATCAAAGAAGCTTGGCAGGCTGAACTTGCGATAACCGATTGACAGCAAGATGGAACCGAAAGCCCCCATCGCAGCAGCTTCTGCTGGAGTCGCAAAACCTAAAAGAATTGAACCCAACGCGAATGAAATAAGAATAGTGGGAGGCATCAAGCCTGCGAAGAATTCATTCCATAAATCTGAGAAGTAGAAATCTTTGCCGTTTTCACTGTCAAAGATGGGACGCCCCAGGTACGCAAGCAAGATAATAAATGCAGCTAGCACCATTGACCAAATCGGCAGACCGCCTTCGCCCATGTTAGCGACGATCATGTAGAGGTGGAACAGGACTGCAATAGGAACAGCGATGCGAAGTATGCCGATACGACGGTAAGCTGCATAGGCGAATGCGGTAGCCGCAAGCATGGCGAACAAACCGCCAAATGGCATCAAGCCACCAAAGGCACCTGAAACGCCTAGACCAAAAACACGACATAGAGTCAGAACGCCGAGGCAAATTAAAGCAACTTCAGCCCCGTAGAACTTGGACGTGTCCGGCTGATCTTCTTCGGCCAAGATGGGACCCAGACTTGGATTAATCCAGCATCGACCCAATGTGTAAATAAGGTAGAGAGATGCGAGCAAGGCGCCGGGAATAAAGGCACCTCGGAAAAGATCCAGTGTGGAGACTTCCAACACGGGCCCCATAACAATCAACATGATTGATGGCGGAATCAATATACCCAATGTGCCACCGGCGGTGATTGTGCCGGCCGCAAGCTTTACGTTGTACCCGGACCGGCTCATCGTGGCACCCGCCATAATACCTAGCAGTGTCACCGATGCGCCCACGATACCAGTCGCCGCAGCAAAGATAGTTGAGACAATCAATACCGCTATGAAGAGCGCGCCTCGCACCCTTGCCATGATCATTTGGATTGAAGCGAATAAGCGCTCCATTAATCCGGCGGCTTCCATGACGATACCCATTAGAACGAACAAAGGCACAGCCATAAGCTGATCGTTCAGCATGGTTGAATTGGTATTCAGCGTCATCAACAGCGTGGTGAGTTTGAAGTTTGCTCCCCAGATACCGAACACGAAGGCCAAGAAGATGAGTGTGAAAGCGATGGGAAAGCCGATGAAAATAACAAACAACATGGCGCCCAACATGATCAAACCGATGGTCGGCTTATCAAGATTTGGCCGCGCTTTCATCAAGTCAGTGAACCATTGGCCGCCGGGCACTGTGTCAGGCGCGAAGACAGCCAGAACTAACCAGAGCAATCCCACTAAATAAAGAGGAAGAAGCCGCACAAAAAAGAGTTCGCGCTTCTTACCCATTTTATGGAAAGCACGGAAAATTTCAGGAATACCCTGGATGGTCAATAAGAATGCGCCCACCGGCATTGCCAAGCGCGCAGGCCAAAGCAGAGGCCCCCAGGCGCTATCAATCTGCATAGTTTCGCCAGTGGAATAGGCAAGCCACCAGAACTGTGACGAAACGATGGTGAAGAAAATCATGGACGGGATGAACAGCAACAGGTACAGCGTAGCGTCAACCGTTGCCTGCGTTTTGTTCGACCAGAATCTGTATAAGAAGTCTGCGCGGATATGCACTCCACGCATCAGCCCGTAACCGGCAGCGGCCATGAAGAGTACGCCGGCAAGCATGCGGCTGGTATCGTAAACCCACAGCGTAGGGCCGAGGTTAAGCGAGCGTGCAAGATCTTCAAAACCTGCGTTTTGCAGAATCGAAAATGAATTACGTGAGATGACTTCGAAAACCACCACGGCGATCAAAGGCACTAAAAGAAGCGCAATGATCTGTCCAGCACGATAGTTAATGACGTCGATGGCGGCCGTAATCGGGCGCTGCCAAGGCGTCATATCCTCGGGTGTTTCTCCAGGTGCTTCAGAGCGCCGCTCAGCGATAAGCTCGTCTGCAATTTCTAGATCGTCCGGATTGGGTTCTTCAGCCATTGGGTGGTGCTTCCTTTGTTATAAGGGGGTTTGTCAAAACCCGCGTTTTCTTATTCCAAACCTCAGAATGCGGCACTTGGAAAACAAAAAAATACGGGCTCTGTTAAGAGCCCGTATTTAGCTGAAATTACTTCATTTGTATCAACAAAACTGCGTGCAAGCCCTGAGCTAGAGCTTGCACTAAGCCGATCTTACTTCAGAGTGTCAGCGTGAGCTTTACCCAGGCTTGCATTTGAAGCCTGTGCACCAGCCCAGAATGGAACTGCGATGTCAGCGAAGTCTTTCTGAGACTGCCAAACTTCTGCGAAGAATTCGTTTTCATCAGCAGCAGCTTGCAGTGATTTCTTTGCAGCAGCCATATACTCGGTGAAGTAGTCAGCTGGAGTGTCTTCCAAGATAACACCGTGGTTTTCTGTCAGATCCTTAAGAGCTTTACCGTTTTCATAAATGCGGTAAGACATGGACTTAGACAGTGAAGCGTTGGCTGCAACTTCCAGAGCCTTCTTCTCAAGATCACTTAAACCGTTGTATACATCAAGGTTCAGGTACATGTCAGCGTTTACAACAACCTGGTGTAGACCCTGGAGGTAGTAGTGCTTAAGAACTTTTTGGAAACCAAATACTGAATCAGGCTTCGGGCAGCACCATTCTGCTGCGTCGATAGTGCCTTTTTCCAGTGCAGGCAAGATGTCACCACCGCCCATTGCAACTGCAGGAACACCGATCTCAGCGTAAGCTGCGCCAACCATGCCAGGAGGCGCACGGAAACGCATCTTGCGGAAGTCATCCATAGACTCAATTGGCTTAGGGAACCAGCCCAGTGCCTCAGGTCCTACTGGCTGAAGCATGAAGCCTTTGACGTTTACGCCCATTTCGCCCCAAAGACGGTCATAAAGCTCTTTACCACCGCCGAACTGGAACCAGCTCAAGAACGCGATGTTGTCCATGCCAACGCCTGCGCCAGCAACTGGAGCACCGAAGAGGTTTGCAGCAACGTGCTTGCCACCCCAGTAGTGAGTCCATGCGAAGCCAGCTTCAACAAGACCAGCATCAACTGCATCCATAATGTCGCGAGGACCGACAACAGCACCAGCAGGTAATACTTCGATCTGAAGCGAGCCGCCTGTCAGGTCAGAAACGTCTTGTGCGAAAGCTTCAAGCATGACAACTTCGTCTGCCGTATTAGGCAGTACTGATTGCACTCGGATAGTCGTGGTATCGGCGTTCGCAGTACCAACTGCCATTGCCGCACTCAGTGCAGTGGCACCGAGAAGATGTGTAAATTTCATAGTTCCTCCAAAGGAATTATTATATTGAGAGAGGTGATTGGCGAGCCCGGCGTTCGCGCAAGCAGATCTCCTCTAAGGGGTAATAAAATTGCGCCACTAAGCCGCACTTTTGTAGGGCGGATGACCCTTTCAGATACATCCGGGGAGCTGGAGTAGTCTCGCACTAATAACCGGAAAGTGTCAATCTGTGCCGATCAGATAAAAACGTTGTTCCTATCAGGTAAAAGCGATAGGTTGAGAGGCAATTCAAGAGAAAACGTGATCCATTGCATCGTTATTCCCTGTTGATCCTGAAACGAGACATGTTTGGACCAATACAACAGCGCTTACTGGATCACCCCCCAGTGTGGGCGGTGCCAGCACTTGTAATGCACTTCACAAGCGATATCTGACGATGGGAATTACAGGCTATCTCTGTACTGAGACGGAGTCACACCCGTCCAGCGCCGAAATGCGCGATAAAAGGCACTGGTTTCATCGAAGCCTAATAGCTCGGCAACTTCTACAAACGTTAGATCGGTAGACGCAAGATACCTCACTGCCGTGGCCCGCCGACATTCATCTTTTAGACGCTGAAATGACGTCCCCTCATCTAATAGTTGTCTGCGAAGTGTGCTGACAGAAACACTCAACTGACTTGCCACCTGCTCGGCACTGGGCAGTCTTTTGGATAAGTCATTGCCAAACAAGGCAAGCACTCTGTCGCTGATTTGCTGCTCCCCATAGGCAGGAACAATGAGCCGGTAAGGTGCAGATTTCAGAAACATATAAAGAGACTTCTCATTTTGCACATTAGGCAACTGCAGCGTGTCTGTATCAAAGCGCAACAAAGAGGACTCACAATCGAAGCTTACGGGACACCGAAAGAGCTGATGCCACTGATCCCCGTTTTTAGGCTCGGGGAAGGAAAACTCCACACCAATGAGCGGGATATTCCGACCGGCAAACCACACCAGCAGGTTGTGCCATAAGTAAAGAGTGGTTCGGACCTTTACCGGGCCCGCCTCATCGAGTATTTGATCGATGCTTCGCTGGGTCTCATCGCGGACAGTGGCAATTACTATGCTGGAACTCATAGCGTTTGTCTGAACAAGCGGCTTAACAGCACCGCCATTACACACATCTAGAAAATCACCGGCACGCTCAACAATGGATTGCAGCGTGGGTCGGTGGATGATGCACAAACACATCATTCGAAACGTGCCGGAGGCTACTTTGCCGCCCGTGACCATGCCCAAAGACTCATCGTTAAGCAAGGCGATGGCTTTCTGGCACAATCGTCCAAACACGGCTGCTGATATTTCGCTGGAGGATTCGATGGATTGAAGTTCCACTCCTTCCTCTGCAGTAAACGTAGCGACATCAAAACCTTGGTCGGCAACCGTCCTTAGAAGTGCACGCGCGTAGGACGTCGCCACATATCCCTGTTTGGGAGGTAGCAAGGCGTTTCCTATGTGCGTGGCTGGGGGCTGAATCATCTACCCTATTAATAGCATAGGTTGATTAAAAAATCGGCTGACGTCCGGTACTCCTTCGAACTTGAACGCTCTCCCTTATAAAAAGGTTGTGGGTCACTATTGATAACCGCCCGTAACAGAAACGAAAAAAGGCACCGATGCAAGCAGCGATGCCTTTTT
>JAHDGK010000062.1 GCA_020627685.1 Granulosicoccus sp. | reverse complement strand
CATTCATTTCAACAATCGGGCTTGAAAACATGTTTCGATCTTTCTTCCCCAGTCCTAAGCTGTTTTTCCTGTCGGCCGTAGCTTGGTTTCTGGTTTGTTTAGGCATTTGGCACGGATTCGCCGATGGCATGGCATCCAGCTTTAGCCTGATGCGTGAGGCACTCCCCACTGTCGAAGGGGAACGCCCGCCTTTTCTCAATCCTGACAAGGTATGGGTCTATCAATTTATTGTGTTGAGCACCGTGTTGTTCTGTGCAGCGTGGTTTTTCATTGATCGCAACAAGTGGTACTGGTGGGCTGTGTGCGGCAGTGCTCTGATTTTGCTTGTGACCTATTTTCAGGTGCAGCTAAGCGTCTGGTTGAACAACTGGTATGGGGATTTTTACGATTTACTGCAGCTGGCGCTCTCTGAGAAAGGAACCAGCAACGTGACTAGCGAGCAATTTTACGGAAAGCTTCTGACCGCACTTTATGTGTTTATTCCAAATATTTTAATGCTGGTAGTGTTCGCATTTTTTACCTCTCATTACGTCTTCCGCTGGAGGACGGCTATGAATGAGTACTACATGTCGCACTGGACTAAACTTCGAAAGATTGAGGGGGCTGCTCAACGTGTTCAGGAAGACACTATGCGATTCGCAGGCATTATGGAGGGTCTAGGATCCGCTTTTGTCAGCTCTATCATGACATTAATCGCCTTCCTTCCGCTGCTTTGGACACTTTCCAAAGAAGTCACTGAGCTGCCTATCATAGGGGCCATCGATGGATCGCTAGTGTTTCTGGCGTTAATGTCCGCAGCATTTGGTACTGTCTTACTAGCCGCAGTCGGATATCGCCTACCGGGATTGGAGTTTAACAACCAAAAAGTTGAAGCTGCTTATCGAAAAGAGCTTGTCTATGGAGAGGATAACGATGAACGCGCAGAACCTAAAACGGTTAAAGATCTTTTCGGTGGGGTAAGAAAGAATTACTTCAAGCTGTACTTTAACTATTTATACTTCAACGTATTCAGATACGCCTACCTGCAAGGCGCAAATTTTATTCCGCTAATTGCGTTAGGGCCGACTTTTGTCGCCGGTGCAATTACGTTTGGGACCTATCAACAAATTAGCAACGCTTTCAACCGCGTCGAAAACTCCTTTCAATTCTTAGTCAATTCATGGACAACGATTGTTGAACTTATGTCGATCTACAAACGACTCATCGCATTCGAATCTCGCATTCATGATGACCCTTCCCTACCGGAGGAAGCAGTAGCCGTTTAGCAACACGCAGGGGCTGATCTGTCAACGATCAGCCCTTGTAAAAGCAGTACTTAGTCCAATGCCACCAGCGTCTCATTGTAGACATCAATCTTACTGATATAGCTCTGGGCACCTTTGTGCATCATCTCTAGCGCCGCATCGCTAACCGGTTTGATAATTTTGGCGGGCGAACCTAGCACCAGGGAGCCATCCGGTATTTGCATACCCTCGGTGACTAAAGCATTAGCCCCGATTAAACAGTTCTTTCCAATGACCGCGTTGTTAAGTACAACGGCATTCATGCCGATCAGGCTGTCATCCCCTATTTCGCAGCCATGAAGCATGACCTTATGACCTATGGTCACGCGTTTGCCTACCCTAATAGGCACACCCTCATCAACATGGAGGATGGAACCATCCTGAATGTTGCTGCCCTCACCGATTGAGATGGTGTCATTGTCACCGCGAAGAACGGCATTGAACCAGATTGATACTTGCGCTCCCACGACAACATCCCCAATGACAGAGGCCGTCGGCGCGACGAAGACATTCTCTGCGATAGTCGGTTTTTTATTTTCAAGCGCGTATAGCATGGTGTCAGCTCCGTTTTGGGAATGAGCCATCTTATCGCACTGCACCGGACAAGCGCACGTTATGAGAGCTGGCGCACACCCAATTTGGTAGGGGTTAAAGGTATCGCGAATGCGCCGAAATTCTCACTTTAGGATATACATGTTATTCCGATAGAAACAGTACATGTCCACCAGAGTTCTACAGCGCAACATGAGCCAGCCTGACGTATTGGCAACGATTGATTCAGATGTTAGAAGTATATCTGATTCACAAAAAAGAAAGCTTGCGGACGCTGTCTGGAAGCCCTTTCTTCAATACAGGCTGCTCTTGATCATGCTTGGCACGACCGTAGTCGTCGCCGCTGGAATTGGAACATTCCTGTATTTCGCGTTCAGCGATATGATTGGAATTATCGACAATCAGGGTAATTCTAAGAATTATTACGGAGAAATGATTGGCAAAGAGCTGGTCAACATCTTCCGGTATACGGGCGCTCTGTTCATGTTGTACGTCATTTTACTCGCCGCAATTTGTATCACGTACACCCATCGCGTTGCAGGCCCGTTGCACCCGTTCAGTAAGCATATAGATGAGCTCAGAAAAGGAAACTACTCGCATCGGGTGACGCTGCGCCAAAAGGACTTACCGTTGTATAACGATTACGCGGATAAGCTTAACGCGCTAGCAGGCGAGCTTGAAAACAGTAAACCCCAAACTTAATCTGCGTTAATCAAGGAAGCTATAGAAGCTGCGATTGATAGCAACCTTGCGTCCTGGCCGCCCGGCATCATTAATTGCAAACCCGTTGGGAGCCCACTCTTATGCATGGGTATGCTGACGCTGCAAAAATCTAACAGATTTCCCGGCTGAGTATTCTGTGACGCTAACAGCGCGCGCTGATGTACTTTTTCATCAACGAACTCATTGACTGGCAGTGGAAGCACCGGCACCGTCGGAGATAGCCATATATCCACATCGTTAAATGTTTCATTGGCCTTATGGATCAATGAAGTACGACGGTTCAGTGCAGCTAGATACGCATGGGCTGATGTTTCCAAACCCACAGCCGCCCGGGACTCAGTCACCGTATCAACCCCTTCACGAATTTTTAGAAAGCGTTCAGGAGTGATGGAATGAATAAGTTCACTGGGCACGATGGCACTAAACAATTCAGTACGCTCATGCACTTCCGGAAATTCAACACGGATTCTTTGTGCGCCGTTTGCCTCTAACACTTCTGCGACTCGTTCAAAGTCAGCCGCCACTGCAGAATCAAGATTATCAAAAAAGAGATCCTCGACAATCCCTATTCTTAAGCCTTTAACGCTTTTACGAGGCGTTACAGATTCACCACTGAATACTTGATGCAACAGTGCAGCGTCTTCAACCGTACGACATAAGGGGCCAACAGAATCCAGGGTTGTGGACAAGGAAAAGATGCCGTCGAGCGGCCAAAAGCCCGTTGTTGTTTTATGCCCTACGATACCGGTCATGCATGCAGGGTTTCGGATGGAGCCGCCAGTATCAGTTCCTAATGCGAACCCCACCTGCCCCGCCGATGTCGCGACGGCCGAGCCACTCGACGAGCCACCTGGCATGAGGTGGGTTTGCCGGTCAACCGGGTTCCAAGGGGTTCCTCTGGATTCATTTACCCCGGTAGCTCCTAATGCAAACTCAACAGTTTTGGTTTTACCGAGTATCACAGCACCCGAGGCTTTTAACGTCTTAACAACCGTACCCTCACGCAGCGCTAAATCTGTCATATCAGCGTTGCTACCGAATCCTGTCGGCATTCCTTCGACAGCCATGATGTCCTTTATACCGACAGGCAAGCCCATCAGCGGTCCAAGATCAATTCCTTGCGCCAGGCATTCATCCATATAGGCAGCAGTTGCCAGTGGCAGTTGTTCGTCAATGAACTCAAAAGCATTCAATTGAGGGTTAGAACGAACACTGCGCAAACAAGCTTCCGTTGTTTGTAGAAAACTGAGGCTTCCACTACGAATTTTTTTCGCCCACTCATAAATGCCATTGGCGAATAAATCTGCATCACTGTTATTGTTGGCCTTTGCGCTCATAAAACGAGTGTCTCTAAATTAACTCTAACAGTCAAAGTATTCAGCAGTAGGTTCTGAGAAACGACCTGTTTGCAAATACAAGAGCGTCTCGTCGATGACGGTTTCATCTTTCATTATGTAAGGATGAGATACCGGTACCGTTAACATTGCGCACATCCCTTCCAAACGAGCACTTTCAACAGATACCTTGCCGTCGTCGGGGTTCTCTAAAAATGTCGATAGAAACAGATTAATAGATATTGTTCCAGCAATTACAGCGGTATCGACAGCTATAGGCCCTAACTGCAAAGGCAAACTGTTTTCGTCGGTGCCTAATTGCAGAAATGCAGGCCCATTAAGCCATTGTAGGCCCGGCACATCTTTAACATTATCGACAACGGCACTACCATGATTCGGCGGAGCAAGCATGACGATTCTGGCAAGCTCCGGCACTTTATGGCGGCTCAAATAGTCACGGATTAATATGCCGCCCATGGAATGCGTGACAACGTACAGCCGTTCGCCTTTAGCATCTCGACACGCATCAACACCTGCGCGGACTGCCTGTTCACTCAAAAAACCAATACGATGCTTGCGCGAGGGGTAGTCAACTGAGGCCACTGTAAATCCAGCTGCATTAAGGGCCCGCCCCATACTCGCCATAGATGTCGAAGTACGGGCTAATCCATGCAGAAGAATGGCACACTCCGCGGACTCACCCACTGACACATTAACATGCACATCAATAGGGTCGGCCCCCATTGACGTCAACGGTGACAGACTGAATACACATGCCATCAGTAGCAAAAGCCGTTTAACCATGATGCGGTTTACGATTCATTGAAGTCAGGGATTACTAAAACCACGCCCATTCGGTGCGCTCGCGATTTTTTGTTTGCGTTTCGTTTCTCTGTGAACGGTGTAGATGGAAGCCAATATCACAATACCGGCTCCTATCCATGTACTCATTGCCGGTAGTTCACTAAACAAAAGCCAGCCAAATAAGGTTGCGTAAACCAACCTGACGTAGTCAAGGGAAGCCAATAGAGAGGCTTCACCATAAGAGAACGCATAAATATTGGCCTTCTGCGCAAAATAAGAGACAAACCCTATGGCCGCTAGTAAAGCCCATTCAGTAGGCGTCGGCGGCACCCATTGAATGACGGCAGGTACTGCCATGATGATACCAACGCCAATTGCCTGATAAGCCAAAATGGTACTAGGGGGATCGGTGCGCGATAGCAATCGAATAATAACCATAACAAGCCCGGCACTGGCAGCGGCACTGATGGCCATGAGACCGTACATAGAAAAGCCCGCGGTTCCCGGACGCACCATAACCAAGACACCGATAAACCCGATAACAACCGCAGACCATCGATAGACACCCACCGTTTCTTTCAAGAATAAGACGGCAAAAATAGTCACGAAAAAGCTCTTTGCAAACGCGATAGCTGTGGCATCGGCCAAGGGCATATGAATGATTGCAGAGAAGCCAAAGACCATGGCAATCAATGCTAGAAAAATACGGGCAAATTGCAGATGAATTTGTCCTGATTTTAATGAGCCGGGAAATGTCTTCATCAACACGGGCGCCAACATGACTGTCATTCCCAGCTGACGGATAAACAATATTTGGGTGACCGGCAACCGCTCCCCAGCCACTTTTATCATGGCAACCATGAGCGAAAAGCCAAAAGCTGCCAACATAAGAATCAAGGCACCTTTAACGTTATCTGACTGTTTGTCGAAACGCTCCAAACGTACCTCTGCATGTAAAAGGAAGGAGAAGCTTACACCAATGCCAAGCTCTCTATGTGTGTATCTTATTGCAGCAGGTTAGCGACTTACTGGGGCGCCGTTTTGTTGCGAGATGGATCGCCTACTATGATGAGCACATCGCGAAAACTGCGCAAATCTGGCTCTCTTGGGTTTACCGCCGTAAACCTGAATACATGCTCCCCTTGATCCCTATCACCGGTTTGCCAAAAGAACGTTCGGCTACCATCTTCGTTTCCGTCAAAACTCGCATCTCTGGGGATTCGATCGACCAACAGCACTGGCACTGTTCCATCCTCAGCCTTAGGGTGAACTTTGAAAGAGACAATTCGCCCTGCGCTTACCACCTGATTTGCCAAAGGCGGAATCGTGGGTATATCTGGATCGATGAATGTGTCCACTTCGGGTTTAGGCGTCACTTCCAACAACATGTTCGCCACCCCTGTTCGACTTCGCTCACGACGATCAACCGCACTTAGACTCACTTCATAACGGCCTTGCTGAACAACTTCCGGGGTCCATCGCAATACATAACCATTGTTGTGGTCATGCAGGAACATTGCACCCGGTGGCAGTCCACCAGCCGAGAGCAAAATCTCATTCGGATCAATGTTAAAAATCCATTCCCACACATCTCCTGCGAGGAGCGCCTGCTCATCAAACGGCCCTAGTGTGACACCTGTAGGAATGTCCGCAGGCGTGGGACCGGCAGCTCGGACAATAAGGACTCGAGATTCCAGTTTTATACCAGTATCGATATTACGCGCGACCACATTGATATGAACCTCGCTGGGCAACACCAACGGAGATTGCCACAGGATCATCAAACGCCCTTCTCTATCAACAGACAAACGCGCATCTTCGGGAGAGTTCTCCAATTTGAGCTCTACTCTCTGACCGGACACGTTATTAAAATCTATCGGGTAGCTCAGCAAATCACCCGGCTCAAGCGCCTGCGGCTCCATAGGTGACAGTATTTCGGCACGTGCAAACCCAAGACACATAAACAGCGCATGGATCGCAAACAGTATGCGACAGGCTGTTTTTGGTCGAACATGTTGTACGAGGCGAACTGGCATACAAATAATGATATTTACCTGCTCATCAGGCTGCGTTAAAGGTTCTATTTTAGTCCAGGTATTATCGGGTAATGTCAGGACTATGCAGTACTCTTCCAAACTATTTACAGAGCTTTCCGAAACGTCAGATTACACCTGCACTCCCCCCAAACCGCGTGTGTCGCAGACTTAAGCTTTCGAACTCCGTGATAAAACTTTCGCGACGCACCGCCAAAGACAACAACGTCTCCGTCGGATAAATCAACCGCTGTGGAAGTTCCTTTTCGTTCTGGTCCTATAACGAAAAAACGGGCATCAATTCCGAGGGAAACAGACACGATGGGCTGATCGAAATCTCGCTCATCTTTATCTTGATGCGCACCCATCTGAGTGCCCGGGACATAATAATTAATCAAACAGGCGTCCGGCCTGAAGCCATCATACCCTGCCTCTGTGGCAGCGCGCATTGCCAGGGAGGAAAATACCTCTGGCATGTCAGGCCATGGTTGCTCGGTCAACGGATCGATAGCCGTATACCGATAGCCTTTTCTATCTGAGATCCAGCCGGCAGTGCCGCAATTGCTGGTGCGAACAGACATTGGAAAACCCCGGCTCGTTTGCATCTGCCGCAAAGGCGAAGCCGTCAGAACAGGCTGCAAGGCCTGGTGCAATTGATCTGAGTCAGCAAACGACGGCAGGTACACCATTCCCGGGCAAATTACGCGGGACTCATTAAAAAGCGCTTCAGTTTTCATATTTACACGCAAATTATGCCCGTATTCGGGCAATATTGTTGTCTATTTCCGTCGCGCAGCGCAATATCCACCTCATGTCGAGTGACCCAACCCCCAATGAGCTGATTGATCACCTGTGTAGGCATAGCGCTCTGTCAGGTGAGGAAGCCTCGCGACTCGTCCGGGAAGTTTTGGCTTATTACAACGAAACGGTCAGTGATTTCATCAGACGTCGTCACCACGAACTTCAGAAATCAGGTTTGAGTAACGCACAGATCTATTTACGGATTGAAGAAGAATTAGAGCAGAACCGATTTACAGCATCGCCGATGACGGAAAGACAAATTCGCAGGACGATCTATGGGTAGTTCAGATTCTCCCACACTCAGACAAAGTCATGATTCTGCGATGCCGCAGACTCCAACAGCATCCTCGAATCATGAAACAAAAGAGACAACAGGAAACATTGAATCATGTGCGGAATAATTGCATACACCGGATCGAAACCTGCTCGAGACATACTCATTGACGGCCTCCGCCGACTCGAATACCGCGGTTACGACTCGTCAGGTATTGCGCTGACGCACCGCAAACGCATAAAAACGTTTAAAGCGGCTGGGAAGCTGTCGGTTCTTGAAGATCAGCTACCCGCAACTATCGATGGGGTTTGTGGAATCGGCCATACCCGTTGGGCGACTCATGGGGCACCGACCGACATCAATGCGCACCCGCACTCGGACAGCAAAAACAGAATAGCCGTTGTTCATAACGGCATTATCGAAAACGCTCCGGCGCTTAAGCAAAAGCTGAAAGCGCTTGGCATAAACTGTCAATCCGATACCGATACAGAGGTACTAGCGCACCTTCTTGCAAGCCACGGCGGCAAGCTAATCGATGCGATGCGCGATGTGCTACTTGGGGTGCAAGGAACTTACGGGCTGGCAGCAATTGATAAAGATGACCCGGGTACCATTGTTGTTGCAAGAAACGGTAGTCCGGTGATTATCGGCATTGGAAAAAATGAGATGCTAGCTGCATCCGACATGTCTGCACTCGCAAGACACACTCGCGAAATCATCCATCTGGATGACGGCGAAGTTGCTGAACTGACGCCCGATGGTTTCAGCGTCACCACATTGGATGCAAACCCATCAGAGAAAACCCGCTCCGAATTAAGTTCCTCGATTGATGACTATGATAAAGGCGGCTACCAGTACTTTTTACATCGAGAAATTCATGAACAAGCTGAAGTGGTTGAGCGAACACTCAGTGGTCGGTTAGACGCCCGGTTTTCAACAGCGCATTTGGGCGGGCTTAATCTACAAGCACGTGATTTACTGAATTTTAAGCGGATTAAAATTCTAGGATGCGGGTCGGCCTACTATGCGGCACTCGCAGGCTCACACACCATTGAACAATTGGCGCGCATACCGGTTAGCGCAGAGGCTGCTGCAGAGTTTCGCTACCGAAACCCCATTATTGAGGCTGAAACGCTATATATCGTCGTTAGCCAATCTGGCGAAACCTTCGACACGTTGGCAGCCTTACGCGAGATTCAACGCAAAGGCGGTTTTGTACTCGGTGTTGTGAACAGTGTCGGCAGCACGATTGCGCGCGAAGTTGACGGCGGCGTGTACATGCACGCAGGCCCGGAAGTATCGGTTGCGTCCACTAAGGCTTATACCAGCATGCTTACTGTTTTTTCGCTGTTGGCGCTGATGTTAGGCCGCTTGCGAGATGTTTCACCACAAAGGGGCGCATCATTGATCAATGCATTGTCTTCCCTGCCCGAGCACATAAATGAATGTCTGAAATTGGAAACGCAAATAGAAAAGCTATCTGGATTTATTGATTCCGCTCAGAGCACATTTTTTCTCGGTAGAACTGACGCGTTTCCCGTAGCGCTTGAAGGCGCGCAAAAGCTTAAGGAAATCTCATACATTCATGCAGAAGCCTACCCAGCGTCCGAACTTAAGCATGGACCACTCGCGCTAATAACAAAGGATACCCCTTGCATTGTTATTCTTCCAGACAACGAGCTTTTAGTGAAATCTATTTCCTCGCTCGAAGAAATAAAAGCACGAGGCGGCCCCATCATTTCAGTAACAGACTCCGACAATGAACAAATAGTTGCGCTGAGCGACCACATCATTAAAACACCACGTGTGGAACACATACTTAAGCCTGTAATTGCCGGAGTTGCATTACAATTGCTGGCTTATCACGTGGCCTTAAGACTCAATCGAGACGTTGACCAACCTAGAAACCTGGCTAAAAGCGTAACTGTTGAATAGGCAGTTATTCAGATTGGTTGCCGCCAGGTAGATCCCGAACGGCAATATAAGCATCAACTGCCGTGCAGGTGTTCTCGCCACATAGCAGCGGGTTAATTTCTAACTCAACCAATCGCTCACCCAACTGAAGCGCGGCTTTTTCTACAGATAACAAAGCATCAATCAGTGCTTTTCGATTGACTACCGCGCGCCCTCTAAAACCATTTAGCAGCGGCGCGCATCGCAAACGACTAAGCATCTCTTCTAGTTCAGCTGCAGACGTTGGTAGTAGGCACTGTGCCGAATCATTCAATACTTCTGTGGTGATGCCGCCCGCACCAATCGTCATTAACATGCCGTGTACCGGGTCATGGATAACGCTGACCAATAACTCTGCAACCGCATCCTCCACATACTCTTCAATGAGGCAACCACCGGCACAATCGATGCGGTTAATGGCGCGTTCCAGGCCACGGCGGTCTCTAACTCCCAGTTCTATCGCATTCGATTCACTTTTATGAACCACCCCTAAACCTTTAACCACAACGGGATAGTTAAACGCCGAGGACGCCTTATCCAGAGCACGTGACAAACGTCTGGATGAACGAACATCGCCGAATGAGAGCCGGATACTGACAGGAACTGGAACGCCATAGCGATTTACCCACCTTTTAGCTGTGCTCTCGTCGAGCTGTCTTGGAAGATCAGTTTCCGGCACCGTTGCTTTAACCAAGCCCCATGCCTCTTGACTTGCCCGCCTAGCACTCGGCCGGCCCGTTGCTTGGGCGGTTCCTTCGACCACGGACAACACGGCTGCTTTAAACGGAGCGTTATCTGATTTTTCATCCAACCAGATAGGTGGCAGACGTTTCATTCTGGCTGAATTTTCAAGCCAAGCAGCGTTGCGAAGCGCTTTGAGTCCATCGCCCATTCCACACAGCGCTACCACACCTTTTTCAAATAATGCTTCGATGATGGGCTCTGGCATATTCTCCGGCAAGCTAGCCACAACAGCACCGACGCCCGACCAATGATTCAACGCATCCACATAAGCATCCAGCGCACGCTGCCAGGACGGAGCTTCGCACCTATCCAATCGGGGGAAATCGAGAACCAACAGTGCGATGTCAGCAAGCTCGGGAACAACATCATCCGTTGACGCAAGATCCTGAGTATCAGGTTTGTGAGCCTGCAACATGGCTCGCACCATGGCTGTCATCGCTTCTGTGTTGTCCCAAATGACCGTGTGATAATCCAACGGGTTAGCTAATGCGATGTCACCACCCAACACATCCCGGAGTTCTTCAACTTGTCGCGGGATAAGTGCCGGAAAAGTCAGGCTAGCATCGGAGCCCATATCGGAAACCAACGCCGCTTCTCCACCTGAGCAACTCATAGAGAATGTTCGGGTACCGGATACTTTTCGTTTCAGGTTTAACACTTTCAGTGTTTCAACAAATTCACCGATTCCCCGAACACGGCACATGCCTAGCCGTTCTATAAACGCACTCGCGGCAGCATCGTTCCCCGACAAAGAGCGCGTGTGAGACATTAATGCCGCACGAGCTAGCGGTGTCACTCCGGTTTTCAGTATGACAATCCGTTTTCCCAGCTGACGTGCATGCAAAGCCAGTTTTTCAAATACACGGATGTCAGAAAAACCCTCTATATGCAGTCCCAAAGCACTGACACGTTCATCACTGATAACTGCTGTCGCCAACTCAGCAAGACTGGTTTGCGCCTGGTTACCCGCGGTTAGCAAATAAGCGATGGGAAGGCCCCTTTGCTGCATCGACAGGTTGATTGCAATATTGGAGGATTGGGTGATGACGGCAACACCGCGCTCAACGTGTTTTCCACCGTGCTGATCAGGCCATAAAGCCACATTATCTAAATAATTTATGACGCCGTAACAGTTAGGCCCGACGATGGGCATCTCGCCTGCCGCTGCAACCAATCGAGACTGACGAACTTCCGCATCCGCGTCTTGGTCGGCGGTCTCACTGAACCCCGAAGCAAAGCAGATTGCACCACCAGCACCCAATGCACTCAAAGATTCAACCAGTGCAATAGTCGCATCTTTATTTACACCGACGAAACACGCGTCAGGGACACCGGGTAAGTCTTCAATGGATGAGTAGCAATTCTCTCCTGCTATCTGGGTACGGTTGGGGTGAACCGGCCAAATCTCACCCGTGAATCCGCCTTTTCGGCATTGCTCTACAACGGCCTCTGCCCAATGGCCTCCGAATACCGCTATTGAGGACGGCTTCAACAGCCGATCTAATCGATGCTTGGACAAGTAAGACTCACTAATTAAGTTAAATGGGGAGGGTTGTTTTCGCAACGAACGGCTGTTGGGTGCACGGCGTTGAAGCGCCCCAGACTCTACACATTTTCTCTAGGGTTCGACAAGGACCAAGAGCCAATAAAATGTGAATTTTAAAACATATCGTTAAGCGCCACGACTTTACTATTTTGCATATCGCCGCTTCCCGCCAATCCACACCTCTTCAACATGAAGCTGCCGGACATCCGGATGCGTTAATGGGTCACCGGACAACACAATGAGATCAGCTAATTTACCGGCCTCTAATGAACCACGATCGTGTTCCAAATGATTTTGCCAAGCAGCGTCAATCGTCAACGCACGCAATGCCTTTTCACGACTAATTTTGTATTCAGGCCCTAATTTAAAACCTGAGAGCGTTTCGCGCGTAGTTGCACTCCAAAGAATATCCAACGGGGAAATGGGTGTGACCGGCGCATCTGAATGTAAGGAATACCGAAGACCAAATGCATCGGCTGAAGCCAGCGGCGTTATTTGTTGCGCGCGATCGTCGCCCAATACTGACGTTCGATACCAATCACCCCAGTAAAACGTGTGCGACGGGAAAAAAGTCACACTGACTCCCAGCTCTGCAAGTGCAGATAACTGATCTTGCCTAATCACTTGTCCGTGCACTAGCACGTGTCGCGCATCGTCCCTATAAGAGACTGATTGTGCTTCTCTCAACGTTGAAATGATGAGATCGATCGCAGCATCCCCGTTACCGTGAATTGCCAGCTGAAAACCGGCGCTGTGATAACGGTTAACCCAATGCTTAAATTCAGCAACGGGCATAGCCGGATGACCGTGATAATGCTCACCCGCTTTAGATGCCGAATGACCCGGGAGTTTTAAATAAGGTCGAGTTAACCAGGCCGTTCTGCCCTGAGGACTTCCATCAACAATCAGCTTTAACGCCGATATTGAAAAATCCTTGTCATTGTCTGGCCATCCGAGCGCCCTCGCTAAGGCATTTTCTGTTTCGCTTGAAGCGCCCTGTGTGGGCAAGCTTATCTCAGACGACAACTTATCGTGAGCAGGCCAGACAACAACGCGTTGCGGTAGCACTCCCAATCGACGCGCCCAACGCAACATTCGCATACTAGGGATATCTGCAAAGCCGTTCTGCACCGTTGTCACACCTGCCGACAGATATTCGTCTTTGGCATAAAGCATGGCTTTGAGCAGACGGGTCACTTGCATTTTTTTGAGTAGATAACTCAATCGAGGGGCAGCACCCTCTTGCAGTAATCCCGTAAGTTGCCCCCGCTCATCTCTGTCAGGCTGATCAGTTTCAACAGATTGAGAAAAAGCCACACCGTGATGCCCTAGAGCCGATAGCGCGAGAGTATTTGCCACTCCCATGTGACCGGACCGATGCCACAAATACACCGGGTTCTCGGGCGAAACGGCATCGAGCTCTTCCCGTGTAGGGTGCCTAGCGATGTCCAGGGACGCATCATCGTAGTTAAAACCGACTATCCAGTCCCCCTTTGACAGCGAATTTGCCTCTTTAGAAACCTCGTCGAGCAGAAGTTGCAATGTTGAAACATTTCCAACTGGCGGCGGCGTCAGATCTAAACCTGCCTGCGTTAATCCAGAGCTGGGAAAATGACTATGGGCATCCACAAAACCCGGCAACACAGTTTTGCCACGCAGATCGATTGTCCGCGTGAATATCGATAAGTCATTGCTTATCAAGGCCTCAGGCCCGATGGCCTCTATCTTTCCGTCGGAAATGAGCAAAGAATCAGCAACCGACGATTCAGCATCCAACGTCAAAATATGGCCGTTTACAAACAACACCGGACGCGGGTTCGCTGCTATCGTCATCCACACGACGATGACGACCAAACTCAGGAAAATTGCGGCTCGCATCATGTTTTTATTATGACCATTTACCGACCATTGTCGGGAACCGCAGTACTGATCACGGCTTATACTCTGTGATTACGTATACTGACAATTATTCTTCCTCGGAGTTCTTTGATGAACAGTGTCAGAAAAGCACTCTCATCGTGCACTGTACTATGGCGCGTCGCGCTTACAGGCTTTGTCGCCCTGACTTTTTCATTGGTCTCAATAACGACGGCATCGGCACAAGCAATCGACACTGTCGGCCCTGTCATCGAGCTTGAAGAACTCGCTGAAGGTGAAGCAGACTTCACTCAGGTGTTCACGGTTCAGATTGTTGACGACGTCAGCTTAAAAGACGCCACACTCTATTATCGCCGCGAAGGTCAGCTGCCGTTCACCCCTGCCCCGATGGAAGCGTTAGGTGA
The DNA here is from genome assembly GCA_020627685.1 of Granulosicoccus sp. Classification (GTDB taxonomy): domain Bacteria; phylum Pseudomonadota; class Gammaproteobacteria; order Granulosicoccales; family Granulosicoccaceae; genus Granulosicoccus. The sequence continues at coordinate 7,406 of JAHDGK010000062.1, read as the reverse complement.
CACTGGCTATTTCAGCGTATCGATTCCCACAGACAATTCCGACTTACGCACCATTGAGTACTATGTGCAGGCAAGAGATGAAGCGGGCAACAGAACAGTCAGCGGATTTGCTTTTGATCCCTACCAAAGACGATTGAAAGCCTCTTCAAAAATTTCCACATCATCAGCAACTGAACAATCGGTTGTATTAACACCAGCACCGCAACAGCAAGAACAAGCACCATCAATACTTAAGAATCGTTGGGTACAGGTAACCCTCGGAGTCTTGGCAGTTGGCGTACTTGCATCCATGGCCAATAGCGGTGGTAGTGATTCGCAAGTTGTACCACTCACGTTCAACCTGCAGTAAAGGTGCTTGAAATGAAATTATTCAATAAGTCATCTTTGACGGTATCGGCAAGTGTGCTCAGCGCTCTGATCCTATCCGCGTGCTCCAGCGGAGGAACGGTCACCACTCTGGATGCCAATCCGCAAGTGCCCATCAGCTTGCCGCAATTTTTATTAACTGCCGAGCAGTTAAACCCGGACAATCTGAGCCCGACCATACTGCTGTCCACTGGCGCGACGGTCAGCATGCAAAAAGGCAATGGTAATGAATGGAGTGGCACTATTAATGTGACACCGGGCACCAGTTTTACGGCCACGGTGACTTGGAATGAAGCTTTTGATGGTCGGCAACTTCCACTGGCGCGCCGTGTAGAAACACTAGAAGTCGCAACCGACGGATCGGTAGTCACTACCAACAGTACTGACTACACAACCGACATCGACAACGACGGCGATGGGGTGAGCAATTTCCAGGAGCGTATAGACGATAGCGATCCGTTCACCGCCCCTCAAAATGAGGACGCAACCCCTCCAGCGAACGACGATGCAACCCCACCGGCAAACGATGACGGATCGTCAAACGACAGTGCTAACGATAACGCCAATCCACCCACGTCACCAGCGCAAACCCCTGACACGAATGAGCCAACGACTCCGTCATCGGACACCGAGCAGTCAAGTGACAGCCAAAGCGATTCAACATCATCGCCAGGGACCGATGAGGGTTCAGATACAGGTTCAAGCTCAGAAGATTCTGGAAGTTCTGGTCAGTCAGATGACAACACTTCCACCTCGACAGATTCCGGAGATGCGTCTGAGGACGATGCCAACGACGACTCTCAGACGGAGCAAGCTACCGAGGACGAATCAGATTCTGATGCACCGGTAGTGGTTGACGTGATTGTTCCACGAATAGCATCCAGTGCAGCACCGATTATTGATGGTAGCAACGTTACGATGAGCAACCGCTACGAGCTCACCCGGGAGTGGGCAGCGGCTACTCAAACAGATAACAGCGGTGCCGAACTAGTCATTGAAAATTTAATGATTGATAATAATGCTGAAGATGAAGCGACTGATGGCACAGCATTCAGACGATGGGGTGCAATGCATGATGGTACGTATCTCTATGTCGTTGTTGTTGTGGATGACAATGGAGATCGTCGAAGAGATTCAGGTTCGGACTTAGTGAATGACGATAGCTTGGAACTCTATATTGACGGCGATAACAGTAAGTCAACAAGCTACGGTAGCGATGATTTCCACCGGATACTGCCTGGCAAACTTGCCGGTGCCGACAAGCAATCTGCTTCCTCGGGTGACATCGCAGGACCCAACTCTTCTGATTTGGATATTACGTTCGCGACCGGCCCCGGAATTGGTCCTCGCGGCATCAGAAGATCTCGTTTTGAACAAGACGTCTATGAAATTCGCATTAGTCTGGACGACGCCGGTATTGATCCAGACGAAGCGTTCGGATTCGAACTACAAGTCAATGACGACGATGGCGGTGGTGAGCGCAATGGCAAATGGGGTTGGAAACACCCTGCAGGGAACGGCACTAATGTTGATGGCACGTTGAGTAACCCCTCATTGATGGGCACTCTGAAGCTCGAATAACGCGAGCTACGCTTGTTCAATTAAATGAGTCGTCCGATGATGCAATCTGCAATGTCGATGGGTATCGATCTTTTCGACTCCTCATCATTTGCATTGCATCGACTCCATTGTTGTCGACTGCCCGCGTATCAGCGCCCGCCTCTGCCAATATTTTAGCGACCTTGCCGTGCCCCGTTCCAACCGCGGCCAGGTAAGCAGTTCGGCCCAATTTATCGGTAGCATCTACTCGAGCTCCCTGGTCGATTAGGGCTGAGACGATATCTGTATACCCTCGCTTACTGGCTTCAATTAGGTATCTTGAATGATGGGATGTCGGCTGATTTACGTTCGCACCCTGCTCTATTAGTTGCACGACTCGCGGTAGGTTCTGCGAATGTATCGCTAGCTCCAATTGCGAAGCCAACCCTGAATCATCACCTGAACGATCTGCCCACCGTTCACTGTTTACGGCTTCACGGCGATTAAAAGACTCAGCTGGGTGGGATTTGAATTGCGGATTAAGTGATGCATCAATTAGAAAGGTAAACTCGCTGCTCATTTCGGTATCGGCCAACAGCGCATGATCTCTGGGCGAGCGGCCCTGAAGGTCTTTTATCAACGCTGAGGCTTCAGAATCCAGCAGCAGCGCTGCGACATCCGGCTGTTGATTCTTTATGGCCGAGATCAACGGCGTATAGCCATCATGAGTTTGCGCCCGAACATTGGGTTTAGCACCGGCATCCAGCAAGCGCTTGATGATATCCGGATTACCCGTTTCGATAGCCAGCGACAGTGATGTGAGTCCAAGCACATGGATATCGGGATCAGCACCGGCCTCAAGCCAGTGGTTTATCTGGGCTAGGTCCTGGAATATGATGGCTTGCTGAAGCTGACTCTCCTTGGTCAGCTGGCGATGCTCACACGACGGTCTGAGTTTTTCCAATACACCTTTATCGACGGTGTCACTTAAACAGCGCCAGAAAAGATGGCCGCTAGAAGAACTCACGGCAGGAACAAATGACATTGTTTGGACGTCTGTGTCAGCTCCGAGCTGAATCTGGATCAGTCCCCCTTGTCGGACGACTACGCTGCTAACGGTTGTGCCTAGTAGATTTTCCGGATCTGGCAGTCCCAGCTCCTTATTACTGCCCGGTAAAGAACCCAATTCAATAAAGTGATCTGAGACTCTCTTTTTGACTGGGTTGGCAAGATTAAACGCCTCCGAAATCATGGCAGCCTGAACATACTGGTTTTTCGAATACCAGCTGTGTACTGCCCCGGCGCAGGTCGCCAGCATCGCAATCACTATGATTTGCAGTTTCACGAGTTCATTAGAGTCCGGACACAAAGGAGATAGGAACTAAAAATTCGAAAACCATGTCCCTACTGCTTGCGTATCGACAAAAAACACCCCACTCTTAATGACCAGGTTGGCAATTCATTTGCCGCTAAAGCACAGTAAAGTGTTCGGGATTGAAACCGATCACACAAAGTACGTTCCTTTTTTCAGGAGTCCAATTAATTTATGAATATGCCGGTCAGCCACCCCGCTTTTACCCATGTGCGCAGCGAACATATCCAGTCCCTGGATATAGACGTTCATGAGTTCCGTCATGCAGCGACAGGAGTGCCTCATGTGCACCTCGCGACCGACAATCCTGAAAATGTATTCCTGGTTGGTTTGAGGACCGTGCCAACCGATTCAACCGGTGTCGCGCATATTCTGGAACACACGGTGTTATGCGGTAGTGAAAAATATCCCGTCCGCGACCCGTTTTTTATGATGATCAGGCGTTCTCTGAACACCTTTATGAATGCTTTCACTTCAAGCGATTGGACCGCCTACCCGTTCGCCAGTCAAAATCGTAAGGACTATTTCAATCTTCTGGACGTCTATCTCGATGCAGTGTTCTTTTCTCGTCTGCACGAACTGGACTTCGCTCAAGAAGGCCATCGGGTTGAATTCGAAAAAGCCAACGACCCATCAACTGATCTTGTTTTTAAGGGTGTTGTCTTTAATGAAATGAAAGGGGCTATGAGTGCGCCCACCAGTATGCTCTGGCAGACCCTTAGCAAGCACCTGTTTCCTAACAACACCTATCACTACAACAGCGGCGGTGACCCCGAACACATCCCGGACTTAAGCTATGAGCAGCTGAAGTCTTTCTACGATACCCATTACCATCCTTCTAATGCCGTTTTCATGACCTACGGAGACATAGCACCAGAAGAGCTTCAAGGAAGGTTCCAGGATCAAGTCCTAACACGGTTTGAAAAACTAGATCGTACTATCCAAGTAGAACCTGCTAAACGCTACCACTCACCTGTCCGTGTACAAGAAGCCTACGCTACGCAGGAAGAGGACACTGCCGATAAAACCCACATCGTTGTAGGCTGGTTGCTCGGCGAAAGCATCAATCTTGATGACAGACTTCGATCTCACCTCTTATCAAGCGTATTGCTGGACAACAGTGCTTCGCCACTAATGCGAGCTCTTGAGCAAAGCGATCTAGGTAATTCGCCATCTCCACTGTGCGGCCTGGAAGACAGTGCGCGAGAAATGGTATTCGCCTGTGGACTGGAGGGATCAAATCCCGACCAAACTCAAGCCGTGGAGAAACTCGTGTTGGATGTACTAGAGGCTGTGGCTAGAGACGGCGTTCCCCAAGAGCAAGTGGAAGCCGTGCTGCATCAACTAGAGATGAGTCAGCGCGAAATTCGCGGTGATGGTATGCCATTTGGGTTGCAGCTTGTATTAAGCGGCTTGTCCTCGGCTATGCAGCGAGGTGACACCCTTGCAGCAATTGATTTAGACCCGGCGCTCGCAAGATTACGAACTGCAGCGGAGCAGCCCGATTTCATTGCAAATCTGGTTAAAGAGCTTCTGCTGGATAACACTCATAGAGTCACCCTGACCATGGCCCCGGATGCCGCCATTAGCGAGCGCCGAAATTTGGCAGAAAGTGCACGCCTGGCACAGATGAAAGCTGCCCTCTCCAGCAATGAGGCACAACGCATTGTCGAACGTGCAAAAGCGCTTGAGGAGAGACAATCTCAACAGGATGACCCAGAGATCCTGCCAAAAGTAACTCTGAGTGATGTGCCGGCAGACATGCATATCCCAACGTCGAAAAAGGTTGAAATAGAAGGCGCACCGGCAACGTTGTTTTCTCAAGGGACCAACGGCCTCGTTTACCAGCATGTTGTCGTAGACCTACCTCAACTAGAACCAGAGCTCCAAGCCGTTTTACCTCTGTACACAGGGTTTGCGAGCGAAGTTGGATCAGGTGGTAGAGACTATTTGTCCACACAATCCAGGTTGGCAGCCGTAACCGGTGGCATTGGTACCTACGTCATGCAACGCGGAGCAGTTGATGACGAGCAGGATGTTAAAGGCTATATGGTTGTCCGTGGCAAAGCTCTACTGAGAAACACAGATGCATTATCCGAGCTGATGCTAGATACCCTGACAGATCTTAACTTTACTGAAACCGCAAGAATTAGAGAGCTGGTATCGCAGTCAAGAGCGGGCCGCGAACAGAGTGTCACAGGCAGCGGGCACATGTTGGCGATGATGGCCGCTGCTAGCGGCATGAGCCCAACTATCAAACTTACGCACGAGCTAAACGGTTTGGCAGGCATCAAAGCCATCAAGGCGTTAGATGATTCTCTAGAGCAAGAAAGTGCATTGAACGAATTGTGTGAAAAACTCAGCACCATTCACTCGATCATGAAGTCAGCGCCTAGACAATTCATGGTTGTTGCTGAGGAAGAAAATGTCTCCCCTGTTTTACAGAGCATGGCTACCTCATTTGGTAGCAGCCCCATCGCCGATTCTTTCGAAAGCTTCTCGCCGGCCCCGGTAAGAGAGCAAGTGAAGCAGCTCTGGACAACCAGCACTGAAGTCAATTTCAGCTCAAAGGCATACGCGACTGTTCCTGCATCACATGAAGACTCCGCAGCTCTAGCAGTGCTTGGACCGTTTCTGCGAAACGGATTCTTACACCGGGCAATACGCGAAACAGGAGGTGCCTATGGCGGTGGTGCGTCACATGACTCCGATACAGCATCTTTCCGGTTTTACAGCTACCGCGATCCGCGCTTGGCTGAGACGTTGTCAGATTTTGATGCCTCGATAGATTGGTTGCAAAACCATCAGCACGAAGAACGCGAACTTGAGGAAGCTATTTTGAATGTCATGAGCGGCATTGATAAACCGGGTTCACCAGCCGGCGAAGCCCGCAGCACCTTTCAGGCAGAGTTATTTGACAGAACTGCAGAACGTCGTCGTCAATTCAGACAACGCATACTAAAAGTCTCTTTGGAAGATTTAAAGCGGGTTGGACAGACTTACCTTGATCCCGCAAAAGCCAGTATCGGGGTTGTTACTAATGAGACCAATTCTGCCGGTAGCGACGTGGAGTCTCTAGGCCTGAGCAAGTTTGCACTATAAGAGTGCTGGCGATGGTCGGATTAAAAAAGCGCAGCCTTTTGGGCTGCGCTTTTCATTGTAAGTATTGGAAACCGAACAAAAATGCTAACTAGGGAACTATAAAGCAGTTAGTCTGTTCCTGAAGAAGCCTCTTCTGAATTTGGTGCGACTTCTCCTTCGGCGGGATCTCCAGCCTGAATTCGTTGATATATTTCTTCTCTGTGTACGCTTACATCAGGGGGCGCGGTAATTCCGATGCGCACCTGCTTTCCTTTAACACTGAGTATGGTGATTGTTACCTCATCACCTATTACGATTGATTCGTCAGTCCTTCTGCTCAGAATCAACATCTGAGTCACCCCCTAAATACAAATTAAAATTAACAGCACAACCTTCGGGATTCCATTTTTGTCGGTCGCATAATCTTCATTGCAACGGAATGGTATTAGAAGCTGCTCCTACCAGAGCCACTCGCTAACCGTCTGCCTGCATAGTATGACTCATCCGAATCATTTAAGACACACAACTTCACGGTTATGTTGTTTACAATTTGCACGGTTGCTACGCAGTGCTTATACGCCAAGGTCTCGCGTGACAGCGAAAAAAAAGCAAAAAATGCGGGTTTATCGAAAAAAAATTAGAGATTTCTCTTAAGTTTTGCCAAATGTGTACGCTATTTGCTGGGCGACTACACACTTAAGGCAAATTTTTGAGTCACGTTTAATGAAAACCAAAACTGTAAGAAAATCGGTAACACGTAAATCAACTTCAGCTACCACACGAAAAACAGCTGGAAAAAAGTCATCTGCTGGAAAGGCTACCGTGGCACGCAAGTCAACTGCCAAGCCTGCTGCTAAGAAACCAGCGGTAAAAAAAGCTGTCGCGAAGAAGCCTGTTAAAAAGACTGCAGCTAAAAAAGCGGTAGCCAAGAAGCCTGTTGCTAAGAAGCCTGCTGCTAAGAAGCCAGTTCGCAAAGCAGTAGCCAAGAAGCCAGTTGCTAAAAAGCCAGCTGCTAAGAAGCCAGTTCGCAAGGCAGTAGCCAAGAAGC
>JAHDGK010000015.1:85471-90711 GCA_020627685.1 Granulosicoccus sp. | reverse complement strand
GCCACCTTAGGGGCAAACATTTTGTATGAAATGTTGTGCTCGCATGCCAGTCGTTTCATCAAATAAGCGCCATGGAAGATGACAACCCGGCTGCGTTACATGCCTTGGCAAACACACGCTTTGCACCTTATTGGTTAGACAGTCTTGACCCGGTGGCAGACCAACCGGCACTAGCGGTCGATATAAAAACCGACTTACTCATCGTGGGTGGAGGGTTCTGCGGTTTGTGGTCGGCTATTTTGGCCAAAGAGGCAAACCCCGCAAGAGAGATAGTCCTTATTGAGGCCAAGTCTATTGCTAACGGTGCCAGCGGCCGCCCGGGCGCTATTTTGTCCACATCAGTAATGCATGGCATTGATAATACCGAGCGCATGTTCCCGACAGAGGTTGCCACGCTTGAAGAGCTGGGTAAAAAAAATCTGGATGCCTTTAAGGCGTCATTGGAAAAATACAACGTTGACTGCGATTTGGAGTGGGGCGGTGAACTTAAAGTCTCCATTGGTGATGACGGGCTAGAGGCTGTTGCTGAAGACTTCGAGTTGTACAAAAAGTATGGCCATGATGCCGTTGTGCTGAACAAGCAAGAAGTGCAGGCGGAAATCAACTCACCGTTGTTTCACGCCGGTGTGTGGTCGAAAAAGCGCAGTGGCACCGTGCACCCCGGTAAGCTTGCACGGGGTTTGAAACGTGTGGCGATAGAGCTCGGCGTTAAGGTGTATGAAAACACACCGCACCTTAGCAACAGTTTTTCTAACGGTGTTATCAGTGTTAAAACACCTTCTGCCACTATTGACGCTAATAAAGTTCTATTAGCAACCAACGCATGGGCTGCCGGCCATAAACATATTAAGCGACGTGTTGCCGCTGTTCGAGATCGTATAGTGGTCTCAGAACCGTTAAGCGATGAACAAATGCAGATGGTGGGTTGGCAACACCGCCAAGGCATATACGACACCAGAACGCAGCTTAACTATATGCGTTTGACCAAAGACAATAGAATCCTGTTTGGTGGTCGCTTGGACTACTTCTTTAACAACAATACCGACCCTGCTACCGATAAAACAGCCGCGCCATTTCTACGCTTGGTTAACGCTTTCTACCGTACCTTTCCACAGCTAAAAGAGAGCGTGAGGTTCTCCCATGCTTGGAGCGGCCCCATTGGGTTAACCACTAGAATGGCTGTGCACTATCAGCGGTTTCATGAGGGCAACATGATCTTTGCAGGTGGGTATTCTGGCTTTGGTGTCACGGCCTCGCGCTTTGGTGCCGAAACGGGCTTGGATATTCTGGACGGAAAAGACACAGAAGCCACTCGGTTATCGTTTGCCCGCACGGTACCTGCTTATATTCCACCGGAGCCGTTCCGATGGATAGGCGCAAAGATCACCATGTATGCGCTTGATACCCTGGACGAGAAAGGCGGATGGCGTAAGTTATGGGTGCGCATGGTTGAGAAAATGGGTTTTCCGATTACGCTGTAGTGCGGATGCTGGCGTGCAATCGGCGAACGCCACAACAATTCAGAAAACGTTTTACTGGCTATGACGTACGTCGATAACGACGAACACGGCTAGTTGGCTACAGAATTCCCAGAGTGTTTGCCAGACACAAAGCGTAAGTACTCCTTACTAAACGCTCGGTAGCCTTGCGAAGTAATTCCTAAGTGCTGATTCAGCTGCTCATGCAATCGAGGCAACTGATGAAACGGGACGCTGGGTAGTAAATGATGCTCAGCGTGATAGGGCATATTCCATGTCATGAACCGGCCAAACGTATTCGTAGTAACGGTTCGCGTGTTTAAAAACTTGTTATCGATATGCGGACACAGCCCGTGCTCTGCCAGGTGGTACAGTTTAAGAAAGGGAAATCCTAGTGCAATGGGAATGAGCCATAACCAAAGTAATAGTGGAGAGATAAATACCGTATATAGAGCGATTGCTAAATAGAGTAATACCAGTAGACGAGCTTCGGTTTTGATAGCGCGTCTAGCCTTTTCCGGTACGTAGCTGTCGTCGATAGGGTAGAAACTTTGTTGCCATAGCAACGTGATTTTACTTTTCCAATAGGGCAGCGTTGAAACGAACAGTAAGTAACTTCCCCAATTGTCAGGCTTTGAGTGCCCTTTAATTTCCGGGTCGCGCTCCGGGTCGTTGGTGTAGCGGTGATGATCCAAATGGAAATAACGAAACCACAGAAACGGTTGCACAAGCACGGCTCCACAGGCAAAGCCTATGACCTCATTCAGCGCTGAATGTTTAAACGGCGTTTTGTGTGTGCATTCGTGCTGAAGGTTGAACAAGAACACCAAACCGATACCATAGGGCAGTAACAACAAGGGCCAGCCGGGTACTTTTAGCGCAATGAGAAAGGCAAACAAGGCCAACATTCCGCAGTGAACTACTAAGTGCAAAAGCCCCGAGCGATTGTTTTTCTGCTGCAACGATTTACGCGTATCCGCGGGCAGTTGTTCCAGAAACTGTTGATGGTCCATGGCAAGAAAAACGCGTTATTAACATACCAGTGCCAGAATCATACGCCGTCGCAATCGGTAAATCATAGGCTGGCTAATTTAATGTGATTGCTTACAATCATTGAGGCTGGAAATGGCTATGTGGCCGACCGGGACCATCGATGTTCTGTGATGTTAGAAAACTGTTCGGAAAGCGACTAAAAACCATGCAGTTGTCTCCCCATCCGTTACAATCCGAGCTACTCGGATGGCTCGCCTCATAGAAAAAACGGGGCGATATTCAGAGCGTTTGGTGTTTGAGTTTTTTCCAATTGGGAGGCGCAATGCAGAGTCAGGCTAGAGCAGTTGTCATTGGTGGTGGAGTTGTTGGTTGCTCTGTGCTTTTCCATCTGGCTAAAGCCGGTTGGACGGACGTGTTGCTTATAGAGCGCTCCGAACTCACGTCTGGTTCTTCCTGGCATGCCGCTGGAGGTTTTCATACCCTCAATGGCGACCCTAACGTTGCCAAGCTGCAGGCGTACACGGTTTCTCTTTACGATGAACTGGAAGAAATCTCAGGTCAGTCCTGTGGGCTCCATCTCACGGGTGGCGTCATGATGGCCGATACGAATGAGCGTATGGATTTCTTGCGAATGACGCACGCCCGCAGCCGGTGTCTGGGCATGGAAACAGAAATTATCACGCCGTCTGAAGCCAAAGCCATGTTCCCGTTGATGGACGAAAGTCATTTTGTCGGTGCATTGTGGGACCCGGTTGAAGGCCACCTTGACCCGTCAGGCACAACGCACGCTTATGCCAAGGCTGCGCAAAAACTGGGTGCCAAAATCGAGTTACGTAATCGTGTAATGGACATTACGCAGTCACCCGATGGCACCTGGCAGGTCATCACTGAGAACGGCACAATCACCACAGAGCATGTGGTTAACGCGGGTGGCTTATGGGCGCGTGAAGTGGGCCGCATGGTTGGACTGGAACTTCCCGTGTTGGCAATGGAGCATATGTATTTGCTCACCGATAATATGCCGGAGGTGATGGAGTTTAACGAAAGCACCGGTCGTGAGTTGGTGGGTGTTATCGATTTTAAAGGTGAAATCTATACCCGGCAGGAAGGCAATGGGCTGTTATTAGGTACCTATGAAAAAGCGTGCAAGCCGTGGTCGCCCAATAACACCCCTTGGGATTTTGGCCATGAGCTTTTGCAACCCGATTTAGAACGTATCTCTCCATCGCTGGAAATCGGTTTTAGACACTTTCCAGCGTTTGAAAATGCCGGAATTAAACAGACCATCAATGGTCCTTTCACGTTCGCCCCCGATGGCAATCCGCTTGTAGGGCCGGTTGAAGGGTTGACCAACTTCTGGTGTGCGTGTGCCGTTATGGCGGGCTTCTCTCAAGGAGGCGGTGTGGGTCTAGCGCTGGCTAATTGGATGACCGAGGGCGATCCAGGCTTTGACGTGTACGGTATGGACGTCACACGATATGGCGACTGGGCAACGCTTCGATACACTAATGCGAAAGTGCGCGAAAACTATTCCCGTCGTTTCTCCATTCGCTTTCCTAACGAGGAATTACCTGCAGCAAGACCACAGCAAACAACACCGCTTTATGATGTCCTCAAGAACGAGAAGTTTGCGGTCATGGGCGATAGTTGGGGCTTAGAGACGCCCATGTGGTTTGCAGACAGTGCTGAGAATGCACACGACATTCCATCGTTCCATCATTCCAATGATTTTGCGGCTATTTCGAATGAAGTGAAGAAAACCCGCGAGTCAGTCGGTGTTACCGAAATTTCTAACTTTGCCAAGTATGAGATATCCGGTGAAGGGGCAGAACTCTTTTTGTCTTATCTGATGACAAACACCATGCCCAAACTAGGACGCATGGTGTTGACGCCGATGTTGAATGAGAACGGCAAGCTCATTGGTGATTTCACTATTGCCAAGTTAGCCGAAGAACGGTTCATGATGTGGGGCTCAATTGCTGCGCAGAAATATCATATGCGCTGGTTTCAAAAGTTCTTAAAAGAATACCCCGGCGTACGCATCAGACGATTCGATATGGATTTGGTGGGCTTATCCATTGCTGGGCCGAACGCGCGCAACGTTCTTCAGGAGCTGTGTGACACTGATGTGAGTAATGCGGGTTTCCGCTTTATGGATGCGCGTGAAATGGATGTTAACGGTGCGCCTTGCATTGTGAATCGCATTTCTTACACCGGAGACTTAGGCTACGAAATCTGGATGGCTCCGGCTTATCAGCGTAAAGTTTACGAGGGTATCCAAACCGCGGGTGAGCCGTACAAGCTGGTGGACTTCGGCATGCGCGCATTGTTATCAATGCGCTTAGAGAAAAACTTCCCAACCTGGTTTGCAGAACTTCGTCCTATCTATGGTCCATTTGAAGGTGCCATGGAGCGCTTTATCAAGTTAGATAAAAATGATTTTGTAGGACGTGAAGCGGCCGCCACTGAATACGAACAAGGGCCGAAACTACGACGTGTCTCATTAGTCATCGATGCGCAAACAGCCGATGTAATGGCAGATGAGCCAGTGTGGGCGAAAGTCGGCGATACGGATTACGCCTCCGTGACGCCACCGCATGGCCATGGTGCTCCGAGATTCGACGACACAGGCACTCAAACCCCAAAGCCAGATCCGCAAAGAGAGGGTGATTGGCGTGTGGTCGGATGGGTAACCTCCGGTGGCTATGGACATTTTGTGGAAAAGTCGCTGGCGCAGGCCTATTTGCCAGTCGAGTTGTCGGAAAAAGC